>JAPLCQ010000127.1 GCA_026392115.1 Armatimonadota bacterium | reverse complement strand
CGAGGCCGGGTCCAACGCCCGCGCCGTCACGGGCCGCGTTCTGCGCCGGCTACCCGCCCGCAGGCCCCGGCGCAGGGCCATCCCGCCTGCCGAACCCAAGGACTGACGGGGCGCCCGTCCGCCGGTTCGCGCTTGCCGAGGGTGCGCTACGGCGCGCCATTGGCTATACTCTCTTCGCAGCGGGTGTACGGCAGGGCAACAGGGCTCGTAGCCGGCCGCCACGGAGGGTTGCGCCATGCTGAAGGAGTTCAAGGGCTTCCTCACCAAGTCCAACGCCCTGGCGCTGGCAGTGGGCGTCATCATCGGAGGGGCCACAGGCAAAGTGGTGACCTCGGTCGTCGAGGACCTGCTGATGCCCATTATCGCCCTCCTGCTCCCGTCCGGGGACTGGAAAGAGGGCGGCCTCATCCTCGGCAGGAAGCTGCTGGACGGCAAAGAGACGACCATCATCCTCAAGTACGGGCACTTCCTGGGGACGCTGGTCGATTTCGTCATCATCGCGTTCGTGGTCTTCGTCGTCACCAAGGCGCTGCTTCGGCCCGAGCCCGCGCCGGCGCCTCCCGCCACGAAAACGTGCCCCGACTGCCTGGAGACGATCCCCGCCGCGGCCACGAAGTGCAAGGCGTGCGGCTCGGCTCAGCCCGCCGAGTAGGGCATCGCAACGATTACGTATTCGCTTGGAGCCATGAGGGCCTAGCATGCTGAGACGCATCCTATCGGTGGCGGCCGTTCTGCTGATAGCCGGCGCCGTCTGGTGGAGTGAGAAGATCACCGCCGTTTCGGTCAGCGCCGGACCGGTGGAGGTCACCTACTGGGAAAAGTGGACGAGCTTCGAGGGCGACGCCATGCGCGCCGTCGTCGACACCTTCAACGGCAAGCAAAAGCGCATCCGTGTGAAGCTGCTGACCGTGAGCGGGATCGAGGACAAGACCCTCATGGCCACTGCCGGCGGCAACCCGCCCGACGTGGCCGGCCTCTACGGCCCCAACATCCCGCAGTATGCCGAGGACAACGCGGTCATCCCGCTGGACGACTACTGCCGGAAGTACGGGATCAAGGCCGATGACTACATCCCGGTCTACTGGGACAACGGCCTGTACAAGGGCCACGTCTACGGGCTCTGCAGCACGCCCGAGACCACGGCCCTCCACTACAACAAGCGGATGCTCCGAGACGCGGGGCTGGACCCGAACAAGCCGCCCGCCACCATCGAGGAGATGGACGTCATCTCTGACAAGCTCTTCCTACGCGGCAAGGACGGCAAGCTGGTCCGCGCCGGCTTCATGCCCGCCGAGCCGGGATGGTGGAACTGGGGCTGGGGCTGCGTCTTCGGCGGCAAGTTCTGGGACGGGAAGGCCAGGATCACGGCGAACAGCCCGGAGATGGTGCGCGGCTACGAGTGGATTCGGTCCTACTCCAAGAAGTACGGGGCCGACGACCTTCAGACCTTCCGCAGCGGCTTCGGCAACTTCTCGTCGCCGCAGAACGCCTTCCTGTCCGAGAAGGTGGCCATGGAGCTGCAGGGCGTCTGGATGCACAACTTCATCACCATGTTTGCGCCGAAGCTGGAGTGGGCGGCCGCGCCGTTCCCGCATCCCGCCGACCGGCCGGACATGGCGAACACTACCTACACCAGCGAGGACGTCTTGGTGATCCCGCGAGGCGCCAAGCACCCCGACGAGGCGTTCGAGTTCATCGCCTATGTGCAGTCGCAGGAGGGCATGGAGTTGCTCTGCATGGGCCACCGCAAACAGTCGCCCCTCCGCAAGGTGAGCCAACGCTTCTGGAAGACGCACCCGAACCCCTACATCAAGCTCTTTACCGACTTGGCCTGGAGCAAGAACGCCCTGGTGGCTGCCAGAACGCCGCTCTGGCCCGAGTACAACGCCGAGATGAGCAACGCATTCGATGAAGTGGCGCTCCTGAAGGCCACTCCGCAGGCCGCGCTGGACAAGGTGCAGGCGAGGATGCAGCCGAAGCTGGACCGACTCCTGGCCGTTCAGCGCGCCCGAGGGGAACAGCAATGAGCCAACCCGCGCGACGACGCCTGAGCGCGGCCGCACGCTCCGAGCGGCTGACGGCGCTCCTCTTCGTGTCGCCCTGGATCGTGGGCTTCCTCCTCTTCGAGGTCTACCCGCTCGCCATGGCGGCCTACTACAGCCTCTGCGACTACTCCGTGCTGCGGGCGCCCGTCTGGATCGGCGCCATGAACTATACGGGGCTCATGGCCGACGACGTCTTCTGGAAGAGTCTGGCCAACACGGGCTTCTACGCCGCCCTGGCCATCCCGTTCGGCATGGTGGTGGCCATCGGGCTGGCGCTGCTCCTCAACACCAAGGTGCGGGGCATGGCGGTCTACCGCACGGTCTTCTTCCTACCCTCCCTGGTACCGACGATCCCCCTGGCCGTGCTATGGCTCTGGGTCTTCAACGGCGAGCACGGCGTCCTGAACACGGTGCTGGCCACCGTGGGCGTGAAGGGCCCCAACTGGCTCAGCGACGTGAACTGGAGCAAGCCCGCACTGATCCTCATGGCCCTCTGGGGCGCCGGCAACGCCATGGTGATCTACCTGGCGGGCCTGCAGGACGTGCCGCAGGAGATGTACGAGGCGGCCGAGCTGGACGGGGCGCGTTGGTGGGCGCGGACGCGGCACGTGACCCTTCCGATGCTCTCGCCGGTGATCCTCTTCAACGGCATCATGGGCATCATCGGGGCGCTCCAGGTCTTCGCCGAGCCCTACGTGATGTTCCCCGGCGGGGCGCCGGCGCGCAGCACCTACTTCTACACCATGTACCTGTTCGACAACGCGTTCGTGTACCACAAGATGGGCTACGCCTGCGCCATGGGATGGATCATGTTCGTCATCATCCTCGGCCTCACGCTGCTGGCGCTCCGCCTCTCGGAGAAGCACGTCCACTACCAGGGGGCGTAGAGCCCGACACAACCGGAAGGGGCGGAACCAGCCATGCGCCACACGCTGTCGATCGACTACCCGACGGAGCGCTTCGAGCAGAACCGGCGGCGGCTGGAGGCGCGTGGCGCGTTCCGCATCGCCGATCGAGTGCCCGTGGGCTTCTGCGTCGTGCCGCGCTACTTCGCGCCGCTCCTCGGGATGCCGTATTCCGAGTTGTTCCGCGACGCCGAGACGCAGTACCACTGGCTTCTCCAGTTCGCCAAGTACCGCATGGAGCGGGTGCCCGAGGACGTCTGGTGCTCACCGGTGGTCACCATCGCGCCCTACTTCGACAACGTCACCAACGCCAGCGCGTTCGGGGCGGAGATCGGTTGGGGCTCCGACGAGACGCCGCGGGCGATCCCGACGCTGAAGACCCCCGAAGCGGCCGAGGCCCTCGCCATGCCGGACGCCATGTCGGGCCTCTGGGGCAAGGCGCACGAGTGGCGCGCCGTCTTTGCGGAGCTGGCCAAGGAGACCCGCGTCACCATCGGCGGACAGGAGGGGCGCGTCGAGATCGCCCCGGCAGGCATAGGCGGCGAGGGGCCGCACATGGTGGCCGTGGACCTGGCCGGCGAGGAGCTCTACTACTGGCAGGCCGAGCGGCCCGAGACCTGCCACAAGCTGCTCGACACGATCACCCGCGGCATGATGGCCGCCGAGGAGCGCTTCCGCGAGTTGGACCCCCGCCCGCGAGGAGGCTACGGCCTCGCCGAGGATGCCGCCCAGGTGATGTCGGCCGCCATGTTCCGCGAGTTCTGCGTGCCGTACGACGCCGCCCTCTTCGACCGCTTCGGGGCCGGGCTGCCGGACGGGCGGGGCATGCACATGTGCGGCGACAGCAAGCACCTCCTGGCCTCGTTGCGCGACGATCTGCGCATCAGCAGCTTGAACCTCTTCGGCTACCGGGTTGATCCGGCGCTGGTGGCCCGCGAACTGGGCGGGCGCGCCTACCTCTGGGGCAACCTGGACCCCATGCTGATGAAGGACGGCGACCCGAACCAGGTGAAGGCCGCCGCACTGCGATGCCTGGAGGCCCTGGCGCCCGTGGGCGGCCTGCTGCTGGGCGACGGCGCCAACGTCTGCCCCGGCACTCCTCTGGAGAACCTTGCGGCGGTCACCGAGGCGAGCATCGAGTACGGCGCCGGGTAGCCTACGCCAACCCGAACCTCAGGAACTGCTCGCCCGGGGCTCCGCACTCCAGCATCAGCCGCTGCATGTGGTCGACCATTCGCGCCTCGGTGGCCGGTTCCGTGACCAGCGCCTGCTGCCCGGGATCGGCCTCCAGGTCGTAGAGCGCGTTGCGCATGCAGTCGGCGGTCGGCGTGATCCAGAAGCGCGCCGGAATGCGCATGGTGGGGCATCCCTTGGTGAAGGTGAAGGCCGGCGACATCTCCGCCTGCCGAAGCTGCTCCAGCGCGATGAAGCCCCGCATGGCCGTGGGCATGTGCGTGTAGTTGTAGAGCGGCCCGCCGTCGGACGTGGCCGGGGCCCGCATGTAGACGTACCGGCCGTCGGTGACATTGACCTGCGCGCCGTGCATGCCGAAGATCGCCGCATCCCGCACGGGAGTATCGGCGGCGATCGTCTGGGCCAAGTCGCAACCCAGCATATCACCGGTCGGCTCGAGCCCGAAGTAGCGGAGGAGCGTGGGACCCGTGTCCAGCGCGGGCTGCACCAGAGCCGCACGACGCTCGCCCGCCGCGCGGCGCCGCGGGTCCCAGACGAAGAAGGGCGTGTGGGCGATCTCCTGATAGAAGGGCTGCCAAACCTTGGCCCAGCAGTTGTGCTCGCCGAGCATGAACCCGTGGTCGGTGAGAACGATGAGCATCGTGTCGTCCCAGAGGTTCTTCTCATCCATCATGTCGAGCAGGTCGCCCAGGTAGGCGTCGCACTGCGACAGGAGGGCGGCGTACTCGTAGCGTATGTGCTGGACCTGCTCCGGCGTCTCGTCAACGAAGCGGTAGAAGGGCCAGTCGAAGTGCATGGCGTCGTGGTCGTAGGGATAGATGTCCTTGTAGCGCCGATCCGAGAAGAAGGGCTCGTGCGGATCGAAGGTCTCGATCTGCAGCATCCAGTTGTCCTGGTCGGCGTTGCGGCGGATGAAGTCGAGCCCGGCGGCGAAGGTGCGGGCTTGCGGGTGGTCGGCCTCCCGCCGCATGAAGCCCCGGTTCACCATGTCCTGCCGCGAGTGGTACTCCATGCTCTGGTGGCGGCCCAGGGCATTGCGGGGCATCTCGGGGTCCGCCACCTGCCCCTTCCATGGGTCGCCCTCTTGCCCGCGGAAGAACTCCCAGGAGCCGTAGCGGGTGTGGTAGGTGGCACCGCCATCCTCCCAGTAGTGGTAGTGGTCACTGGCGAGATGCGTGCGGACACCGGCGGACTGCAGCATGGCGGGCACAGAGTCGTCCCACGGCTCCAGCGGGCCCCAGGCACGGTGCAGGAAGTTGGGCCGGGCGGTATGGAGCTCGCGCCGGGCCGGCATGCAGGGCATGGAACAGACGTACGAGTTGTCGAACGTCGCCGCGCGGCGGGCCAGGCGTGCGAAGTTGGGAGTATGCGTCCAGTCGCAGCCGTAAGGCGAGAGCATCCTCCGGTTCAGCGAATCGAACATCAGCACGATGGCCTTCATGGGTGACTCCTTGGATCGCTCGGGGCTACGGCACGAGCAGCGTCTTGATGCCCTGCCCGCGGTGGACGCGGTCAAAGCCCTCGGCGAAGTCCTCCAGCGGCAAGGCGTCGGTGACGATGCCGTCGACCTTCACGAGGCCCCGCGCCAGGTAGTCGATAACGGTAGGATAGAGGTGTGGGCCCAGATGCGCGCCGTAGACGTTGATCTCCTTGGCGTCGCCGATGAGGGTCCAGTCGCACGTCGTCTCGCGCGGCATCACGGAGAACTCCACGAAGTTGCCGCCCTTGCGGATCATGGCCAGGCCCTGGTTCACGGCGTCGGGGTGGCCCGTGGCCTCGATGTAGACATCGCAGCCGTAGCCCTCCGTAAGGTCCAGCACACGCTGGACGGCGTTCTCGGCGCCCGGGTCGATGGCCAGGTCCGCGCCGAGCGAGCGGGCCAGCTCCAGGCGCGGAGCCAGGCGGTCGATGGAGATGAGCAGCCCCGGGTTCCGAAGCCGCGCGAAGGCGACCATGCCCAGCCCCAGCGTGCCGGCTCCGGCCACCACGACCACGTCGCCCAGTTGCATCTGGGAGCGCTCCACGGCGCGGAGGGAGCAGGCCAGCGGCTCGATGAGGGCGGCCTGGTCGCGCGGGAGCTCCTCGGGCGCCTTGTGGTTCAGGGAGCCCGCCGGGAAGATCATGTAGTCCGCCATGGCGCCCTGCACGCGCCGCCGGAAGCCGTAGACGTCGGCCTCCACGCAGAGGTGGTAGTTCGCCCTGCGGCAGTAGCGGCACTTCCAGCAGGGCACGATCTGCTCGGAGATGGCCCGATCGCCCACCTTGAGGCCCTGAGCCTCGGCGCCGGGCCCCAGGGCGACCACGCGACCGATCAGCTCATGGCCGGGCGTCACGGGAGGCTGCACGAACTGCGGTCGTGTGGCGTCGCCCCAGAAGAGCGGAGCGCCGCCGAAGCACTTGCCGTCAGACGCGCAGACGCCGCAGGCCTCCACCCGGACGAGGATCTCGTCGGCGCCCGGATCGGGTACCGGCAGTGTCTCCAGCCGGTAGTCGCCGGGACCGTAGCAGCGAACGGCGCGCATGGTATCGGGTATCGTGGGCATGTGCGGCTCCTCTCCGACGGTCACTCTCCGGCCGTCACGTGGCTTGAGACCTTCGCGGCGCGCTCCTTTTCGTAGGCGGCCTGCATGTTGCTGCTGTGGCCCACCACCACCGTGGAGAGCACCAGCACGGCCAACCCCGCCGCCACCAGCGACTTGGTGCGGACGCTGCTCCCCTTCCACTCCTTCAGGGCGATGCCCCAGAGCGTGCTGAAGATGATGATGAATGCCATGTGCAGTGTCCAGCTGGCGAAGTCGAGCTTGCCCATCTGGGTGGTGCCCATGCCGTAGAACATGAACTGGAGGTACCAGGTGACGCCGGCCAGGGCGCAGAGCACTACGTTGAGGCCCGCAGGGATGTCCGGCTTTGCGAAGTCGGTGTAGCTCTTGTTGCGGCCCGAGAGGTAGGCGCACCAGACGGCGTTGGTGAGAAAGCCGCCGGCCAAGATGACGATGAAGCTTGGGGTGTTCTGCCACAGGTCGCCCACGCCGCGCTTCACGGCGATCTCGGCGATGGGCTTGCCCGCATTGATGGCGTAGGACATGCTGGCGCTGAGGATGCCGGAGAAGATGGCGACCATCACCCCCTTGCCGAAGTTGAACTCCGACTTGCCGGCGTCTGCGGGATCGACCGGCGTCTCGCGCTCGCGGGACCGGCCCGCCGCCCCGCTGATGGCGATGCCCAGCAGGCAGATCGCAACGCCGCCCAGCGCCATGTGCCCGTAGGAGTGGGCCATCAGGTCGGGCAGCTTGCCCCCGACGATGGGCGGAACGAGGGTGCCGAAGGCGGCGCAGAAGCCGAGGGCGATGGCGTACCCCAGGGCGATGCCCAGATAGCGCATGCTGAGGCCGAAGGTGAGCCCGCCCACACCCCAGAGCACGCCGAAGACGAACGCCCCGCGGATGGCCGAGGCCGGCGCCGCGCGCAGCACACCCACCGCGTCCGGCACGGTCAGCAGGGCCACGACCCAGGGCGCGATCAGCCAGCTGAAGACGCCGCCGACCAGCCAGAAGGTCTCCCAGGCCCACCCCTTCACACGGCGGTAGGGCACATAGAAACTGGCCGCCGCCAGTCCGCCGACCGAATGCAGGAACACGCCGAGTAGCGGGTTGGGCGTCATGGCGATCGCGCCTCCGTGGTCAAGGGTTGCGGGCTGGAACGGCCCGTCTGTATCACAGCTTAGGCACGGCGGCGGCAGACTCCTGCCTGACGACTCCACGATCTTGCCGGTCCGGTGTACGCACGCCCTCATTCGGGCGTATGATGTAGTGCGAGGCGCACTCCCGGTTTGCCCGGGGGCGTCGGCCGGCGCGGGGAGGATGGGCGCGATGATCGAGATTTCCGCCGAGTCGCTGTTCCAAGCTCTCGACAACTACATCCCGGAGGTCGCCTACTACCTGGACCTGCACTCGGGCGCCGTCCTGATGCGGAACCTCGAGATGGGCGCCGACGACGACGTGGCGGGCATGGTGGAAGCCGAGCCTGACCGCTACCTGGCCATACCGCCCGTCTCAAACCGGGATGCCCTGGGCATCCGCGAAACCTTCACAGATGATGTGGCCCCGCCCTACGCCCGCCCGGCACTGCGCCGAGCGCTGGACGGTCGGTCGCCGTTCCATCGCTTCAAGGACTCCGTCCACACCTGGCCCGACATCGTCGACGCATGGCGACTGCACGAGTGCCAGTCGTACCGCGCGATGGCGGAGGCTTGGCTGGAGGCGGAGGGAGTCGACTACTCGCTCCCCTGTACCGATGTAGAGGCGGCCGCCGCGCACCTATAGTCGGGCCGGCCGCTCATCCGGCCGACTTCGCGACGCGGCTCCTCAGGATTCCGCGATTCTTCGCGCCGGGCTTTCCGGTTCGGCGACGCTCGCGAGAGTACCGTCGGTGAAGCGTTGCGCCGGGCGCGGGGTTGGGCATCCTGATCACCCTCCGTTACCCATGCCTGGGCAGGCCCGAGCCCTGCCCGGCGCGACGCTCAGACCAAGAGCACCGATGGAGGAAGATGATGTCGATCTGTAGACGTATCTGGTTGGGCGCGGTCTGTGCGGCCGCCGTAGCCGTTGGACCGGTCGCCACCGCAATGCAGGCAGGCCCGCCGCAGGCGGAAGGCGACGGCACGGTGCGCGTGGAGACGATCGCCGTGCTCCCGTGGCACCTCGTGGATGGAACGGACGGCGCCCGCAAGACGGCCAAGGACTTCCTGACCGACATTCTGGTGAAGGTTCGGGTCGACCGACTATCCGATGTGAAGACGGTGGCCGCCTGGCAGGAGACGAACCAGACCGAGTTCGCGCCGTCGCCCCAGATGCCCACGGCGGCCCAGATGCTGCGCGTGGGTCAGAAGATGGGTGTGGATTGGGTGATGGCCGGCAGCGCGGCGTGGCACTCGCGCAGTGTCTGGGTCAGCCTCGGGCCGAAGACCAAGTCGACGTGCGCGGTGACCGTGCGCATCGTCGACGTCAAGCGGCAGGAGGTGGCCCTGGACGTGAAGGACTTGAAGATGGATAGCACGGCCAAGGAGGACACCCTCAAGGCGCTGGGCACGGTCTTCATCTCCGGGCTCTTCACGATGGTCAGCGGCGGCCCAAAGACGCCCCACGAGCAGCGGGCGGCCACATTGGGGATAGCCAAGGCACTCGAGCCGTGGCTGGCGCAGCACCTGAAGGCGATCAAGATCGATCCGCAGTCGAAGTAGCGCCACAGCCCGCCGCACGCGATCCGGCTGTCGCATGGAAGGAGGCCCCGTCCCGAGCAGAACCGGGGCGGGGCCTCACATTCCTGGCGCGCTACGGCGCGGACGCGACTACTTCGGCGCGGCGGCTGCCGCTACGGGCACGCGGAATACACCGGCCTTTACCTTCATGTGCATCTTCATGGGCATCTGGCCCATGCCGCCGGGCAGGCCGACCTGGCCCTCCATCTGGATGTCGGAGTTGGTCAGGGCGTACACGAACCTGCCGGCCTTGGGGTCGTAGTACGCGTGGCCCGTGGTCGCACCCGACATGCTCTTCAGGTCGAAGGCCACCTCGACGCCCTGCTGCTCCATCTGCGCCTTGGCGTCCGCCACCTTAACGGGGATGTTCAGCGAGATATCGATGCACTCCACGCCGTCGACCGTAGCCAGGCCCTCGACCTTCATGGTACTGACGATCTTGGTGGGCGTCTTGAGCTGCAGTTGCTGCATGGCGCTCAGATTGGTCTCAACAGACCATGTGGCGCCCAGCTTCAGCGGGTCCTTGCTGAAGACCACCAGGAAGGGACCGGCGCTGGGCGTCGCGCCCTGGGCCTTGAGGAACGCGGGATCGCCTTCCATCTGCCCGACGATCTTGCCGTCCGGGGTGATGGTGACGGAGCCCTTGACGTTGTAGCCCACGCCCTGCCCCTTGAACATCTTTACCAACTCGCCGCCCTTGCCTGTGACCGTATCGACGAGCACGTTGTCGCCCTGCGTCACCTTGATCTGGTCGTTCAGGATCGAGATGAGCATGGCCTGCCCCATGACCTCCATCTCGGTCTTCATCGACAGCTCATCGGTGAGCATATCGAGCTTGTACTTGCCGTCGGTATCGGACGCGACGACGGACTTGGTGCCGGAGACGGTCGTGCCGGACATGCCGAAGCTCATGTCCTGCCCGTTCATGCTCATGGACGTCTCGCCCTGCATCTTGCCGACCGAGACGAGCCTGAACGACTCGCCCTTGGCGAGCTTGAACGTCATGGCGCCTACGTCATGCCACGCGGCGGGAAGAATCTTGGGGTCCTTTGGCGTATCCCCCGGTGCGGCGACGGCGGGTAAGCTCCATACTGCAAGCAGTGCTGCCACGATAATGCGGCGCATGTGTGAGTCCTCCTTGTTGCGTTTGCCCGGATCGACCGTAGCATCTACGCACCGACCGCCCCGGCCGTTTCAGCGCCGAGGCCACCCATATAGTATGAGGGATGACCGATGAACCTTGACCGACGCGAGTTCGTTACCGGCGCGCTGGCCGGAGCCGGCCTGCTGGCCGCCGGCGGCCTCGAGGCGCTGGCCCAGCCTCCCGCACCCGCTTCGACCGACCCCTTCCAGATGCGCAAGCTGGGCAAGACCGGCATCAAGGTCTCGCTCATCGGCCTCGGGACGGGGATGAGCGGATTCAACCGCCAGTCAAACCACACCCGCATGGGCCGGGAGAAGTTCAACAAGCTGGTGCAGCACGCCTACGAGCGGGGCGTGCGCCTCTTCGACTGCGCCGACATCTATGGAACGCACACCTACCTGGCCGAAGCGCTGCAGGGCGTCCCACGCAAGAGCTATGCCATCTCAACCAAGATCTGGTACCACCAGGGCGGCATCCCGGAGCCCGATCGGCCCGAGCCCCGGGTTTTCGTGGAGCGCTTCCTCAAGGAGTTGAAGACCGACACCATCGACCTCGTCCTCCTGCACTGCATGCAGTCCGGCGATTGGCAGAGCCAGATGGAGCGCCAAATGGAGGGGCTCGAGGAGCTGAAGCGGCAGAAGGTCATCCGCGCGCATGGCGTCTCGATCCACAACCTCGACGCTATGCGCGCCGCAGTGGTCTCGAAGTGGGTGGACAGCTGCCACGTCCGCATCAACGCCTTCGGCGACTCGATGGACGACCGGGACCCGGAGAAGGTGGTTCCCGTCATCAAGGATCTGTCCAAGGCGGGCAAGGGCGTCATCGGCATGAAGCTGGCCGGCGAGGGCCGGTACCGCAATGCCCCCGAGAAGCGGCTCGCCTCGGTGCGCTACGCGCTGGCCACCGGCGCGGTGGATGCCATGGTGGTCGGTTGCGAGACGCCCGACGAGATCGACGACTTCGCCGCCCTGACGCGCCAGGCTTTGGAGGGGATGAACGCATAAGCCGTTCGTCAGCAAGGTCAGCAGGGTCAAGATCTTGACGTTGTTGACCTTATTGACCAAGCTGACGATGGGAGGCCGCCTTCAGCAGGGCTCGCCTGGCGGCGGACAGGACCGCCGGGTCGCGGGTGTAGTGGCTCCGGTCGGCGGTGACGGGCCGCGTTGCCTGCGCGGGTCCCGCCTTGCCGGCCGGTGCGGCCAGGCGCAGGAGCTAGAAGTCCTCCAGCCCGTCGCGTATGGCTTCCATGCGGAGGCTGCCGATGGGGCCGTTGGCGCCGGCGTAGATCAGTTCCCCGTCGCCCTGCAGCCAGCTGTAGTCGCCGCCTGACGAGACGGACCAGTCGATGCGGCGCGGAGCGTTGTCGGGGATCAGGCGGTCGTTGCCCGCCCGCTCCCAGATGTTCAGGCCCCAGTAGAGGAACCCCTCGACATCGTAGGCGAAAGCCTGCCACCAGATGACCCGCGCCTCGATGAGCGGGTTGTCGAGCAGCCAGTTGGCGTAGGGGTAACCGGGCCCCATGCAGATGTACCACCAGACCTCGCCGCCGCCGGCGCGGGCCGACGCGGCCACCTTCGGGTCGTAGCTGGAGCTGAGCGGCACGAAGCAGTCGATGTTCATGGCCAAGGGGTCGGTCCCGGCGGGCGGCCAGCAGGTCGAGACCGTCTTGATGCGCGGGAAGCGCCGCTTGATGGCCCCGAAGAGGTCGGTTATGACCGTGATGAACTCCGGCGGCCGCTCATCGAAGCCGTAGACGTATGCGAGGTCGAGCAGGCCCCGGCGCTCCAGCTCGGGCACGATGGAGTCGAGCCGCTTCAGGAAGGTCGCCCTGAACTCGGGCGTGTAGTCCTTGAGTTCGGCGAAGCAGGTCCAGGTCACGGGCCGTGCCGGCTCAGGCACGGCATTGAGGATGTTGAACGCGTTGAGGCCCCGGTCGCGGGCGTAGCTCAGTTCGTCGAGGTCGGGGGTGCTCGTCCGGCTGATGTCGTCCGGATTGATGCGGTGGTCCAGCAGGTAGTCCGTGTAGGCGCGGCGCACGGTCGGAGTGACCGTGCCGTAGAGCTTCTTCATGAAGCCGTCCATCAGCGCGAAGGCCGTCTTCATGCGCCCGCGCACCGGCAGTACGACGCTGTGGACGCGGAGCCGCAGCGTCGCCTCGCCCACCAGCCCCTCGGCATCGCGGACGGCCACTTTCACGACGTGCAGGCCCGGCCGGGCGTCGCGGGGCACGCGAAGCGTCAGCCAGAAGGGCTGCGTCGTATCCGCCTCGAGGCTGACGGGCGTGGGCGCCAGCAGCGGGTCGGGCCACCAGCAGGCCTCGCGACGGGCGGCCAGCGGGTGCCGCAGCGACTGGGCGACCCAGACGTAGCCGACGCGTCGGCACTCCGCGGTCACCGCGCCGGGCCCGGCTGGCGGCGTGGCCACGTCGATGCGCAGTTCCCGCAGCGGGCGGCGGGCGCGGACGCATAGCTGCACGCTCTCCGCCTCGCCGCGGGCGGCCTCCATCGCGCAATCGGCGCGGGCGGCCGCCGGCGGCAGGTCGTCCTCGAAGACGCGCACCATGGGCGACGCCGCCCAGACTGAGGCCCGCCCGCCCCGCTTCGCGGCAGGCACAAGCACCGTGCGCACGGTGGGCCCGGCACGAAGCGTGACGCTGCCGGATGCGCCCTGCGGCCACGGCAGCCGCGCACGCGGGGAGGTCGACCGACCCGACTTGACCACTTCCGCGCCGCCCGACGGCGAGCCGGCGAGCGTCCACTCAACCTCGTGGCTCAACTCGGCGGTCACGTCCAGCGCGGCTTCGGCGGGGCGCCACGAGCGCATCTCCCGAATGGAGGGCTGGGCCGCGGCCAGACGCACGTCGGCGAACCGGACCGCGCCGCGGGTCCCGCGCAGCAGCAGGAAGAGCTGCACCTCGCGCACGGGCTTGCTGGGCCAGACCTCGGCCCGCACGGTCTGCCAGCCCCGCTTGGTGCGGTCGGGCAGGCCCACCATGCCCCAGATCGGCGTTCCGTCCTCCTGGATCACATCCAGCCAGAGGCAGCAGTCGCCGCCCTCGGCCACGTCGCCGACCTCCATGCGGGCCGTCACGGCGAAGGCGCCCGAGCGTGCGGGCGACCAGCGCAGCGCCTGCACCGCGCCGCCGGGAGTGACGCCGTCGCTCCGCATAGCCAGACAAGGCGCGCCGCCGGGCCCGCCACCAGGCAGGACCTCATACGCTCCCACGGGGCTCCACCCTTGGGCGAGTGCGCCGTCGCGCCGGACGAAGCCGCCGTTCGGCACGCCGCCCGCATCGCCCACCGGCTGCGCCCCGGCCGTCCCGGTCAGCAGCACGCCGCAGAGCAGGAGCAGTGCCCTCACTTGGCCGCCGCCAGGCTCCACATCATGCGGGCCATGGCCGCGTTGGCGAGGAGCGTCTTGACGAGCGGGCGCTGAGGGTAGTATCTTTGAACGACCAAATGGTGGTCGAACACAACATGGAGGTACTTCTATGGCAGAATCCGATCCGCTTGGCCTTCTTCAGTCGGCCATACGTAAGGTACAGATGACTTGGCCGGAGGAACTCCAGCCCTTGCTGGAAGAGCCCGACGTGAAGACGCATACGCACGCTGGCAGCTTCCGTATTCACTTTCCTGCCGTAGAGAGGGCGCATGGCCGTATCTCAGGCCCGTTGATGGTTGACGTACACTCAGTGGCAACCGAATCGCAGGTCACATGCGGCGAGACCACCGTAGTCGAGGCATTGGCAGCACACCTCACCGACAGGCTTGCGTCTGACCTGAAGGACCTGCTGGCGAGAAAGTAGGAAACCTGTCGGGTTCTGCAAGTTGAAGCGGGGGCGCATGGCTTCGCTATGGCATCACCTCTCCCCGCAACAGCATCGGGTGGCCGCCTATCGCCGGTACTCCATCAGCCTGAAGCCGGGCGCTTGGCCCATGCGGAAGGCGATGACGGAGGGCTTCTCGACCGAACGGATGCGGAAAAGCACGCCGGTGGCTGTGACGACACGCTCCAGCGCGCGGACGCCCGGCAGGGCGCGAAGCGCCGCCTCTGCCTTGTCCCGGTCACTGGCGTCAGCGGACTGGAGTTCCACGCTGACCGGGCACTCCTCCAGCTTCGCGAGCAGGGCCTCGGGCAACTTGGCGGCTACCGTTGCGGCAAGCGCCTGTTCGGCCTCGCGCGCGGCCTGGCGACGGTCCTGGCCGAATGCGCGCTCACTCCACTGGTAGGCTCCGACCACCTGCGCCGTGTCGGCCTTGACGACGCGCAACCGGGCATCGGCGTGGTAGGAGTAGATCCCCGCCGTCTCCTGCGACGGACTGACTGTCACCGAACCGCAGACCACCAGATTGGCCAGGCTGCGCAGACCGGCGCGGGCAGCCGCCGCAACTCCACCGTCGCCGGCGGCGGCGATGGCCGCGTCGAACACCCTGAACCCGCGATCGGTGAGGGCCGCAACCAGCGCCTCCTCGGTGGCCGAGACGCCTCGCTGCTCTCCGTCCACCTTGCAGGGCAGGTCGACGACGGCTCGGAAGTTCGACAGTGCCAGCGACCGCACATCAGCCTCGATCTGTTCCGGACTACGGTCGATCTGAACCTCCACCGTGCTTCGCTCGGGTCCGGTTTGCCCGCCGACCTCCTTGACGATCTCCTGCCTGTTGGCGACCAGAAGGTCCGCCAGCACGGTCAGCATGGGAAGCGCCGCCATGGCGGGATCGGTGCGGAGGGAGCCGAGGCAGGCCGCATGGGCGGCGGCCTTGTGCGCGGCCAGCCGCGTGGGTGCGGTGGCCTTGGCCCGCCGGCGCGCGCCGCCGCCCTGACGAGCAGTCGGTGTAACGGAGACCTGGATGGCCTCCGGTTCGTTGCGTAGCGCCGCGATACGGAGGTAGGCCTCGGTCGGTGTCTGGCACGTCACGGGCGCTGCCGCCACGCCGAGGGCTACTGCGGCGAGGGCGCGGCTCCATCTGCCGACGATCACGTTCCACCCTCCTTGGCCAGCGCGGCCATGCGCTCCTCCGCCAGGCGGCGCTGGGCCACCTGCGCCTTGGGTAGCCGGGTCACCATGCGGAACGCGCCGACGGCCTCTTGGCGCAGCCCCGCTGCCTCCGCCGCCGTGGCGAGGCCCAGGTATGCCTCAGCATCCTCGGGGTCAATCTTCACCGCCCGCCGGTACGCCTCGGCTGCGCCGGCGTGGTCGCCGTCTATGCCCCGGCATGCGCCCTGCAGCTTGATGGCGCCCGTATGCGACGGCTGGATCGCGATGCAGGCGTTGGCCTCGGCCAGCGCCCCGGCCCGGTCCTTGGCCTCGAAGCACTCCGTGGCCTTGCGGTAGTGCTCGTCCGCGGCGCCGGCCCAGCCGCGCATCGACCAGAACGCAACGGCGCAGCAGAGCAGGAGCACAGGCAGCCGCCACCAGAGCCCACGCCAGGCGTTCTCCTCGCCCTTGATGAACCGCCAGGTGATGTCGGCCGCCTGCAGTATCCCCGCCGCACCCCCGAGCACCAGCAGCAGCAGTTCCGCGTTCGGGCGCATCGCTACTTCGCCATCACGAACTTGGTCAGGAAGGCGCCCTTCTTGGTCTGGGTCAGCACCACCAGGCCCGGCTCGCCCTCGCCCTTGGGGTCGCATACCTTCATATCCAGAATGGCCCCATCGAGCGGCGCGCTCTTCCAGACCTCGGGGTAGGACTCCCCGTCGAACTGGATCAGGTGCAGCGTGCTGGTGGTGGGCGAAGCGTCATCGCGCGCGCCGTCGGCGAACCGACCGCGGCGCGCCACTACGAACGGGTACTTCGCGTTCGACGGACGCCAAGCCGTGACCAAGGCACCATAGGAGCCCTCCGTAAACCCCCTGTAGGTGGGGCGACTTGCCGACAGGTCCCAGAACCCAAGTCGCGCCTCTCTCCTTAGGGTCGATTGCGCGCCAAGCGTGAGTCGCTCTGCGCCTGCACAAGCGTCGGCCTTGCCGTCACCGTCAAAATCGGCGATAGCACCGGACTCGTCGCTCAGCCAGGGAATGCTCTCTGGCTCCGCATCGCCCAGCCTGAACGCTAAGCACGTGGGTACATAGTCTACGCCTCGGTAGTTCCAATACATAATCATATACGATTCATATGAACATGTATATACAGAGCTAATATATCGGACCCCACCATAGCTCAGACTTGGTGACCACCGTCGCCACGGTGCCTCAACGTAGGCTGTACCAGACCAAGCCCATGCCCGTTGCGAGGCAACCACCGTCGGATACGGCTTAGTACCCAGATCAGTTGACACACATCCGAAGTAACCATCCCCACCAACCTGCCCCTTGTACTTCCAGCGCCGGGAGTCCCATGAGTACACCGCTAGCCGGTCGCTGCTATCTACCAGAGCCTCAATCACAACGAGCCGTTGCGTCTTGTCTCCCACCAGATCACCAGCCGCGAACGAGGTTGCGGCGTCGCGGGGCAGCTTCTCGCGCCATGCGATCCGGATGTCGGTGCCGCCCAGCAGGCCCATGTCGGGCTTCTTACCGATCCACTCGCCGGCAGAGGTTGGGTTGCCCTTGGCGTTCAGGTCGATGCCCTGCTTGGGGTCAGTCTCAGGCTTGCCACTCACCGAGCCACCGACAGGCGGGTTCGATGCCGTGCCGGTTCCCTCGGTGGCAGCGGTGGCGACGCTGGCATCTTGGGCGGCGATGCTTTCGCCGGTCTCGACGGCGACGATGCGGGCGTCGATGCTGACCGCCCTGGCTCCCTCAGAGACGCTACCCACAAGGATGTGCGTGGCTCCCAGAATCTTGCCCAGCTTCTTCCGGTTCTCCGGGTCCACCAGGTCGCTGAGGCTCAGTCGCAGCTCCTTCAGCGCCTTCTCCATCTGCGCGCGCTCGACCACGCGGAGGACCTTCGCTTTGACGAAGGCGGTGGTCAGCATCTCCTGCAAGATGCGCGGCACAGCATCGCCCTTGCCGTTGATGTTTTCGAACTCGGCGATCATCAGCCGCTCGCCCTTCAGCTTCTGCACGTCCGGCTCGGCGCAGAGCTTGGTGGCCAACTCCGTGGCAACCTGACGCAGTTCTGTCTGGGCCACGGCGGGACGGGTGACACAGGCCAAGGCGAGCAACGCCAGGGCGGCGACACGAGCCCTCCGTCGAAGGTCGTGCCTAACGAGTCGACCTACGCAAGCGGAGAACACCATGGATGGACCCTCCAACCCGACACCAAGGACCTCAGCATTGCACCGAACCGTGCGCATCGCTACTTCGCCATCACGAACTTGGTTAGGAAGGCGCCCTTCTTGGTCTGGGTCAGCACCACCAGGCCCGGCTCGCCCTCGCCCTTGGGGTCGCATACCTTCATATCCAGAATGGCCCCATCGAGCGGCGCGCTCTTCCAGACTTCGGGGTAGGACTCCCCGTCGAACTGGATCAGGTGCAGCGTGCTGGTGGTGGGCAACTCGGCGTCGGCGTCGTCACTGGCGAAGTGGTTTCGACGTGCCGCGACGAATGGGAGCTTCGCTCCGGGCGCCGCCCAGGCCGTGAGCAAGAAGCCGAAAGAGCCCTCGGTCTGCGCCTTCAGCGGGCCATCCTCCGCCTGGAGGCCCCATACCCCCAGCCTAGAACCTGTCCTCCTGTCACTCGCACTGGGCGGCTCCACGTACGCGCAAGATTCAACGTTACCGTCGCCGTCAAAGTCGGCTATGGCGCCACACCCGAAGCCAGTAGATGCAACGAGCTTTACTCTTGCTTCACTAAGAATACCAACTATGCAACAATTGCTAGAGTAGTCAATTACATATATCTTGTCATGATACTTATAGATAGCATCTAATGACGCACAGTCCTGGAATTGTTTGTTCCAGCGCGGCTGACCAGCCTGTATGTACGCCGTGCCCGACCACGACCAAGCGCCATACCGGGTAACCAACGTCGGCACGGGCACCGTTCCCGGGTCGAGTGACACACGTACAAAGCAAGCCGCTGTGCCAATCTCCCCCTTGTACTTCCAGCGCCGCGTGTCCCACGAGTACACTGCTAGCCGCTGGCGCCTGCTATCAGCTGGCCCCTCAACCACAGCCAGCCGTTGCGTCTTGTCGCCCACCAGATCGCCGGAAGCGAATGAGATCGAACCATCTTGCGGCAGCTTCTCCCGCCACGCGATCCGGATATCCGTGCCGCCCAGCAGGCCCATGTCGGGCTTCTTACCGACCCACTCGCCGGCAGAGGTGGGGTTGCCCTTGGCGTTCAGGTCGATGCCCTGCTTGGGGTCGGTCTCAGGCGTCTTGCCGGTCTCTGCGCCGCCAACCGGAGGCTTCGTGGTCGTGCCGGTCCCCTCGGTGGCTGCAGTGGCGACGCTGGCATCTTGGGCGGCGATGCTTTCGCCGGTCTCGACGGCGACGATGCGGGCGTCGATGCTGACGGCCCTAGCCCCCTCGGAGACGCTGCCCACAAGGATGTGCGTGGCTCCCAGAATCTTGCCCAGTTTCTTCCGGTTCTCCGGGTCCACCAGGTCGCTGAGGCTCAGCCGCAGCTCCTTCAGCGCCTTGTCCATCTGGGCGCGCTCAACCACGCGGAGGACCTTGGCCTTGACGAAGGCGGTGGTCAGCATCTCCTGCAAGATGCGCGGTACAGCATCGCCCTTGCCGTTGATGTTTTCGAACTCGGCGATCATCAGCCGTTCGCCCTTCAGCTTCTGCACGTCCGGTTCGGCGCAGAGCTTGGTGGCCAGCTCCGTAGCAACCTGACGCAGTTCAGTCTGGGCCCCGGCGGGACGGGTGAAGCAGGCCACGGCGAGCAACGCCAGGGCGGCGGCGAGCATCGGGGCTCCGGCAGGCCGCGTGAGACGGCGGGGACAGATTGGCAGCATTACGCATCCTCCTACCATCAGTAGACGGGAACAACGCACGTGCGGGTTCAAACGCGGTCCTACTGTACCTCGCATAGCGCGGTCGAATCCGGAAGGCACGCGCCGAGATTCGCGTGTTGGACGCGTCGGCGAGATCGCGCTACTGCAGCGCAGGTGTCGGGGTGCCTCACTCCGTTCGGCACGACAGGCAAAGGCGGGCAGCGCCGCGCCCTCACTTGGCCGCCGCCAGGCTCCACATCATGCGGGCGATGGCCGCGTTGGCGAGGAGCGTCTTGACGAGCGGGCGCTGGTCGACGGGCTTGGACATCTGGTCCTTCTCCTTGGAGCGCTCCGACTCGTCGGCCTCCAGGCGGTGTGTCTGGCCCGTCATGCGGGTCCAGTCTTCGTACTGTGGCCGCCCGATCATCCAGAGGCGCCAGTTGCGCCAGTAGAGACCGTCAGCGGGGTCGCGCAGGCGGACGACGGCGTAGTCCGCGTTGCGGCGGACCTCGGCCAGGATGCGGGCGTCGCCGCCGGACTTGTGGAGGGCCAGCAGGCCGTCGATGAGATAGTGGACGAAGAAGGAGGCATCGTACCAGTGCCGCCGGGCGGGGTCCTGCACCAGCCCGTCGTAGAGGCGCTTGCTCAGGTCCATGACGGCCTCGGCCAGGGCCTGGGCCTGCTTCAGACGCTCGGCATCGCCCGTGAGCGCGTGGAGTTCGACGCAGACCTGGATGGGCACGCCGGTGTTGTAGGTCCACTTGGTGGCGTTCATGTGCCAGTCCGGCGCGCCCAGGCCGTCGCGGATGAGGCCGTCGCTGTCCTTCAGGGTCTGCAGAACCCAGTCGACGGCCTTGCCCGCGAAGGCGATGTTGGCCTCCTTGTCGATGCCCACGCGGCCCAGCGCCAGAGCCGCCAGCGCCGCACCGGAGGTGGAGCAGGCGCCCCTGTCGCCGGTGCCCGCCTTGGTGGGATCGACGCCCCAGGTCATGCCGCCGGGCTTGCGCTCGCTCCATCCCTGGGGCATGAAGCGCCGCATGATCTCCGTCGCGCGGTCCCGGTAGCGCGCCTGGCGGGTCGCATCGTAGGCCTCGACGAGGGTGACGACGGCCCAGGCGTTGTCGTCGTAGTAGCGGTCGCGGTTGCCGGGGAAGGTGAGCCAGGCGTTGTAGGCGTGGGCAGCGGGGTCGTAGTAGGCCTCCAGGCCGTCGTAAACCTCGGCGATGGTGCGGGCGTAGCGACCCGGCTGGGCCTTCTCGCCGGCGGTCAGGGCGCTGAGGGCCACCAGTGCGGGCCAGAGCACATATGCGTTGTTGCGGACGCCCTCGCTATCGACCGTCTCGGCGCTGCGCACGGGGGCGGCGTACTGCCGGGCGGTGGGGCGCCAGAAGGTACGGTGCATCAGGTCCGTCAGGCGCGCGGCCTCGGCGGCGTAGTCGGGAGCGACCACTACGGGGGCGGGGGCGGGCGCGGCGGCGGGCTTGGCGGGCTTGCGGGCTCGGACCAGCGCGGCCAGGTCCAGCACGGAGCGGCTGAAGCTCTCCAGGCTCTCCTCCGGCACGGCGTGCTCGGGGCAGTGAACCCAGCTCTCGACCATGTAGTGGTCCGGCCGGCCGCCGGCCAGCGCGTAGGCCTGTGCGGTATGCATGACGCCGGTGTACCAGGTCATGCCGTGGGTCATGCCCTGCTCGGCCAGGTAGGGGTAGTCGGAGGCCCAGCAGATGAGGCTGAACTTCACGCCGGCCGCCCGGCAGTGCTCCTCGACGGCGCGGACCTCCTTCCACAGGCCGCTCAGGTGGCTGCCCATGCCGGCCCAGTCGACGTCGAGCCGGAGCGTGTCGATGCCCTTCACCCCGGTGGCGGCGCACCGTGTCTGGAGGTTGTCGACGAAGCCGCGAAGCTCGTCCACGGTCAGTGCCGGGTAGGGCTCGATGGCGCAGACCGATGCCATCGGCTCAACGACGCGGAGCGTGCCGATGTAGGCCGCCGTCTCCTCGGAGCAGCGCTGCGGCGTGTAGCCGAGGATGTGACGCGAGGCGTAGGCGGGCTCATCGAAGGAGAAGGCCTCCACCTTCCAGCCCAGCGGCCGGAAGCGCTTGGTGAAGCCCTCGAGCTGGGCGAAGGACTCCCGCGCCGTGGGGACCTCCTTCTTCAGGACCGGCACCTCCATGTTGCAGGGGAGCTTCCACTCGGCCATGCGCGAGAAGAAGGTGCGGATCTCGGCGTCGCTGAAGTGGACGTTGAGGAGCCACGGCCAGTAGCCCATACCGTCGATCGCCGCGCGGGTCCGCCTCCACTCGTCGGGCCGGTTGATCAGCTCGCGGAGGCACTGGCCGTTGCCGGTCCAGGGCGGAGGCATCATCCAGACCGGCATGCGCGGAGCGGCTGGGGCGGCTTGCCCGCCCGCCATCAGCGCGGGCTGCGCGGCCACGGCGGCGGCTCCCCCGGCCAGCTCACGACGGCTCAACGTCGGCATGGTTCGCCTCCTCCTGCGCTACTCGTAGGCCTCGAGTTCCGAAATCGCCATCTGGATGCCCGGCTGGTCGGGACCGTCGGGCTTCCGTCCGCAGACGCGGATGAACCGAACGGGGTTGCCCGGCAGGCTCAGGTCGATCTTGCCGCCCGTGGCCTCCTCCCAGGAGTGGACCGTCTCCCATCGCGCTCCGTCGGCCGAGACCTTGATGTCGCCGGCCACCGCGTAGCCGCGCTGCGTGAAGGTCACCACCACGCGCCGAAGCGGGCCCACCGAGGCGAGGTCGACCTCGTAGGTCCAGGGGTACTCGCCGCCGCCCACGGCCGAGGTGTTCGGGTCGCCGTCGACACCCAGCCGGGCGCCGTGCTCGTTCTCGCCCACGCTTGGGATCAGGCGGCGCGAGCCATCCAGGCTCAGGAGCGCGGCCATCCTGTGCCAGGCCTTGTTGCGCGGGGGCACGGCCTTGCCGCGCTTCCAGGCGTCGCCCTCGCCCAGCTTGGCCTTCAGCCCGGCACGGAGGCCCTTGAGGGTCATCAACTGCGACCGCTCGATGAGGCCGTCGCGGTAGAGCATCACGTCGATGGAGACGACGCCGCCGACGGCGTTGACCGTGTGGACGTAGTCGATGAGCTGCCGCCGGCTCAACTGCAGACCGGGCCCGCCCCACCAGCCGCCCAGGAACGAGAGGAGATGCCACTGCTCGCCGTCGATCCAGCGCGAGAGCGGCACGTCGGTGAACGTGTTCATCTCACCGGTCGTGAAGTCCTCATGGCGGGTGTAGGAGATCACCTTGGGGTTGACGCCGTTGTTCATGGAGATGATGCGTTTGGGGTTGCCGGCGCGAAGCCCCTGCGCCAGGATGCCCAGCTTCTTGTCGTCGTAGCCGATGAAGGGGTAGCAGCCGTCGCACCAGTAACCGGTTACCTTGCCCTTGTACCGCTCGCCGTACTCGCGGGCCACTGCTGCCCAGTTGCGCACGAACTCCTCGGTCACATGGCCGTCGGGCGGGCACTTCATGCCTGCCGCGGCCTTGGCGTCGCCGCGGGGGCCGTCGCCGGTGTAGTAGAGCATCAGGGGGACGCCGCGCTTCTGCAGCGCCTGGTATAGCTCCTCGATCAGGTCGCGCCTGGCGCACGCCTCCCCCGGCTTGTAGCCCGTGAGGCGGTCATATGTGGCGTTCGGGGCGATCATGAAGCGGTTGACCTGCATCACTGTGAAGATAACGTAACCCGCGCCGCACTCGCGCATCTGGTCTGCGAACGCCTCCACGTTGAACTCGCGGACGCAGGCGTCCCAGGAGGTCTGCTTGCCCAGGCTGTTGGGCGACTCGGCGCTGTTCTGCAAGCCGGCAAGGTAGTGAACGAAGACGCCGTAGCCGGCGCGCGAGAACCAGTCGGTGTTCGGGTTGCCGGGCTTGTCGGCGGCCGAGGCGGCGGTTGCGAGGCAGGCACAGGCGGCCAGGACGGCGAACAAATACAGACGCGGCATGGGCGATCCTCCGGGGGCGCCGGTGTCCACAGCGGCGCATGGCATAGGTTCGACGGCATCGTCATGCTAACCTGCCGCCGGTAGTTGCGCCGACCCGAACAGGAGTGCGGGGCCGCCGCGGCGAATATCCGCGCGAGTGGCCCAGCGCCGGAGCGCGGGCGCAAGCAGAGGGAGACGACCGAATGGTGCGACTGGGCGTGATCGGCCACGGCGGCCGGGTGGGCTGGATGATCAACGAGGAGATGCGTAAGCAGGACCCGACGCTGAAGGTCGTGGGCGTGCTGGACCACGACGAGGCCGGCGCCCGGTCGCGCATCCCGGAGCCGGACCGCAACGAGGCGGTCTTCTACACTTCCGTGGACGAGCTGGTCCGCGAGGCCAAGCCCGACGCGCTGGCCATCGGCACGCGGTGCGACACGCACGGACCCTACGCCATCCAGGCTGCGAAGTACGACCTGCCGATCTTCCTCGAGAAGCCGGTGGCCAACAGCATGGAGCAGGCCCTGGCCCTCGAGGCCGCCTTCGAGAACGCGCGGTGCCCGGTGGTGGTGAGCTTCCCGCTGAGGGTCTCGCCGCTCTGCGTCATGGCGCGGGAGCTCATTGAGGAGGGCGCCGTGGGCCGCCCCGACCACGTGCTGGCGCACAACTACGTGCCCTACGGGACCTGCTACTTCGACCAGTTCTACCGGATCCACCCCGTCACACAGGGGCTCTTCCTCCAGAAGGCCACGCACGACTTCGACTACCTCATGTACCTGATGGGCATGAAGATCACGCGGGCGGCGGCCATGGGCACCTTCGGCAAGATCTTCGGCGGCAACAAGCGCGCCGGGTTGGTCTGCTCGGAGTGCGATGAGGCGTTCGCCTGCCTGGAGAGCCCCGGCAACCGCGCCAACAACGGCTCCGGGGGCGTGACGGGCGACCATCCGTGCGTTTTCGGCGAGGACATCGGTACGCCGGAAACGGGGATGAACGAGGACTCCTCGAGCGCCCTGTTGGAGTTCGAAAGCGGTGCGCACGGGGCCTACACGCAGGTCTTCTACACGCGGCGGGATGCGGGAGCGCGCGGCGCCATCGTCAGCGGGTACGACGGCACGGTCTCCTTTGACTGGTACACCAACGTGCTGAAGCGCGTGCGGCACCACAAGCCATTCAGCGACGAGATCAAGGCAGGGGATGTTGGCAGCCACATGGGCGGCGACACGCAGCTGATCCGTGACTTCCTGGGTGTGGTGGCCGGCACGCGAAAGAGCCGGACGCCCATCGAGACGGGCATCCAGAGCGCTTACACCTGCCTGGCGGCCAAGGAGAGCGCCGAGACCGGGCGCTTCGTCAACGTCCGGCAGGTAGGCCAGGCCTGAGGAACAGCCGGGCGCGCCGCGGCAAGGACGCAGCGGCGCGCCAGACTGCGGGTTAGCTGAGCATGTAGTCCAGCAAGCCGCTCAACGAGCAGGTCGCCAACCCCACGTACTTGTCCGCCGCGCCGTAGTAGACGTGCAGCACGTCGCCGATGGCCACCTTGCCGCACGGGAAGCAGACGCCGGGGTAGTAGCCCTCAAGCTCGTAGCGCTCCTCGGGCTGCAGGAGCCAGTCCGGAGTGCGGGCCACGATGCGCGACGGGTCCTGGAGGTCCAGCAGCATGGCGCCCAGCCTGTAGCGGTGGTCGGCGCCGACGGCGTGGTAGAGCGTTAGCCAGCCCGCCTCGGTGCGCATGGGTGGAGTGTTGCCGCCGATCTTCTTGTTCTCCCACGGCAGCGCGGCGGTAGCCAGCATGCGGCTGTCGCGCCAGTCCAGCATGTCCTCGGAGAAGGAGATCCACATGGCCGGGTACTCGGTGCCGTACTTCGGGCCAACCCAGTCCATGGGACGGTGGAGCATGGCGAAGCGGCCGCTGATCTTCTCCGGGAAGAGGATGACATCGCGGTCGTCCACCGTGGGGTTGGTCATCCGGCCGGCCCGGAGCCAGGTGCGGAAGTCCTTCGTGATCGCCAGGCCGGTGGCGGTGGCGTTCTCGCGCAGGGCCCAGGGCCACTCGGCCGGCGCGGCGATGCGACCGAGCTTCGAGCCCGTCTCCCAGTACTGGCCGGGCGGGAAGGGGCGCGATGCGTAGGTGACGTAGAACCAGTCGCCGAACTTGACCATGCGCGGGTCCTCGACGCAACCGGCGTCGAAGCCGTCCACGCTGGGCGAGAAAGCCGGCGCGTCGGACACACGGCGGAAGGTGCAGCCGTCGTCGCTCTCAGCGAGGCCCAAGTAGATACGATGCTCCACGTCGGCTCCGGCCGCGCGGTAGAGCATGGTGACCTTGCCGGTGTCGGGATCGAGCCAAGCGCCGGGATTGGTGGTGACCAGCGCCTCCCAGCTGTTGGCCGGGTTGGGCGAGAGGATGGGGTTGCCGGCATAGCGGGTCAGTTTCATGGCGTGCTCTCCGTGGGCGGGCGATGCCTCCAGGCCCGTCCGCCGAGGAGATTCGCCCCCCGGTGGCCTATTTCCTCCGGTATAATTGCCCCGGTTCGGCACAGCACGCCGGCCGAGTCAGAACGTGGAGGAGCGCCAATGATCGTGATCCAGGGCCGCGGGACCATCAGCGTGACCGAGCCGGGGCATAACCGCGGAACGTACTACGAGAACGCCGAGATCAGCGTCTACGGCGACATCGTCCACTTCATCGCCTTCAACAAGCACCATACCGCAGCGTCGAACATGTGCCTTATCGGCTGGGACGAGCCGCCGGCGATCCAGCAGATCGGCTGAGGCCGGAGGCGCCCGGCGCCGCATCCATGGCGGCAGGCGACGGCGCCTCCTTGTCGGGCGGGATCACTCCATCACGTTGGAGGCGCTCCCGCCACCCCCCTTCGGCCAGCCCATACAGGTCGAACCGGACCGTTGGCCTGCCCCCCGCCTCTACCGGCTCCAGAATTCCGACGCGGCGCCTGGGGGCCAGGATATACGTCTCGTAGATGTGCACCCGTAGCGGGTAGCCCAGCACGACGTAGCCGTCGGCATAGGCCAGGAATGCCATGCGGGCCATATCGGACTTGGGGACGGCGGCCGCGCAGAGCAGGTCCACTTCCCGCGCCGACCGCCGCTTCAGGCGAACCGCCATCACGTGCTTCCGGAACCGGCTCGTGAAGAGGCGCTCAAAGACATCGCTCCGCTCGGCATCCGTAGCTGCCTCGCCGAGGCTCTCCACGGCGGCCACGATCTGCGCCGTGCTCGGCTCCCACGCTTCGAACTCCAAGGCGGCGGGCGGGCGGCGCGTCCAAGCGACGTACCCCATGACGCCCGCTAGCACCAGGGCCAGCATGGCCAATCCGCTCAGGACCAGGCGACGACCTCCGCGGGCACGCCCCATGCCGGGGACCGCCGCGTCCGCCGCCTCGACCGTCTGCCCGGCCTCACCCATCTCGACGCACTCCTCCAATGGCTACAGTCCGTCCTATGACGAGGCCCCGCTGTAGAACCGGAGGCCGAAACGCCAGAACAAGCTGCTGCCAACGACTGACGCGGCGGCCACGGTCAGCGCCACCAAGACGGCGGCAAGCCCGGCCCGCCCCGCCAGCGCCTCGGCCGGCACGCCGATAATGAACACGATTGGTATGACATACGTCAAGGCTCCGCGCAACCACAGCGGGTAGATCTCAATCGGGTAGCGCCCGGCCTCGAACGCCTGCCACATCACCTGCTCAAGGTTGTCGATGCGGACGAACCAGAAGGTCAGCGTCACCAGCACCAGCCAGAGGGAGTAGACGATCGCTACGGCCGCGACGATGGCCGCGGCGAAGTGCCCCGCCTCCTGCGGGCCGACCTGGATGGCGAGACGGTGCGTCGAGTAGCCGCAGAGCCCGAGGCCGATGAGGACGTTCGCGGCGCGCCAGATATTGAGGGTCCGCATAGTAGCCATGAACTGCGCGTTGACAGGCTTCACGAGGACGAAATCCAGGGTGCCCTCGCGAACCTGCGACATCACCTGCCGCATGTTGGGGCCGATGAAGGTCTCCACGAGCCCGTCCATGAGATAGTAGACCGCGATCAGCACCAACGCCTGGCTGAACGACCACCCGCGCACGTTCGACGTGTAGTTGTAGGCCACCGCAAGCGCGCCGATCGTGGTAAACATGGAGAGTACGCTCGCGACGATGCGTGTGAAGAAGTCGGCGCGGTACTCGATATCGGTCTGGATGCTGGTCCGGTAGAACGCGGCCAGCATGCGGAGCATATGGATCATGTATCCGCCTCTGGTGAGGACGATGCGCGGGATGGCGACAGCGGCATGGTACACCGTGCGGAGCCACCAATGCAAACGGCCCCGCCATTATGGGCGGGGCCGTTTGAGAGTATATCCTGGCGGCGTCCTATCTTCCCAGGGGCTTGTGCCCCAAGTATTGTCGGCGCTGGCGGTCTTAACTACCGTGTTCGGAATGGGAACGGGTGGTACC
>JAPLCQ010000138.1 GCA_026392115.1 Armatimonadota bacterium | reverse complement strand
GAGCGCGCGCGGCTCTGGTTCGCGCGCAAGCAGGGCGTGGGCGTTCTGGGCCGCGTGGCGCCGAACAAGGTGACGCAGGACGGCGTGATCCCGCGTAGCCGTCTGCCCGAGGTCCTGGCCCGGATTCGCGGCATCGCCGAGAGCCATTCCGTGCGCCTCTGCAACATCTTCCACGCGGGCGACGGCAACCTCCACCCCTGTGTGATCTTCGATGAGCGCGACGCGGACGAGTTACACCGCGTCCTGGCTGCCAACGAGGAGATTCTGCGGCTCTGCGTGGAGGTGGGCGGCGCCATCACCGGCGAACACGGCGTGGGAGTGGAGAAGCGCGACGCCATGCCGCTCATGTTCTCCGATGCCGACCTCGCCGCCATGCGCAGCGTGAAGTCGGCCTTCGACCCCGCGGGCCTCTGCAACCCGGGCAAGATCATCCCCGAGCCCTTGGCCGAGGCGGCTTCGGAATGAGCGCGTCCCGTTCGCCCGATATGTCGATCCTCTGGCCCTGCGTGGCCGACAGGCCTCCGGCGGAGGTGCTCGCTCCCGCATCACGCGCTGAGGCCGCGGCCGAGGTGGCCCGGGCGCTGCGCCACGGGCTCGCCATCGTGCCCGTGGGCGCCGGGACCCGCCTCGCCGAAGCCAACCTGATGCGCGGCGTCGAGTGGATCGCCGTCGATATGGCCGGCATGGACCGCGTGCTCGCGTACTCGCCGGACGACATGACCGTGGTGGTTGAGCCGGGCGTGACCGCCGAGGCCCTCCAGGCTGTCCTTGCCGATGCCGGGCAGTTCGCCGCCCTGGGCTTGGAGTCGGGGCCGATGGAGACGGTGGGAGGTCTGGTGGCGGCTAACGCCCAGGGGCGTTGGCAATGCGCCTATGGCCTGCCGCGCGACCAGCTTCTCGGTTTCCGCGCCGTGCTATCGAACGGCGCTGAGGTCCGGTTTGGCGGCTGCACCGTGAAGAACGTGGCGGGCTACGACGTCGGCAAGCTCTTCTGCGGCTCCCACGGCACATTGGGCCTCATCACCGAGCTGACGCTCCGTGCGCGGCCCTTGCCACCCGTGCGGTCGACGCTCGTACTGGCTGCGCCCAGCCTGTCGGACGCCCTGGCGGCCGGGGTGGCGCTGCACCTGGCCCGGCTGCTGCCTACCGGGCTGGTGGTCACGCTCGACGCCGAACCCGCCTTGACAGTGGAGTTCAGCGGCAGCGGCGAGACGGTGGTCTGGCAACTGGAGCAGGCCCGGCGCGTCGCGGCCGGCTGCGGACTGCAGACGGCGGCGACCACCACTGCTCACCCGATCCCGCCTGTCATCCCCGAGTCCGGCGTCGCATGGCTTCGCGCCGCGACCGTGTCCACGGCTCTCGAGGGGCTCTGCCGCGCCGTGGAGCCCTGTCTGCGCCGGGCCGCCGTCCATGTGGCCGCCGGTATCGTGGAGGCGGAGGTAACGCTGTCCGAGCCGTTGGACGAGACGGAAGGCCGCCTCTTCGCGGCCGGATGCCGCCACCTTCGCCGGCTGCGCTTGCCGCAGAGCGAGCGACCGACCCGCGACGCCTGGCGGTTGCCCGCCGCCCAACTGCCACTCATGCGCGCCGTGAAGGGAGCGCTGGATCCCGCCGGCGCCTTCGGGCCCGGACGCTTCGCAGGCCGCATATGAGGCACAAGAGCCCTGCCGACATCGCCGCCGGCTGTATCCGCTGCGGCTTCTGCCTGGATGCCTGCCCCACCTTCAAGCTGACGGCGAACGAGGCCGAGTCTCCCCGCGGCCGCATCTACCTCATGCGCCACGTGCTCGATGCCGGCCGCGCCATGGACGCCGCCGCCTTGACCCATCTGGACAACTGCCTGGGCTGCCGCGCCTGCGAGGCGGCGTGCCCCTCGGGCGTTCGGTACGGGTCTCTCATCGAGGGCTTCCGCGCTCGGATCGATGAGGAGGGTTTGCGGCCCGCCGCCGAGACGGGTGCGCGTGGGATGTTGCTGGACACGCTGACCGACCGCGGGCGACTGGGCGCCTCGCTGGCCGGCCTCTCCATGGTGGCGGGCATTCTTCGCAAGGCTCCCGCCATGCCGGGCCTCTTCGCCCGACTGCTCACGGGAGGGCAATCCGGTGACGCCGCCGTGCCGCTGTCCGGCACCGGCAGGTCGGGTGGCCGCCTACCCGCCTTCACTCCCGCGGTCGGCAAGGCGCGGTGTACCGTCTGCCTGCTCGATGGCTGCGTGATGAGCGTCCTCTTCGCAGACGTGAACCGCGTCACCGCCGACCTGCTGTCGCGTTGCGGGTGCGACGTGGTGTGCCCCCGCTCGGCCGGATGCTGCGGCGCGCTCGACGCCCACGCGGGCCGCCTTGAGCGTGCCCGGCAGCGAGCGCGGGCTACTATAGACGCCCTGGAGTGCGCGGATTACGACGTGCTGGTCACCAACTCGGCCGGATGCGGCTCCACGCTGCGCGAGTACGGCGAGTTGCTGGCGGACGACGACCGGTACGCCGCCCGCGCCGCCGCGTTGGGCGCCCGGACCCGCGACGTCTCCGAGTTTCTCGTGAATCTGGGGGTCGAGCCGCCCACGGGCCGCCTCGACGTGACGGTGGCCTATCATGACGCCTGCCACCTGGCCCATGCGCAGCGCGTCACCTCGCCGCCTCGCGTTCTGCTGCGGTCCATACCTGGACTGACGCTGGTCCCACTGGCGGAGAGCGACCTCTGCTGCGGCAGCGCGGGCACCTACAATGTCACCCATCCCGAGACGGCCGCGGCGCTGCTTGAGCGCAAGGTGGCCAATATCATCGCCTCCGGCGCGTCTGTCGTGGCCGCGGGCAATCCGGGCTGCATCGCCTGGATGCGCGCGGGGCTTGCGCGAACCGGCTCGGCCATCCGCGTGGCGCACACCGTGGAGCTGCTTGCCGAGGCCTACCGCCGCGGCGCGCCCCATGCCGGCGTGTGACCCATATTCGACGAACCTACGGGAGCCATCAATGTCTCAACTACCGGTCATCATCGCAACCTGGCCCTACGGCGCCAACGCCTGCGCGGCAGCCTGGGGATTGCTCACCGACGGCGGCTCTTCGCTGGATGCGGTAGCCCTTGCCGCCGCCGCCGTGGAGGATGACCCCGACGTGCTGTCGGTCGGCTCCGGAGGCCTGCCCAACTCCGAGGGCGTCATCGAGCTGGACGCGGCCATCATGGATGGGCTGACCCACGGCGCCGGCGCGGTCGCGGGCCTCACGGGAATCCGCAATCCCATCTACGTGGCCCGCCGGGTCATGGAGGTCACGCCGCACGTCATGCTCGTGGGCGGTAACGCGCGCCGGTTCGCCATGGCGCAGGGCTTCCAGGTGGAGGACCTCCACACCGAGGCCTCCCGCCGCCACTACACCGAGTGGCTGGGCGACCGGACGGCGGCGGAGGTGGCGCACTTTACGCCCGCTTCCGGTCCCGATTCGCACGACACCGTCAGCGTCTGCGCGGTGGACCTGCGCGGCGATATCGCGGCCGCCTGCACGACTTCGGGCATGGCGTGGAAGGTCCCGGGCCGCGTGGGCGACTCGCCGATCATCGGCGCGGGCCTCTATGTTGACAACGAGGTCGGAGCCGCCGGAGCCACCGGCAACGGTGACGAGATGATGAAGGCCTGCCTCTCCTACCGCATCATCATGCTCATGGAGACGGGAATGCACCCGCAGGAGGCCTGCGAGGAGGCCATCCGCTACCTGCTTCGCAAGCGGCCGGGCAAGCAGGACGGCGGCGCCTCGGTCATCGCGGTTCGCAAGGACGGCGTCTGTGGCAACGCCGCCACGGCAGACGGCTTCCGGAGGCCCGATCGCCTCTGGCGCTACGCCGTCCAAGACCCACAGGGGCTTGAGGTGATCGAGGGCGTCTACGTGCGGCTGGGGGCCTGATCCACCTGCTCGGGCTCTCGCACCGCGCTGAACAGCACGATGGCGCCTGCCGCCGCGATGCAGGCGAGGAAGCCGTAGAGCAGCCTGATACCCACCCGGTCCGCTACGATGCCTGCCAACAGGGGACCCACGGCCCATGCGGCCGAGCCTGCGGCGTTCAGGATGCTCTGGCCGGTGGCCTTCCGGCTTGCGCTTGACAGGTCGTTCATGAATGCGAAGGGCACCACGGCCAGCACGCTGAACGTGAGGCAGTGGAGCGTCTGGAGCCCCAACACCGGCCACGGGCTGACGAGCAGCGCGTAGGCCGCCAGCCGGAGAGGCAGTATGGCGAACGCCAGCCGCAGAGGCTTGAGGCGACCGATGCGGTCTGAGACGCCTCCCCAGATCAGCAGGCCGGGCAGTTCAATCCCCGCGCTCACGATGAACGCGGCCGAGACGAACCACGCCGGCGCGGTCGCTCCGAACGAGGCCACGTAGAGGCTCAGGTTGCCCGAAAGGCACATCATGGCCAGATAGGCGAGGAAGTAGGCCCATACGAAGGCCCGAACGCCCGGCCGCGAGAGGATGGCCTGGGCGTCGCGCCGGCTGGTGCGGCTGGTCCGCCTGGTGGCGCGAACTCGCTTCACCATCAGCGTCATGGGGCCGGACACGGCGCAGAACCCGGCGATCCAGGTGAAGAAGCCCGGCGCATCGCCCAGGTGCGGCGCCACGAGCTTGATCGCCATGATGACCACGAAACCGGCGGTGCCCCATGACCGGGCGATGGAGAACATGCGCCCGGCGGAGCGGTTCTCGAACACGTCGGCGCCCAGCGCCGATGCCACCGATATTCCGACCGTGCCCCCCAGACCCGCCACAAACTGCAGCGCGGCCAGGCCGGCCAAGGAGCTGACGTGCGGCATCACGAGGTAGGCCAGGCTCTGGATGAGCGAACCCGTCACGATGAACACCCGCCGGAGGCCCGTGCGGTCGGACAGGATGCCGACGGGTATGAGACCCAGCGCGCCGCCGACGCTCGCCATGGCCAACAGCAGCCCGACTTCCGTGTAACTGAACCCCGCCGCACGGAAGTAGAGCGGAACGTGGGGCGAGATGAACGCTACCGCGGCGAAGTAGGCGAAGTAGTACGCCGATAGGGCCGCCACATTTCGGCGGATCCACGGGCGGTGGCTCTCCGGCTCCCAGTTGGCTCTTGGCGGCGAAGTCATGGCCTACCGGCAGTCGCACTCCATGAACGCGGTCACCTTGCCTGAGATGGCTGCATGCTTCCCTGGCACGCTGAGGACATCGCACTCGCTGCCCAGGATGTGCGGGTGGCCCGTGTCGTGGATGCGCCGCACGATCTCCCGGCTCTGGTCGGCTACCATGGCCTCCGTCAGGTCGTCGGCGTAGAACCGTTTGGTGGGCAGGTTGCCGTAGAGGACAATATGGTCGGGTACCTTGGCCGCGTCCTCCCAGAGCAGCCGTGAGCTACCCAGGCTCAGGATGTGCGGCTCCATGGCGACGAGGGCCTGGAGAATCGGGTCCACCAACTCGCCGCAGTCGTGCAGGAACAGGTCCACGTCTGCCTCGCGCAGCATGGCTCGCAGGCGCTTCATTGGCCGCGTGAAGAAGCGCTCCAGGATGTCGGAGCCCATCTTGAGTTGCTTCGGGGAGAGGTAGACGGAGTTGACGGCTGGCTCGGCGATGACGATTAGCCGGGCGCCGGCGGCGATCTGGTCGGCCAGGGAGCGCTCCACCGCCATCTGGGCCAGCTCCAACGCCTGCTCGACGAGCAGCACCTCGGGGTCGTCCTTGCCGGTGAGGCCCAGGCCAGCCATGTAGATGGCGGCGATCGGGTCCGCGACCAGCTTGGTCATCAGCGAGAAGGGGCCGATGACGAGCCCGCAGGGCGTCAGGTCGGTGTTCTGGGCGATGTACCGAACGGCGCCCAGGTTGGCGGCGTGGCGGGTAAGGGCCGTCGCCGACATTCCGGATGCCGCGCGCTCGATGGCCTCGCCGCCGGGAGCGGCGGCATAGTGGTACCCGGCGGCGGACTGGGGATCCACGCCCTGCGTGGCAAGCAGTTCCGCCTTCTCTATGGTAAGGTCCATGAGCGGCAGGGCCAGCGGTGTCCGGTACCGGCGCGCCGCCTGCTCGATGACCGCGCCCAGTCGAATGCCGTCCGTGAGGACCGCTTCAGGGTCGGGCTGCTCGCGCAGAACCATGTCGGCGCCGATGGGCAGGCGCGCGCCGGCGGCGGCCAGGTCGAGGTAGGTGGTGCGGATCACGGGTATTCGTCCTTGTTGCGGTGGGGTAGCGCGAGGGGTATGCCATTCTGTTAGCGTCGTGGCGATTGGTCTCCATGATACCGCTCCCGGATGGTTCAGGGGAACCGCTCCGTGGCGGGCCGCCGTAAGAATCGCAGTTCCGCCGGCGATCTTGCCGGACCATGCAGTACGGGGCCGCCGGCCGGGCCCGCGAAAGGGGAGCGTGTGGCGTTCAAACCAGCCCTGGCGGTCGTACTGGCCGCAGTCTGCCTCTCGTTAGGCGCTGCCGGCCAGACCAACCGCAACGTCAGCAACCGCCGTTTTGCCACCGTGGCCTCCGGGCCGATGTACGTCCAGGTCATAGAAGCCGGCCGGGGAGCATCTCCGGCGACATTCCGCACCATGGTGGCCGAGACCGTGAACCGCGCCCGCCGCGCTCGGGCCGCTGGAGCCGCCCGGTACCTGTCCGCGGTCTATGGTGGTCGGCTGCGCGGGCAGAGACCGTTCCCAGGCATCCCGGATGTGGTCTTCGTGCGGCAGGACGGCAAGGTGCTGAGCCCCGCGCCCTCCTCGCGCGGCGCGAGCGGCCTCACGCTCTCCTTCCCGGCAACAGGCACATCGGGTAGCTGGCCCGCGGCGCTGCAGATTGACCTTCAGGCCGCGTTCGGCGTCATTTACCCCCAGTTGGTGGCCATCTACGGCGAGCCGAGCTGGAGCGGGACGCTGACCCTCATCGACGGCGACTCCCTGCCCGCCGGGCAGATCATCACGGACCCCAATGCGCTCTCGGGCGGCGTCTACAACGCCTCCACCGGCGAGGTGACCCTGGCGCAGTACAACTCGGCCCAGTCGATGTTGCTGAGCATGACCCAGATGCTGGCCCTGGCGTTCCGCGGCACGCACGGCGTCGCCTACGACGCCTGGGAGCGCGGCATGGCTCGGGCCGCCACCGTGGCGACACTCAGCGCCGCCCTGCCCGCCCTGAAGACCGTGGTGTCACAGGCCTATGGCGGCACGCTGGGCGACCTGGCGCCGTCTGACCCGCTCTGGTCCTCGCTGGACCGGTACGATCTGCTCAACCAGCCGGCTCTCGGCAACGACCGCTTCTTTCCAGTCTCCAAGGAAGCGAGTGTAGCCAACGAGGTGGGCTTCCCAACCATGCTCATCCCACGCCTCCAGATGTCGGGTTCGGCATGGCTGAAGGTGTGGACCGAGGCGCCGGGCTTCTTCTCCGCGTTCAACAGGGCCTACTACGCGGTCCTGGCGGGCGATCCGGGCGCCGGCAACTCCATTCCCAAGCTGGTCGCGGTGGCGTCGCAGGCGCTCTCGTCGGTCGGCGCTCCGACCGTGGAGGGGCTTCCCTTCACCGACTGGTACCAGCGGCAGTACGTCCTTGATACCAGCGTTTCAGCTGGGAGCAAGCTCTACACCATGGTGTCGAACCTGCGGCCCGATACCGATACGGCCGATGACTACGGCGTAGGCTGCGTCTTCTCGCACTACACGACCACCTTCGATGCGCACGGGAACAGCGACGAGGTGGACAAGGCCGGGACGGTCTACCCGATCTACTCCGACTACACAACCACGACACGCTTCTTCCTGGGCGCCCAGTATGAGCGCGCCGATATCCAGAACGGCATGGGATCGGTGGCGCCCACGTTCTTCAACACGGTCGGCGGCGATCCCGCGTTCGCGGGCCGCATGCGCATCGTGATGGACTTCCCGGTGAACGGCCTCGACTCGCGGCTGGCCATGGCGCCCCGGTCCATGGGTACCCTTGTGGCCCCGCGCAACTTCTGGGGTGTGGTGGTCGGCGCCGATACCGGAACGGTGCGTCTGGAGGCCGACGGCCTCAACAGCGGCGAAGTGCCCGTGGCCCAGGGCGCCTTTGGGGCAGCAGTGGACGAGGCGTTCTTCAGCCGGCCCCGGCGTGCAACCGTCACCTTTACCGGGGCATCGGGGTCGCCCGTTGTTCGACGCGTGAACACCGGCTACGGCGAAGCGGTGATGGTGTTCACCGTCGGCACGGAATATGGCTCGCGCGTCCATACGCTGCCTTCGGGCCTCACCATGCTCTCGGTGCCTGTCCGGCCTCTGCCGGCGCGACCCGTCGACGCCCTTCTCGACCCCACCACCTCGTTGCCCTTGTTCACCGAGGGGTCGCTCCTCATGGCCCAGTGGGACCAGTCGGCCACAGGCGATGACAAGTATCGTCGCAGCCCGAGCCTCGGTCCGCTGGAACCGGGCAAAGGCTACTGGATGAGCTGGGCCGGCGGCGGCGATGTGAAGATAGTCGGCCGGACCACTGCCATTGAGCCCGAGGTCACGGTGCAGCTCCGCCACGGATGGAACCAGATCGGCAATCCGTTCGAGACGACGGCGCCGGTATCCACGTTGCGGTTCCAGTACCTGGCCGACAATGTGCCCGTGAGCCTCGCAACGGCGGTGACCAACGGCTGGATCGTGGCGCAGACGCTGCCGACCGTGGGCCAGGTCGTTGTCTTTGGTTTCGACTCCCAGCTTGGCTATGTGGCCGCTCAGAACCTCGAACCCTGGCGCGGGTACTGGATTCGCGTCATGGTCTCCGAGGGCGTGACAATGAGCGTCACCAACCCGTCGCCCGGTTCGGCGCGAGCGGCCCGGGTGGTCGCCGAGGCTCCGACAACGCCGGCGGGTTGGGCCGTTCGGCTATCGGCTGTCTCTTCCGACGGCGCGGGCGCTTCGGCCACATTCGGCCAGGCGCTCACGGGTCACAGCGGCTACGATGCGACGTTGGACGCCCTTGCGCCGCCTCCGCCGGCGGCCTCTACGCCCGCCGTATTGTTTGTGCATGCCGATTGGGCCGGGCAATCGGGGCGCTACTGGTCCGACATCCGGGCTCTGGGGCAGACGACGGCATGGCAGTGCGAGGCGTCGGGCCTGAGCCCCAACACCGCGTACCGGTTCACCTGGTCGAGCCTTGCGGCCGTGCCGCGCAGCGTCCATCTTACGGCGGTCGATGAGGCTACCGGTCGCCGCATCGACCTGCGCGCATCGGGCGGGCTGGCGTTCACCACCGGCAGCGAGACGATGCGCAAGCTGCGCGTCGAGGCCTCGGCCTCGTCGCAGTCGGCGTTACGGCTCACGGCCCTGCAGGCCGTCTCGTCGCGGGCGGCGGGCGGCCTGGTTCGCGTCGCCTTCGACGTAACCAGCGCCGCCTCCGTCTCGGCCGAGATTCGGTCGGCTGCCGGTGCGCCGGTCCGTACGGTCAGCACGGGGCGCGCGGTCCCCGCGGGAACGCAGTCGCTGCTCTGGGACGGCCGCGACGACCGCGGCATCTCGGTGCCGGCGGGATCGTATCTGATGACGGTGACGGCCCGCAACGATCTGGGCGAGACCGCACGTGCGGTGGCGCCCGTGGTGGTGGTCCGTTGAGCGGGACGGGACGAGGGGGAGGGGGAACCACCTTGAGGCGGATGCTTGCGTTGTTGACGGTGGGCGCGACCGCTGCGGCGCTGTCGGGCTGCGGCGGCGGAGGCGGCGGCGGCACGACGTTGACCGCCGTGGTTCGCGGCCGCATCATGCTTGTCACTACCGGCGCGGCGCCCAGCCCCGCGGCCACGGTCACCGCGGGCGGGGCCACGGCCGCTACAGCCGCCGACGGCTCCTTTGTTCTGGCGGCGGTACCGGTTACGACGACGCGCATTGCAGTGACCGCCACGGGCATGAAGGCGCTCAACCAGACGCTTCCCACCCTCTCGGCGGGCAAGACGACGGACTTGGCGGACATCTACCTCTCGGATGTGGGCTATACGGCAGACATCGCCACACGCGTGGTGCGGTCGGACACGGCGGCGGCGGTAGCGGGCGCGACGGTGCTGGTGAGCGGTCTGACCGCCGTCTCCGGCGCGGATGGCTCCGTCTCCATCGCGGGCTTGCCTGTGGGGCTTGGCGGCCCGCTCGTCCAGGTGGGCGTGGCCAAGGCAACCGGTTACGAGGATAAGGCGATTATCTTCGACCTGCCCCTGGGAGCCGGCGCCAACAGCGTTGGCGACATCGTCCTGTCACCGCCTGTCGGCGAGATACCACCCGGTCCGAGCACCATCCGCGGCAAGGTCACCTGGACCGGCGGCACGGCATTTGGAGGCACGTCCGTTTCGCTGCTCTCCAGGCCCGGAGGCGTCGTCGTAGCCAACGGGATCACCCAAGACGCGGGCGACTACGGCTTTTGGGCGCCTGCGGGCTCCTACACGGTGGTTGCGACGCGGTCTGGCTACGCCGAGGCTCGCAAGGACTGCGATCTGGCGCGGCCCGACGTTCCCATTCAGGTGGACCTGACGCTCACCCCCGCGCCCTGACGACCGACCCGCGCCGGGCCGCCCGCCACTGCCGCGGGCGCCCGGCGCATGGCCTTCAGTCGGCCCAGTCGCAGCGGCTGTCGATGTAGGCCGCCGACCCATCGCGGAGCCAACCGTCCAACTGGGCCTGGTCCTTCAGTTGCTGACCCCTCATCCTCGGCGCCGCGATGTAGCGGCACTCAAGTTCGGGCAGCGCCGCCATATCGCCCCAGAGCTTCTCGAACTGCACCACGGTCAGCACATCCTCTTGCCCGTGGCCCCAACGCCGCTTCACGTCCTTCAGCGTGATGTAGGTGGGCATCCTTGCGGCCACCGCCCGGACGGCGTCGGTCACGCGCTGGGTGTCGGCCAGCCCGGCCGCGTCGAGCCCGAAGAGGCTCAGCAGTGCGTCCACGCTGATCCAGGTGGTGAGGGAGTTGTAGTAGGTGAGGGCGAACTCGCACTCCTCGCGAGGCATGGCGAGGCCCTCGACGAGGCGCGGCCTGCCATCCACACGGGCCAACCCGCCGCCGCGGTCGTCGATCCTCCGTGTGATCACCTCGAAGGTGAGGGCCGCATCCTGCTGCATGTGCAGGCCCAGCGCCTGCGGCGATAGTTCGGCGCCCAGCGTGTCGATGTTGTGGAGCATCAGGTACCGGGTCTGCGGCCGTTGCCTGAGCAGCTCGAGCAGGACGCCGTTCTTCAGCAGGTTCGGAACCTCGTACCAGTGGCCTACCGGGTGGGCGCATTGCGCCGGGACGTTGTCCCGATAGTCGCTACCTTCGGGAGCCGACCTGGCCCACTCGATCATGGCGGCCTGTGCGCCCTCGCGGACCTTCTGCGCCTGGGCGTCCAGCACCTGATGGTGCATTCCCTCGTACTGGAACCTGAGGTCACGCTCCATGGGCGCCATGCGCAGGCCGATCGACCGCCCCGGCGAGAGAATAATTGGCGCCGGGCTGCCGTAGTCTCCCTCGGCCGCCAGGCGATCGCCGATAGCCGCATGGGTCAGGTAGCTGGTGGTGACGACATGCAGTGGCGGTACTCCATACGACCGCGCGGCGCGGCGCGCTTTGGCGATATGCGTCTCGATGAAGGTCCGGTGCTTGCCCGAGAGCTTGGCGTAGGGGTGGAGGGCCTTCACGACGCCCGCGCCCTGTGTCCAGCGCGACCCCACCCCGGCCGCCAGCGTCACAATGGCCACCTCGCCGTTGCGCAGCGCCGCGTCGGCTCGCTCAGCCATCTCAGGCGTGCAATCAGTCGTCGCCTGCGTGTCCTCGGGCCGCACATCGGTGATCCGCGAGTTCACGGGCAGCCGGTTCTGGGCCAGGCCGATGCGCCCCACGCGCAGGTCCTCGCGGATCGCCTCGTGCTCTTCGGCGTCGAAGCCCGCTTCACGCAGCAGGTCGTCCAGGGCGCCGTTGGCCTCGCCGGCATGGCTTCTGCGCGGGAGCAGGCGGTGGAAGAGCTCGGGCACGAGGGCGGCCATATCGGCGCGGTCGCGGCAGGCGCGGCCGAAACGGTCCAGGTCGGCCTGTCGGGCGTCGGTATCGGGCAGGTCTGATCCCCGGACCAGGTTGGGCACGGAGAGGGCGTAGTAGCCCGGAGGCATCACTGCCGTGGCCTCCTCCATCAGGTCGGCGAACGTGCCCGCCTCGTTGATCGCGAAGTCGTATACCACAGGCTCCATGGCGAAGGGCAGGCCCGTCGCCAACCGCCTCTTGGCCGATGACATGACCGTCTGCATCTCGTCCATGGCTCGGGCGCGGGCTTCGGGCCTGAAGAGGAACCCCATGCCGCCGCCCGACATCCCGCCCAACATCCAAAAGCCCATGAAGTCGGAGCCGAAGGCGGCCCGGGCATCGGTGATGAGGGTCTCCGTATACTGGTTCGAAGCCCAGGGGATAATGGTCTGTAGCGGCCCGGTGAAGTTGCGTGTCGTGAGCGCACCTATCTGCTCGACGTCGCCCGCCTGGAGCGCCGCCACGATGGCGTCGAAGACGCCGGATGCCTCCTGCCGGGCCAGCCACTCGGCTTCGGATCGCAGCAGGTACTTCTCCGTTACCATCTCCAGGATCGGCCCCACGTTCTGGGCCATGCCGCCATGCACCAGCACAAGGCTCTGCTCCAGGCACCGGCGCGCTTCAGCGGAGACCGCTTCCTCATCGAGTACCCGGTGCCCAGGCAGGAGGGTTCCGCGGCTTACGCCGTGCTCCGGGTCGCCGGGCTGCGGCACCTGACCGGTGATCAGCTTGATGCCCGGCCAGACGCCGCCGCTGTCCTGCCATCCTCCGCCGGACCCGGCCAGCCACTCGCCAAGGATGGCTCGAGCCGCCACGGTGCGCCGCTCCCGCTCATCCAGGGCGCCCGTCAGTTGCGCGGTCTGGCCGGTGGCGCGCATGCAGGCGGCGATTAGCGAGGCCAGGAGGTTGGTGGAGACGGCAAGCCGCGAGCCCTTGGGGATGTCGTTGACACTGCTGACGAGTTCAAGCCCGTGGCCCGGTCCCACTACGGTGGCAAGCAGGTCCTTGAGGCTATGGCCCGAGCCCTCGATGCCCGGAGGCACGACGCCTGAGGCAATCAGCGCCGCCTTCAGCAAGCCGAGGTAGTCGCGGGCGAAGTCAAACATCTCGCCCAGCCCGGTGATGGCTCGGTCGACGGACAGGTCGATGCTGGCGAGGCGGATGATCGGCTCATCGATCACACGTAGGAATGCCTGCACGGGCGGCGTGGGCTTGGGGTCGCGGCCGTGGACCGCCAGATCAATGGAGATGTTGAGGACGCGCGCGCCCTCGGGGTAGTCCATTCCCAGGAAGAAGATGTCGCTCCAGCCGCTGTGGCTGAGGTCCATGCGGACCGGCGTTCGCTCGCGTAGGATCGGGAAGCCGCCGTCAAGGGCGCGGTGCAGCATCTCAGGCCGAATTCGCAGGGGATGGTCCTGGGGATGCCCCGTGCGGAACATCCACTGGTTGCCCGGCACGGATCGCACGCTCCGTCGGACCTGGTCGGCAAGCGTCTGGAAGCCAAGCCGGTGGTAGGCGACCGCCAGGGCGCTGGAGAGCCCATCGCTTGGCCCGTCCCGCCGCATGGCGCTCAGGAAGTGCTGGATCGCTTCCTCGAAGCGGCGGCCAAGAACGTGGAGGACGCCCTCATAGGGTAGCGGGCCTCCGGGCGGTAGTGCGGGCGTCGCCGGCAAGTGGAAACGGTGCACCGCGTATAGGAAGAAGCACGCCCGGACACGCTGGTATAGGTTGGGTTCGCGGCGCCTGTAGGCCTCCAGTGCGGCGGCTTCGGAAAGCAACTCCTGTATCGACATACCGGCGCAGGCGCGCTCAAGCGTGGTGTTCCGCAGGTCGGCATCGTCCGCGCAGATGATGTCGACCAGTCGACTGCTCGTGCTCATGGCTGCGCTACCATTGGGTCCTGCGGTGATCGGGCCGAGGTGTTCCGGGCCGGTGTGTCCGTGATCAGTGTCCCTGTCTCAGGATCGCCCAGAGCTGACACTCGCTCCCGGTGTGTTGCGGACCATGAAGGCGGCCTCCCAAGCATGCCGGGCGCCCACGATCCCACAACGGCAGATTGCGGCTGTCGGGTGGGATCCGATCCAGCGGCATTCTACCTTGCGCGACCGGGGCGGCGCGCATGTCGGCGGTGCGGGTATACTCCCTGTTGAGTGAACGTTTAATCAATCCGCATTCGGGACACGTACGCAGTGACCTCGCGAGCCCAACGCCTCCCTGCCCAGAGCAGGCGCGAACAGATTCTTGACGCCGCCATGGCGCTCTTCTGCGAGAAGGGCGTTCGCGGCACCTCCGTCCGTGAGATCGCTCGCTCAGTCGGCGTCACGGAGGGGCTCCTCTACCACTACTTCAGCAGCAAGAGCGACCTGGTGGGTGCGTGCTGGGCTGAGCGATCCTGGAAGCAGCATATCGAACTGATGGTGCCTCAGGCCGCCGCGAGGCCCCTTCGCGAGGCCCTCACGTCGCTGCTGACCGATATGATGCACGGCATCTACCAGAGCGGCGCACTGGTCCGCATGCAGATGGCTGAAATGCTGCAGGATGCCGACCTCGCCGGGGCTGTCGGCGCCCACTCCGCCTCCGGTCGCCAGATCATCGCCGACTTCATCGCGGGACGGCAGAGGCGCGGCGAAGTGCGGCCCGATGTCGATCCCATGACCCTTGCCTGGCTGCTGCTGGGCTATGTTCACACCATCTTCCTGCTCGCCGGACGCGTGGGAGGCTCGGAGTGGGACGCCCTCGTGGAGACGCATGTCGAGCGGGTCGTCGCCATCGTAGCCGACGGCGCCGCCCAGGCCGCGGGCTCGACGCTGCAGACATAGCCTCCATGCAACATACTGTCTACGGATGCGGGCGCCGAGATCCTGCTCGCGTCCCGTTTGCACCAAGGAGTTCGCACATGACGGCTTCACGAGTTCTGGCCGGCGGCCTTGCCGCCCTGTGGGTCACGGCGTCGCTGGTCGCCATCGCCGCGCCCGGAGACGACCAGCCTTCAACGCGCCCGGGTTCGCGGCCGGTCGCCATGCGCCTGAGCATGAGCCAGGCGGTCGGCATCGCCGTGAGCAAGAGCAAGGCGTTGGCGATCGCCTCCCAGTCGCTCCGCAAGGCGGGCGGCAAGGTCGACGAAGCCAGGGCCGTAACCCATCCGACCGCCACCGCCGCCATCAACGGCACCCACCTGGACAAGGGCACAACGGTCAAGCTCAACGATGCCGATGTGCCGATCACGGTCCAGAACCAGATCGGTGTCACGGTGCAGGCTACGCTGCCGCTGGACGTGGCCGGCCAGATTCGCGCCGCCCTCTCCATCGCGGAGTTCTCGGATTTGGTGGCCAAGCTCGATGTGGCCCGTACTCGGAACGGTGTGGTCGCCGACGCCCGCTCGGCCTACCTCGACGTGCTCCGTGCGAAGGCCTTCGTCACTGTGGCCGAGCAGGCCCTGAAGAACTCCCAGGAGCGTAGCTCCACGGCACAGGCCTACCTCAAGGCAGGCACCGGCACTCGGTTCGACACGCTTCGCGCCGAGACGGATGTGGCCAACTCCGCGCAGGTGTTGATCTCCGCCCGCAACCGGGTCGACCTGGCGATGGCTGCCCTCAACAACGCCCTGGGCCAAGATCAGAACACGCCGCTGGAACTGGCGGACGCCAAGGCGGAAAACACCAAGGCCGAGCCCGATCCGTTGGCCAATGCGCTGCAAGAGGCGTACGACCGAAGGCCCGAGGCGCTTCAGGTGGACCTGCAGATCAGGGCCGCCGACAAGGGGCTGATCCTGGCCGACCGGAGCGTCATGCCCACCTTCGGGCTCGGATGGAACCTATCGTTCAATCCCAACGTGGGCGCACTGGGCCGGTCGACCGGTTGGGCCGCCGTGGCCTCGGTGTCGCTGCCGCTCTTCGACGGCGGCCTGGCCAAGTCACGCAAGGTGCAGGCCCAGGCCGATGCGGCCTCCATCCGGCTCGTGAAGCAGCAGGTGCTGGACGGTGTGGCGCTGGAGGTGCGTTCCGCCTACCTGGGCTGGATCGAGGCCGCCGAGCGCATGAAGGTCACGGACACCGCGCTGGCCCAGGCCGAGGAGCAGTACCGTTTGGCGCAGGTGCGCTTCCGCAACGGCGTGACGCTGACGCCGGGCGCGTCGCCCCTCCTTGAGGTGAGCGACGCCCAGACGGCGCTGACGCAGGCTCAGGCCAATCGCATCAACGCCGAGTACGACCTGCTGGGTTCCCAGACAAGGCTGCAGAAGGCCGTGGGCCGCTACGCCTACGAGGGCGAGACGACAGGGGTCGCCGGCCGATGAGTCGGGCCTACCGCACGGTTGCTCCGCCCTGCCGTTGCAGGATATCGGCGGCGTGCGGCGAATCTCTAGTTCCTCAGGCGCCTCAGGGCGCGGCCGCTGAGGGAAGGACGCCGCGTTGAACTACCCGATCTGGGACGTGCCGCTGACGGGCGGAGGGCTGCTGATCGCGGCCGTCGCCGTCGTGCATGTCTTCATATCGCATTTCGCCATCGGCGGCGGCCTCTTCCTGGTGCTGACCGAGTGCATGGGCCTTCGGACCCGCGACGCCTCGGTGCTGGCCTACGCAAAGCGCCATACCAGCTTTCTGACGCTGGTGGCCCTCGTGTTCGGCGCTGTCACCGGCGTTGGGGTCTGGTGGACGACCGCGTTGGTCAACCCGAGCGCCGTCTCAGCGCTGGTGCATCTCTTCGCGTGGGTCTGGGCCATCGAGTGGGTCTTCTTTCTGGTGGAGATCGTCGCGGCGTTGGTCTACCGTTACGGTTGGGATCGGATGGACCCGCGGACCCACCAGGCCGTGGGCTGGGTCTACTTCGCCTCGGCCTGGCTCAGCCTGTTGATGATCAACGGCATCCTCACCTTCATGCTCACCTCCGGCAAGTGGCCTGAGACGCAGTCGCTGACCGATGCGTGGCTCAATCCCGGTATGCTCCCCTCGCTGGTGGTGCGCAGCGCGGTCTGCGTCGCGCTGGCGGGCGTCTACGCCCTGATCACGTCGTCGCAGTTGGCGGACGCTGGGCTGAAGCAGCGCATGGTGCGCTACTCGGCAAAATGGGTGATCGCCGGCGCCGCCGTGATCCCCATCGCCGGCCTCTGGTTCGCCGGGACGCTGCCGGACCAGGCGCGCTTCCTGGCCTCCGGCGGGACGCCGATCATCACGGCATTCACCGCGGCCTCGGTCCTGCTCTCCGGTCTCCTGATTGCCGGCACGCTCTTTGGCCCCATGCTCTTCCCGCGCCAGACGCATGTCACGTTCGCGTGTGTGCTCGCCGCAATCGCGCTGGGCGCGACGGGAGCCACCGAGTGGGTCCGTGAGGCGGTGCGCAAGCCCTACGTGATCTACGAGTACATGTACTCGAACTCGCTCCGTCCCGCCGATCTCGCCGATGTCTCCTCGGTGGGTCTCCTGGCAAGCTCACGTTGGCACGTGCCGGCCAAGTCAGACTGGCATCAGCCCGTGACGATCGGCCGAAGCGTCTTCCGCGTCGAGTGCTCAAGCTGCCATACGGTGTCGGGCCTCAACAGCATCAAGTTCGCGACCCGCGGTTGGGACAAGCAGTTCCTGGACCAGCAGATTCAGTATCTGAACACGCTCAAGGGCTCCATGCCGCCCTTCATCGGCACGGATGAGGAGCGGGCCGGCTTGGTGGCCTACCTGATCTCCCTTCAGGCGGATGGCCCGGCGCCCTCGGCGGCCCTGCCTGCGCGATCGAGAGGGGAGCGGCTATGCCGACGGTGATCCCCCCGGTCGATCCTCTCGGGCTCCCGGCGGCAGCGGCTCTCCTGAAGGCGCTCTCAGTGCTGACCTTCACGCCGCACCTGCTCGCCATGAACGTGACCCTGGGTGGCTTGCTTATGGCGCTGGTGTATGGCCGTCGGCCCGAGGGCGATCCCGGGGCGCTGCTGGCTGAGCGGTTGCGCGGGCTCCTGCCCGCTGGCATGGCCATGACGATCACGCTTGGCGTGGCGCCGCTCCTCTTTCTGCAGGCGCTCTACGGTCAGGCATTCTATACCTCTTCGGTGCTCATGGCCTGGACGTGGCTCTTCATCATCCCGGCTCTATGCGTGGCTTATCTCGGCCTCTACCTCGCCTACCTGCGCCCCTCGTGGGTCGGCGACCGAAGCCACGCACTGGCCTGGCTGAGCGCGGCGCTGATGCTGGTGGTCGCCGCCGTCTTCGCCAACAATATGACGCTGATGCTCCAACCGGGGCTTTGGGCGCCTCTCTACGCTGCCAGCGCATATGGCGCCGCCCTCAATCTTGGCGATCCCATGCTGCCTGCCCGGTACCTCCATACAATCCTGGCGGCGCCGGCTGTGGCGGGGTTGGTGTGCGCCCTAATGGGTCGCCGCTTCCGTACGCTGGATGCCGCCTGGTCCGCCTGGGCGCGGCGCACGGGTTCACGGTGGTTCCACGTGGCGGGCGGTCTGCTGATGCTGTCGGGCGTCTGGCATCTGCTGGCGCTCCCTGTCCGCGTTGGGCGTCAGTTCATGGGGGCGTCGCCGCATGACACCGGTGTGCTGGCCGCGGGCGTCGTCCTGGGCGTCGCGGCGCTCGTTGTCGCCAAGCGGGCGACCGGCGTCGCGGCGCTCCTTACGGTTTTGGGCGTGGGTTGCATGGTCTTGGTCCGACACCGCGTCCGCGAGTACATGCTCTTCCCACACGTGAACGCGGCCGGTATCCCGGTCCATGCCGACAGCGGCTGGGCGACGGCCTTCGCGGTGGCGCTGGGTGTCGGGATCGTGACGGTAGGATGGTTGGTCCACGTCGCGCTTCAGTGCCGTGGGTCGAGAGAAGGCGTGATGCCGGGATGAGTGGTCCGGCACGGCTGCGCACCAATACTATCTGGTTGGAGACATCGCATTGAGAGTACCGCTTGCCGACCTCCCGTCTCAGTATCAGTCGATGAAGGGCGAGATCGACGACGCCGTGCAGAGGGTCCTCAGCAGCGGCAGCTTCATTCTGGGGCCCGAGGTTGCGTCCCTTGAAGAGGAGATGGCCGCCGCCACGGGCGCAGCCTTCGCCGTGGGCGTGAACTCGGGGACGGATGCCCTGCTGTTGGCGCTTCTGGCCTGCGGGGTGGGGAAGGGCGACGAGGTCGTCACAACACCCTTCACGTTCGTGGCCACCATCGAGGCGATCGTACATGCGGGCGCGACGCCGGTATTCGCGGACATCGATCCAGTCACCTTCAACGTTGAGCCCGAACGCGTTTCTCGCGCCATCGGCCCGAGGACGCGCGCCATCATGCCCGTGGACTTGTTCGGCCAGATGGCCGATCGCGCGGCGCTGGGATCGCTGGCGTCTGCGAACGGTTGCTCCGTGGTCTGGGATTCCGCCCAGGCCATCGGCTCCATGTACAACGATCTGCCCGTGGGTTCCTATAGCGACTGCGCGACGCTATCCTTCTTCCCCACCAAGAACCTGGGCGGATGCGGCGACGGCGGCATGGTGCTTACACGGTCGGTCGATATCCATGCGCGCCTGCTGAAGCTCCGCTTTCACGGCAGCGGCGGCGGCTACTACTACGACCAGATCGGCTACTGCAGCCGCCTCGACGGCATTCAGGCGGCTATCCTCCGCGTGAAGCTGGGCCACCTGGGCCAGTGGACGGCGTCGCGGCGGCGCCATGCGGCCACCTATCGATCAGCGCTGCAGGGCTGCCCCGTACAGCTTCCTGCTGAGAACGGCGCCGCCTACCACACCTACCATCAGTTCACCATCAGGCATCCGCGTCGTGACGAACTGAAGGCCTACCTCAAGGATCGCGGCATCGACTCGGGTATCTACTATCCGGCTCCGCTGCACACGCAATCGGGCTACGCCTGGCTGGGCTACTCGGCAGGGGACTTCCCGGAAGCCGAGCGTGCCGCCGCCGAGGTGCTGTCGTTGCCGGTTCACCCCGGCCTAACGGATGAACAGGTGCAGTATGCCGCCCAGGCGGTCCGCGAGTTCATTACGGGCTAGTCCGGCCATACGCACACGCTGAGCCCGCGCGGGCTCGTACCAAGGGAGGTCATTCGGCAATGAAGGCGATGATATTGGCTGC
>JAPLCQ010000053.1 GCA_026392115.1 Armatimonadota bacterium | reverse complement strand
CTCCAGCGCGGCCAGCAGGGCGATGACGAAGTCGGGGTGGCTCCGGGCGGCGTCGCGGTTCAGGTAGCCGTTCAGGATGCCTCTCGCCGAGGTGCTAAGCAGCCTGCCGTCGCCGGCCTTCAGGCGCGGGAGGAGCCGGGTCAGGGCGTCGCGGGCCACGGCGCGGAGGCCCTCCTCGGGCCACGCCAGGGCCTCGACCAGCGGGCCTGCGGCGGAGGGGTCGGCCGCCCGCGCCAGCTCCAGCGCCCGCCGGGTGTGGCGTCCCGTGAGGGCCAGCCGGTGGAGCTGAGTGCCGAACGCGCCCAGCGCCAGCGTGACGGGGATGAACCAGTAGGCCCCCTCGCTCCACGCCTGCCACGTGAGGTAGAGCGACCCCGGCACGATGACCAGCCAGCCGGCGATGACGAAGATGATCCGCACCATCGGCGTCTCCTGCTTCGCCTCGGCGCGGCGCACCAGCTCGCGCGTCATCTCGACCTGCGCCGCCGTGGAGGCCGGATCACGCCCGCCGGCGTCGGCCCGCGCCACGGCGGCGGCGTCGAGCCCGGCCGCGCGCAGCTGGTGGATGCGCTGCTCCAGCCCCGGCAGGGCGCCCCTGGCCTGCTGCCGCACGCGGTTCAGGCCCATGGTCCACGCGGGCATGGAGGCCAGCGCTCGGGCGGCGTCCAACGCCTGCGAGTTGCCCAGCCGGGGCAGCGCCCGCAGGGCGGCGGTGACGAAGGCCTCGTTCCGGTGCGCCTCGCGCGGGGTGAGCGCGTCGAAGAGCGTCGCCGTCTGCGTGGGGGTCAGGGCGGCGATGTCGGCGTCGGAGAGGCTCGGCAGCAGCGTCACCAGCCGGAGCCGCGCCACCTCGCGCACGCGGCGCTGCGGCCAGTTGAGCGCCTGCATGAGCGGGCCTGCCGCGGCGGGACCCAGTTCGGCGCACTGCAGCGCCGCCCGGGCCGCGTCCAGCCCGCCGATGAGCCGCCGCACGCGCGCCGCCACCCACCAGAGCGGCAGCGCCGCGGCCTTGGCCCAGCCGTCGATGGTGTTGCTGGTCAGCAGGTCGACCCCGGCGACGATGGCGTAGCTCCAGGCGACGCCGTTCAGCATCCAGTCCAGGCAGCCCGACCGCACGCCGGTGCGCGTCGCGCCGATGGCGCGGATCACCTCGTCGAGCGTCGCCTGCTCGTCAGGCTCGCGGCGGCCGGGCTGGTCCATGCTTACGGTTGCGGCGCCATCGCGACGGAGGTGGGCGCCACCAGGTCGCCGAAGCTGTCCTGCTGGGCCGCCGTGCTCGCCGGGCTCGACCCGCTGCTCTGGTTCGTGATCGGCTGGCCCTGGTTGTCGGTGCTGTTGGGACCGACGCTGTAGAGCAGGTAGCCCTTCCCGGCCTTGCGGTAGCGCAGATCGCGGTTCGACGAGTAGGAGACGAACGGATCCTGTACGTCGGCGCAGCCGTCTTCGGCCAGCGTGAAGAGCCCGGCCGGGTACTCGCCGTGCCGGAGGCGGTGAACGCGCAACGCCAGCGCGGCGCGGAGCAGCGCGTCGTCGGCGCGGTTCAGCGTGTCCTTGAACGCGGCCTGGCTGAAGGTCGGCATCAGCATCCGGCTGATGGGGTCCAGGCCCAGGCGGTTCGCGTCCTCTTCCCAGGGGCTGTAGCTCTGCACGCTGGGCATGTAGCCTGCCCCGGCGGCGCCGATCTCCTCGTCGTACGCGCGCATCAGGTTCCGGACGATCTCGCGCTTGGGGTAGCGCATGAAGATCAGGAGCGCTGCACCGGGCGGTACCTGCGAGTCGGACCCGAAGAACTGCCGCGACGAGTCGGCCCATTCGCGGCTCCGCATCAGCTCCTGCAGGCCGGCCACCGTGCCCCACTTCTCCTCGGTCAGCACTTCGCGGTAGGGCACGAAGCGCGTGCGCAGCCGCTCCAGCCGGGCGAGCTCGGCGCAGGCTTCGGCGTCGGTCAGATGCTCCACGCACTTCCAGGCCTGCGCCCGGCCGATGCTCTCGCAGGCCAGGCCCACCAGGTAGCCGATCATCGAGGCGCCCTTGGGCAGCATGCGGCCCATCTCCACGGCGTCCAGCGACCGCTCCATGGCCTCGCCCCAGCGTCCCTGCTCGGTCGCGGAGGCCGACGCCAGCGCGCAGAGCCGGGCCAGGCTGCGGAAGCGGGCCAGTTCTGGGAAGGTGGCGGTGAACGAGCGGCCCGGCTTGGCCAGGTAGGGCTGGTGGAAGCCGGTATGCAGGAGGTCCAGCGCCGGGGCGTTGGCGGCCACCAGGGCCGCGCGGTCGGCGGCCGCGTAGCGCTTCTCGTCGGCCGCCGGGACCTTCTTCGGGTCCATCTGCTTCAGCGCAATCTCGATCTCGTTGTCGCCCGCCAGCCGCTGGGCGGCCGCGTCGAAGGTGTAGTAGGCGTTGGGCGACGGCAGATGGACCGCGGGCACGGCGATGCCCGGGTCCTCCAGGCTGTAGTGGACGCGCCCCGCCACGGCCACGACGAGCAGCGCCGCCAGGCCCAGGGCCGCCTGTCGCACCCGCTTGTACGAGACGCTCGCCCGCTCGGCCACGGTTCGAGCCGACTGGGCATCCAGGGCGAGGCTCCGCAGCATGGCCTCCATCCGCTCCACGGGCAGCGGCTGGGCCTTCATGCACTCTACGGCCAGGCGCACCCGGGCGTCGGCCGCGGCGGACTTGCGGCACTCGGCGCAGGCCAGGCGATGCCAGAGCGGCGCCTTGCCCAGTTCACTTGCGGTCCATCGGCATGCCATCTCGCTAACCCTCCTGGGGCCGCTCCGGCGCGAGCGCCCGCTCGCCTGCCGCGGGCGGCGGGGCGAGCATCTCCCGGAGGCGCGTCCGGGCGGTGAAGAGGCGGCTCTTCACGGTGCCCAGCGGCGCCTCGGTGAGCGCGGCGATCTCGCGCAGGGGCATCCCCTGCATATAGAAGCAGAGGAAGGGCGTTCGGAACTCCTCCGGCAACGCGCGCAGGGCCTGGCCCACGGCGATGGTGTCCAGGTCGGCGGCGTGACGGAGGTCCGGCACGGAGGCGGCGTCATCCAGCGGCAAGTCGGCCTTGCGGTCGCGGAGCCAGTGGGTGTACTCATGGTACGCGATGCGCCGGAGCCAGGTCCGCAGCGACGAGCCGCCTCGGAACCCGGCCAGGGCGCCCCACGCGTGCATGAAGGCCTGCTGCGTCAGGTCGGCTCCCGCCTCGCGATCGCCGGTGAGGGCCGAGAGCATACGGAAGATGCCCGGATACTCCCGGAGCGCCCACCGCTCGCCCGCAGCCCTGTCGCCGCTCGCAATCTTCTGGGCCAGCCGCCTGTCGAACACGCCTCGCCTCCTGCCCTTCTTCTGCTATAGAGCCCGCCGGGGGGCGGAAGGTTGGCGCGCCGCCGCAAACAGCCGCGCTCGGCTGCCGGTCAGGCCCACGGGTCCAGCAGGACCTTGCCGCAGGCGCCGGTCATCTGCAGCTCCCAGGCCTCGCCCACGCGGCTCATGGGGAATCGGTGCGTGATGAGCAGGTCCAGCTGCGAGCGCACCTCGCGGATGAGCCGCAGCATCCGGGGCGTCTGCGTGAGGTTCCAGTGCCAGACGCCATGCAGCGTGAGGCCGCCGGGGCACATGTTGCCCAGCTCGACGTGGCCGCCCCAGCCCACGAAGGCCATCTGGCCGCGCCGCCGCGTGAGGCCGATGGCCATCTCCTGCGCCGCGGGCACGCCCGTGCAGTCCACCGCCTTGTCCACGCCCCGCGGGCCCGCAGCGGACTTCACCTGCTCGAGCAGGTCGGGGTCGTAGGGGTTGAACGCGGCAACGGCGCCCAGTTCCAGCGCCAGGTTGCGGCGATACTCGTAGCTGTCGATGGCCAGCACCCGCGCGCCGCGATGCACCGCGTTGACGATGCCGCCCAGCCCCACCGGGCCCAGGCCGACAACGGCCACCGTATCGAAGCTGTCCACGGCCATGCGGTGCATGGCGTTGAACGTGGGCCCCAGTCCGCAGCAGGCCATGGAGGCGTGCTCGGTTGAGATGTCGTCCGGAATGGGGATCAAGAGCCAATCCTGCTTGATGGTGTACTGCGCGTAGGTCGCCGTGCCGCAAGCGCTGCCGCAGAGGGCCGTCGGGTCCACGCACCGCTCGCAGTGGATGTAGTCGCCCTCGGCGCAGAGGTCGCACTTGCCGCAGGGGTACTGGGGCATCACCACCACGCGGTCGCCCACCTTCACCTTTCCGGGCTGCGCCACCTCGGCCACCTCGCCAGCGGCCTCATGGCCCAGGCAGTCGCCAGTCCACCCCTCGGCGTAGCCGTGGTACTCGGTGCACATGGGCACGACGGTGTTGCGCACCAGCGCGAAGTCCTCGCGGACCGTGGGCATGGGCTTCTCGACCAGCGCGCAGAGCTGCCGGCCGGTGACGGCTGCGACTTTCATGGTAGGGTTCCTCCTGCCCGGTAGTGTACTTCGTGGCGGCAACCCGCAGCGGGGGCCCGGCGACTGAAGTCGCAGCGGGAGCCCGGCGACTGAAGTCGCTGCAACAAACGGCGGGAAGCGCCCCTCCGGGCGCTCGAACACCCGACAAGCCCTCCGTACCCAGTCGCCGAAGGGCGACTTCCCGCCGTGCGTTGCAGCGGCTTCAACCGCCGCCTCCATCCACGCTCCCGGGCGCCTTGCATAGTCGTCCCGGTTGTGTTACCATTTGCCACTGGTGCAGCCGCAGCGACTCTTGGGGAGGGCGCCGATGCTCTGGTGGGGCCGCAAGGACGGTGAGGGAGCCGCGCGAAGCGGCCGCGGGCTGGACCATCTGGTACAGGCCGTGACGGAACGGTTCGACGGAGCCGCCGCCGGGGAGCTGCAGCGCCGGGGCTGGCGGCCGCTGACGCCGCACCAGCGGATCGGCTGGGCCATCGCCACGGGCGACTACGCCGACCTGGTCCACTACCCCGAGGACGCAGTCGAGGCCGTGCGGCGCTCCGAGCACATGCACGAGTGGTGTACTCCCGTGCTGCACGCCCTGGACGCCATCAACACCGACCACGCCCGCGCCCTGCTGGTGCAGGCCGTGCGGACCCGGTGGCGCGCCGGCGATTGGGACGCCTTCTGCGGCCAGTCCCTCCGCGACCCCGATGTGGCCGCAGGCATGGCGGACGAGCTGGCGGAGGGGTTCGACGGCCGCGTCGCGCGGGCCTTGGCCGAGGTCGGCTGGAACCCCGCCACCATGGACCAGTACGTGAGTCTGGCCATCGCCAACCGCGACCTGGCCAGAGCGGCCGCCTGCGGCTCCGAGGCCGTGCCCGCGCTGGTCCGCGCCATGGGATGCCTCTCGGACACGCACGACATCGTCGAGGCCCTGGCGTCCATCCGCACGCCCGAAGCCGCCGCGGCCGTGGTGGCTGCCCTGCGGGAGAGCTGGGCCAAGGGCCGCGCACGCTGGACGGACTTCGATACCGTCACCGGGTGCGGAGCCGCCGCGGTGCCGCCGCTCATCGACCTGATGGTCAACGACCCCACGCACACCACCATCGCCATGGAGATGCTCGCCGCGCTGGCCGGGCAACCGCAGGCCCTCGACGAGGCCGCCCTGCAAGCCCTCGCCGCCATGCCGGACGTCCACCACATCCACTATATGCCCGAAGACCCGCGCGGCTACGACGAGGTTCTGGACTGCTCCGGCCTTCGCGCCGGCGCACTGGCGGAGATGGAGAGGCGACAGGCGACGGCGCAGGTCTGAAGCAGCCCGGGGCCCTACTTCTGCAGCTTGCCGTCGCGGGTGATCCGCTCCCAGAGGCACTGGGCGCGCTTGATGCGCCGTCCCTGCGGAGTCTTCACCCACGTATCGCGCTCGCGGCCGGTGACGACCATGGCGTGTGAGGCGCCGGTGGCCGCGTCGCGCGCGGTGTAGGTCACCTCGTATTGGCCCGTGGAGACGGCCGTGCCGTCGGGCCGGAGCGTCATGTCCTGCGTCCGGCCCGCGAAGCGCTTCATGGTCTCGACCTCCTTCATCCAGGCGAGGAAGGTCGACGCGACGCGCGCGCGGCCGCGGATCGGCGAGCCGTCAGCCCAGATGCTGACGCAGTCGGCGGTGAAGAGCGCTGCCACGGCGGCCTTCATCTCCGCGGCGCTCTTCGTCCGCGCGATGGACTCCATGGACCGGCCCCACTTCCGCAGGGCCGCGTCGGCCTCCTTGCGCACGGCGTCTGGCGACTCCTGCGCCGAGCAGGCGGCGGCCGCCACGAGGGCAACGACACAGGCCAGTCGATGCTTCATGAACATGATCCGTCTCCCTCCGCCGCCCGCGCGGGCGGCTCTACCGTTCGATGGCGCCGATGTCTCCCTCCGAGCCGCGGGGGCGCCGCACTCCGAGCTGGTCCAGAGCCGTCAGGTCGACCGTATGGGTGGTCGTTGTGACGGTCATGGTCAGATGCTCGCCCAGCAGACCCGAAGTGAACGAACCCCAGTAGTCGTCGTTGAGCCCCGCCGTTCCGAGCCGCCCGCCGATCTCGGCGTCCAGGTCGCGCCAAAACGCGATCCAAGCTGCGTTCTGCGGGTTGCCGGGCCACGTCACCCGCGGACCGTACCAGGTGACGCCCGTCTTGTCTCCGAACCCCGCGCCAAACCCGTCGCCCAACGTGGCCGCGTAGCGGGTGCGGATGCGCTCCAGTGCGTGGTTCAGGAAGTCGTCTGTCGGCTCGCCGAAGCCGGTGTAGCCGGCGGATACCACCGGCACGGCGACCTTGTGCGCCGGGGCCTGGTCCACCGAGGCCGCGCCGGGCGCGTACCAGAGCAGGGCTGGGCGGCCGGCATCGGTCCCCGCCGAGGTCACGGTGGCGCTCAGTTGCGCGCCGGCGAGGTCGAGGGCGGTACCGGCAGCCACGCCGTCCTGGTCGCCCGCCTTGGGGTAGTGCTTGCGGCTGAGCATCATCCAGTCCGGCACGGGCGCCAGAATCTGGCTGAAGTCCAGCGCGCCGAACCGGTTGTACCCGAGGCTCACGAAGTCCAGCAGCGAGCCCGCGAACCAATCGGCCGCCTCGCCGTTCATGCGGTTGCCGGCCACGATGGAGTGCTGCACCCAGACGGTCTCCACGGTGTGGGCGTTGCCCACGGTGGCCGCCACGCCTCCGCCGCCCATGTTGGGCTTGCCGGAGAAGGTGGCGGGCGTGCCGTTCACCTCGTTCTCGGCGATGGTGCAGCTGATGGCCGCGAGCGAGCCGCCGCCCATGTAGACGCCGCCGCCGCGGTAGTAGTACTGGCCCGCTTGGGGAATGTCGGGGTTGTCCTCCACCAGGTTGCGGGCGATGGTGCAGTTGGTCAGGTACATCGTCGCCAGGTTGCTGGGTCCGCCGGAGAGCGTGAAGATGCCTCCGCCGTAGGCGTGCTGGGCCGTGACGCGGTTGCCGGAGACGGTGCATCGGGTCAGGCCGGCGTCGTTGCCGCGGCCCGCCGCGTTCGCGGCCCCGCCCACCGAGTAGACGCCCCCTCCGGCGGCCCCGTAGCCCGAGGCGGAGTTGCCGCTGACGACGCAGTCGGTCATCTCCAGCCCGTCGGCGTAGATGCCCCCGCCGTAGGCGCCCCGGTCCCGGCCGGCTTCCGAGTCGCCCGCACACCGGTTCCCCGCCACCGTGCAGCGCGTGAGCCGGGCCATCCCCCAGACGGCGAGTCCGGCGCCTCGGGCCAGGGTGTAGGGCTGGTCGGAGCGGCCGGTGGCCTCGGCGACACAACGCCCGCCGGTGACGGTGACGCCGTGCATCGTCAGGTTGCCGTAGACCGCCAGCACGCGCGCGGGGTTCGCGTCGCCGCCCGCCCAGCGGATCGTGACGCCGTGCGCCAGCGTGGAGGCGTCAAGCCAGAGGTCCTTGCGGGCGTAGATCGCCGAGCGGCCGTAGTCCCGTTCCTGGTAGCCGAGGTAGCTCATGCCCGAGTAGGCTTCACCCAACAGGACGCTGTGGGCCTCGCCGACCTGCGTGAGTTCGATGGCGGCGCCGTCGAGGCCCGGCGCGAAGACGATGGCGTCGCCCGGCTGCGCGGCGGCGATGGCGCTCCGCAACGTGACCACGCCCGCGGGCGGCGAGGCCGGGTCGGCGGCGGAGTTCACGATGATGGCCCGCACGGACCCGCCTCCGCCGCCCCCGCCGCAACCGGCGAGCGCAAGGGCGAGGCAGCAACCGACCGCAACCCGCAGACGCAACCCCCTCAACGGCATGGGCCACCTCCCATTGTACACGCGCCGGACACGCCCGCCTACCCCGCCACCGCCCGCTCCGCGTACTCGCGGAAGAGGGCCATGTAGGTCCGGTAGTTCTCCAGAGAGACGCCGGGAGGGGTCTGGTGGTCCACCGACGGGATGAAGCCGCCTCCGCGCATGACGGGCAGCAGCCGCTCGAACTCGGCCCGCATGGCTGCTTCGCCGAGGGGCATGACCATCTTGTCGTAGCCGCCCATCATAAGCAGGCTCGGGAACCGCCGCCGCAGCGCGGCCACGTCGACGCCGGCCTGCCGCTCCAGCGGGTAGACGCCCTCGATGCCGACGTCGAGCAGCCACGGGGCCATGCGGGTGATCTCGCCGTCGCTGTCCACCAGCACGCGCACGCCGTACCCCGCGATGACCGGGTTGAGCCGCCGGTAGTAGGGCGCGAGGAAGGCCTCGAACTGACGCTGCGAAAGCATGGGGCCGTGGTTGTACGACATGTCCTCGGCGAATCCCACCATATCGGGCTTCAGCAGCGGGAAGAGGGCCTCCACCGCCCGCAGGTTGAACCGGGTGAGGTCCTCGTTGATGCGGTGAAGCAGCGCGGGCTGGTCGTGGAAGGCGTAGAGGTGCGGCTCGATGCCCAGAAGGATGCGCGGGAACCAGAAGAAGCCGTCCAGCCAGAGCCGGATGACGATCTCGCCCCGGTCGTGCCTCTCCTTCAGCGAGGCCGCCGAAGCCAGGAGCGCCTCGATCGTGGCGTCGGCGTAGAGGTGCGGCAGCACGGCCTCGTAGTCGGCCTCGTCGCGGACGATGGCTCCGCCGTGCGACGTGGCCCGGGGGCAGTCGGGCCCGATGCCGCTTGCGCCGATGCAGACCAGCGGGTCCAGCCCGAAGTGGCGCAGCGACTCGTCCCAGCCCATGTCGGCCGGAAGCCCCTCGGTCTTCCATCGGTTGAATGTGGCGTCCCACCAGGCCGCCCACTCCACCATGGGCATTCGGTCGTCCGGCGCACGGAACTCCAGCACGCTGCAGAAGCGCTCACGAGGCGTCATCGGGTTCTCCTCACGGAAGTGGAAGCGTGGCGTGCCGTCAGGCGGGCTCGAGCGCGGCCGCCACAGCGTTCACGAGCCTGGCAAACGACGGGCAGGCAACGAGCACGCGACGGCGCTGGTCGGGCGAGCCGCCGCAGGCCAACCGGTTGAGCGCTCTGTCGCGGACCTCGTGCTTGTGGAGATCGGGTGGAGCCGGCTCGCAGAGGGCCTCCAGACATGCCCTGACCAGCGTCTCCACGTTCCGCTCAAGGAGGATGATGGCCAACGGCTCCTCGGCTCCCTCCCGCAGCGCCGCCAGCGCCGCCGACTTGCAGGCGGTCGCGGGCAGGGCCAGCATCTTGCGCACCTTATCCTCATCGAACACGGCGCACGCGGGGCCGCGGTGGATCGCCCGCCGGCAGTCCTCGCCTCGCAGGCACGCCAGGAGCTTGTTGTTCCCCTTCTTCGGTACGGCGACCACTTCCCGGCCAAGATCGAAGTAGGCGCCGCCGGTGCGGTCTGCAAGGCACTGGAGGAGCAACGTGTGCGGGCCGAAGTCCTTGACCGCGATCCCGAGCTGGTCCTCGTAGAAGACGGTGAAGATCCTCATACTGAATCGTCGGACATCGGCTCGGCCAGAACATGTGGCAGGTAGCCGTTCTCCCGCAGGTCGCCGAGGCCGCGGTAGTCGGTGAGCCAGTCGGCCAGAGCCTCGGCGTTCAGGCGCCGGAGCCGGGTGGCGCGGGCCTCGTCGAATTCGCAGACGACGACCGACGCGCCGGGATCAGTGAGGGCGTCGAGCAGCCTGTCTGAGTGCGTGGCGACGACGACCGGCGTGGTCTCGGCAAGCTCCTCCAGCATCCAGGCGACGCGCGCGAGCAGGGCCGGGTGCAGGTGGTTCTCGGGCTCGTCAAAACAGAGCAGAGAGCGCTCCGTGGCGGTCTCGCAGGCGGCGATGTAGGCGAGATAGGTGAGCTGGCCCTCGGAGAGCGCCCAGCCGGGCGCCGTCTTGTCGCCCAGGCCCGCCAGGTGGACCTGCATGGAGACGAAGCCGGGCGGGCCCTCCTGCGGGAACACGATGTCGCGCAGGTCGTGGCCGAGGCCGTGGCGCGCCCTCTCGATCACCCGCGGCCAGGCGCCGTTTGTCGCGTTCCGGAGCGCGTGGAGCACGTTGGGCAGGTTGGAGCCGTCGGATTCCAGCCGGCTTGAGTGCTCCAGGCGCTGGATGTCACGCATGCCGGTATCACGACCGGCAGGCCGCGCCCACGAGGGCACGGTCGCCAGGAAGGGGTGGACCTCCAGGTCGCCGAGCGCCTGAACGAGCCGCTTCTGGGCAGGCTGCGCCGCGAGCCCGAAGGCCGTCGATGCCAGGGCCGCCGCGTCGAGGTCGTCGGCTTCGATCCTTACGGTGCGGCGCGATTCCACGTCAAAGATCCTGGCCGCCGCGCCCTTTCGCCAGACGGCCTGCAGGGGCTCGGGCGCGGCGGGATCGGTCTGCACCGTCAGGCTCTCCGCCTCGACGTAGGCGGAGGTCGCCGTGAAGCCCAGGGCAACGTGGAACGCCATGGGTGGTCCGCCGCGTTCAATCCAGACGCAAAGCTCAAGCGTCGAGGCGCCGTGCCGAAGGAGGCTTCCGCGTCCACCGTGGACGCGGTCCACCACGTCGGCCGCGAACGCGCCGGGCTGGGCCATCTTCCGCAGGAGTTCGAGGGCCTCCAGCAGGCTGCTCTTGCCCGAGCCGTTATCCCCGATGAGGACGGTCAGACCCTCCAGATCGAGCGTGACGTCGGCAAGGCATCGCAACCCGCTGACGCGGATGCGTGTGATCTTGGGTCGGTCACCGGCGTACTGCATCATGGTTGCCCGTCCTCGCTGCCGCGGCGTTCGCCGGTATTGTGGCACGTCCGCAGGTCCGGCGCACGGAACTCCAGCACGCTGCAGAAGCGCTCACGAGGCGTCATCGGGTTCTCCTGTGGGGCGGCGATCCTACTTGCGGGCGCACCACTCCACGGCGTTGCGGAAGATGCGGGCAACCTCCGGCATGGTGTAGTAGGGGTAGGTCTCGTGGACGGGCTGGAAGTAGAAGATGCGCCCCTTGCCCACGGTCCAGGTCATGCCCTGCTGGGCGTTCTGCTTGGAGCCGTTGGGCAGCGTGTAGACGCCGTCGAAGACCAGGGCCTCCGGGGTCGGGACCTCGAACGGGTCGCAGTAGCGCTCCGTCTTCGGGATCACGAAATTGCCGACGCCCCGGGCGATGGGGTGCTTCGGGGCCTTGACGAGGATCTCCACCGGCGAGCCGTCCTCGAAGTAGCCGCCCGCCCATCCGCAGTTCGTGCCCAGCACGGCCCGCAGCGGCTTGGAGTAGTGCGCCGAGTGCGTGGGAATGAAGCCCATGCCGTCGACCTTCACGCGCTTCACGATCTTCTCAACCAGCGCGTCCTGCACGTCGCCGTGCCGTGCGTGGCCCCACCAGATGAGCACATCGGTGCTGTTCAGCAGGTCGTCGGGCAGGCCCTGGTCGGGCTCGTTGATGCTGGCGACCCGGATGTCCCAGCCCTTCAGCGGCTTCAGCCCCTCGGCGATGGCCCCGTTGATGTCGTTGGGATAGACGGCCCTGGGCGCCGTGCCCTCGGACCAGACGACAACGCGCCGCTTGCGCGCTGCCTCAGCGCCGACCGGCAGCAGCCCGCCGGCCACGGCGATCCCGCTGCCTATGAGAGCCCTGCGGCTCAACTCCACGCTCACGATGCACCTCTTCCCTCGGGCATGGCGCCGGCTTCGGCGGCTCCCCGGTGTTGCGACGATTTCAGGACCGATGTTCGACGCCGAACCGCCCGGCACCTGCCTGCCGGCGGTAACTGATCGGCGGCGGCGGCCGTCACAACTGGTGACTCGACAACGGGTCAGGAGGTTGCCCCATGCGCACCTGGATCGCCATGATCGCCGTCATCGCCGCCGCCGCGAGCGCCGCCGCCGCGCCGGAGCAGGCGCAGCCCCTCAGCGCGCTGGCCCGCATGCCCGTGCGCGAGGTGACCGTCTTCAAGGACGGCCACGCGCTACTGCTCCACCAGGGCGCCATGCCGCTGGCCGCAGGCGGGCACGTGGCCATGGACTACCTGCCCGCGCCCGTGCTTGGCACCTTCTGGGTCTCCACGGCGGCCAAGGGGCTCAAGGTGACCTCCGTCACGGCCACGCGCCGCCGCGTGCTGGCCGAGCGCACCTGCCTGACGCAGCAGGAGATGATCGAGGCCAACCCCGGCGCCGAGGTCATCGTCGAGGAGAAGGAGGCCCGCGACGGCAAGCCCATCGAGGCGCGCATCGTGGGCATTCCCACCCGGGACGCGGCCGAGCTGGCCTCGCTGGACACGCCGTTCTCGCCCGAGAAGCTGCCCGAGAAGGCCACGGCCGTGCTGCTCAAGACCGCCGCCGGGCTCACGCTGATGC
>JAPLCQ010000069.1 GCA_026392115.1 Armatimonadota bacterium | reverse complement strand
CAGGCCGGAGCCGTCGAGGCGCGCCTCATAGATGTGGTAGCTCTGGCCGCCATCCCAGGCGTCGTTCCCATTGCCGAACGAGAAGAGGAGCCGCGTGGCGTCCCAGTGGAGGTTCACGTCGCGATAGACGCCCTCGCCCAGGCCCTCCACCACCGGCGTCACCCGGCCGTCGGGCCGCACGGGCGAAAGCTTGTAGATGCCGCCGCCGGGCCGGTTCCAGAGGTGGTGCGCGTCCATGTAGGGCTGCTCGGAGACGAAGGGCTTGCGCTTGACGAAGAGGAGCCTATCGAAGCGCACGAGCCGGAGCAGGAGCCGGTCGCGCAGGGCGGAGGCCTCCTCGAAGAGCGTGCGCCACTCGGGGCCTTGCGGACCGGCGGCGGCGCGGCGCACAAGGGCGGCCAGACGCGACGAGCCGGCTTCGTCCGGCTGGTCGGCCAGGCCGCGGCCGACGCCCGTGAGGATGGCGTCCACATCCTCGACGTGCGTGAAGAGGGGCAGCAGGTATCTCTCGCCGCCGCAGGTGAGCGTCACGAGCAGCAGCGAACCGCCGGGGCGGCGCAGTTCGAAGGGCATCTCCACGACCTGCGTCTCGGAGGCCGCCAAGGCGATGATCCGGCTACCCCGGTCGCGCTCGCCGTCGGGCAGGAGTTGGCGTAGCGACACGGCGACCCGCGTGGCCGCGCCCACCGAGCGGAGGCTTAGGCGCAGTGTGTTGGGCCCGGCGCGGAAGTCGAACGGGGCGTCGAGGCCCAGCGCGAAGGCTGCGGCGCGGGGCCGGAAGGTCGTCATGGCGTCGAAGCGGCGCTCGTAGGCGTGGTACCACTGGTCCCTGGCGCCGCCGCCGGGGTGCTTCAGCCCCACCACCTGCGCGCCCGCCGCCACGGTGCGCGGCGCGGCGGCGTCGGGACCGGTCACCTCAAAGCCGTCGCCCGCGGTGCGCACGGTCACTGCGGCGTCGGGGTCGAGGCCGGCCAACAGCGTGCGGGGGATGGGGTTGGGCCAACGGACGACCGATCCGTCGACGGGCGCCGGTAGGACCGGGACGCGCTGGTCGGCCGGGGTGGCGGCCTGCCAACGGGCGAGGATGTCTTCCCAATCGCGGATGGCCCGAAGCGTCTCGCGGAAGCGCCAGTCCTCCCGCACGATGGCGCCCGGCGCGGCGGCGGGGGATTGCCGCGAGGGGCGGCGGGCTCCGGCAGCGGCCATCAGCAGCAAGCACGAAGCCAGGCAGGCCGGTGCGAGCAGGCGAGAGACGCGGCTGAGAGGCTTCATACGGCCATCCCTTTCCCGGGGCGAGTGCGGACCGTACCGACGGTCCTTGGAATCCCTGGAATCCTTGGGCGCTGACTTGCGGTGGTCCCGCGCGGCGACCCGCGCCTCGGCAGGTCCGGCGCCCGGCTCCGGGCCGCAGACGGCGAGGAGCCGGGCGCCGGAGCGGACTACGGCACCACGTTGAACGCGGTGTTGGCGGTGACGGCGGCGTACCAGCTGTCGCCGGCGAAGGCCGCCGAGCCGGTATGGGAGCCCGTCGGCTCGCCCGCCGGGATGGCCCAGGTGACCGATGCCCAGCCGTCGGCCGCCACGTTGGCCGTGCCCACGGGCGTGCCGTTGACGCTGAACGCGATGGGCTTGCCGGGCTGGATGACGTAGTCCGGCAGGCTGCGGACATAGGCCTTCAGCGGGTGGTTCGTGCCCACCTTGCCGCTTCGGATGTAGGGCCAGATGTAGAGGTTGCCCTGCGTGACGGTGAGCTTGCCCGTGTTGGCCGAGGCGTTGTAGCCGCCGTCGCCGGCGAACTCCCCGCGGATCACCCGGACGCCGGCGCCCGCGCCCTCGGGCACCGTGTAGCCGAACTGCACGTAGCCGGAGGCGTTCGTGTTCAGCGTGCCGAGGGCCGTGCCGTCGACCTTCACCGCCATCGGCTTGCCCGCCACGATGGTGTTGTTCAGCAGGTAGAGGTAGGCCTTGAGCACGGTGTACTGCTTGATCTTCTGCGTGCGGTCGACCACGTAGACCTTGGTCGCCACGGTCTGGGCGGTGAGGGTGGCGGTGGTGCTGGAGGGCTCATACGACGCATCGCCGGCGAAGCCGACGCCGATGGTCCGCGACGCGGCGCCGTCAGCAATGAGCCAGTTGAGGATCGCCTCACCTACCGCCGACGTGGTCGCTGAGCCTACCGCAGTGCCGGCCACCGTGAACTCCAGCGTGCGTCCGGAGACCCAGGCGTTGTCGCTCGTCCGCTTGAGGTAGCCCTTCAGCGCCACGGTGGTGGTGATGACGCCGCTACGGGCGGGCGCGTAGATCGAGGTGGGCGCCTTGGCCTGTGGGGCGAGGAGGGCTAGGATGTAGCGCCGGCCGCACTTGATGGCTGTGACGCCGGCCAGTCCGGGCACGGCCACCGGCGCCAGGCGATGCTCGGTGGCGCCGTCGCCGATGGCCTTGTAGCTCCCCTGGCCCCAGGACACCACGGTGGCGTCGGACTTGAGCGCCAGATTGTGGTAGCCTCCGGCGGCAATGCTCGTGATGCCGGAGAGGGTCGTGATGGGGATCGGAGTGTAGCTGTCGCCGGCCACGCCCACGCCGAGCTGGCCATAGAAGTTCCAGCCCCAGGACCAGACGCTGCCGTCCTGCTTGCGGGCCAGCGTATGGCGGGCGCCGCTGGTCACTTCCTTCACGTCGCTCAGATTGAGCACCTCCTGGACGAGCATGTGGGCGTCCAGATCGGCGGTTCCCTGGCCCAGTTGGCCCATGATGTTGCATCCCCACGAGGAGACCGTGCCGTCGGCGTGGATGGCGTAGGCCTGATAGTCGCCGCAGGCGATGGCCACGGCGTCGGAGATGCCCTGGACGTAGATGGGGTACGGGCAATCCAGATCCGTACCGTCGCCCAGGGTGCCCCAGTAGTTGTCGCCCCATGAGCCGATGGTGCCGTCCGACATGAGGGCCATGCTGAACCAGTAGCCCGCGGCGATGGCGGTGACATCGGAGATGCCGTAGGCCTGCACCGGCACGGCGCTGTCGACTTCGGTGTTGTCGCCCAGGGCGCCGCAGTAGTTGGTGCCCCAGGCCCAGACGGTGCCATCGGTCTTCAGCGCCAGGGCGTGCTCGCTGCCGCAGGCGATGGCCTTCACGTCGGTGAGGCCCACCACCTGGACCGGGGTCAGGCTATCGGTCATCGTGCCGTCGCCCAGCTGGCCGTAGGAGTTGTCGCCCCAGGACCAGACGGTCCCGTCCGTCTTCAGGGCGAGGGTGAAGAACTGGCCGGCGGCGATGGCCTTGATGCCGGTGAGGCCCGCCACGGACCGGACGGGCGAAGGCCGGTCGGTCAGGGTTCCGTCGCCGAGCTGGCCGTTGTTGTTGAAGCCCCACGCCCAGAGCGCCACGTCGGCGGAGGCCGGTGGCGTCGATAGGCCGGCGGCTAGAGAGACGGCGATGGCGAGGAGTGCGTACCATCTGCGAAGGCTCAATCGGGTTTCCTCCATGGCAGTGGCGCAAGAACGCGACAGGCAAGCGTCGCCGCTGCTCAGGTCTCAGACGCCGCGAGCGCCGCCGCTGTTCCGCCGCGCCTCCGGCGCCGAGGGGGTGCTGGGGTGATGCGGTCCGTGTGCGTCCGTGCTCGTCCGTGTTGACGAGCAAGCGCGCCCGGTCGTCGGTTGAGTAGGGCCGAGCCACCAGGGGCGGTGTGGCGGGGCGCCCTTGCCGTCGTCCTGAGTGAAACGAAGGACCCCGACTCCGTCGGCGAGGTGGCTTGATGGGGTGCGGGCGGTTGAAACCGCTGCAACGAACGGCGGGAAGTCGCCCTTCGGCGACTGGACGGCGGCTGCGGGCTCGATACGCCTGTCCGCCCGGCGGCGAACAGGCGCCTCGACCGACGGTCTGGGGTTGTCGTCCTTCAGCCGGCCAGGGAGAGGATGCAGGCCAGGACCGCTTGGGCGGCCATGCGGACGTTGGCGAAATCCACCCGGTCGGCGGTGTCGCCGGGCATGTGGTACTCCTCGTCGGCGTAGGGGAAGGAGCCGATGACCGCCACGGCAGCGCCGTAGCCGGCTTTGACGAACGAGCCGTCGTCGTCGTTGGCGAACTCGCGCTGGACGATCTGATGCTCCAGGCCGATGCCGAGGTCGCGGTTCATGCGCTCCATCAGCTCCGCCAGGGGCCGGCCTTCGTCGAGCGTGATCAGCGTGGCGCAGGTCGCGCGGCCGGCTCGGCGGTCATCGTCCGACTTCCCGCCCAGCGAGTCGACGTTGTAGACCGCCACCAGGTTGTCGCCGCGCTCTCGCCACTCGTTGGCCGCGTGGGCGCTGGTCCAGGGCGTGTGCTCCTCGTTGCAGAAGAGGAAGCGCACCGTGCGCCGGAGGCCGGCGCGGGCCAGCAGGCGGGCCATCTCGGTGAGGCAGACGGTCCCCACAGCGTTGTCCAGTGCGCCGGGGCAGTCGATCCAGCTCTGCGAGTCCTTGTGCGCAACGAGGACGATGACCTCGTCGGGCCGCTCGGTGCCGGGAATCTCGGCGATGAGGTTGTGGGCGGTGTAGGTGGGCGCGCCCGGCTCCGGCGCGGCGTACCAGTGGTGCAGGGGCTTGGTCCGGTCGCAGGAGTAGGCCTGCACCGGGTAGGGGCGCCGCTCCACCTTCAGGCCCGCGTCGGCGAGGCGTGCGGCGATCCAGTCGTCGGCTTCCTCCAGCGTCGACCTGTCGTGGCCGGGCAGCGTGAAGTTCAGCGTCCGGCGCGGCAGCGGGTCGGCCGCCAGTGCAAAGACACCCCGGCGGATTCTCTCCTCGTCGACCCGCTCCACGATGCCGCGGATGTCTCTCAGTTCCATGCCCACCCTCCCAGACCGGCCACCCACTGCGCCGCCGTCCGCCTTTTCACTTTCGACTTTCGACTTTCCCCTGTCCGTCAACGGCCTGCCATCCACGGCGTGCGTGCGTCCCATTCCCGGATGCGGCGCTCCAGTTCGGCCTGCTCGGCGGCGCGGGCAGGATCGCCGGCCAGGTTCTGTAGTTCGTAGGGGTCCGCCGCGAGGTCGTAGAGCTGCGTGGCGGTCCGGCCCAGGCGGCGCTCGCCGTCGAATGGGATGAAGGCCATGCGGTCCGCCGTGCGGACGGCCACGCCGTGGCCCATCTCCACGATGCCCGCGTCGGGGCCGACGGCCTGGACATCGCCGCGAAGCGCCGGGGCCAGGCTCGCGCCGTGCATGTGCGGCGGCGGTTCCAGGCCGGAGAGTTCCAGCAGCGTGGGCGCCAGGTCCACCAGCGATGCGACGCCCTCGGTCGCCACGCCGCCGGCGGGGAGCCTTCCGGGCCATCGCGCCAGCAAGGGCACGCGGATCGACTCCTCGTTGGGAGTTCCCTTCTGCACCAGGCCGTGGCTGCCCAGGTTGTCGCCGTGGTCCGAGGTGACCATGACGATCGTCTCTTCGGCGAGGCCGGCCTCGTCCAGCGCGGCGAGCATGCGGCCCAGGGCGCTGTCGGCCCAGGAGGTGGCGCCGTAGTAGAGGGACAGGATGTCTCGAAGGCCGAAGCCGTCGGGCAGCTCCTCGGTGTAGGGCAGGTGGAAGCTGTAGTGGCGGAAGTCCCAGCGGTAGACCTTGAAGTGATACTCCTGGTTCTCCAGGCGGCGGTTCGGGTCTGCATTGGGACGCACCGTCACGCTGTCCCGCCCATACATTGATGTATAGGCGTCCGGCGCGTCGCTCATGGGGCAGTGCGGAGGCGAGATGTTCGCGTAGAGGAAGAACGGCTCCGCCTCGGTCGCGCGTTCGCGGAGGAAGCGGCCGACGCGCTCAACCTCGAAGTCGAGGCTGTAGCCCGGCGGCACGAACTCGGGACCGCCGTTCTCGGTGTAGCTCTGGCCGGTGTGGCAATGGTGCACACGCGGGATCACGTACTCGTCGAACCCGACGTCCTGCGGCCAGGAGTGGATGTGCCACTTGCCGACGGCGGCGGTGTGGTAGCCCTGGGCCCGGAGCAGCTCGGGCAGCGTGACGTCGGGGAGGTGCGGGCGTCCGGCGAAGGGGTACTCCGGCATGGCGCAGTCGCCGCCTACGGTCTGGAAGTTCACGTTGGAGACGCCGCCGGTGCAGGTCCGGTTGTACTGGCCGGAGAGGAGCGCCGCTCGGGCGGCCATGCAGACCGGGTAGTTGGTCACGGCCGTCTGCCAACGCACGCCTTCACGGGCCAGGCGGTCCAGCGCCGGCGTCCGGATCACGGGGTTGCCGTAGCAGCCCACCTCAAAGGCGCGGAGCTGGTCGAATGTGCAGAGAATGATGTTGGGCCTGCGCGGCATGGTCGGTCTCCCCGGCTACCGCCACGCGGCGCCGGACCGAGGGATGCGGCTCGGCCCGGCGCCGCGTGGCGGCTACTTCATGAACAGCTCGATGACGGGAACGGTGACGTTGGGCTTCACCACCGGCAGCGACAGGGTCAGGGTCTCCTTCCCCTTGGCGCCGTCGGGACCCACCTGCCAGGGCTCGGGTCCCTTCATGTGGACCTCGGAGGCGTCGTTGAGCAACTGGGCGTACTCCACCTTCCCCGCGAACCCGTCCAGGTGCAGGTGCACGAACGGCCACGCATATACATGCACATACATGCGGTTGGTGTCCGGGTTGTAGGTGAGGCGGCAGTCCTGCGGGGCGGTGAAGCCCTCGGGCGCCTGGGTGCAACCGTAGATGGAGCGGCTGTGGCGCTTCATCCACTCTCCCATGCCCTGCAGGCTCTGGAGGGCGCGGTAGTCGAACTCGCCGCGGCCGGTGGGGCCGACGTTCAGCAGCAGGTTGCCACCCTTGCTCACCGTGTCGATGAGCATCTGGATCAGCTGGTCCACGCTCTTCCAGCTCGTCTCGTCGCGGTGGTAGCCCCAGGATCCGGAGAAGGTCTGGCAGGCTTCCCAGACGACCTTCTGGCCGCCCACGGTGATCCACTCGCGGGGCTGGTACTGCTCGGGCGTCTTGATGTCCCAGCCGTCGGGCAGGTCGAGGCGGTCGTCGAGGATGACGTTGGGCGCCAGTTCTCGGACGAGCTTGTAGAGCTTTTCGCTCTGCCAGTCATCCTTGCCCTTGCCCAGGCCGGGCTCGGGGTTGGGGTAGCTGAAGTCGAACCAGAGCACGTCCACCTTGCCGAACTCGGTGAGGAGCTCGCGGACCTGGGCGTGAAGGTAGGCGGCATACTTGCTCTGGTCGCGCCCCACGTTCATGGCGGCCCGCTCGGGGCTGTCGCGCATGGAGTGGAGGTTGTCAACGATGAAGTCCTCGTGGTGCCAGTCGATCAGCGAGTGGTAGAAGCCCGTGCGGAGACCCTTCTCGCGGAAGGCGTCGACCATGGGGTGGAGCAGGTCGCGGCCGTAGGGGGTGTTGGTGACCTTGTACTGCGTGACCTTGCTGTCCCAGAGGCAGAAGCCCTCGTGGTGCTTGGTGGTGATGACGAAGTACTTCATGCCCGCGCCGGCCGCCGCGTCGGCCCAGATCGTGGGGTCGTAGAGGTCGGGGTCGAAGTGCTTGAAGTACTTGTCGTAGACGTCGTCCGGGATGCGCTCCTGGTGCTTCACCCACTCGTGCCGCGCGGGCAGGGCATAGAGGCCCCAGTGGATGAACATGCCGAAACGATCGTTGACGAACCAACTGGTGTCGCCGGGTGTCTTGAGAACGTCCATGTGCGTGCGTGCTCCTTGGCGTCGGCGCCGGGCCGAGCGTTGCTGCCCCATAGTTGGCCGCGGGCCGGGGATATCCCTGCCTCGGCCTGAGGATCAAGGCGCCCGCGGTCGGATTGCCCGCAGACACGGCGCGAGACCGGCTTCATATCATCTTAATGCGCGCCGTGGTATGCTCTCACAAGCCAATGGGGGCAACGGGCATCGGACATCGTTCCGGCGCTTGGGCAACCTGGCCATGTGCTTGCCGGAGCGGGCTCAGTGCCAGCGGCGTGTCGGGTGGCCGCGGCAGGTTCGGCTCCGGCCCAAGGAGCGAGGTCAATGGTCAATCGTCGGCACGGCTTCACCCTGATCGAGCTGCTGGTGGTGATCGCAATTATCGCCATCCTGGCTGCGATCCTCTTCCCTGTCTTCGCACAGGCCCGCGAGAGCGCCCGTCGCGTCACGTGCACCAGCAACGTGAAGAACTTCGGTCTCTCCTTCCTGATGTACGCCCAGGACTACGATGAGACGTTCGTCACGCAGTACAACTCCGACCTGCTGAACGACCGCGGCGAGTTCCAGTACCTGCTGCAGCCCTACGTCAAGAACCGGAGCATCTTCTACTGCCCGAGCCGCAACCTCCGCGGGTGCGACACGTCCGTTGACCCCTCCGGCCGCTGCGTCGGCTACGCCCCGAACTTCGGTATCTACTCGTACCGCAACGGCAACGGCATTTTCCACCAGGAAGAGGCCGCCCCGAACCCGCCCGGCGACAGCATGTGGCGCGGCCGCGTCCTGGCAGAGTTCGTCCATCCGGCAGAGACGATCCTGACCGGCGATACGAACGATACCAACATGTACACGCTGGCCTTCTACTTCCAGACCGGCGACGGCACCACGCCCGGCGCCATGCGCCACGGCTCGAACTACCAGTTCTGCTTCGTGGACGGCCACGCCAAGTCGACCAAGATGGGCGCGTTCTCGTTCGCGGCTGATGGCGACGGCTTCGACATCATGCCCGAGAGCATCGACTGGATCCGCTACTACTGCTACGACAAGAACAGCGTGCAGGAGCGGAACGGCGGCTACGGCGTCGGTCAGACCTGCGGCAACGTGGCGGCGATGATCGTTCGCGACCGCGTCCGCATCAACTAGGCCATGAAGTCGCGAACAGGCCTCCTAGCCCTCGCCTCGATCCTCTGCCTGTCGGCTCTGGTCACGGTGCTGGCCGGCTGCGGCGAGCAGAAGGTGAGCGAGGTCCAGAAGCAGGCCAAGGTCCAGAAGAAGGACAAGTAGCGGGGCGGGCCGGACCGCCGCACCGCGGAGCAAGCATGGGGACGGCCACGCGGCCGTCCCCATGCGCGTGAGGCCCCAGGATGAAGAAGCAGGTCAACCCGGTCGTCGCCGCCGTCATCGTGATCGTGGCGCTGGGCGCGATCGGCTGGTACATGATGAGCAAGACCCAGTACGACGCCGGCACCTACCAGGGCATGCGCACGGCCAAGCCGAAGTAGCGTCGCCCGCCTGTCAGCGCCCCCGGAGGCTTCGGCTTCCGGGGGCGCTGCTGCGTGTGGATCGGACTTGTCGGACGCGTCGGACTAGAAGGTCTTCGGCGCCGCGTCGGGCCTGGACTCGGCGGGAGCCGCGGAGGGTCGTCCGGCCATGGGCGTCACGGATGAGCCCTCGGCCATGGGCGTCTCGCGGGAGTTGGCCCTGGGGGGCTCCGGGGGACCGTAGGTCTCGTTCCTCTTGTCGGTGCATCCGGCCAATGCCAGGACGACCAGTGCGCCGCACCAGATGGCCCGCCGCTGTGCGTTTGCTCTTCTCATGCGTGTCTCCTTCGTCGCGATGCGTTTCGGACGCGGGAGGTCCGGCGATCGCAGCGTCTGCGACGGTTGGGTCCGCCGCAGGCGCTCCGGTCGCCGGTCAGGGGTTCCTCCCGCTGCGCCTCGCCTCCGCTTCAGGGGCCGACAGGGGGTTTCGCCGGCAGCGGCGCGAGGCGCCTCGCATCCTACGGCTGGTAGTCGGGGCGGAAGAGCCAGCGGTGGCATCCGTTCCACCAGGTGCTGAAGCCGCCCGAGGCGTTGAGGACCTCGCCGTTCTCGGTGTTGGTCGTCGAGAACGGGTCCATGTTGGGATCGGCCTTGAGCGGGCGCCACTTGGAGTGGCCGTCGGCGAAGGTGAAGTTGTCGCCGCTCCCGTGGACCCAGGAGTTGTACTTGGGCATGCCGGTGTAGAGGCGCAGGACGTCGCGGTAGCCGTTGGTGGTGGCCGCGGCGCAACCGGCGGCGCTCCGGGGCTGGTAGACGCAGGGCTGCGTGGCGTCGGGGCAGGTGAGGGTCGGGTTCACGTTGGCGTAGCCCAGCGGCCCGCTCTTGAGGAACCCGGTCCAGACCATGATGACATCGGCCGGTTGCGCGATGCCGGGCTGCGGGTAGCTTCCCAGATCGCCGTTGAAGATGCCGGAGATCCGGTGCGGCGGCCTGACGGTGGGGGTGGCGTTGAGCGTCCAGGGCATGGTGCTTGGGCACTCCAGCACGCCCACGTTCTTCATATAGGATTGGATCGCGTTGGCCCAGATGCACTGGCCCAGGCCGGCCGCGCCCCCACGGATGTCGTAGGGCGTCGACCAGAAGTAGGTGGCTCCCCAGCCGATGCCGGGGATGTTGAGCAGGCCCTGCGGCATCAGCTCGTCGTAGTCCTGCGAGTACATCAGGATGGCGAGGCCGTGCTGCTTCATGTTGGAGAGGCAGGAGGCCTGCCGGGCCTTCTCCCGGGCCTGTGCGAAGACCGGGAAGAGGATGGCCGCCAGTATCGCGATGATCGCGATAACTACCAGCAGCTCGATGAGTGTGAACCCACGTCTCTTGTCGACGCGCATGGTGCGCGGCTCCTTTCTGGTGCGCAGGAGGCCTGCGCGGCCTCCCTGCAAGCGGGTCGGGCTCCGTCCGGGCGTGACGGCGGCGTTGACGGAATGGGCCGATCTGCGTGAACTTCCCGCCTATGGGCCCTCCCGGCGCAACGTCACGCCCGGTTGGTCCGTCGAATGTGCGTATTGCCGAGGCTAGTCGACCACGGGCCGCGCCATGAGCGGCGCCGAGACGCGGGCCTCGGCGGGCGGCGCGGTCAGCATCAGCGCGGCCTCGCGGCGGGCGGCCTGGCGGGCATGGATCCGGGCGTAGATGCGCGCCGAGATGGGGCTGGGCGGCGTCTCCATCGGCAGGTGCGATGTGTCGTTGGCCCGGGACACGCCCACCGCGTAAATGCCGATGTACGCCGCGACGGCCGCGTTGGCGGCGAAGCGGACGGTGCGGGGATGGACCCGCCAGGCCCACTCGAGGATGCCCAGGGCCAGCACCAGCGCTCCGAGCTTGACGGCGGCCAGAGCCCATGGGCTATGGGCCAGGAGCCTGGCCATGAAGGGGTTGGCCTCCGCCGCACCGCAGCGGCTGACCAACCAGAGTGTCGCTGCCAGGTCGGCAATGCCGAGGGCAGCAAGTGCGACGGTCTGTCGATGCAGTTTCACCTTGGTCGCCTCCGAGGAGTTGAGATGAACCCAGTATCTCCAGTGGCCGTAACGGCGCCGATGACATCGCGAGCCGACTTGCGTGACATCCACGCGGGCCGCGGTGTCACGCATCGCACGCTCCGGTTCAGCTTCTTCGGCGCGTTCGCCGGGGAGCTGGACGGCGCGGCCATGCCCCGGCTCCGCTCCCGCAAGGGGGTCTGGCTTCTGGCGCTGCTGGCGCTGCGGAACGGCCGCGAGGTCTCCCGCGAGTGGCTCACCACCATGCTCTGGCCCGACGCCGGCGAGGCGGCCGGTTCGGTGAGCTTGCGGCAGAGCCTGGCAGACCTGCGCCGCGCGCTGGGCCCGCATGCGGAGAGGATCGAGGCGCCCTCGCCGCGCTCGCTCCGGTTGAACCTCGCCCCGGAGGAGGCGGACCTCGTGGCCTTCGACCAGGCCGTCCGGCGGAGTGACCCCGAGTCGGCGGCCACGGCGGCCGCAGCCTACGCGGGTCCGTTGCTGGAGGGATGCGCCGAGGAGTGGGTGGGCCAGGAGCGCGACGTCCGGGAGCAGGCCTACCTCGACGCCCTCCAGCGCCTGGCAGACCACTGCGCCGAGACCGGCGACCTGCCGGGAAGCATCGCCTACCTGCGCCGCATGGCCGGCGCCGACCCGCTCAGCGAGACCGCGCGACGGGCGCTCATGCAGGCCCTGGCTCGTGCCGGCGACTACGCGGGCGCGCTGGCGGCCTACCGCGACCTGCGCATCCTCCTGCGGCGCGAGATGAACTCGGACCCATCGCCGGAGACCGTGGACCTCTTCGAGGCCGTGCGGATGGAGGCGCGGAGCCGGGCCGCCGCACGCCCGGCGCTGATCCTCGAGCTTGAGCCGCCGCTGGCCGCCACGGGCCGGCTGCCCGCGCCGCTCACCCAGCTGATCGGCCGCGAGGCCGACGCGCGCCGCGTGGCCGTGGCGCTGGAGGAGGCCCGGCTCGTCACGCTGGCGGGACCCGGCGGAGTGGGGAAGACCCGCCTGGCCCTGCACGTGGCCCGCGAACTGGGCGCGGCCTTCCCCGACGGCGTCTGGCTCGTGGACCTGAGCGCCATTGCGCCCAGCGGCCAGGTCTGCCGCGCCGCCGCCGCCGCGCTGGGGCTGGCCGAGACACCCGGCGAGCCCTGCCTCGACGCCCTGAAGCGCATACTCGGCCCGCGCCGCCTGCTCATGGTGCTGGATAACTGCGAGCACGTTCACGATCAGGCGGGCCGGATGGCGGCCCTGCTCCTCACTTGCTGTCCCGACCTGAGGCTCCTGGCCACGTCGCGGCAGCCGCTGAGCGTGGTGGGCGAGAGCGTCTACCAGCTACCTGCGCTCGACATGCCTCCGGACGACGACGCGCCGCGGCCAGGCACGGTGAACGGCCTGCTGCAGTACCCGGCGGTCCGGCTCTTCGTCGAGCGCGCGCGGGGCGTCCGCTCCGATTTCGCCCTGTCGGAGAAGAACGCGCCGGCCGTGGCGGCCATCGTGCGGCGGCTTGACGGCAACCCGCTCGCCTTGGAGCTTGCCGCCGCCCGCGTGCGGGCCATGCCCGTGGAGCAGATCGCCCAGCGGCTGGGCGACGCCTTCCACCTGCTGGTCTCCAACTCGCCGGGCGCCCCGCAGAGGCACCAGGCGCTGGGCGCCGCCATCGGCTGGAGCCACGATACGCTCACCCTGGGCGAGCGGGCGCTCTTCCGCCGCCTGGCGGTCTTCGGCGGCGGGTGGACGCTGGCGGCGGCCGAGGAGGTCTGCGCGCTCGAGCAGGACGATGCGGAAATCGAGGAGACGCCCATCGTCGACCTTCTCAGCGCGCTGGTCGACAAGTCGATGGTGGTATTCGATCCGAACAGCGGCGACGAGGGGCGGTACCGCATGCTGGAGACCGTGCGCCAGTATGCCGTGGAGCGCCTGGCCGAGAGCGGCGAGGAGGACGCGGCCCGCCGCCGCCACCTCTGCTTCTACGCCGCCGCGGCCCACCGCGCCTCGGCCGACGACCAGGGGAGCCGGCGCGAGTGGATCGAGGCCATGGACGGCGAGCGGGACAACCTCCGCGGCGCGCTGGACTACGCCGAGGCGCGACGCCTCGCCGACGAGGCCCTGTCGCTCTCAAGCGACCTGGTCGTCTATTGGTGGGCGCGGAGGGCCGCCGGCGAGGGCGCTGTCCGGCTGAACCGCGCCCTTTCGCTGGCCGAGGGCCAGGCGCCGTCCGAGCTTCGGGTGGCGGCCATGCTCCGGTCGGCCGAGTTCGCGTGGCTCGCAGGCGACGCGACCGAGACCGACCGGCTCAGCGCCAGGGGCCTGCGCATGGCCGAGGAGCTGGGCAGCCCGTCGCACAGGGCGTGGGCCCAGGTGCTGCGCGGGCATACCGAACTGGAGCGCGGCGAGGCCGACGCCGCCGACGAGCAGTACCGCGCCGCGCGTGCGTACTTCCAGTCGGTGGGCGATGAAGGGCAGGTAGCCGCCACAGACCTCTACGCAGGCGAGGCCGCGCGCCTTCGCGGCGACCCGGAGAGGGCGCGCAACGACTACGAGACCGGCAGGAGCCGAGCCCTGGCCGCCGGGCAGCGCCGCGTGGCCGCGCTCTGCGCCCACAACCTGGGGGCCATGGCGCTGGACCGGCAGGAGACCGGCGAGGCCCTGCGGCTGCTCCGGCAAGCGCTGTCGGAGATTCTCAACACGCCGAACACCAACATGGTGCCCATGATGCTGCCCACCTTCGCAGGTGCGGCCCTGGCGCTGGGAGATCCCGCGGCGGCCGTTCGGCTGCTGGCCGCGTCCGTCGCGCTCCACACACAAAACGGGACGGTGCCGCAAGCCGCCGACCGGGCCCAGCATGTGCGGATATGCGCCGATGCCGAGACCGCCTGCGCCGCCCTGGGGCTGGAGCCGGTCCGCGACATCGGCCGCCGCATGACCTTCGACGAAGCCGTCGCCCTGGCCATGGCGCTGCGCCCTGACAGCAAAGGCTGAGGCGACCGGGGCGCCCCCGGCGGCTCCGGCTTCCGGGGGCGTTGTGGCGCGCAGGGACACCGGCTTGCTTGAGACGCCTGCCTTCGGTGGCTCGGGCCTCCGTGCCCGAGTCCTGAGCGCCCCGACTCGCTCGGTCGGCCTGCCCGAGGTAGACTCGGTGCGAGTGGCGCGCACCCATCTGCGGACGACTAAACGAAGGCCGCAGGTGCGTAGGCCTGGATCGGAGACAGAACCGCCCGGGTTCATCGTGCCATCTAGCGCCCGCTGCCTTGTCCCCGGTGGCTCGGGCCTCCGTGCCCGAGTCGCGCGCCGCCAACCCCGTCACCGACGTCAAGGCGTGCTCCCTCGCCTTGCCGCGCCCCCGGAGGCTTCGGCCAACGGGGGCGCTGGTGCGTCTGGGCGGGTTGTCGGACGAGTCGGACCCGTCGGACGGGTCGGATGGATGCTACTCGATGTTCGCCTCCAGGGCGTCGCCCTTGGCCAGCCGTACGGCGTAGTCGGCGCCGGCGCGGGTGACGCCGGGCCGGCTCCAGCGCGGGGTCCGGCCCGCGAAGGTGTCGCGGATGCGCACCACGCCCGTGCTGCCGGCTACCAGCTTCAGCCAGACGGTCTTGCCTCCCCGGCGCCTGGCGGAGACGCGGTGGCCTCCCTCGGCGCGCAGGTCGCTGAACGAGGCGTCGGGCCATGCGGCGGGCGTGGCCGGGAAGAGGCGGATCACCTCGGTATCGCGCTGGCCGGGTGTGGGGCTCCAACTCTGGAGCAGCATCTCCTGCAGCGCCTGCATGGCCACGAAGTTGCCCTCGAGCGTGAAGGGTCGGTAGGTGAAGCTGCTGTAGCCGCTCCGGGTCTGGTCGCCGTTGGCGTGGAACCCGTTGCGCAGGACGAAGGCCTTGGTGAAGACCTGCAGCAGGCGGAGCGCCTCGTCCGAGCGGCCGGCGCGGGCCTGGAGGGCGCTCATCCATCCGAAGCTGTAGCCGCACCACTGCGACGTGCCGAGCCGCGCCCACTGCGCCAGCGAGGCGTCGATGCGGCGGCGGGCGGTGTCGTCGCCCTCCACGGTGAGAAGGTTGAACGGGTAGAGGCCGATGAGGTTGGAGAGATGCCGGTGGCTCTCTGCCAGGGGCTGCACCGGATCGATGAGCAACTCGCCCCGGGCGTCGGCGTGGAAGTCGCCCAGCGCGGCGGCAGCCTTGAGCCACTCGGCGGCCTCGGCGGTCTTGCCCAGCGCGTCGGCCATCTCGGCCACGGCGAGGAACTGCATCTTCAGGCTCATCAGGTCATAGTTGCTGTTGGGCCGCACCCAGGCCTCGGCGCTGTTGCCGTGGATCTCCGGCGACGAGGAGAGCGGCAGCGCGAGGACGCCCTGGGCGTCGGGCTTCAGCAGCGACCGGAGGCAACGTGCGGCGTCCAGGCACCAGGGGTAGGCCCGGTCACGGAGGAAGGCGGGGCTGCCCGTGTAGCGCCAATGGAGGTAGAAGATGTGGGCGTTCCAGCTGGTCATGGTGGGGGACATGCTGTACTGGCCCCACCCGCCCAGCGGCTGCCCGGCCAGCGACATGACGCCCGGCGTGGCGAGCCCGTCGACCCCGTAGAAGCTCCGGGCGAAGTCGCGGAAGGTCGGTCGGAGCTTCCAGAGCAGGTCCAGATAGGAGAGCCCCTGCTCGAAGTGGCCCGCGGCCTGGTACGAGATGTAGGTCATCTGCGTGTTCAGGTCGTTATGGTAGTCGCCCTTCCAGGGCGGCAGGCCACCGGTATCGGCGGTCCAGACGCCCTGCAGCGGGATGGGCGGCGCGCCTCGGCGGGAGCCGGCGCCGAGCAGGTAGCGCGAGAGCAGGTACTGGCGGCGCACGGCGTCGTCGGGCACGTCGACCGCGCTGGCGGACCAGAAGCGCTGCCACCAATCGACGTGGGCCCGCAGCAGTCCGGCGCGGCCTCGGCGGAAGGCGTCGGCGCAACGCTTGCGGGCGATGGCCAGCGGGTCGGGGCCGTCCGTGGTGGCCGCCACGGTGACGGCCAAGAGCGATCCGCCCTGCACCGGCTTCGTCTCGACGTAGACGCAGTAGCGCAGGCCCTGGGAGGCCTCCTGCACGTACCACTGTGCGCCGGCACCGGCTCCCGTGACGGCCTCGGGGTAGCCCAGACGATCCACCGAGCCGCCGCTACTGGGACCGGCGTCGGCCCCGGCGGCGCGGCGCAGCACCTGGAGCGGCGTGAAGAGGGCGACGGCCGGCGCGGGACCTGACACATGGAGGAGGATCACCGGCTGCGTGGCGGAGGCGAATGCCGAGACGCGACGGCCTCCGGAAAACTCGGCCGAGGCCTCGGCGGTGGCGAGATGGAGCCGGAAGCGCTCCACCCGTGCGCCGCCGCCCAGGTCCAGCTCCACGCGCCCGGCGGGAAGCTTGGTGGGGCTCACTCCGTTGTATGGGGCGTCCCACCACTGGTTCACTGTGCCCGCGTCGCCGGCCTCGATGCGCTTCTTGCCCTCGGCCCAGGTCTGCTTCTTCCACCAGTTCGGGTCGCCGGCGGGCCGCTCGTCCCAGAGGTCGCCCCGGTCCAGCGAGAGCCGTAGCGTGCCGCCGTTGCCCCAGAGCAGGCCTCCCATCAGGCCGTTGCCCATGGGCACGGCCTCGTCCCAGGTGTCGATGGGGGCCTGCAGTGTCAGGTCGTCAGTGGCGGGCGGCGTACTCCCTGCCGCAAGGGCAGGCAGCGCCTGCAGCAGGTAAGCGCAGGCCAGGAGCGCCAAAGGAAGAAGCAGCCTCACGGGTCACCTCCATGCGCGAGCTCGTAGCGAAGCCGCGCCGATGCCTGCAGGTTCGGCGGGGCGGCGCCGATCACCTGCCGCGGGGAGCCGCTTTGCCCGGAGCCGCCCCCATCTTGCCAAGAACCCACTCCAACGCCTGCGGCAGGGCATGGAGCGGCGTCTCGTGGTCGCCCTGTGGTTGCTCGTCGTAGCGGAACGCGGCCCGGCCCGCCATGGCCTTCGCCAGCAGGCGGCTCCAGGTGACGGGGATCACGGCATCCAGCGCGCCATGGCAGACATAGAGGGGCATGCGCAGCCGGGCGGCCTGGCGGATGGGCGACCGGGCGGCGTAGACCTGCGGGATCTCGCCCGGCTCACCGGCGTACGCGGCTCGGATGGCCTGACCGATCTCGCGGCAGATGGGCGGCTCGGCCGTGGCGCACCAGGCGGCGTAGGCGCCGATGTCGGAGGCCGGGCAGAGGGCGATGACGCCTGCCACATCCTCGGGGTGGACGGCGGCATAGGCGAGCACGCTGGAGCCGCCCATGCTCCCGCCCACGAGCAGGAAGCGCCGGGCGCCGCGCTTCTCGCGCATCCACTGGAGCAGCGCATGGAGGTCGGAGGCGGCTTCCGGCGACATCCAGGGGTTGCCGCGCAGGTTGGGGGTCAGGATGCCCAGGCCGCGCGCCCGGAAGGCCGGGAGCCAGAGGTCGCGGATGTCGGGCCGCGTGTAGAGCTGGTCGCCTGTGGAGCCGTGGCCGTGGAGGTTCACCACCCAGTCGGCGCCTCGGGCGGGAGGCAGGAGCAGGGCCCAGTCGGGCGTGCCATCGACGCAGGCGTAGTCGACGCGCTGGACGCCCGCGGGCAGTCCGGACCCGGCGGGCCGAACCCCGCTCACCCGGAAACCGGGACGGGGCTTCGACGGCGGCGCGGCGGCGACGCGGGCGTAGGCCTGCTTGAGGAGCGGCATGACGGCGTTGGGCGTGACCGTATCGGCCTCGAACGCGAAGTGCGCGTGGGTGTAGTCGAGCCCGGCCAAGCGGCAGCCCAGCACCACGTCCGCCAGGTGGCCGGGGTTGCCTGCGGAGCCCGCGAACCCGGCGTTCTCGCCCCACATGGGCGGCGCGGAGGCGCCTCGGGCATCCAGATAGGTGCGGAGGCGGCGCACCTCGGCCTCGTTCTCGCATCCCGTGTACTGCAGGTCGCTGCCGGTGCGGGCGGCGAGATCCATGAGGAAGAAGGAGTCGGCCATCATCTGGATCGCATCGCCGCCCCGGCCCGTGCGAACGGCCTCCTGCCAATGCTCGGGCGTGTAGGCGGTGCCCGGCACGTAGACGAGCGTCCGCGCGCGCGGGAACTGGCGCTGGAGGTCGGCCACCTGCCAGGCGCAGAAGGACCGCTTGCTGTCGCGGTACCAGGTGAGCAGGTCGTGCCACATGGCGCCGGGCCGCTCGCCGGGCCGCGGCGGGCTTACCTCGTCCCACGAGGCGTAGGAGGTCCCCCAGGCGCGGTCGGCATCGGCGACGGCGGTGTACTTCGCCCGCATGGCGGCGCGGAAGCTCGCACGCGCATGGACGTCGTAGCACCACATGGTCTGGGCCTTGACGTGTTCGCCCAGCGTCCAGGGCACCGGGTAGATCGCCTCGCCGGCGGGCCCAAGGGCGGGGATCACGAAGTCCACGCGGTCGGCCAGCCCCGTATCGGCCAGCGCCTGGCGGATGCCGCGGACCTTGTCGGTCATCAGCGCCTGCAGGCCGGGGTACCAGTAGCTGAGCGTGTTGAGGCTCACCTGCCCGTTCTCGTCCGTGATGAGGGCGTCGGGATGCTGCTGCACGAACCACTGCGGCGGACCCATGAGCGCCCCGACGATGAGCTTCACGCGGAAGCCGTGCTCGCGGACGAGGCGCAGGTAGGTCCGGAACGGCGCCAGGTCCCAGACGCCGGGGGAGGTCTCCAACTGCCGCCAGTCCAGCTCCACGCGGAGGGTGTCCACGCCGATCTCGCGGTAGGCCCGGAAACGCGCGGCGATCTTCTCCGCCGGATGGAAGTACCACCCCTGCGGGTCGGTCATGCAGCATCGGCCCGGCGCGGCGGCGGCGGGCAGGGCGGCGAGGAGCATCAGGAGCAGACAGGCGGTGCGCATGGGACCCTCCGGGCGCGGCGAACGCACCCGCGCAGACCCATAGTACCGGCCCGAGGGCCATGACGCATCAGGCCCGGGCCTCCATCGACAACACGGTCAACAAGGTCAACGATGTCGGGTGTTGACCTTGCCGACCAAGGCGGCCGGCCCTCATGCAGGGAACCGCCGTCTTCAGCCCGAACCTACCGCCGGAGGAGCCCACCATGATGGCACGACGCGATCTGGCGAAGGCGGCGGCGGCCGCTGCGGCTGTGGCGCTGATGAACGAGCCCGAGGCCGAGGCGGCCGCGAAGCCGGCGCCCGGCGGCCTCTGCCTGAACGAGGACGACAGCCACTACTTCGGCACGCGGGCCGGGCAGAAGCTGGACGCCGAGACTGTGGCCTCCTGGGTCGACCAGTACGCGGGCACGCAGGTGCGCGAGCTGATGCTCTGCCCCAACTGCATGCGGACGAGCTACGCCAGCAAGGCGTGGGACCACATCTGGCGCGGGTATGATCCCGCCGGTCCCGACGACCAGCCGCTCCTTGCCAGCACGGCCGCCGACGGCCGCAAGGGCGCACGGGATTGGATCCACACCGCGTGGCGTCTCCACCAGGACGGCATCGACCCCTACGCGCTCTGGATCGCCCGGGCGCGCAAGCGGGGGATGGCGCCGTGGATCACCATGCGGATGAACGATGTCCACTGCGTCGACGAGCCCACGCAACCTCTACCCATCATTCAGTAGCCCAAGCCGGAGCCCCCCCACGCAACAGCAAGGCCCCTCCAGGTTGTGCGGAGGAGCCTTGCTTCTCAGGATAGCCCATGCGATGCGATCACGCCGGGGGAGGGCGGGCCTCCTCGTCCGGTAGCTGGCTGGTCACGTTGCCCACGCGATGCCCTCCTCTCGTCCCCGCCTACACCACAGGTGTCGTGAGGTCCAGCGGGTGTTTGGTGTCGATCCCGTTCACGCTCACCAGCGGCTCGATGCTCCGGTCCTGGTTGGTGAACTCGGCGGTCACGCTGAGCTTGTAGCCCTTCAGCAGCTTGCACGTATCGCCCGAGGTCAGGGCAGGAGGCGTCGCCCCGTAGCACGTCACGCCGGCCCCGGAGCTGACCTTCACCTCGATGTAGTACGTGCCGATCGGCGTGCCGCCCGAGTTGTACACGCGCACCCAGTCTCCGGCCACGGCGGCCGAGAACGGCGTCCCGGTATTGCCCATCAGGTCGAACCGTGCCGCGGCGTCGTTCGCGATGCTCAGCGTGGTGCTGATCGACGCGTCGTCGTCGTCGAGGTCCTCCGTGCTGGTCACCCGGATCGTGTTGCGGTAGACGTAGGCGTACCAGGAGTGTGCCGCGGCGTTGGCGTTCTGAGGCTGCACCGTGCAGGCCACCACGGCGCCCGCCGGAACGGTCGGCCCGACACTGGCGGTTGAACCGAACAGCCCTGTCTGCACTCCCTGCGCCGAGGCCGTGGCCGGCGTCAGGTGCAGCGTCCGGGCGTCTCCGTGCTCGTGCGGGCAGTCGATGAACCCCTGCACCTTGCTGCAGTAGCCACGGTTGTTGTGTCCGATGTACTGCCGCCCCTGAAGCGCGTTGATGGGCAGGTCGCCCGCCACGCTGAACCCGAAGTCGTTGTCATCGATGATGTTGTAACAGGCGTACGCCGAGACCGGAATGTGGACCCCGATGATGTTGCCCGCAGCCGGAGCAACGCCTGGGAACGTGTTCCCGATGATCCGGTTTCGCTCGCAAGCCAGCACCTGGATGTGATGCACGGACGCTTGGCCGACAGTGACCAGGAACATGTTGCCCATGATGCTGTGCTTGCCGCTTCCGGCCACCCTCGCGGCGTCTCCGAACAAGCAGAGCGGCGCCCGGTTGGCCACATCGGACCGGAGCTGGTTGCCCACCAGCGACGCGCTGTAGTTGCCGGCGCCCAGGTAGACGCCGTGGCCCAGCCCCGCCGCCGACCCCGCGCCTGCGGCCGTGTTGTCCGTGAAGCTCAAGTACTTGCCAGAGTGGATCTCCGGGCCGTAGTCTGGCCGCGCCAGCGGACGGTCGGCGAACCGCACCTGGTCTCCCGCGTTGTACTCCCCGATGGTCCGATCGCCCAGGTGTACGCCCCATCCCTCGCGGAACCAGTACCCGTGCCCCTTGCAGGCCTGCACCCAGCAGTTGTCGACCTGCACGTCGTAAGCGCCCTGACCGGTGGAGAGCAGTCGCCATACCCCGCCTGCGGTGCCCACGGCTGCCGGCGACGTCGGCGCGGCCACTCCGCCCGACGAGCACGGAGAGAGCGTCCAGTACGTGTCATCGTTGGCAGTGATCAGGTACTCGCCCGCGGCCCAGGCCGGCGAGGCGCTGTATCCGATCACCACAACCTTGTTCACGTCCGCGCCGGCGACCATCGTGTGACCATCCGGAGCGAACTTCGTCGCGTCGGACGCGTGGACCGTCAGGTTGGTGCCTGTGTCCTCCGCAACGCTCTCCAGGTGGATCCCGTCGATCATGTCGTACGGGTAGGTCACGCTCTTGCTCTGATACGCCGACCGGCCGATGATGTGCAGCCCAGTCCACCGGTAGAAGATCGAGTGCGCATCGCCGTAGAACATGTGGCAGTTCGCATTCGTCGCCAGGTGGATGTAGGTGCCGCCGATGTTCGATCCCTGGAACACGACCTTGTCGGCCAGGTTCAGGTTGATAGGTTGGGCGATCACGAACGTGCCGGGGCTGAACTGGATGAGCCCACCATCCGACCCGAGCGACGCCAGCGCCGCGTTGATAGCGACCGAGTCGTCAACGGCGCCGCACACCGTGCTAGCAGCCTGCTGCCACTCTGCGGGGGCGTCGGCCGCCGCGATAACAAACGGTAGTTTGCCCATCATGTCCTCCAGCTGCCAGCCGGCAGCGCACGCCAATCTGATGCCCAGCCCGATGCTTCCCGGCATTGCGCCCTCCCGTTCAGCTCCACGTGGCACCGCCGTCCGTGCTCACCAGGTGGAGCGCACCATTCGCCGACGAATAGACCCACACCACAACATCCCCGATCGCCGCCAGAGCGCAGCCCGCGCTCGCGTCCGGCTGCTTCGACGGGAACGACTGCGACCAGGTCGAGCCGCCGTCCATCGACCGCACGGCGCTCCACCTCGCCCCTACCGCCGCGCTCGCGTGGTAGAGCGCGCCGACGAGCAGGTTCGACCGCGTGCAGACCAGCCCCCGCGCCGCCCCGCTGAACCCGATCGAGGACCCGGAACCGCTCCACGCGAACGGGTCAGCCGTGCTCAGCCACTTCACCGCGCCGCTCTTGCTGTAGAGCACCCCGGCCCCGTGCCGGTGCTTCACCCCGAACGCCGCGCCGTCGTCGCTGCTCGCGATCTGCTGCTCGGCCGTCCACTCCGCGGCGTCGCATCCCAGCGCCTCGGACCACCGCACGTTGTCCGCCGTCTGCGTCATCACCTCGATGGTCGGAGCCACCCCGGAGCCGACCGCCGGCTCCAGCACCGAGTATCGGCAGACCGCCGTGCCGCCCACCAGCCGCGTCACCACGGGCCGGCTCACCTGCCCCCGGACCTCTGCCGCCGCCATCGTCCGCGACCGCCGCCCCCGGGCGCTGGGCTGCAGCGCGATCCCGCCGAGCACTGCGAAACGGAGCGTCCGCGAGTGGTCGCCCTCCGGGACCGGAGTCGGCGGGATCGGGATATCGCCCTCGCTGTAGTAACCCATCAGAGGAACTGCAAGAGCCCTTCGGTGCTGTCGATGTTGAAGGCCTCGTCGTTGCCGTCTGTCACGATCGGCCCGTTCTCGTAGTAGGCCACCAGGGGGCTGTCCGCGTCGCTGGTCACATGCCGGTAGACCACCACACCGAGGATCGTCCCGGCGTTGATGCCGGTCCAGGTCACCGAGGCCGCGCCCCACACCGCCCGGTCGTTCGTGTCGTCCAGCGTCACGGTCAGGCTGCCCAGCGTCATCCGCGCGTAGCCTGTGCCGCTCAGCTCCTGCGCCACCACATCGGCCACGTAGTCCTGGTCGGCGTCGAACGCGTAGCCCGTGCCCACCAGCATGGCCTTGTAGGTGTCGGAGTTCAGGTGCTCCTCGCCCCGCAGGAGGCGGTACTTCGCCCGGTTGTAGATCCGCCCGTATGCCATCAGCCCGTCCTCACTTTCCATGCGGTGATGCCGTCGTTCCCAGCGTTCAGCATGGACGGAGAAGCCGGGAAGGCCTCCGCGCCGGACCAGTACCCCGCGTCGCCCATGCTCAGGTTCGTCCGGCAGACGTTCGCGCCGCCCACGGTGTAGGCCACCATCAGGGTCCCGTCCGGAAGGAACGCCAACCCCAGCTTCGAGCCCTTGTCCACGTCGCAGAGCGTGGCGCTGCTCCACGGCGAGCCCGGCTTCATGGCCGCCCGGTTCACGCTGATCACCAGGGCCTGCGACGTCGCCCCGCTCGCTCCCAGCCCGACCGCAACCACCACGCCGCGCCGCTCCGCGCAGCACGAGGCCACCGTATAGACCGGAGGCGCCGGGGCTCCGCTCAGCACCTCGTGGATGAACATGCGCGCGCTGTCGATCCGGATCGTGCCCACGCCCAGCAGCGGTATGTGGATGGTCTCCATGGTCACGCCCGGCCCGAGTCCCGCGCACTCGCGCAGGCACTGGTTCACGATCGCTATCTGCTCGTCCGGCGTCGTCCCCACCAGCACGGCCCCCACGATCTGCGACGACCATGGGCAGCCAGGGTATCCGTCCGTCGTGTCGCAGTAGCCGCGCCAGTTGCCTCCGGGTACCGGCTTTGACGTCGCCCATATGCACGTGGCGCCAACCATCCCCTGTGTCCGCGAGGAGAGCACGTAGCCGTTATCCAGCCACGTACCGTAGGCGCCCACCAGCCCGCCGTACTCCGGGTAGCCGCCGGAGCCGCCGAACGCCCACACGTACCCGGGAGTGTTGGCCGGCACCTCGTATTGGAACCGAACCCATGACCCAACTCTCGCGTCGATCGGCAGCCCCTGCGCCTCAAGCCACACTAGATCGTCCTCGGCGCCTTCGCCTCGATCAGGATCGTCCCGGTCGTCCGCCCCGTCACGGTCAGGGCGGTCACTGTCTTTACCAGCCGCCCCGCGGGGATGCCGAGGTCCGCCGTGGACCCGATCGCATCGGCCAGCGATACTGAGAGCCCCGTCACCGTGGCCGTCTGCACCGTCCCGGACGGCGGATGCGTCGCGTCATAGTAGGTATAGGTGATTGCCGTGATCACCGCCGCGCTGCCCCCGCTCAGCGTCGCCGTCACTCGAGCCTGCAGACCGCCGGAGCTCCCCGCGAAGCCTTGAATGCCCGGCGCCACGGTCAGGTCGTTGGCCGTCTGGATCGTCCCGTTCGTCCAGGCTCCACCCAGCACCTTCGACCCGAAGAGCGCCGCCGCCGCCGGGGTCCCCACGCCCAGGAAGTCCGTGCCCGGGTTCAGCGCCACGTTGCTCGGGTCCATCATCGCCTGGTACGCCATGGCCGCGCCGGCGCCCGCTCCTGGCGTCAGGCTCCCGTAGGCCAGCGCCATCAGCGCCGCCGCCTCCGGCAGGGCCATCGCCTGCAGCCAGCTTGGCGGCTGAATGTCCAGCCTGAGCCCCATGTCCGGCTGTCGCAGCGTCATCGTGTAGGTCGACCATGCCGTCCCGGCCGTCACCGCCACGTCCTGGTACCAGTAGTAGGGGTCTCCGGCGCCGGCGCCCTGCAGCTGCCGGTAGACGCGCAACTTGGTCACGCCAACGGGCACGTTCCCGCTCAGCCCTGCCAGCGTGTAGGCCGACTTGGGCGCGGCCATGGCCACCTGTGTCGACGCGGTCGACGGCAGGCTCTCCAGCCAATCGGAGGCGCCTACCAGGCTCACCTGCACCCGCGAGCCCGTGCTGTTCTCCGGTATCGCCCCGCCCGTGGCAGGCGTCAGCGTCGGCGTATCCGCCGTGGGGGCCGGCGCCGATGCGCTCACACCGTTCATGCGGAGCAGCAGCGCGTCCAGCGCCCCAACGCTCGTCCCGATGAGCGACCAGCCCGCCGGAGCCCGCTGCACAATGAACTGGTCCAGGCCCGTCAGCATCTGGCGGCAGAGCGTCGCTCCGATCACGTCGTACCGGCTGTTCAGCGCCAGGGTGTTCAGCCCGCTCTGCAGGTGCGTCTGCAGGTCCGGGCTATCGATCCCCGGCGTTCCGCTGCTCCCGTCCCCTAGGATCGAGGCCAGCGCCTGCATGCCGTAGTAACCGATCGTCCCGGCCCCGCTCTCGCTCGCCTGCCCCAGCCCGTGGGCGGCCGGCAGCCGCTTGAACCAGGCCCCCAGCCCATCCAGAACCGTAACGATCGCGCCCGCGGTGGGCAGCCCAGTCTGTGGTGCAGCCATCTCTACTCCCTTCGGTCGTGAGGAGGTGATTCAGGTGCTTCAGGTGAGGATGTGAGACCGGCGCCGCCGTTGACGGTGCGGTCACCTCCTCGCCCCCTCACCTCCTCAGCGCGCGCCGCGCGCGCTACGCCGGCATCAGCGACTCGGCCGCCCGCGCCGTCACGATGCTGTGGCACTCCTGCTCGCCGTGCCGCCCCGTCGCGTCCATCAGCCCGTACCGGCTCTCCAGCGAGGTGATCACGAAGAGGCCCGATCCGCCCAGAGCCTGCCGCTCACGCACCCCCACCAGTTGCCCGGCAAACACATTCGGGTCGAACGGCACCAGCATCCGCACGAGCTGCCCCGGCAGGCTGGCCGCGTTCACCGCGCTGCCCATCAGCCGCCCCACGTACTCCTCGGAGCTCCAACGGCTGTTCCGCTCGAACCACGGGTAGTTGAAGCCCGCCGTCGCCAGGTCCGCCGGCAGGGGAACATGCAGATTGAGCAGCTCGTTCGTCAGCGCGTCGTGCCCCTGAAACGTGATCTCCGTCCGCAGGTCCTCGATGGAGTTGATCACCTGGATCTCCTCGATCCGGTGCAGCCCCGTCAGATCGGTGTCCGTGTACCATGTCGCCACGGGCAGCCCCCTGGGGTCGAATGGCTCGAAGTGCGCTTGCCCCCACCGGTCGAAGCCCCAGAAGTAGGGCACGCTCACGCCGGTGATCGGGTCCACGCAGCCCGCGTCCTGCACCAGGTCGCTCAGCACGCCCATCACCGTGGCGTCGGGCATGAACCGGAACCTGGGGCTCAGCCCCGTGCCCCTGCCCAGGATCGGGTACGGGCAGTCGTAGCCTGCCGGCCCGTAGGGGTACCAGGGGATGTTCACCAGGAAGTCCGGGTGTATCTGCCCGATCTCCATCAGCAGCCGCACGGCCGAGTAGATGCACCATCCGTCCAGGATGATCTCCTGCCCCAGCGGGCGCCGCAGCTTGTAGCTGGGATCGTGGATCACGCCCTCGGCGTACCGCGCCGGGTCCTGCCGGCTCACCTGCAGACCAGGGCTCCCGGCCAGCACTCCGCGCAGCCGCTGCACTGCCCATCCCGCGCCGTTCGAGGCCGTCAGCGTCGCCGAGAAGTTCCCGAAGACCCCGCTCATGTCGCCCCATCGGTTGTTGATCCGCACCGAGGCCGAGGCCGCCATCCGTCGCCCGATATCGTCGAAGACCTGCACCTCGTGCACGTGCATCACTCGAGGCCGGTAGGGCATCTCGTACCAGGGCCACCCGGAGCCCCACACCGCGGGGATGCGCACCGTCACGTCCGTCCGGTATCGCCCTCTCCCTCTTCCGCCCTCCCAACGCAAAAACGCCCCGCCACAGGCAGAGCACGGCCGTTTCGGCCAAGCATCATGCCCGTAGCGGAGCGTAGAAAAGGGCTCCTTAGGAGGCGTTCCCGATATTCAGTTCCTCACGTACCCAGACAGACTACTCCCTCGCGGCCCCGGTGTCAACCCGTTTGCAGCGCGCACATGCCAATGCACGACGACGCACCGGTTGCGACGCTATCGTCAGCCCTGCTCGGCTCGACGCTTAGCCGAAGCGGGGCGCACCCGGCCACCGTCGGGAGAGAGCGGTTCTCCGCCCTCGGCCAGCGCCTGTAGCCCGGGTTTCGACAGCCTGTACTGTGCCGGCGCTGCTGGTTGCCCGGGCTGGCCATCGCTGGAAGGGCGGCAGAACCGGGCTCTCGCCCCTTCTACATACTCTTCCATCATCTCTACACACACCCACCGCCGGGCGCCGCGCTCCGCCACCTCGCCCGTCACGCAGCTACCGGCAAACGGATCGAGAACCAGGTCGCCAGGGTCGGTCAGCATCTGGATGAAAAACCCCGGCAGTTCCGCAGGGAACCGCGCTGGATGCGCCGCAATCCCATGGTGCTTGCAGTAGCGCAAGTACGCGGTGTTGCTTTCCGTGTTCGCGGCAGCGATGATGTTGGGCGGTATGGCCGCACCATTGTTCAGCGCGAACTTCGTGCTAATGTCATGACCGGACGGTCGCTTCATCGCCTTATATCCATCGCGGAGCAGCACCTGCATACTGTCGCTGTATGGCTGCAGTACGCGCCTGTTGGATGCCTTTGGCCACGGACTCCGCGAGAGCCACCAGACACAGTTCACCGCGTCTTTCACCCGAATCCGCCGGATGTTCACCCACTCGGCCGGGGTCGGCAACTTCGACGGGTTCCACCAGTAAAACTCCTGGGCTAAGTGAAAGCCATACTCCTCGCACAGCATTATCAAGAGCTTGAAATGGTATAGGCTGCGCGTCGGCTGCCCTGGCTCCCACGCCCCACCAATGTCAATGACGAGACTGCCGTTGTCCTTCAGGATGCGGCGAAAGTGTTCAGCGAATGGTCTAAACCAGTCTAAATAATCCCAGGCATCAGCATTACCGTAGTCCTTCTTCCTTACGAGACCAAATGGCGGACTGGTCATGATCAGATCGACCGACCCGCTGGCACAGGCCTCGCGCATGACATCCAGAGAGTCCGCCCAGTACACCCGACCGAGCGCGGTCTCAATTGCAACTGCGGCCCGCTGCGCCACCGCAAGGTTCGCGGCCATCGGCTACTTCTCCAGTCTCTTAAGGGCCATCGCGGAGCTCGCCTCGCGGTTCAGCACATCCATAATGGCGGTGGGGTCGGCCCGGATGCCGTCCAAGTCGTGGCCATCCAGCATTACGATACACAGGTTGGTAGTGCCCATTACCGAGTTCGCGTAACGGCGCGCCTCGGGTCCGATCTTGCCTGTACTGACGATCACGATGGCGTTGCTCTTCAGCATGTGCGTCAGCCCGACCTCCTTGGCCACATCGTCCAGGGCCACCGCCGAGGTGTTCTTGCACTGCACCTGCCACCGCGAGTACAGCAGCCGGTCCGTCTCGAAAACGATGTCAACTTCCGCGCCCGCCGTGGCGGTTCCGCGCAGGCGCGTGGCCACGTACGTGAGGTCTACCAGCCGCATCAGCCGAATTGCCAGCGCCTCTAGGGCCAGGCCCCGCGTGTGCTTGTCGGCAGCACTCAGGTCATCCATGATCGCCCCGAGCGGTCGGCGCAGCACTGGACGGAGTTCGCTGAGGAGTGCCCCCTCGAACTGCTCAAGCAGGGGTAACGCCACGTCAACGACGAACTTCTCTGATCGCCGGACGACTGGCGACTTCGCTCCCCGACCCGGTTCCTTGGTCCCACGCTCCAGCACCAGATACCCGGCGTCCCGCAGCGGGTACAGGACGTCCTTCGCCAAGGCCTTCTCGTTGAACTGCACGCCATACGTCGCCGCCGCGAGCCGCTCAACCCTGTTGGCCTGGACCACAACCTCCTCGCCAATGTTCGCCAGGGCCTTCAGGAAGGCACGCTGTGGGGGCGTCATCCCGGCCAACACGTCGATCTCATCGCTGCCAAGACCCAAGAGTTCGCGCACTCGCTCCTCGTTCACCCGCCAACGGGCGTACAACACACCGGCTCGCTCCAGCCATAGCCGAAGGGTACTCATGTGCTTGCCGCCTCGCGGAACGTGTACACCCCGCTCGCCAAGCGCCTTCCTTAGCCGATTGAGGTCCACTACCTCGCCGGCTGCCTGCATATCCTGAACGCACTGCAGCACGACCATGCCCTTCATCATCAGAAGGACATGCCGGCCCAGCGCGGCGTGTAACGCCGCGGCGTCTTCGCGCAGGGCGTACAAGGACTCACCAACGGTTGTGAGCCGCGCATCGTCGTCGATGATGCCGTAGGCCTGCATGCCGAGCTTCGTGTTGTTGGCGAGCTTCCGTTGGTTGTACTCCGAGGTGCTGGTGTGGCTGGCGAAGTACCTCTCCCAGACGACAGCCTCGAAGGCATGCCAGTCGCCGCCGTGGGCCGCAGCGGCCTCCAGCAGGACAGGGAGATCAATCTGGGCTGGTGAGAACTCGCTGCCGAATGGTAGGTCGCTCTTCAGCATGCTGGGGCCACCTCGAGTGTCGATGCTGCTGTCAGTCTACCCAACGGCGTCTGATGGGGGCCGGGCATGGACTGCGGTCAGGCAAGAAGCCGACCCGTCTGCCTTCTGATCTCCTCGATCCGCCTACTGAGCGCCGCCTTCAAACCGGCCTCTGTCATGGGGTCGCCAGCCTTGGTAACGATGAGCCGCGCCGCGCCGCACCCGCGACCGGCTTCGCGCAGCCCGGCCGCGACCGGCTCCATACCGACACGCGCCAGCAGCCGTTCCACAATCTGCTCGAGCACAAGGACGCGCCCCTCAAGGCGCTTCTCCACGCCGACGCAGCCAGCCGCAGTGGTCAGAGCCTGGAGGGAGTTCACGTCGGCCGTCAGCAACCGGAAGTCGCCGGGGGCGCTCTTCGTGGCGGCGAACAGCGCGGCCTCGCCGCCGTCGATGCGGTCCGCGTTGGTGAGGTAGGCATGCTCCTCTGGGTCGGGCGCGTCACACACCGGCTGCGCCGTGTGCGCAAAGCGAGCGGCGCCGGCCAAGGTCGCGCGGTCGTAGGCGCTCTCAAGCTCAGAGTCATGGGCGCAGAGGCTGCAGACCTCGCCCTGCAGCAGCCACAGATGGCTGATGGACGTACCCAGCGCTTGCAGCGTCGCCCTCCAGAGATCGCCGACATGCAGCACGATGACGACGCTTGTGTCGACGTAGTGCCGCACGGCTACGAGGCGCGTACTGCCATGCGGCGTAGGAACTCCCGGGCGTCGCGCGTCAGCAGGGACCAGTCCAGCCGGCGGTCCAGTTGGGCCGTCACAGTCGCCACAGGATCAGGGCTGTCCTCCAGCGCCTTAAGGGCATTGTTTGCGACATCGTATCTCCCGCCGCTAGCCCTTGTGCTGTGCAGCACCACGAACCCCGGGTCCACGCCGTCGCGTCGGCCGACATCGCGCGCCCAAGCGGCCAGCCGTCCCCGATACAGCCTGCTCGGCGCTAGATAACCCGGATCAGGTTCGCCCGCGAGCAACGTCACCGCATACTTGTGGGCCTCCTGCTCCATGTCACCGCTCGGCTGCCCATCGAGGTCAGCATCAATCAGCAAGGAAGCGCCGCCAAGGTGGCCATTTGCGACGTGACCGATCTCGTGCGCCAGCCAGAACAGCATCCATGCTGCTGCACAAGGCTTTCGGCACAGGACCACCACCGGCCGGCCCCCTGCGACAGTCACCGTTGCGGTGGGCTTCTTCGCCTTTGGGGGCAGGTCCCTCAGGCAGAGCACTACGATGCCAAGGTCCCAGCAAGCGTCGAGGAGCGCCTCCAGGGTCACAGCCTGGTGGCCGGCGGAGAGAATCTGCGTGCGAAGCGCTTGCGCCGAGGGAATGGTGCGGGTCGGAGCCGTGACGCCCTGAGCTGCGGCTCCAGCGGCGCGCAGGGCGATGCCCTTTACCGCGTCAAACTCGCACTCGTCCACGTTGCCGTGCTTCAGGAAGCGGGTCTCACCGGCCTCGCGCCACCGCAGGGGCGCCTGCGCGTCCTGCAACGAGCGTATATCCAGCCCCAGGTTCCGCGCCAGCAAGGTCAGCACGCAGGCATACGTAGAGGGATTGGCAGCTTCACTGTCATCCCAACCGGTCGGCAGCGCCACGCTGCGGACGTACGTCTGGCCCAGCCCAAGTGCGCCGAGCCTTCGGTACAAGGCGCGCATGCCCGAGGCGCCATCGGGTACAGCGGTAGGCTTCATGGTCCCTCCTGGCCCGTTAGTACCATTGTACTGTACCTGATGGTGCTCTTACGCTTTCTGCCAGCGCACCCCACCGCCGTCCGCAACCAGATCGGCTACTGATCGCTTCTTGCGGCCCACATGGTCACGCGTCGCGGCCGACCCACTCGGGCAGGGCGTTCCCCGTCTCGTCCGCCCACGAGCGTGCGTACTCGTCGCGATTGTTGATCGCCGATCGGGTATGGCCCACTGCGTCAGCCGGTCTCATTACGCGCACGCCGAGTTCCCTTCGCAGATCAGCCGCACTGCCCAGGATGCCGCGCGGCTGCCTGTTCGAGTCACCGTCGTTAGTGATCAAGATGAGTTTATATTTCCACGCCTCAAATATGATATCGATATCAGTCTTATCTTGTATAGTCAGTGCACGGTTGTGGACGAGTACATTCTGTACTTTTGATAATATTACATTTTCACCTTGCGATGGTTCATCGGTTATCCACTGCAGCTGCGTGGCCACGGTTTGCAGAGTGCGGCCGCCGTCCAAGGGTTTCCTGGTGTCCATCACCTTCATCCTTCGGCTCTCAGCGGCCTCCCCAGCGCCTGCACATGCCTCGTCCGCCGAGGTCGCGCACCATTGCAGCGTGATGACGCCGTCTCGCGCCCACTGCTCCAGCCGGCTCAAGTTGGCATCCTTCCCCCTGGCATTAACGCAGTTCGCGTCCCGCATGAACTTGCAGTCGAAGGCTTCGCGCGTTGGCGGCCACGCAGGCCCGGTTCCCTTCATGCCCGGCTCCTTCCTCGTAAGCGAGAGTTACGCCCGACCCGGTGCCGGGGCACGTTGTGCTCTGCTGCCCCATACCGTCTCCAATACTGCCAACGCGCACCCTCCAGGCGCCGCACCTCCGTTGCCCGGTATGCCCACGCTAATGCCGCTGGTGCCGTATGCTAGCCCCCTGTCACGCGCCGCCTCTGTGGCACCTCGCCCAAAATGTCTGCAAGGTCATCGGCAATCCCGCCCGCCGCAACGTCGCCACCCCGGGACCGGCGCACCCGCAAGGCCTCGGAGAAGCTCATCCTGTGGCCGACCAACCGCGCACGCATACTGAGACCCAGCATCTGCCGATACCGTTCATCGACCGACTCGGCTGGGTCAAAGACTGCGACCCTCTTCAGTTTGGCCGGTCCTTCAGTGCCCAGCGCGAACAGCGCCGGCACGAATGCGTCGGCCTCTGGCAGCGAGAAGCCAATGAAGCCCACGTACTCGGCCTCGGCCAGATGCGCCGCCGCCCGCCGCCACACGGGCGCGATGGCCTTGTGGTACTCGCCTTTGTTCCACGTCGGCGGCACAATGAACGGGTCATGGCCCGACGGGCTTTCGCCGAGGAGTTCGGACCATGGCACGTAGACGTCCGACCCATCAACATCGAATGGCCGCTTCACGGCCCTGATCGGGACCTCAGTGACCGTGCCGGCCTCCTCACGCCGCCAGTTCAACGAACCGTGCAGCTTCATTAGGTCCACCCACCCTTGCGGCGTAGCACCCTCTGTTGGCGAACTCCAGCACCGCACACCCCGCATCAGCAAGGCGTAGTCCAGGCAGAGGTCGTAGTTGAAGGTCATGAAGGACACAGACTGCCGCCAAGCACGCTCTTCGCCGCATGCCAGATCGACAAAACGCCCGAATGGTTCGGGCGCTTCTGCCACCGCCCGGCGCACTGGGTGCTTGATCGACTCCTCCAGCGTCTGAGCTATAACCGTACGCAGGGCTTGCGTGAGGTCTCGGGCTTTCGCTGGGTCCAACCCTGGTACCCGCCCCGTCAGCTCCGCCATCTCGAAGAGACCATACAGGCTCTCCAGGTTGTCGCGGTCGACGTGGCCCTTCGCCATGGTTGCATCCATCCTGTGGATGGCGTCAAACACGAGATCAAAGTCGGCCGGGTCCCTCACCTTACGGTTCGTCCTGCACCAGTCCGCCTTGTCCAGGAAGTCCTTCATCATCGGCGCGCCAGCTTCGGCCGACGCACCCGCACCCAACACAAAGACGATCCTGCTCATTCGGTACGCCGCTCCCCTTCGCTGGTGTTGCGGTGTAACCTTCGCCCCCACCGCCCTCGCTTCCTTCTGCCGCGCGCGCCTTTCCGGTTTCGCCGTCCTTGCGCGAGTACACTAGCAGGCGCGCGCCTCGCGCCCTGGGGAGGTCCACCGCCATGCCGCATCGCTGGTTCCGCCGGTACATGTACCTGCCCCCGCTGGTGCTTGTCCTCGCCTGCGTATTCGTAGCGGCCATCAACGCCCGGGCGCCCCGATCGGTGCACGGTTGGGTCCTGGGCGTCACGGACGGCGACACGTTGCGTGTTCGCGTGGAGGGCCGTACCGTCCGCGTGCGGCTCTACGGCATCGACTGCCCTGAACTCGGACAGCCGTTCGGCGTGACCGCCCGCAAGATCACTGCCGGCCTCTGCGTCGGCCAGCCGGTAACCCTCGCCCTGCACGGCACGGACCGGTACGGCCGGACCCTCGCGACTGTGCGGACCTCCGCCGGCAACGTCAACGAGGCACTCGTCACCGCCGGTCTCGCCTGGTGGTACCGCCGCTACGCGCCTGAAGCCTCGCGCCTCCGCGCACTCGAAGCCGCGGCGCGTTCGGCGCGGCGCGGCCTTTGGTCCCAGCCCCGCCCGGTCGCCCCATGGACCTTCCGCTCGCGCCCGCTCCGTGCGTCGCTGCCGGGTCCGGCACGGCGGTGAGGGCCACCCGGGGCCTTCAGTGCAGGCGGCTCATCTGGGCGGAGACGAAGAGGCGGTCTGGGCGGCCGGATTGGCCGAGATTGGGGGCAAGGTCGGGAAGGCAGTAGGTTCGAACAGTTGCGAACACCCGGCGGGTCGCGCGGAATGGAACGAAACGGAACGGAACGGCAACCCCCGTGCCGCCCCTACGGGGTGCGGGACATCTGGATGGTGGCGAGGACGGCGTTGGAGCGGCCACTGTCGGCGCCTGTGATGGTGTAGGTGTGGCCGTTGATGAGGGCCTGGTCGCCCTCCTGTACGTCGGCGTCGTGCGGCACGAGGGCCTTCCAGAGGGTAATGCCGACCAGCGCGCCGTCGGCCCTGGTGACGGATCGCCGGGGCTGAAGCCTGCATGGGAGGGTTGCCACGGGCTCCCAGAGGAGGGTGAGGGCGTTGCGGCGCGACACGGCGGCCGTCTCGGGCATGAGCACCTCGGCTTGCGCTCGGCAGGTTCGGATCAGGTTCGTGAGGTCCATGGTTCTGCTCCCTTCGGTCGCGAGGAGGTGAGGAGGTGATTCAGGTGAGGAGGTGATTCAGGTGAGGAGGTGAGACCGGCGCCGTCGTTGACGGTGTGGTCACCTCCTCACCCCCTCACCTCCTCAGCGCGCTCAGCCGCCTCAGCCGTGTCCGCCGGAGGCGGCGGCTGGGAGCGGGGCCTGGGTGATGCCCAGGACATGCGCGACGAGGGGTGCGGTGTAGCCGGCGCCGGCGCTTGTGCCGCCGAGCCAGTCGCTCAGGACGAGCCATGCCTCGGCGTCTCCGATGATCCATCGGATGGGGTAGGCGTTTCGGGCCAGGAGCGCCAGGAGCGCGAGCCGCTGGGCTTCGTCGACGAGCCCCTCGGCCACGCGCATGGGAGCGCCAGAGGCGGTATCGACGGCCTCCATGTCCAGGCCGAAGCCCATGCCTGCCACGTCGGCCAGGCACGCCGCAAGGTCCTGCTCGGCGATGGCCACGGCCACGGCCACGCGATACCCATTCATGTTCATTGTGCGCCTCCCGGTGCTTCCTCAGGCGGTTCCAGCCAGGGCCTTCATGTAGGCGGCGAGCGTCGCGCGCTCGGGCTCGGTCAGGGCCCGGTCGTAGACGGCCAGCGCGCAGACGTAGCCGTTGAGCGGGTAGGCGAGCGTGCCGCCCCGGTTGATGCTGCCGATGGTGCAGAGGCTCTGGGTGGGCATGGCTCCGAGGCCCGAGAGGTCCGCCGTGGAGCTTGCGCCTCCGTCGATCTGGGTCCGACCGTTGAACGGGGTGGTGTCGCCCTGGTCCATCAGCACGACATGCGCGGCCGCCGTTCCGACGCCGGTCGGGTGGCCTGCCGCCTTGTTCGAGTTCACAACTCGGAGCAGATATGGCTTCCCGTTGGTGGGGCTTAGCCCCGCGAACAGGTAGTAGAGCGCCGTCTGCGTGGCATGCCCTGTTCCCCAGAGGCAGCTCAGGGCGGCGTCGGCCGCCAGCCGGACAACGGCGGCGACTGTGAAGGGCTTGTCGGTCCCGGTGAATCGGGCTGCCAGACCGTTGGCGCTGAGCCAGTCGTCGGTGCTGAAGTAGACGGCGGGGAGGCCGGCTGGCGTGATGGGGCCTCCGCCGACGAGCTGGGTCTTGAAGGTCGGCTTGTAGTTGGCAGTGGCCTGCACCGCGGCGGCGGCCAGGCCGGCCCCGCTGCGATCGGGCCAGCTCGCCACGGCGGCGCCGTCGGCCAACGGGAGGTCGCGGGCATCGAGCCAGAGGACAAGGTTTGCAGAGCTGCTGGGCGACCAGGCGGGCGGCCGCTGCTGAGACCCGATACCGACTCCGAGAGTGATGTTCATGGTTTGCTCCCTTCGGTCGTGAGGGGGTGAGGAGGTGATTCAGGTGAGGAGGTGAGACCGGCGCCGCCGTTGACGGTGTGATCACCTCCTCACCCACTCACCTCCTCAGCGCGCTCAGCCGGCGACGCCTACCCCGCCCGTCACCCGTCCATCCGCATGTACCGCCGCACCAGGGCGTCGAACTCATCCGCCCAGGCCTCGATCTGCGCGCCGAACGGGCTCGCCCCGAAGTCGAAGCTGTCGCCGCCGATGCTCACCTTCTGCACGCCCATGGAGGCCTGCGAGGCCAGCACGCGGCCGGCGCGCGTCGCCGCCCCGGCCAGCACGCCCGCCCACACGTCGTCCGGGATCGTGGCGGACCAGCCCCACACGCCCACGATCTCGATGGTCGCCGCGCTGCCCCACTGCGGCGCCAGGAACTCGATGGAGCGGTAGGGCTGCCCCTCGGCCGGCGCGTCGTAGGGGCGCAGCACAAAGTCGGTATTGGCCGTCAGCACGGTCCCGTTGGACAGGCCAGTCTTCCCGCTGGTCAGCGTGGTCACGCTCAGCAGCCCCGTGCCCAGGTTCAAGATGCGCCCGCCCCCGCGCGAGAAGCCGAACCAGCGCTTGCCGCTCGTGTTCGGGCCGGGCGGGTCGAACGTGCGCGTCTGCGCCGTGCCCAGGAACGGCAGACGACCGGTCCGAGCCTCGAACTCGCCGCGCGCAGCCGCCACGTAGCCGTCGGCGTCCACGCCCGTCGGAGCCGTACCGTCCCATAGGCCAGCGTCCGCCAGCAGCGCCGCCATGTCAGCTCCCGTGCACCATGCTGCTGGCATAGCTACGCCAGGACCACCATCAACGAGGCCGTGGTGCCGCCCGCCGCCGCGTAGACCCTGGTCACGCGGACCGGAAGGATCGCCCCGGCGGGCACGGAGGCCAGCTTCACGTTCGTGCTGTCCGGCGTGTCAACCACCACGTCGCCTGTGCCCCCCACGTAGAGCGCGCGCCCCACGCTGGTGGGCGTGAAGTTGCCGCCGGCGATGTCCACCACCTCCAGCGCGGTGGCAGGGTCGCTGACAGCCCGCTGGTACTTCCCGTATGCGTCGGCCATGTTCTGCTCCCTTCGGTCGTGAGGTGGGTGAGGAGGTGATTCAGGTGAGGAGGTGACAACGGCCGGACCGTGCTGACGGCGTTGCCGCCGTTGACGGTGTGGTCACCTCCTCACCTCCTCACCTCCTCAGCCGCCTCAGCCGCGTCAGCCGGCTACGCCGTCCCCGCCACTGGGCCGTTCAGCACGACCGGCGTTCCTGCGATCTGGCCGGCGCCGGTCAGGTCGAAGTCAACCGACTTGTGATGCCCGCGGTACAGGATCGCGAAGACCCCGTCGATGGCGCTGTTCTGCGTGGTGCGCTGGTAGTCCAGCCGCAGGTAGCGCTCTTGCGGCTTGTAGATGTCCCAGACCAGCACCTTGGAGGCCTTGTTGCCGCCCACGTCGGTGATGGTCTGGAGCGTGCCCGCCACATCGGCGAAGGCGTCCGCCACCCCGTTGTCGCTGGACTGCTGCACCTTGGCGGCCAGCACGTTGGCGTTGACGCCCGACCCTTTGATGAAGAGGAGCAGCACGCCGTCGTAGTTCGACGTGTCCACGGCGCCCGTGTCGGCGGCCGCGCCGTCCACTGCCGTGGCGACCTGGTACGCCCCGCCGGCCACCGCGGCCAGCCGCTTCAGGACCACGTTCTTGGAAAGGTTGTGGTTCATATCATCCTCCGAGCCCAAGCAAGGGCCCTATCACTCCTGAGGCCTACGCGACGCGCAGTACGCGCACGTAGAGCCGGAACGCGCAGTTGCCGCCAGCCTTCGCCGTCACGATCCGCAGGTTCGCCGCCGCCGCGATCTCCTGCTGGGCGTCGTCCAGCGTGCCCACGGCGAACCGAACGTTGTCGTTGATGTTCAGCACCATGGCGTCCGTGATGTCGTTGGTCACGTTCTGCAGCTTCACCGTGTTCGCCGCGCCGCCGGCACCCCCGGACTTGAAGCCCCAGGCGTCGATCACGCGGACCTTGTACGGCATGGCCACGTCGATGTTCTGGGTCGCTGCGTCCGCCACGTCCATCCGCAGGATGCCCTCGGCGCCGATCCCCAGATCCGCCACGTTGGCGAAGTTCGCCGGGCCGATGCCGGGCGTCGCCGCTGCAAGCTTGTTGATCTCGGCGGCCGTCGGCGTCAGCGCGGTGCCGGCCAGCTTCAGCGAAGCGCCGCTCTCCACGTCGATGAGCCCGCCGCTATGCACAAGGAGCTGGTCCGCCCCCTGCGGTATCTCGATCTTGGTAGTCGCTGCCATGTTCTGCTCCCTTCGGTCGTGAGGGGGGGTGAGGAGGTGATTCAGGTGAGGAGGTGACAACGGCCGGACCGCGCTGACGGTGTTGCCGCCGTTGACGGTGTGGTCACCTACTCACCTCCTCACCTCCTCAGCCGCCTACGCGGCCACCTTCTGGATCTTCATCGCCCAGTCCTCGGCCACGTCGCCCCCCACTCGGAGCCGCGCGAGCAGCACCTTCTGGTTCAGCAGCGCGTTCAGCTCGCTCAGGATCTGGATGGAGATGCCGATGCGCCGAACCTGCGTGTAGGCCGACAGGTCGCCGTAGACGATCGGGTAGGCGTTCGCGGCGATGTTCGGCATGAACTCGCTGAACACCACCGGGCGGCTCAGCAGCGGCCGCTCGTAGTTGCTCCGGTCGATCCCGTTGTCCATCTGGCCCCACAGGTAGCGGCCGTGGCCGTCGACCCACGAGTCGATCTCCTGCGCGCAGTTCGTCCAGTTCATCAGCCAGCGCGCACGCGCCTGGTACTGCGGGGGCAGCGCGAACTGCAGCGCCTTCAGGCCCGCAGGCTTGAGGAGCGTCGCGTTCGTGCTGTTGACGGAGACCGGCTCGCCGCTGCCCTCGGCCGTGGCGGGAGACTGCAGAATGCCGCTGGGCTGCTTGAAGCCCGTGCCGTTGATGGCCACGTCCTCCAGCCCAAGGTCCTGCGCCTCGCTGAAGCAGCGCCCAAGGTAGTCCATCATCGCCACGCCCGAGTCTTCGAGCATGTCGTTGGTCACCGGGATGTACATCATCGCGGTGTGGACAGGGCACTCGAACTCGCCGAACACCGGCTGAGTGGCCAGGGCCGCCGTGCTGGAGGCCGGAACCTCGCCCACCCACTGCACACGCACCGGGCTGGTGTACTTGTTGTCGGTCGAGTAGACGCCCTTGGGCAGCCGGATGCGGTCCCGGTTGGTCTCCACGACGTTCACATGGCTCAGGAGCTGCGTCGGAGCGGGCTGCTTCGTCAGCATCCGCATGATGACGTCGGCCGGCGCCAGGAAGCCGCCCTGGTCGTCGAGGCCCTCCTGCAGCACCTTCATTTCGGCGCTCGACACCGAGCCGCCCTTGCTCGCGACCTTCAGCCAACGGAAGAAGGTCTTCAGGTAGTCGTCCTGCGAGATCCGGTTCCACTGCTTGGTGGAGATGGCGCCCGCGCCCTCGTCCTCCAGCACGCCCCGGGCCCGGCTCAGCCAGGTCTTGCCCGCCGCCTGCCATCCCACGAGCTGCGCGGGAGTGGTTCCGGCCGCTGCAGGCGCCGCCCCGCCGCCGTCTCCCGGCAGTACCAGGTCGTTGACGGGCTGGTCGAACCACTGCGAGTTCGCCTTGATCGCCTCGGCCACCGCGCTCCGGTTGCCCTCGGCGTCCATCTGCGCCTTGATCTCGCCGATCTCCCCGTTCAGCTTCGAGGCCTTATCCAGGTCCTCCGGCCGCCCGGTCCCAATCAGCGCCTTCGCCTCCGCCAGCTTGGCCGCGGCCTGCTCGCGGAGTTGCCTCAGCTTCTCGTTCATCTCGTCTCCCTTCGGTCGTGAGGAGGTGATTCAGGTGAGGAGGTGACAAGGACCATGCTGACGGCGTTGCCGCCGTTGACGGTGTGGTCACCTCCTCACCTCCTCACCCCATCATCAGTTCCGCCTCGGTCGCCAATACCTTCGCCATGAGGGCCGCCGCGTGCGTCCCCGGTTGCCGTCCGGCCACCCCTGCGAGCAGCTCCTGCACCCGCTTCAGCGCCTCCAACCGGCTCGGCGGCAGCGCGCGCCCACTCTCAGCCCGCAGCGCGTCGATCGACTTGACACGCTGCGCCCACTCCGAAACCACAGCAAGCGCCGCCTCGGTGTGGTCCTGCATGCTCAGGCCAGCAAGCGACCGGAGCCCGTCTCCAACCGGATCGAAGACGACACGGCGCCGCACCTCTCGCGCCTCGCCGAGCAGCGGCTTGCCGTCCGTCATCGAGTAGTCCGCCTCGTAGTAGCGCCCGCAACAGGTCCAGATCACCTGCTCATCGAATAGGTCGGTGATCCATGGGCCCCAGCATTCCTTGTCCTCGTCCGGCGTGCAGTGGCAGGCGGCCTTCACCAGCGGCTCCAGCGCGGACCGCTTGTCGCTGTCGCTCAACCCCGTCGCCTTGCGCGACGCCGCCAGGCTCTTCAGAGGCACGGCCATCGTCCGAGGCTCGCAGGGCGTCGGCGTCAGGCTCATGTCCAGACCCAGCGGCCACCGCTTGATGTGCCGGCTCTTGCCGTCGGCCTCGCGCTCCACCAGGTGCGACGCGGTGCCCGAGCTCCAGCCCAGCTTGCCCGCCTCGGCCAGCGCCATGATGTCCCGCTCGTACTCGGTCCGCATGGCAAGCTGGGCCTCGACCCAGACGCCCTCGGCCTTCACCTCCAGCGTGGCGGAGGGGTCCAGCACCTGCCGAACGTCATCATCGAGGCGGTGGTCGTACCAGACCAGGCTGGTCTTGTGCGGCCCGAAGTCGGTCTGCTCGTCGAAGTAGTCCCGCGCCAGGTCCGGGTCCTCGGCCGTGCTGAAGAGCACGCCCCAACCGCCGATCCGCCCGGACCCAAGGCTCTTCGCCGCCGCCCCGCGCATCACCAGAATGTCGTTAAGCATCTCGTGCTCCCTTTGGGCGATCCCCGTCCACAACCTCAAGCCGGCACAGGCAGTTCGTCAGGCAGTCCGTATCCCCGGCTCCGGGGAACGTCGGCAGCGTCTCCGGCGTGTAGGGCCCATTTCGCGCGAGCTTCGGGCAGGTCGAGCAGTGGCGCTCCGAGGCGCCCTCCTCCAGCTTCCAGTGGATCACCGTCTCCGCCGGCAGGCTCAGCACCCACGCCTCGTGGAACGTGCCGCGCAGCCGGTCGGCGTACATGCCGGCCCGGGCGCGTATCCGCTCCGCGTCAAGCTGCGCCACCCGCTCCGCCACGATCTCGCCCAGCGTCGGCTCGTCGGCCGAGGGCTCCGCCGGCAGGTCATACTCGCCCGCCTCGATGGCGCCGGCGAACTTCTCCAGGAATGGCGCCTGCTCCTCGGCGACGGACTGACCGAACGCCTCGTCCAGGCTGTCCAGCGGCTCCTCGCGCCCCGCCATACGCCGCCCAAGGTAGGCCGCGTGCGTGTGCCCCTCCACCAGGCGGATCATGAAGCGCTCGCTCCAGGCAGGCACGCCCACAGCGCCCAGCGTGAGCGACCCGCAGATCAGGTCCAGCTCATGCCGCGTGCTGTCGATCAGCAGGGCCAGCAGCGCCAACAGGGCTGCCCGCCGCGCCTCCTCGGCCCGATCCCGCTCCGTGACCGCGTCATACATCTTGCGCCACCGTCCGAAGTGCTGTATAATCGGGCCGATGGCAGCTCCCACCCGCCGACGACCAAGGCAGGCGGCGGGTGCGTAGCTCTGGGCCCGGACTAATCCCCGGACAGATGTCAACTGCCATCTTTGCTATTCCTAAGAGCGGCAATAATCTTCCGCGTCGATTCACCGAGTCCTGTGTCACCCTCTGCACCGTAGGCGGTCATTAGCCACGTCTTCTGCTTCTCGTACCACGTGAGTTTCACCAGCGCCAAATGCTCGCCATCCACGATAGTGCGCGATAGATCCGTAGTGGGGCCCGCTTTGACGGTTCCTTGCGCGATGACATCCGGCAGGATCGTCAGCATCTCAGGATGCCACTTCGCAACCTTGGCCAGCCCATAGCCCTTACCCTTGCTAGCGCCTTCACTTCCCCAGATCAGATCGATGTCTCCCAGGTCATCGCGATGGAACGCGCCAGGGACCTCGCCCTTTTCGGTAATCAGGAGCTGCGCGATCGCATCTTCCGGCCGCCCCTTGAACTGAGCGTAGATCGGCCCGAAGTTGCCGTCACCAGTCGGCTCGACATCTCCCGGCTTGGGCATCTTGCCCGGCCCGAACTTCCCACCGGCCTGCCTCGGCTGCCCGTCCCACTTCGCCTCGGCCGCCCCGGCGTCGGGCCCCTTCTCCCCTTCTCCCCTTCTCCCCCTCGCCCCCGCGGAAATCGGCGGCTCCGGAGCCTCCAGCTCGTCCGCCCCGTCCATCGGCTTGAAGTCCACGATCGACCGGACCTCGTTCACCGTCAGCCACGGGCGGCCGCCCACAGCCTGGCTCAGCACCGGGTAGATCTTCGCCCGGTCCTCCCGCAGCTCGCGGACATCCTGGTAGTCCCAGCCGATCCGTTGGTTCACCGGGTTGCTGCCCACCAGCTCGGGCAGGACTTGCCGGTCCAACTGGCGGCCGATCACACGATGCAGCGGGAGGACCAGGTTGTCGTACGCCCCTTGCCGGGCCTCCTCGTAGTTCGCAAACGTCTTCGTCTCGCTCGGAAGCCCCACTACCATCGGGTCCAGGCCGAACGCCGCGCAGATGTAGCTGCTGTTCAGCCCGCGTATCTTGTCCATCATCATCTCGCTGGGCTTCCAACCCGGCACCTGAACCTTCACAGGGATGCTCTGCACGAACACCTCTCCGGCGCCGTCCTTGCTGAACCGCTCTTTCCACTGCTCCCGGAACTCGTCTCGCTGCGGCTTCGTCAGCATCGCAGGCTGCCCGTTGTGCGACCCCTCCGGCGACACCACGGCCCCCGGGAAGCCTCCATTGCGCAGCACCGCCGCATGGAACGTGGCGATCTCGTTCTCCGTGCAGACCTCGCGCAGCACCGCGTCCATGAGCTTCAGGCCGCGCCGCATCTGGAACGGGTCCATCCCGATCCGCAGGTGCACCACGTCGGCCGGGTCCAGTTGGATCGGCGTGCCGTCCGGCCGGTACTCGTAGGTCTCGATGAACGTGGAGCCGCCCGCCGTCCAGCGCGGCGTCACCAGGAAGTGCGGCAGGTAGATCACGCCCACCATCTGCTTGGCCCGAGAGCGCACCTTGTACCAGTAGGCGTTCCCGTCGCTCTTCAGCGAGAGCAGCGTGCCGTACCAGAGCACCGACGCGTCGTAGTAGGGGCTCGGCTCGTTGAACCAGGCCTCCGCCGCGTGCGTCGGGTCCGTCACCCAGCGGTTGTTGGCGTCCCGCGTCCGCACGCACATGGGCGCCTCGGTCCAGGTGTCCTGCAGCCAGCGCAGGCACGCCGCGAAGGCCCCGTTCTCCCAGAGCGCGCCCGCCTCCGATCGGAAGTCGAACTGAGTGCCCGGCAGCGTTCGCCCGAACCATCCGTAGAGGTCCGGCCCATAGCCGTAGCCGGACCCGGGCAGCCGGAAACCAGCCGCCTTGAGCCCAGCCTGTATCTGCCGTCGAACGCTCAGTGCCATCTCATCGCTCCCGAGGAGCCATCATCAGCCCAAACAGCCCGACCACAACCAGCCCGGCAACCCCCACGGCCACCACGCCGCCGGCCAACGCCAGCCCGTACAAGAACAGTCCCAGCGGCGTCATGATCGCCTCCCAGCGCGCCTCACGACCACTCCCAGTTCGCCTGCGTCACCAGCGCGTTGAACGCGTCGGCCGAGGCGTCCACCTGGTCGTCGTTGCGGCCCCTCGGGAAGCCCTTCAGCTCCTTCAGGTAGGCTCCGTTCCAGTCGCCCTTCAGCATCTTCACGTTCCTCGCGTTCACCTGAGCCGCGAACGGCCCGGCCCGCACTCGCTTGTCGCCCGTCACCGGGTGCGTCTCCGCCATGTAGCCGGCCAGCATGGCCACGAACTGGGCCGCGTCCATCACGCCGGCCTGCCCCGGGTCCTGCGGTCCCACGATGCGCACCTCGGGGCCGTCCATGCCCGCCACCAGCCGTATGCCCGCGTCCCGCTCGCCCGGCCCCCACTGCTCCCGGACAACGTCGAGCACGGTGTAGGTGCCCTTGCCGTCGAAGCCCATCAGCACGCCGGCCGTCCAGTCGCCGCCGCCCTTCGTGGCCGCCTTGTCCCAGGCCCGAACCCGGGTCAGCCCCGCCGGCGCCGCCGCAACCACCTCGATCTTCGTCACGTCGAACAGGTCGCCCGTCTTCGCGCTGGGCCGCCCCTGGAACTGCCCGAACCAGACAAGCGTCTGCTCCCGCTGCGCGTCGTAGTAACCCTCGCTGAACCTCGGGCTCAGGTACTGCCCCTCCGGCCGGCCGATCGGGTCCGGGCTCTCCGGATCGCCGTCCGCCTGGGCCGCGTAGCGCAGCTCCTCCCATCCGCCCTCGGCCATTAGCTGGCCCGCCAGGTCCTCTTCGTGGTAGCGGTGGAACATCACCACCACGTTCGCGTCGTCCCGGATACGAACCCGGGCGCTCTCGTTCCAGAACATCCACGTCGAAGCCCGGATCGCCTCGCTCAGCGCGTCCTGCGGGCTAGCGTACGGGTCATCGATGATCAGCGTGTCCGCGCCCTGCCCCACAAACCCGGTCACCAGCCCCAGCGCCTTGAACGAGGGCTGCGCGTCGGCCAGCTTGTGCCGGGCCGCCGTGCTCCACTCCTCCGCGCTGGTCACCGTCGGTAGCCGGAGAGCCGGGTCGGGGAACGCCCGTGCATACTCATCCCCGGCCATCAGGTCCCGTACGATGCGCCCGAACCGCGTCGCGTGGGTGATGTTGTAGCAAGCCAGTTTCACGCGCTCCTGCGGCCTTCTGGAGAGCAGCCAGGCGGGGAACCGCTGCGACACGATGATGCTCTTACCGTGCTGCGGCGGCGCATGGATCAGGATCCGCGCCCCACGCTCCTCCCCGATCCGCTCAAGCCTCGCGCACAGGTGCCTCTGCCATGGGTCCAGCTCCAGCACCGTCGTCCGCTCAACGAACTCGGCCAGCCCTATTCGGTTGTCAAGGTCCTCAGCCGTCCGGCGCTTCGCCGTCGGCCTCTGCCCAACTCGCCGCTTCGAGAAGTCGAACCGAGTGAGACGCAAGGGCGCCAAACATGTCGGAATTCGCGGCGGCGGTCTGCTTGCGCACGTACTCTGGCTCACTCACCACCTCGGCGATGCGTCGCTGCGCCTCGAGGCTCGCCGCCAGGGCATCGAGCAGCAGCTCGTCTAACTGGCGCTTCACTTCCGGCGCGGCGGCCTGCACCCGGTCCTTGATCTCCGCCCGAATGGCGCTCACGGTGGACGGCGACAGGCGGTACTTCCGCGCGACCTCGCGAATGCCCATCTGCGCGCAGAGGTCCGCGATCACCTGGTCCTGAACCGCCCTGTCCAGCGCTCTAGCCACCCCCACCTCCCGTTCGAACGTGTTCGCATCTGTTCGAACACCGGTCCTTGGTGGCTCTGCCCGTCCGTGCCCGCCCGTGTTCTGGGTCAGCGCCAACCACAGCCCCTACCCCTCTCGCTCGACGGTGACCGACACGATGCGCCCTCGGATCTGCTTGCCGTTAACCCGGTAGCTCAGCGTGATGTCCGGGATGTCCGCCTCGATCTGCTCTCCCGGCTCCACCTTCGCAAGGCAGGCCGCCGCAACCTTCAGCGCCGCGTAGGCATCGATCACATCGGCCAGTGCGCTCATATCGGTCTCCTCACTTCGCCTGGCCGGCGATGTGCGCCGCGATGGCCGCCGATCCCGGCGTGGCCGTCACCAGCTTCTGCAGCAGCATCGCGCCCGCGCCTCCGGCCAGCCCGGCCGCCGCTGTGATCCCGGCCCACATGGCCCGCCCGGTGATCGCCGACTGCTGCACGGCCGCAAGCTGCACTTCGAGCTTCTTCAGCGTCTCGCGCGTCTCCTGAGAGTCGGCCCTGGCCTCTCGTCGCCCCTCCTCCATGTCGGAGACGATCTTGCCGATCAGCGGCGCGTAGGGGCAGTCTGCCGTGCTGTGCGTGTCAGCCATCAGCCGGCATCCTCCGGCCCTCTCGGGCTCAGGTGGCACGGCGCCGAATCGCGCTCGCCATGGATCGAAGGCCGGCTCACGTCGTTCAGGCCAGTGCGGCAGAGCTTCATGGGCCATCATCTCCCCGGGTTCGGGTCCCAAACGCAGAAACGCCCCCGGCGTCACCGCGCGATAAAGCGCGAAGTCGTCAGGGGCGTTGAATGTGCCCGCGTTTCGATCGGTTATGGCGGCGCTTGCCCGTTGAAGGGTGCGCCGGTTGTTAGATCAGTCTACACCGAATGCCCATTGCTGTCAAGGGTTGCCCGTTCGATCCGTTCAGTAACCACCACTCCCGGACCGGAGGCCAGCACCAGCACATGCTGCCGACACCGGGGGCAGCGCACCCGGCAGACGAGCCCGGCGCCGCCCCTGAGCTCCAGCAGAAACCTGCCGCACACCGGGCAACGAACCGTCACCGCACTCCCCGAACGCCCGATCCCGCCTCGCGGGAGGAGGAGGTGAGGGGGCGATTCAGGTGAGGAGGTGACAACGGCCGGACCGTGCTGGCGGTGTTGACACCGTTGACGGTGTGGTCACCCGTTCCCCCCTTCTCCCCTTCGCCCGTTCTCCCCTTCAGCCCCTCAGCCGCCTCCAGCGCCTCCTCCACGCTCCGAACGATCACGATCCGGCCCGCGTCGCGCAGCGCCTGCTGCTCCGGGCTCACCGCGGTCCGGTGCCCCTTCACCTCCATGCCGATCCACCGGGCGCCGTCCACGTGCACCAGCAGGTCCGGCACGCCGCGGTCAACCCCGTCGCCGCCCTGAGGCATGCTCCAGGCGCCGCACTTCCGGCAGGTCACACCGCGCCGGTGCCGGCTAGTAGAGAGCACCGTGTGCCCGTCCGCCCGCAGCCGCCGGGTGATCGCCGCCTGCAGCTCGCCCTCCGTCGCGTAGACCGGAGCCGCCCGCCGCTGCCGCCCCCGGTCCAACCCCGGCAGCTTCGGCGCCACCACGATCGGCGCGCCCCCGGCGCTGGCCTCGGCCCCGCATCCCTGGCACACATGTCCCACAACCCGCCGCCCGGTCCGGTCGTACCGTGGGAACATCGGAGCCCCACACCTGCAGGTCATGGCAGACCGTCCATGCCCATGCTCATCTGGGCGTAGGGGTCGGCCTGGCCGTTGCCCCCATCGTCAACCCCGTCAACCCCGTCAAGCCGTGGCGCCCCGTCATCCATGGCCGCCACGGCCTTGCGGAGCCGGTTCCACGCCTTGCCCATGGCGATGCTCAGCTCCTCGTCGATACTCGGCCGTGCCACGCCGCGCGTCTCGAAGCGCTTGCTCAACTCCAGCAAGGCCTTTGCCCGGGCCTTCCGCGCGTCGTCCCTGGCTCCACGAGCCCGCACGTAGTCAACCGCCAGTTGCTCAAGCGCGGTCATTCCTCCACCTCCGGTCCCGTGTGGACGACGCTCGGATCGTTGCCTCGCTCAATCTCGATGAGAAACTCAATATACGTGCGCGCCTTCTGGAGGTCCTCGATGCCGCCCTTGTCCTGGTATCTGGTGACGTACTTGAGGATGTTGCCGCGGCAGAAGTCGCGGCCCCATCCGAGCTTGGCGATGATGTCGATCGTCTCGGCTCGCCCGCCATTTGAGTAGTGGTCAGGGTTGATCTGGCTCATCCCTTCCCCCTCCTCTCGGCCGCCCGAGCCTCGGCCAGTTCGCTCAGCGCCGCCTGCATCACGCGGGTCGCTTCGGCCGCCGTCAGCCCGTGGTCCGCGCCGATCGTGCGCACCACGTCGGCGGTCACAGGCTCGTCGTGCACCGCATGGGCCTGCACGTACGCCGCGATCGCCTCGCGCCCTGCCGCCCGCATGGCCGGCGTGGGCTTGTTCTCTACAGGCACGCTCGCGTCGTGCTGGTGCACCGAGAAGAACGCGCACTGCCCGAGCCCCTCCCAGACCTCCTCGCTCGTCGTAGCGATGATCGACGAGCCGCACCGTGTGAACGAGACCACAGCCCCGCTCAGCCGGTGCGTGGCCCCTTTCCTGCAAAGCGTCCAGGTCATCGCGCACTCTCCATAGGGTTCTTCCTTCCTGCGGCGTTGCCCCCCGCCCAGCTCCACGCGGACCCCGTCCATCCGGCCCGCCAGGAACGTCCACCCGGCCACGATCGCCTCCGCCATCCCGCGCACCGTCGCCCGGGTCACCCGGTTGCCCATATAGACCAGCCCGTCCGGCAGGCAGCCGGGAATGCACACCGTGCCCTCGTCCACCCATGCCATCCGCTGAGCCTCGTCCACCAGCCCGCACTTCCGGCACACCTTCGGGGCGCCCTCCAGCAGGATGCGCATCAGCCCGGCCTTGTGCGTCCGGGCCATCGCCCGCAGCTCCGGGTCCGCCGGCATCCGCGCCGAGGCGATCCCGCTGCCCGTCAGGCTCAGCCCGACGCCCGCGCACTTCAGCCGGACATAGACATCCAGGGCGGTCGTTTCGGCGTCCTGCCAGGCCGCCTCTTCCCCGGTCCGTCCGTGGTCGTCCGTGGCAGTCCGTGTGCCCTCAAAAGGCCCTCTCAAAGCGCCTCCCATCCTTCCTGCAGAATGGTAGACGCTTGTTCACATACTCTCTCCGTTGTTGCCGCCGGTTCTCCGGCATCAACGGGGGGTTCTAGGGGGGTCTCACAAAGCGGAAGTACTGGTGTTTTCTCTATAGGGGTACTTCCGCTTAGATCGACTGTTTGCGTCGCCTCCAGCGACATCCGGTAGATCACCGACGGGCTCCCTGAAGTACCAGAATGGCGTCTACCTGTATCGTGGGCCATTCCAGCCGCCACAAGCTGCCTCAGAACGTCGTTCGCCCACCGGCTGGTGCGGCTGATCGCCTTCGCCAGTTGGGGGCCTGTGCACTCGCTGTTCTCGAAGTCCGCCATGGCCGCCAGGGCCTGCCGCTGCGTCGTCGTCAGCCGGTCGTCGGCCTGTCCGCCGCCGTCCGAGCAGCGCCACGTCAGGTTCGCGCTGTCCATCTCGATCTCGAACTCGCCGCGCATCCCGTGCCGCCCTTCGCAGTGGAAGCTCAGCTTGATGCCGTCGTCCGCGGTGATCTCCTTCTTGTAGGCCGATATGAAGCCGTCCATGCTCGAACTGAAGGCGTTCGATCCGCTCAGCGCGTCCACCTGGTCCCGGCTCTCGGCCTTCCGGTTGTGCGCCACCAGGATCACCGAGCAGACCTTCCGGGCCACCATGTCGCGCAGAGGGCGCAGCCGCTCCACCACCTCGCCGGTGTCGTTCCAGTCGGTGATGCCGAGCGCCTCCCGCGCCGTGTCGATCCCGATCAGCACGGGCGGCTTCGGCATGGCCCCAATCTGCGCCAGGAGCGCCTCCACGCCCACGGACGTGCCCAGCGGCATCCGCTCCGCGCAGATGTAGACATCGGCGTCTCCGTCCCGCTGAGTGCCGCGGCGGCGCCACCTGTTGGCGATCTCGTGCCGGCCGTCCTCCATCCCGATGTAGACCACCGGGCCGGGCCGGTTCACCCGGAAGCGCCCGAACACCGCGAAGCCCCGCCATACGCTGTCCAGGATGTCCAGCAGCACCAGGCTCTTCCCGTACTTCGGCTTGCCGCTCAGAGCCACGATCGCCTTGTCCGGCACCAGTTGCTCGATCAGCATGGGCGGCGGGTCGCCCACGCTCTTCAGGAACTCGTCCAGCCGCACGAGCTGCCCGTCGCCGTCCTCCTCCTCGGGCAGCGCCGACTGGTACGTCCGCACGGCCACGTCGTAGGCCGACCGCACGCCGCCGGGGAAGATCTCCGCGGCGCCCAGCAGCACGGCCTGCCAGTCGCTCACCGTCATGCCGCGCATCTCGGCTCGGAACGAGTCGCTAGGCATTCGCCCACCTCATCATCGCCGTCAGCTCCCCGTCGCTGATCGGGTGTGACCCCGGCGAGGCCATCGCCTTTGTCCGGATCAGCGTCTCCGCAACATGGGTGGGCATTCCGATATCCCGCACCAGCCACTTCGCGTCGCTCACGATCCGCCCGTGGCGTTCGCCCTCCACGTATCCGGTTCGAGCCCATCGCAGCAGCCCGTCCGGGATAGGCTCACCTGGGCGCCACTCCCCGGCCCGAGGCAGCCCCCTCCGCAGCGGGCCGATGCTCTGCGGGACATGGTCCGTGCCCGTCCGTGCCGGTCCGTGCTCGTCCGTGCGCCGCTCCGCCCCGCATGAGGCCACCCAGCTATCCAGCCCGTGGGCCCCATCGCGCAGCCGGATCAGCTCCACGGGGCGCTGCCTCTTGTGGTTCACCGTGCCAGGCACCCGCAGGATCCGCGCGATATCCGTCGCCTGCGGGTCGGCGTGGGCCTGTGGCGCGGCGCCCCCGATCGCGGCTACCAGCCCCTTCTCAGCCGACTTCCATGCCGCCCGCTGCTCCGCGTCGGCCAGCTCGGCGGCCGCGCGCAGTCGCCAATAGCAGTGCACTCCGCCGCCCGAGACCACCATCATGTGGGGCGCCGCCCACTTCCTGGGCTCCCGCGCCACCAGCTGCACCGCGCCGGCCACACCGTCGTCTCCGCCGTCGATGTCCGCGAAGAGCCAGCCGCCCCACGGCACGCTGCCCATCTTCCCGCCGTGCCCGCGCCGGGGCAGCACTCCCACGTACACGTCCATCGTCTCGGCCAGCCCCATGCAGACCTCGGCGGCCTGTTCGGTCCGGTCCAGCCCGAACCACTGCCGCACCGGCTGCATGCCCTCGGCGGCGCCCCGTGGGGGCAATGCCCGTATCTCCAGGCTGGGCCGGTCGAAGCCGTCTCCCAGCCCGGAGTAGGGCGCGTACAGCGCGTCCAGGAACTGCTTCGCTACGGCCATCCGGCCGCCACAACGCAGAGCGCCCAGAACACGGCCACCAGCGCCGCGCCTCCGGCGATCTCCATCGTCAGGGCAAGCGCCTGCCGCCTCCGCGCCTTCCGGCACTCCCTCAGGTACAGCCTCGCCGCCGCCGCCCGGTTGCCCATCTCGGCCTCCAGCGTCATCCGTGCCACGTCTCGTGCGGTCATCCACATCGCCCTCCTCTGCGGGAAAGCCCCCACCAGGTCCCATCCGGCGGGGGCTGTGTCACTCGTCAGTCGTCGCCGAACGGGTCGTCGGTCCCGTCGAAGGCCGGCGCGGGCGGCGGCGGCGGCTTCGGCGCCGAGGTTCCGTTCTTGCGCTCCGTCGCCTTCACGATCCGCGGGCGGGTCTTGCCCGCCACCGTCGTCTCGTGGATCACCATCGCCTTGTAAACGCGGCCGATGTAGTCGTCCGGGTCCACGTCGTCCTTCTCCAGGTCGAGCTGCGGCGAGAGCGTCCGGAAGAACCGCCCCGTGGCGTTCGCCGGGCTGATCTTCGGCGGCAGGAGCACGTCCATGTCCTCGTTCACGCCGTTAGCGTCCGTCGTGGAGCTGATGAAGCTCACGATCAGCACGTCCGCCTTGCCGTCGGCCACCTTGTTGTCAGGGAACGAGCTCGTGATGCGCTTGACCTCGTAGCCGTGGAACTTCAGCCAGTGCTCGCCCTCGGTGATGAGGGTGCGGTCGGTGCTCTTCTCCAAAGTCGCCATCTTCGCTTCTCTTCCTTTCGCTTCAGCCCGCCTGGGCCAGGTTGCGGGCGTACTCCGCCCGGATCGCGTTGCGGCACTGGTCGTACAGCTCGGCCAGGATGCCGTCCAACTGCCTCCGCTCGCTCAGGCCGGCCACGTCGGCCTCCATCCCGGCGGAGTATTCGGTGCTCTTGTAGTCCTTGCTGATCTTCCGGCTGACGCTCACGCTCACCCGCCGCACGGTCACGGTCACCGGCTCCGCAGGCGTGGGCGGCGCTTCGATCTCCAGCGTCGCCGTCTCCTCGGCGTCCGGCGCGAACGGGTCCGGTCCTGCCGGCGGCCTCGGCGCAGCCTGCCGCGCGTCGTGCAGCGCCTGCGCCTTCGCCGCCATCTCGGTCAGCCGCGCGGTCCGCGTCCCTACCGCCTTGCCCTCGTCCGCCGTCCTGGTCAGGGCTGCCATTCCTACTTCACCTTCACCAGGAACCGGCGCGACCCCGGCGTCGTGGTCGACACCGCGTAGGTCTCGTACAGCCCGTCGGCCTTCAGCCGCTCTTCGTCGATCCGCGTCTTCGTCGTCGGCTTGGCCGCCTTCCAGGTCACGCTGCCCACGCCCGGCACCACGGCCTCCGAGGCGTCGCCCATCGCGCCCTTGATGCGGGCCTCCAGCGTCTTCTGCCACTCCTCGGCTTCCTTCGCCCGCTCTCGGGCTCCGGGCAGCTCGCGCAGCGCGTCGGCCGCATCGCCCTCCAGCGTCACCGTGGCGCCGCTGTCGGTGGGGAACTGCCGCCCGAGGAACGCCGCGTCGCCGCCCGTCACGTCAGGGGCGATCCCGCTCTCCACCAGGCCCCAGAAGGCCACCTCGGCCGCCAGCAGGATCTCCTGGTAGTCCTTGTCGGCCACCACCTCGAAGCGCCGGAACGTGTTCCCGCCGATCAGCACGGCGAAGGCGCCCCACGAGTAGCCGGTCACCATCAGGTAGTGCTGGAGCTGCGCGTAGTAGGCGTCCGGGATGTCGTTCAGCTCGTCGATCCGTGCGAAGGCGTTGGTCGTCTTCACCTCGAGGATGCCGGGGCCGCGCTCCTCGCCCACGATCTGCCGGTCCACGTTCGCCACCATCCACGGGTAGGCTTTGCTCGTGATGAGCGGCTGCCGGCGCACCTTGTGCCCCGTCTCGTCGCAGTAGCGCCGGACCACCGCGTCCTCCAGCACCGAGCCCCAATACATGGCCTCGGTCTCGGCCTTGTCAACGTCCTCCATGCCGGTCTTCTCAAGCCAGAGCTGGTAGGTCGTCTTCCAGGGCGACCCGGCGATCACGCCGGCATCCGATCCGCCGATCCGCCCGCGCCGCGCCTCGTGCCATTCAGCCGTCTTCGCCGCCGCCGAAAAGTCCGCGGTTCCGTCCTCTCGTGCTATCATGGGTGTGCGCCCTCCAAAGCGTCTTCCCGCAGGGTCTGGGGTCCCATCCCGGGCCCTGCCGCTGTCTTCAGTCCGACCTCCAGCCCGTCCCGCTTCGCCCGCAGCTCCTCAAGCGCCGGCGCCAGGTGCCGCGTCAGCACATAGGCCAGCGCGGTGAAACCGCCCTCCGCCCTCACGCCTGCTCCGGAACCACGTAGCTGCCCAGCGCCGCAAGCTGGTGCAGCAGCACCGTCGCCTCCTCGGCGCACGCATGGGCCAGATCGAAGTGCCTGCTGTCCCGAAGCATCGCCGTCACCCGTGCCATCGAGAGCCGAGCGCTCAGCGTCGCCTCCTGGGCCCGGTGCAGCTCGTCGTAACACGCCTGCCGTCCCAACCGATCCACCGCACATCACCTCCGTTCCGTCGTCGCACCGCTGGCAGACGAGCGCGAAGCTCTCCCGCCCGCCGCGCACCTCAGCCCCGCGGATCCGGCACCGCTCCCCGGCCCCGATCAGCGCCCCGCAAACGCAGCAAGAGCGCCTCATCGGATCACCCGCTCAACCAACCCGAGGATCCAGTCGCCGAACCACGCCCCGATCAGCGCCCCAACGCAGACCACCATCACCATCTCGGCGATCTCCGCCGACGCCTTGGTCCTCTCGCTCAATGGAAACCTCCCAGTCCGCCCCGCTCAAACATCGCGGCCGGGGCATCCGCCGGCAGCCGCACCTCGGTCGCTCGGGCATCCCTGCCCGGGTCCGTGGTCGCCCGGTAGCGCCGCAGCCAGTTCCGCAGGGTCGCCCCGGTCACAGTCACGTCCGTCAGCCTCGCCAGTTCGGCCGCCTGGTCAGGCAGCACCATCCCGGCACCGTCCCACCGATCGAGCAGGCCATACAGCCCGCCCGGGACGCCGATACGAGCGATCGCGACTTCTGCCGCCAGATGCTCGCGCCGAGGACGTCCGTTTCGTCTCACCCACTCACCTCCTGTCGATGTGTCTAACTGATGACACAGTCTATCACGCTCCGGCCCTCGTGTCAATGGGTTGACACAGAGTTTGTTCGGGTTTTTACACGGGGGCCTGAGGTCAGGTGTAGACTGGGGCATGGCACGCTACAGCGAGGACATCTCGGCGCAGACGAAGCGCGTTCTAGAGGACCATGGCTGGACCTTGCGCATGGCCGAACGCGCCACGCGAACGAGCTATCAGACCATCCACGACATGTCGCAGGGGCGATGCCCCCACCCGGGCACCGTCACATCGTGGGCACTGGCGATCGGCGAGCCGGTGGACCAATGGCTGCGATGGGCGGGGTACTCCGACCTGGTCGAAGGCGTCATGCACGCCTCCCCTGCGTCCTCCCCTCCGTCCTGGACGCCGCGCACCGAAGCGCCGGACCGGTTCACCGATGAAGACGAGATGATCGACGCCGTCATCGGCTGGCACCGAGGCGAGCCGCCCCCCGACCCCGAAGAGCGAGAGCGCCTGAAGCGCATCATCAAAGCCACCCTGGGAGTGGACTGACCGCCCCCCGCCGGTGGAGGCCGGCAAGCCAGTGCGGTCAACAGGGTCAGTGGGGTCAACAGGGTCAAGCCGGTGTGCTGGTCCAAGGAGCCGATAGTGCACAACGTCAAGTCGATCGACCACTGGGATGCCGTGGACGCCCCATGCGTCATCGACCAGGGCTCATCACGCCCTGTCATCATGCGGTGCGCCCGGCGCGGATCGGATGGGCCCGACGCCGAGATGGTCGTCAAGCCGGTCTGGGGCCGCCGGCGTCTGGTCGATGTGCACGCCGAGCTGCTCGGAACGTTGCTGGCCCGCTCCTCCGGCCTGCTCGTGCCTGATCCAGCCATTGTCCATGTGCCGGCCCGGCTGGCCGAGTACGTCACGCGCTCGCTGAAGAGGCCCGTCGATCCAGCCGCGCACCTCGGCTTCGCCTACATCCCGGGCCTGCGCACGTTCCAGCCGGCAGAACACGCCAGGCAGGTCTCGGCGCACGATGCCTGCATACTGCTGGCGTTCGACGCCATGGTGCTCAACACCGACCGCCCGACCACCAACGTCAACTGCGCCTTCCGTGGGCGCGACCTGCTCGCGTTCGACATGGAGTGGGCCTTCGTCGGCCTTAGAGACCCGACACTGACCCGGCATCCGTGGCTCGATGTGGCCGGCCAGATCGCGCATACCCACGCCCTGCGAGCGGCCGCGGCCCTGCACGTCCGCGAGATGGAGATGCATATCGAGCCGCTGCGAACCATCCATGTGAACCGTGGCGTCGCCGCAGAGATGGGCTGCAAGGCGCTCTACGAGGATGCCGAGAACCACCTGAACATCGTACAGAATAAGTGGGCCGCATTCGTGCAGGCCATCATAAGAGGGGTCATGTAGCCATGGACGAGTACACCTTCTGCGTCTTGCGCTACTCTCCGGATCGCGGGACCGAGGAGCAGCTCAACATCGGCGTCGTCCTTCGGTGGGCCAACGGCGCCATCGAGTTCAAGGCCGACCACAACTACGCACGCCTCACCAGCGCCTTTGCCGGCGTCCAGACCGACGGCTACCGCGCATGGCTCGACGGCCTGCAGCGAGCCTTCGAGCGCTTCGCTCCGCCGTCCGAAACGATCCTCGACACCCTGGACAACTCCTCGCTCGAATCCGTCATGGCCAACGTGGTGGCCGATAACGGCCTCAGCATCCACTACAGCCGGATCATGTTCGGAGTGTCGCCAGGAAGGCCCAACGAGATCGACCACCTGTACCGCGCCCACGTGGAGCGCTACGCCCCGGAACGCCGAGGCCGGGACCGCATCACGAACAAGGACCTCTTCGATAAGCTCAGGCAGGCGCTGCCCGTGAAGGCCGCCTCGCTCATCGAGGAGTGCACCCTCTACTCCTCCGAGGGCATGGCAGCCGGCTTTGAGTACGCCTACAAGAACCGAAGCTGGCACGTGGTCGAGCCGCTGTCCCTCGACTACCTGGACGCAGGCACGGTGAACGTGCATGTGTTCCAGTGCTTGGGCAAGATCGGGACGGTAGCCGACCACGAGGAGCTTGGCTCTGCGTCGATCCTCATCGGCCGCCCACAGCTTCCTGAGATGGAGGGTCACTACGAGAAGGCCGTAAGGCACCTACGGCACCGAGCGCCATCCAACACCCGGGTCTACGAAGAGCGCTCCATCGCCGATCTGGCGGAGGCCCTGACCAGCCACATGCCGCCCGAAGCCCTCAGCCCCTGACGCCCAACCCATTCGTCAACGAATACATCCGCCACTGACGGAGGCAGGGGAGGCCCCGGGACCGGCGAAAAACCGCCATAAACCCTGCAACAATCCCGCCCCAGCGCACGGTAGACTCTCCTTGGGACCCCAGCGACGCCACCGATTCGGTGGCTGAATAATCATCCAGGCGCCCGACGCCGCACCTACGGAGACGACCATGTTCCGCCCAGCCAAATCCGAGGCAATGGCAGCTCGCTTCCTTGCCCTCGCACCCGGCAAGGAGCTCAATGACCTCCGGCTCACCAAGCTCATGGTCATCGCCGAGCGGACAGCCATCGCCGAAACGACCACATCCATCACCGGAGACGCCTTCTACAGCCTGCCCATGGGCCCAGTGCTCTCCGAGTCCCTCAACCAGCTCAAGGGCCGCGGGATCGGAGCGCGGAGCCGCTGCATCGAGTACCTTCCGAAGGCTGGCAAGAGGTCCAACACCTTCCGCCTCATTGCTCATGTGGCCGTCGAAGATGTCCTATCAGAGTACGAGATAGGCGTGATCGACCAGACGTGGGACAGGTACAAGGGCTACTCCAAGTGGGAGTTGGTAGACATCACGCACACATTCCCGGAGTGGGACAGGTCCTGCAAGGCCAAGCAAACGAGCGCGAGGATCGAGCTCATCGACGTGCTCCAGCGCGGGTTGGGGCTCCCGCCTGCAGTGGCGCAGGCCAAGGCCGCCGAGATCGGCTACTACGAGTCGGTGGCCGGGTGAGTTGGCGCCGCTGATTTGCGCGGGCAGCGTCTACAAGGTGGACGAACACAACCATAGGCCGGCGCACTACTGGATCGTTCTCAGCGACCCGAGCCCGCTGGATGGTCGCTTTCTGACCGTCTCGCTCACCGACTGGGAGACGAACCCGCACGTGAATGATTGCTGGCAGACCGGCTATCGAGTCTGCCCAGAACTGGCCCTGGCCAAGCCCTCCGCGCTGATGATGACCAAGACCTGCTTCTGGCTGCCCACCAATCTCACCGGGGCGGAATACGTGGGCCAGGCCACAGAGCAAGCGCTCAAGAGGGCGAGGTGCAGCATGTATTGGTTCATGCGGTTCATCTCCGAAAAGCCGATCAAGTCGCTTCTCTCCGACTATAGGGCCGAGTGGAGCGACGCCTGTGGCGATCCTGCCCCCCACGCCTCGGTTGCCCCCACCCGCCCCTGAACCCACCCACATGCCTACAAACACCCTCTACTACGGCGATAACCTCGACGTCCTCCGGAAGCACATGCCCGACGCCTCCGTCGATCTCGTCTACCTGGACCCGCCCTTCAACTCCCAGCGCAACTACAACGTCCTCTTCAAGGAGCAGTCCGGCCTCCAGAGCCCCGCCCAGATCAAGGCCTTCACCGACACATGGGAGTGGTCCGAAGAGGCCTACCAGACCTTCCTGCACGAGTGCCGCAACCCACGCCTCCTCAACCTCGTCCAGGGCTTCACCCAGATGCTCGGCCGCAACGCCGTCACCGCCTACATCGCCATGATGGCCCCGCGCCTCGCCGAGCTACACCGCGTCCTCAAGCCCACAGGCAGCCTCTACCTCCACTGCGACCCCACCGCCAGCCACTACCTCAAGCTCGTCCTAGACGCCGTGTTCGAGCCGACGAGGTTCCGTAGCGAGATCATCTGGCAACGGACCAGCGCTCACAACGACTCGGGCCAGGGGCGCAAGCAGCACGGGCGCATCCACGACGTGGTCCTCTTCTACACGAAGGGAGATGACTGGCAGTGGAACCAGACCTATACGCCTTACGACCAGGACTATCTGGACACTTTCTACAGGCATGTTGAGCCGGCCACAGGCAGACTGTATCGGCTCGGAGACCTCACTGCTCCAGGAGGAGCGGACCCCGCCAAGCGCAACCCGCACTACGAGTTCCTGGGCGTCACACGCTACTGGCGCTTCGCCAAGGAGCGCATGGAGGAGCTTTGGCAAGCCGGTCGAGTGATCCAGACGCGACCCGGCGCTGTCCCTGCCTACAAGCGGTACCTGGACGAGATGCCCGGCGTCCCGATCCAGGACGTCTGGACGGACATCCCGCCCCTTGGCGCCCAGGCCCGTGAGCGCCTCGGCTATCCCACCCAGAAGCCCGTCGCCCTCCTGGAGCGCATCCTCAGCGCCTCCAGCAACCCCGGTGACGTCGTGCTCGACCCCTTCTGCGGATGCGGCACCGCCGTCGTCGCCGCCCAGCGCCTCGGCCGCCAGTGGGTCGGCATCGACGTGGCCCACGTCGCCATCGCCCTCATCAAGTACCGCCTCACCGACTCGTTCAACCTCCAGCCCAAGGCCGACTACCTCGTCATCGGCGAACCCACCACCGACGCCGAGGCCCGCGCCCTCGCCAACCAGGACCGCGACGAGTTCCAGAAATGGGCCGTCGGCCTCGTCCCCCGCGCCATGCTCTACCAGCAGAAGAAAGGCGCCGACGGAGGCGTCGACGGCCTCCTCTACTTCCGCGACGACGCCGCCGACCCCAAGAAGGCCGTCATCCAGGTCAAGTCCGGCCACCCCAGCCTCGGCCACGCCCGCGACTTCGCCCACGTCATAGCCCGCGAGAAGGCCACCCTGGGCCTCTACATCACCCTCGACCCGCCCACAACCCCCATGCTCCGCGAAGCCGACACCCTGGGCTTCTACACCACGCCCCTCGGAGGCCACCGCCTGCCCCGCTTCCAGTTCCGCACAGCCGAACAGCTCCTCGCCAACCAGCCCTTCCAGATCCCATCGTCGGCCCTCCTCCTCGGAGTAGCCACCGCCCCCAAACTAACCACCGACCCGGGCCAACAAACCCTGGACCTCTAACACACCAAGGTCAGCCCGGTCAGCCCGGCGCAGCCGGTGTGGTCCGGTGCCCTCCGGTCTCCTCCGGTGTAGGCCGGTGTGGGCCGGTGTCCGGTCCGTGCAGGTCCGTGCCCGGTCCGTGTCCGTCCGTGTGCCGGTGTGGAGCCGGTGCCGGTGTGGGCCCCGTCCCCCCCTTCCCCCGCCGTTCCCAAGAAAACCCCCGCTCACCGCCCGCCTCTGTTACAATCACCTCCTCACCCGATCACCTCCTCACCTCCTCACCCGCTCACCTCCTCACCTCCTCACCCGCTCACCTCATCACCCGATCACCTCCTCATTCCCACAATGAGGTATACACATCTCTACCTATCACCGCAGAGGTACGTAGACATGACCCTTGCCGAGCAGTCCGCACGAACAGCAGACCGCCTCCTCGAGGCCAACGCCGGCGCCTACCCGCTCACCATCGCCCAGCTCCAGCGCACCGCCCACGCCCTCGGCCTCAAAGTGCAGCTCCTGGAGCATCCAAGGCCCATCACCACGCACGTCGCCGGCGACGTCGTCACCCTGGTCTCGACCGCCGACCCAGCCGCGCTCCTCGCCGGAGGCATCCACGAGCTAGCCGAACGCACCGCCGCACACCCGGACCCAGGCGTCCGCCACGCCGTAGCCACCCGCATCGAGGCGCACTACCGCCGAGCCATCGCCCGCACGCCCGAAGAGCTAACCGCCCCGCCCGCCCCGGTCGACCATATCCATCCGCCCAGCATCCTCCGAACCGAAGCCCCCGACACCTTCGACGACGACCCACACGCCGACGACCCAGCCTCGCCCGCCGTGCTCCAGGGTCTCGCGAAGCCGCAATCCCGCCGCCAACGAGGCCGAACCCGTCAGGCCGGCGCCGCGGCCGGTGCCCGGTCCGTGGCCGGCGCCCGCCGTTCTCACCTCCTCACCTCCTCACCTCCTCACCTCCTCACCCCCGAGGCCCCCGAATGACCATCCGAGCCTACGCCCGCCTCAGCCGCACCGACGTCCGCCGCGGAGACACCCTGGCAAACCACCTGTCCATGCTCCGCACGCTGGCCAGGCAGCACCAGCTCCCACTCGCCGACGACGACATCATCTCCGAGATCGAGCAGTCCGACCGCATCGACACCCGCGCCGGCCTCATGACCATCCTCGACGACCTCACGGCCGGGCGGTGCACCCACCTCCTCGTCTACGATGTCGCCCGCCTCTCGCGCGGCCTCGAGGATCAGTGGGCAGCCATCAAGCGCGCCCTCTACCGCAACCAGGCCCACCTGGTCACCCCGCGCGGCGTCTACCGGTTCGACAACGCCCTCGACACCACCATCCTGGACGTCGAGGCCGTCCTCGCACGCCGCTACCGCTGGGAGTATTCCGTCAAGCGCCAGCACCACACCGCCGAGCGCACCCGCCGGGGCATCCGCTCGTCTGGAGTGGCCCCATACGGCTACCGGTGGATCCCCGCGACCTACGAGGGCCAGCGCAAGGTCATCGACGGCAGGCTGGAGCCCGACCGGGCCACGTACCACGTCTTGGTCGAGCTGCTCGATCGCATCCTATCCGAGGGCACCCACGTCATCGCCTGCGACCTCAACGCCCGGGGCATTCCGGTCCCATCCTCCGGGCTGCCCTCCAGCGAATGCACCGCCTGGTCGGCCTCCACGGTCCGCGCCATCGCCATCAACCCGGCCTACGCAGGCTACACGGTGCACCGCCAGGAGGTCGCCCGAGAGCGAGGCCTCGTCCGCCTGCCGGAGGACCGCTGGATATGGTCCGAAACCGAGGGCGACTACGAGCACCCGATCAGCCTGGATCGCCACCAGGAGATCCTCGAGGCCATCCGCTCCCGCTACCGGGGCGGCCCGCCCTCCGTGGCCCTCCTCAGCGGCATCCTCTACTGCTGTGCGGGGCGCTCCATGTGCCGTTGCGGCCGGCAGTACCGCTGCCGCTGCTCGCCCGACCACAGCGGCTCCACGATCCGCTATACTGGGCTGGAAGCCTACGCCAAGCAAGTCGTCGAGCGTGTCCTCGCCGCTATCCAGCCGGAGGGGCTCCCCATCAGGCAGCAGGGCATCGACCGATCCATGCTCGCCCGCGACATCGTGGCTGCCCAGCGCAGCCTGGAGGAGGTATCCCGATCACTGGACGACCTGCTCTCCCGCTCAGCCTTCTACGCGCGCCTGCCGGGCTTCGGCCAGGCCCGCTACGACGCGGCAGTTTCCACCCTCAGCGCCCAGGGCGAGGAGCTGCGCCGCCGCATAGCGTCCCTGCGCTCCGAGATAGCCCGTCCGGACCCAGCCTCAGCGGCGGCCATGCTCCTGGCAGCGCGAGATCTGGGCCCTGCGCTATGGGCCGAGACGCCCTCCTGGACAGCCAAGCAGCACCGCCTGCTCGTAGCCGCAGTGATCTCCCGGATCGACCTCCACGCCCCTCCAGGCCCCAGACGCAAGGTCCGCCACGCCACAGTAACCCTCCACCCAGACCTACCGCAGGTCCCAATCCCCGCGGCAAACCTACGCCGCTCCCACCTGATATGACCCCCACCGGTAGAGTGGACGACGAGCGAAGCTACATCCACAGCGAGTTCTGGCGCAGCCGGCCCGAGCTTCGCCGCACGCCCTACCGCTTCGCCGAGTGGGTCGACCGGGCCTTCGACTACGGGCACAAGGAGGTCCGCGACTACCACCTGGCGCTGGTGCGCGAACTCATCGACCGGTATGACTTCGACGGACTGGAGCTGGACTGGATGCGCTTCGGCTTCCACCTGCGGCCGGGCCGGGAGCTGGAGGACGCGCCGCTCCTCACCGAGTTCACCGCCACGGTCCGCAAGTGGCTTGACGCAAAGGGCCGGCGCACGGGCCGGCGCATCCGCCTGGGCGCGCGCGTGCCGTCGCGGCCGGAGACGGCGCGGAACCTGGGCCTCGACGCCACCGAGTGGGCCCGGCGCGGACTGGTGGACATGCTGGTCATCACCCCCTTCTGGGCCAGCTGCGAGACCGACATGCCCGTGGAGACCTGGCGCGCCCTGCTGCGCGGAACGCGGGTGACTCTTGCCGCCGGGCTGGAGATCCTGCTGCGCCCCTATCCCGGGTATGGCGTGAACCAGACCAACTCGCTGGAGACCGTGCGCGGCGCGGCGGCTTCGCTGCTGGACCGGGGCGCCGACCGAATATACCTCTTCAACTACATGGACTCGCAGACCGCCATGGACGACCTGGCCAACTACCCGGCGCTGCTTCGCGAGTGTGGCGACCTGGCCACGCTGGCCGGCAAGCCCCGGCGGCATGTGGTGACCTACGCCGACACCTGGGCGCCCGGCGAGCCGCATGGCAGCGCCCTGCCGATGGACGTGGGTTCGGGGCGCTGGTCGGCCATCCGCGTCCAGACGGGACCGAAGCCGCTGGGGCAAGCCGCGGAGGTGGCGCTGGGCATCGAGGGAACCGGCGGCCAGAAGGCGGCGGAGTGGCAGGTGCGGCTCAACGGCGCGCGCCTGGAGCATTCCGGCGAACTGGCCGCCCGCAAGCCCGGCCCGGCGGCGCCGATGCATGGATGGCGCGTGCCGCCCGAGGCGGTGCAGCGGGGCCACAACCTCGTGGAGGTGCATGCCGCGGACGCGGGGCGCATCGTCTGGGCGGAGATATCTATTAGTTGAAAGTGACAAGTCGAATGTCGAAAGTCGGCGCGTGCAGGCGCGGGGAGGGTGAGGATGATGCAGATGGTTTGGGTGGCGGCGGCGGTGACGCTGTTGGTGGCTTCGGCCTGTTGCATGGCGGATGATCGGTCGGCTTCGCCCCGTCCGGCCTCCGCCGAGGAGATGCAGTGGTGGCGCGACGCCAAGCTCGGGCTCTTCATCCATTGGGGCCCGGCCAGCGTGCGGGGCGTGGAGATCAGCTGGGCGCGGATCGGACACCCGTTCGACCACCACGGTCATGAGACGGTGCCCGCCGGCGAGTACGACCAGCTCTACAAGCGGTTCGACCCGGAGAAGCTGGACGCCGACAAGTGGATGCGGATGGCCAAGCAGGCCGGGTGCAAGTATGTGGTCTTCATCACCAAGCACCACGACGGCTTCTGCCTCTGGCCCACCAAGCAGACCGACTACAACATCACCAACACGCCCTACAAACGCGACATCTGCCGGCAGATCGCCGACGCGGCCCACAGGCATGGCCTGAAGCTGGGCTGGTACTACTCGACGCGCGACTGGACCCACCCCGACTACCTGCATGGCGACAACAGCCGCTACAACGACTACTACCACGCGCAGATCGAGGAGCTGCTCACCAACTACGGCAAGGTGGACATCCTCTGGTTCGACCACGTCTCCGGCAACTGGGGCGACTACCGCTTCCGCGACCTGTTCCGAATGATCTACCGCCTCCAGCCGCACATTCTGGTGAACAACCGCGCCGCCCGGTTCGTCTTCGGCACCAAGGACCAGCCCGAGGCGGGCTTGCTCGACTTCGTGAACGGCGACTACGAGACCCCGGAGCAGCAGATCGGAGCCTACCACATCGACCGCGCGTGGGAATCTTGCATGACAATGACCGAGTGCAAGGACGGCGGGGGCTGGTCCTACCGTCCCGACGGCCGGACCCGCGACGCCGCCGAGTGCATCAAGATTCTCGTCAGCACCGTCACCGGCGACGGCAACCTGCTGCTCAACGTGGGGCCCATGCCCACGGGTGAGATCATGCCCGACCAGGTGGAGCATCTGGCCGAGATGGGCGCGTGGATGAAGCAGTACGGCGGCACGCTCTACGGGACGCGCGGCGGGCCCATCCCCAACGGAGCCTGGGGAGGCGCCACCCGCAAGGGCGACCGGGTCTGGCTGCACCTCTTCCCCTGGCAGGGCGAGACCCTGACGCTGCCCGCGCTGCCCGGCAAGGTGGCCTCCGTGAAGACGCTGACAGGCGGCCAGGCCACCGTAACGCAGACCGCCGACGGCACGGTGGTCACGATTGCGGCCAAGGATCGCCACGCCGTCGATACCATCGTGGAGTTGCGGATGGCGCGGTAACAAGGTTGGAAGGGTACTATGCTGGGGTCCTGCATGCCCGAGGAGGGATGTAGTGGCTGGATCCTTGTTTAGTGCAAAGGCATACTACTCCGCTGCCATGGAGCATCTGGATCTCTCCGTACGGCTTGCGCGCACCGGAGAGCACCTCGCCGCGCACTACTTTGCCGGCGTGGCTGCGGAGGCCATGCTGCGCGCCCATGCGTTGCGTGTCGGACAGGCGTTCACCAGCAACCACAGCATCAGGTTCCTGGCGGGCCAGGCGGGTCTGGTCGGCGACGGCAATGAGGACGGCGCCGACGCTCTACAGGCCGTGCTTCTTGAACTCGAGATGCGTTGGCGGGCAAACCATCGCTACCTCTCGCGCTCTGGTCTGGTGCTGTACCTGAACAGCGCGGGACTGGACCGACGCGTACGAGGCGACCGTATTAAGTTCAGTGCCACGCGGATGGTAGAGATGGCAGGCGTGATCGTGGCCGAAGGAGTTCGGAGATGGAAGAGGTAGCACGGCACGTTCGTGAGAGCATCGCGCGCCGCTTTCCCGGCGCCGAGATACATGTCGGTTGGGATCCCGATCTAGAGAAGGTCGCCGGGTACGTTCTGTGGCCCGGCTTTGAGCGCAAGCGGTTTCTCACGCGCCAGAAGCTCCTGTTCGGAGCGCTACGCAAGGATCTTGGCAAGGAGACCCAGTACGTCTCGTTGATCTTTGCCCATACGCCCAACGAGTACGAAGTGATGAGCGCCTGCTAGCTGCCGCGCCTCCGGATGCAGTTGCCGCGGCCCGCTCCCTGGCCTGGAAGGAGTGCCGACGATGTGGCTCTTCACGTCATGTCTGGCCCTGATGGCCGCGGGGCTTCTGCTCGCGGAGGCCGGAGCCGCGTCTCCTCCTCGCGCGCTCTACGTCTCAACCGCCGGGCGCGATAGCTGGTCGGGCACGCTCCCTGCCGCCAACCGCACCCGGACCGACGGCCCATTCGCCACGCTGGAGCGCGCCCGGGACGCCATACGCCAGGCGCGGGCGCAGGGCTCGGCGGTCCCGTCCACGGTCCTTCTTCGCGGCGGCGTCTACCGCACGGCTCGGCCCTTTGTGCTGCGTCCGGACGACTCCGGCACGGAGCGCTCGCCCGTAACTTACGCCAACTACGGCAACGAGGTGCCCGTCCTCAGCGGCGGCGTGCCGATCACAGGCTGGCGGCGGACGGCTGACGGGCTCTGGAGCGCACCCGTGCCGGCGGCGTTGGCCAGGGGCGGCGTCCGGCAGCTGTTCGTCAACGGCGCGCGCCGGGAGCGCGCGCGGTGGCCTGCGAAGGGCTGGTTCACCGTGGCCGGGGCGGCCGACCACAAGACCACGAACTGGGCAGCGTCGCTGGGCGGGCGGCCGGACGACGAGGCTGCCCGGCGTTCGTTCCGGTTCCGGCCGGGCGACATCCGCGCCGATTGGGCCGGCGCCGACAACGTGGAGGTGGTCGTCCTCCAGTTCTGGATGGCGGCGCGCCTGCGCATCCAGGCCGTGGACGAGGCCTCGTCCACCGTGCTCTTCACCGGCGGAAGCTGGAGGCCGCTCACCTGGTCGTTCGGCTACTACGTCGACAACGCGCCGCAGGGCCTCGCCACTCCCGGAGCCTGGCGCTGGGACGCGGCCACGCGAACGCTGCTCTACCGCCCCATGCCGGGCGAAGCGCCGGACGCCGTGGACGTTATCGCGCCGTTGACCGAGGAGTTGGTGCGGATAGAGGGTCAGCCGAACGGGCCCAAGCGGGTCCACGATGTCACCTTCCGGGGCATCACGCTGAGCCACACCGGCTGGACTCTGCCCGCGGAGGGGTACGCCTTCACTCAGGCCGAGCTCGGGGCCCCTTCGGCCGTGACCGCCGTGGGCGCGGAGCGGTGCCGGTTCGAACGGTGCAAGGCGCAGCATCTGGGCGGCTGGGCCATCGACCTGGGCCGGGGATGCCGCGAGAACAGCATCGTGGGCTGCGACATCCGCGACGTGGGCGCCGGCTGCGTGAAGGTGGGCGAGGCCGCCGATCCCAAGCTCGACGCCGCGGAGGCCCGCGGCACGCTGATCGCCGACAGCCGCCTGGCTGACGGATGCCGGGTCTACCTGGGCGCGCCGGCCATCTGGGTGGGCCAGAGCGGTCGCAACCGGATATGCCACAACGAGATCACGGGCCAGTTCATGTGGGCGGTATCGCTGGGGTGGAACTGGGCCTACTTCCCGCTCAACCGGTCACGCGACAACATCGTGGAGCGCAACCTGATCCACGACCTCGGCGCCGGCACGCTGGGAACGCACGGGGCGCTCTACTGCCTCGGCATCTCGCCGGGCACCGTGCTGCGCGGCAACCTGATCCAGCGGGTGCACGCCACCGAGGCTTGGGGCGCCGGGGAGGGGATCATCCTCGACAACGGCTGCTCCGGCATCCTGGTTGAGGACAACGTGGTGGTGGATGCCGTCTCCGGCGGCTGGGGATGCAACTTCAACTGTTACGGAAATGTCATTCATAATAATATCTTCATCAATGGGCGCCGGTACCAACTGACGCGCTACGGCGACGCTCCGGACGGGCCGCCGCCGCCCAACGGCGAGGTCTTCGCCCGGAATATCGTGGTGTGGCGCGATGGCCCGCTCTTCAACGAAAAGGACTGGTGGTCCTTCGCCACGCTCTGGAACTGCAACCTCTACTGGCGGACCGACGGCGAGCCGGTGCGCTTCATGCGCTACAGCTTCGACGAGTGGAAGGCCAAAGGGCTGGACCGCGACTCGCTGGTCGCGGACCCGCTCTTCGTGGCGCCGGAGAAGGACGACTACAGGCTGAAGCCCGGTTCGCCGGCGCTCAGCCTGGGCTTCCGGCCCATCGACCTCCGTGGCGTCGGGCCCCGGAAGCCCGGGAAGGCCGCTACTCCGTAACCAGCGTCTCGGCCAGCAAGGGGGTGCCCAGGTGGACGACGGCCTGCCCGGGAACCTCCATGGCCAGCACCCAGTGGTTCTCGAACCGGCCCGGCCGGTGGGCGGCGTAGGGCAACCGGAGCGTCACGCTGCCGCCGGGCGGAATGGGAGGGCCGGCGGGCAGGTCGACGCGGGTCTCCCTGGCTGCGTCCCACTGCCGCGTGAGCGCCAGGTGGAGCCGGTAGGCCTGCGTCGCCGTGTCCCACTCCCGGCTGCCGGTGTTGCGCACGGTGATCTCGAGTTCGGTCCGCTCTCCCAGCCGCATCCGGGCGGGCGCCGACGCCGTGACCTCCGCGTCCCAGAGCCGGGGGCTGGAGATCGCCTTGGCGTTGTCCTCGTTGGAGGGGCGGCTCGCCCGACCGCGCGCGTCAAGCGCCACCACGTGGTACCAGTAAGCGTGGTCGCGCAGCGGCGGCGTATCAAGGAACATCGTCGCGCGGGTGGTGGCGACGGCGACGGCCTTGCCGCCGAAGGCATCTGCCCGCATGAGCACGTACTGGTCGACCGCGCCGCCCTCCGGCGCGAACCACTGGATTCGGACGCGCCCCACCTCGCGGTGAGCCACCAGCTTGCGCGGCGCCCGGCGCTCCACGGCGCGGGCAACGGCGACAACCGCGGGCCCGAACGGGCGCCCCTTCACGTGGCGGAGCCGGAGCATGTGCGCTGTCTGCCCGGCGCAAGCGGCGCGGGGCAGGCGCAGCAGGGCCGCCGTCGACGCGCCCGGCGCCAGGTCGTCGCGGAGCGTCCAGAGTGTGCGCCCTCCGATGCGGATATCGACGTAGCCCGCCAGCCATGCCGCCGTGCCCGTGTTCGTCACGGTGGCGGTGACGTAGGGGATCTCACCGACGCCGCACTCGGCCGGCGCATCCGGCAGCGTGATGACCCCGGTGATGGCAGGACGGGCGCGTACGATGCGGACGGTGGTGAAGGAGGCGCCGGAGCTGACCGGTAGCCGCAGGGACGGCGCCGCGACGATTGGGACCCGGCTGACGGCGCCCGGCGTCTCGGCGCCGGTTCGGTAGTCGATGGAGGTCCCCTGCGTGCGCACCTCGAGGGGCGTTCCCGCGTACCAGCCGGTGGCGCGGAGGTCGAGCATGATCGTCGTGGGGCCGGGCTTGTCCAGCTGCACCAGCACAACGGCCTCGTCGCGGCACCGGAGGTACGTGGCAAGCAGTCCGGGTGTCCCGGCGGCAGACGCCTTGGCGAAGCGGGCGGGTAGCCGCACGGCCTCGGCTCCGGGTGGCGTGGCCTGCGCCCAGAAGCGGTAGACGGACCAGATCGGGTGGTACGGGTCGGCCTGAGGCGAGGTCCAGCCGGGCCGGAGGTCCACGGTCCGCCCGTCCTCGGTCTCGCTGCCGAAGACGATGTTGGTGCCGGGAACCTTGTGCTTGGCGGGCCAGATGTCCCACCAGTCCTGGTACTTGCGGAGGCCCCAGCGCCATACCCATCCGCCGCCGGGCGCGAACTCCGAGGCCCAGAACATGAATTTGGAGCCGCCGAGGCCGAAGAACTCGGCCATGGACCGATTGAAGCGCCACGCCTGCCCCTCCTCGGAGAGGGGCGGTTGGGGATGCGGTGCGGGATCGGGCTTCCACGGCGGCGGCGGCGCCTTCACCTGGTGGCTGTCCAGCGCCCATTGGAACGAGCTTTCGCCCGACCCTACCTCCACCTGGCGCTGGCCGAGTTCGTCCAGCACCGAGCGGATAGAGGTGAAGTAGTCCTTGAGGCCCGCGTAGGGGTCGGCGCCGAAGACGTCGGCGAAGTAGTTCATGGGGATGTCGTCATACTTCCCCTTGCAGGCCGTCAGGTTGTCGCGGGTCCAGCGGTCCATCTGGTCGCGGTTGTTCAGCGCGCCGTAGACGTTCATACCGCCGATGCCGGGGGTGGCTCCGCTGATGCTGATGAACGCGCCCGGGTCGGCGCGCTTGAAGGCATCGTAGCCCGTCCGGTAGATCTCCTGCACGTGCTTGATGTCCATGCCCGGCCAGTAGTCGCGCGTGTTGGCCTCGCCCTGCAGCAGCCAGAGCGCCACTCGGCCCCGGTAGCGGCGGCCCAGCAGGTCGCAGAGGTGCATCCAGTCGTCGGCGTCGACGGGGCCCATGACGAGGCCGTTGTCCTTGGGCCAATCGTTGTTGTTGGTGTAGTGTGTGGACCAGGAGAGGTCGATCTTGACTCTCATGCCCCGGCGGAGGCACTCGTCCACGATGGCGTCCATGTCCGCCATGCCCCTCTCGTCGCCCTTGTAGCGCTCGAACTCGTACCACCAGTGCCAGAAGTCGGCATAGGAGACGTGCTTCAGGTCGTCGGGCATCTTCTCCGTGTAGTCCCAGAAGCTGGGCGCCACATTGAGGATGCCGGCGCCGGTGGTGTTGCAGTCGGCGCGCTCATGCAGGAAATGGATGCCCAGGAGGACGTTGTCGTGCGTCATCGACCCGGAGTGGGGGTGTCCGGACGCCAGGGCGTGCGGCTTGGGGCAGAGCGCGATGGCCATGAGCATCACCTTTGTCATGAGCGAGCGAACGGCACGAGACATGGTTGGCCTCCATCCGGAAAGGACCCGGCGGGGGCGGGTGTGCGCCCTCCTCCGCGTCCTCGGTGGTGTACGAACCAACTACGCCGGGCGCGCCGTTGCTTCCTGCTTTGGGAGGCCGGCCTACGGTTTGGCAGGGCGAGGCAGGGCATTGCGCCGCCGCCGCCGAACTCATCCATGGCCCGAGCCTGACCCATCGCAGTGGACGGGCAATGAGGTGTGAACCATGCTCAGCCTGGCCCTGCTTGCGGCACTGGAGTGTATGCCCATGTCCCTGCGTGCTTCGGACCCGTTCGCCTCCATCGCGTCGACCACGCGGCAGTGGGCCCGGTCGGCGTTCGCCGAGGCGAAGGACGCGGGCGCCCCGCCCTCGCGGCTCGTCGTGGTCCATGAGGACGTGGCAGGTGACACGCACCTGCGCAGGGGCGCGGGCGGCGGGCCCATGCGGCTGGGCGAACGGACCTTCGCTCACGGGATCGGCGTGAACTCGCACAGCGTCCTTCGCGTGGAGTTGGACGCGCCGGCGCGCATGTTCACGGCGCTCATCGGGCTGGACCGCAACGTCGACAACACGGCGGCTTCGGTCCGCTTCCATGTCCAGGCGGGCGGCGTGGAGCTCTTCGCCACGCCCGTGATGCGGGCCGGGGCGACCCCCGTGCCGATCGCTGTGCAGATGCACGGCGCCCGATCCTTTGATCTCATCGTGGACGACGGCGGCGACGGGCGCGGATGGGACCAGGGCGACTGGGCCGACGCCCGCGTCACGCTGGAAGACGGCCGAACGCTCTGGCTCGACAGCCTCGCCGGCCAGGCCACGCTGAAGCCGGGTCTGCCGTTCTCGTTCACCTACGGCGGACGGCCGTCGTCGGAGTTGGTCAGCAACTGGCGGCGCGAGGTCCGCGTCGTCGCCTTACCGACGGCCGAGAAGCGGACGGTGGTCCTGACCGATCCCGAGACCGGCCTGGAGGTCACGGCCGAGGCCACCGTCTATCTGGACACGGCCGGCGCCGACTGGACGCTCCACTTCCGCAACACAGGCACGGCCGAGACGCCGCTCCTGGAGGATGTCCGGGCCGTCGATGCCTCGGTGCGGCTGGGCCTTGGCGCCAGGGTCGCGTTGCACCGGCTACGCGGCAGCGCCCACGGCCCGCTGAGCTGGCAGCCGGTCGACGAGCAGGTCGCCGCGGGAGCGACGGCCCGGCTCGTGAGCGCCGACGGTCGCACCGCAGCCGAGGTCGGGCCCTTCTTCACCGTCGACTGGGGCACAGGCGGCGTGGCCACCGCCGTGGGATGGTCCGGCCAGTGGCAGGCGGCCATCGAGCGCCCCACGGGCGGCGACCTGCGGGTCTCGGCCGGCATGCAGGGCCTGCGCCTCCGGCTCAAGCCCGGCGAGTCGATCCGTTCGCCGCGCATCCTGCAGGTCCACTACGCCGGCGCCGACATGGAGACGGCGCACAACGCCCTCCGGCGGACCATGCTGGCCCATGTGCTGCCGAGGATCGACGGCAAGGTGGTCACGCCGCCCATCGTCCATCTGAGCACCTCGTTCTACGAGATGAACGCCACTACCGAGAAGAACCTGACGGAGCACCTGCGCTCCGTGGAGGGCCTCGGCTTCGAGGTCTTCTGGCTGGACGCCTACTGGACACGGGGCGGCTTCCCGGACGGGATGGGCAACTACGCCCTGCCCCTGAGCGGCGCCGAGCCGCCGGATCGGTTCCCGCATGGCCTGAAGCCCGTGGGCCAGGCCGTCCGGCAGGCCGGTATGAAGTTCCTCATGTGGTTCGAGCCGGAGCGCGTGGCCTCCGGGACGCTCATCGCCAAGCACCACCCGGAGTGGGTCCTGTCGCCGGCGGGAGACGGTAGCGGCCTCCTGGACCTGGGCCATCCGGCGGCCCGCGAGTACATCACGCGCTACCTGACCGAGGCGATTCGTGAGTACGACCTGAGCTGGCTTCGCATCGACTTCAACATCAATCCGCTACCCTACTGGCAGCACGGCGACCGCGCCAACCCCGACCGCGCCGGCCTCACGGAGATACGCTACGTCGAGGGCCTCTACCGGCTGTGGGACGACCTGCGCCGCGAGTACCCGCACCTGGCCATCGACAACTGCGCCAGCGGCGGCACTCGCATCGACCTGGAGACCTGTTCCCGGTCCATCCCGCTCTGGCGCACCGACGACACGATCGGCCCGCTCTTCGACCTGGACTTCAACGAGGCGGCCATCCGCAACCAGATCATGACCGACGGCCTGAGCCCCTACGTGCCCTACAGCGTCAGCGGCATGATGGGCTCCAGCCCCTACCTATTCCGCAGCGGATCCAACGCGGGGATCGCCTTCGCGGAGGATGTCCGCCCCGCCCGGTACCCGAAGGCGGAGCTGAAGCGCGCCATCGCCGAGGCCAAGCGGCTCCGAGGCTACTACGCAGGCGACCTCCACGTCCTGACGGCGGTCGACCACGACCCGAGGAACTGGTCGGTCCGGCAGTACGACCGCCCGCAGCAGGGCGACGGCATGGTGGTCGCGTTCAGGCGGCACCTGTCGCCGTTCTGCGCGTTCGACTGCGACCTGCGGGGCATCGACGCCCAGGCGCGGTACGCCGTCCGCCGCTCGGCTGGCTATACCCGCGGCAGGGCGGAGACGATGACCGGCGCCCAGTTGGCCAAGCTGCAGGTCACCGTCCCCTCCAAGCCCGGTTCGGTGGTGGTGGAGTACGTCAGGCTGAAGTAGGGGCAACGGGGTGCGCCCCTCCTTGCGCTACCCTCGCTTCGGCGTCACCAGGACGGCCGCCTCGCCGGGGTATTCCGGCGGGCTGATCTGGAGCGCGGCGCCCGTGGAGGTGCAGGCGCGGTCGGTGACGACGCCCGTCAACGGCTGCGTCCAGCGGACGCGGTACTTGCCCGCGGGCAGCGTAACGGTGAGGCCGCCGCCGGTCCCGCCGCAGACATACGCCGCGTACTGGGCGCCGGGCTTGGCGAGCGCGTAGGCTTGCGCGGCGCCGTCCATCGGCCTGAGCCACGGTCCGTCCGGCGCCACGGCGGCCAGGTCCAGTGCGTTCATGAAGCGGAGGAGGGTCGCCATCTGCTTGCGGAAGCCCGGCCCGCCGCCGCCCGGCGTGGGATCCTCCACCGTGGCAGTGCCGTCGGGGTGCGCCACGGTGAAGGAATAGTCCAGATTGTTGTACATGCCGCCGCCGCTGAGCATGAAGGCCCATCCCTGCCGGCGGTAGGGCTCGTCGTCGGCGCCCTGGAAGCCCGTCTCGTCGCAGGTGATGATGCGCTTCAGGTCCGCGTTCTCGCCCACGGCCACTGGCGGCGAGGCGTAGTGGAAGTTCAGGATCTGCACGTTGGGGTCCGGATCGGTCACGCGGGCCGAGCCGTTGGCGATGTTCTGGGCGATGAGATGCTTCTTGGGCAGGCGGCTCTCCTCGTCGGCGATGGCGGTCGATATGCGCCGCTGCCACGCCGGCGTGACGCCGCCGAAGTAGGGCTCGTTGCAGATCTCGAAGAAGAGGTTGTCGTGGCGGTTCATCTCGCGCGTCAGTTTCCGGGTGAGGGCTTCCTGCACGCGGGTCAGGGCCTCCTCCTTCAGCGCGTAGACCTCCTCGCGGCCGCAGGTCCCCACTCCGTTCACGTTGTTGGCGGCTTTCATGGGGCTCAGGTTCCACATGGTGTCGCCGTAGAACGGGCAAAAGAGGGCCATCTCCACGATGATGCCCTGCTTGCGGGCCTCGCCGACGAAGGCGTGCAGCCGCGCGAAGTAGGCCGGGTCCCACCGCGTGAGGTCGAACTTCGAGCCGCCGTTGGCGTAGCCGTCGGTAGGTGACCGTGCCCAGGGGCAGATGAGCTTGCCGGTCTCCGGGGCCAGTGTGTTGTGGCGGATGCCGAAGTCCGCGGGGCTCTCGCAGTAGGCTCCGGAGAAGAGGCGCGTGTAGTTCAGCCCGTCGACCTTCAGCGCGGCGAGGTACGTGCGGGCGTCCATGCCCAGGTTCAGCACGCCGCCGTAGTGCTCGGCCGAGGTGACCAGCACCGTGGGCTTCCCCTTGTAGATGAAGACGCGGGGATTGACCGGGTGCTGTGCGATCGGCCCCGATACCGGCGGGGCGGCGGGAGCGGCCAGCGAGGCGATGAGCATAGGTGTTGCCTTCCTTTGGGCGCGGTCGGGAAGCGGCCGCCTCTGGGCACTAGTTAGGCGACGGGATGCGGGTCTCCTGCCGGAGTGGACGTGGTTGCCGGTCGCGGCGTCTGGGTGCTGTATCATGAGTCTGCCGCGACGATAACGAAACCCGGACGGCCCGACCGGGGTACTAGTTGCGTACGTCCGCGTTCCACGCGGTGCAAGGGTCGGGCTCGTCATCGTCGAAGAGACCCGGCAGGGAGAGTGATATGCGCTTGCCGGTCCTCTGCATCTTGGCTGCGGCCTGTCTGTGTCTCGCAGCCGGTCCCGCGGCGATGGCCCAGAACCCTCCCGCCCCTCCGCCCGCGGCCCCCGCGGCCCAGCCCGCCCCCGAGCGGGTGATCGTCGACGTGGGCGCCGACGGCGTCTCGGTCGCCGCGGCTGGCGTGGATGCCCATTAGTTCTTCAACCGGTATGCCCGCAAGACCGGCCTGCAGATCATGATCGACGACACGGTCAAACGCACCATCACGGTGAACCTGACCCGCCGCAAGGCCACCGATATCCTCGATACCGTGGTCAGCGCCTACGGCCTCGCCTGCCGCCAGGTGAAGGGCATCTTCATGGTCAGCGAGGGCATCCCGAAGACACCCTCGTCGTACCTGCTCAGCGACATCGACTCGATCAGCACCCAGTACGTCCTGGCGCCCAATGCCAAGTCGCTCCTGCCCGTATTCCTGCAGGACCATGTGAAGACGAACCCGGAGCAGAACTCGGTCATCCTCTCCGCTCCGCCGGACGTGCTGCGCAAGTTCCGCGAGGACATCCGCCAGTTCGACATCCCGGCCTCGCAGATCATGATCGACGTGCTCATGGTGGAGTTCACCGACAGCGGCGCCCGCGAGTTCTCGCTGAAATGGGACTGGACCAACGCCACGCGGCAGGTCGCCGTGGACGCGCCGGCGGGCAGCCTCTTCTACCGGACGCTGGTGACGCTGCCCGACGCCTTCAATGCCGGCCTCAAGTCGCTGGTGACCCAGGGCAAGGCCCGCGTGAAGGCCAACCCGCGCATCGCCACGGTGAGCGGGCAGAAGGCCGGCATCTTCATCGGCAAGCAGCGCTACCTGAGCACGCCCGTGGCGATCACCGGGGGCTCCGACGGCTCCATGATCCAGACCAACTCCATCGACGCGGGCGTCCGGCTCGATATGACGCCCTTCACCGGCGGAGAGGGCGAGATCATCATCGACATCCACCCGGAGATCAGCGTCCTCAGCGCACTGGACCCCAAGACCGGCCTGCCCGACCGGAGCACGCGCCGGGCCAACACCACGGTCCGCGTCCGCGACGGCGAGACGGTGATCCTGGGAGGCCTGACGCAGCAGGAGACCATCAGCACCCGGACGCGCATGCCGATCCTGGGCGACCTGCCGCTCCTCGGGCCGCTCTTCCGCACGACGGACTCGAAAGAGTCCAGCACCGAGATGGCCATCTTCATCACGCCGCGCATCCTCTCCACCACGGGCCACCTGCCCGCCGAGGACGAGAAGAAGCTGCGCGAGCGCTTCCTGCAGGGCGACGCTCCCAAGGGCAAGGCGCCGTAGCGTGACCTTGAGGCGGTTCCTATCGGCGGCCCTGCTGCTCCTCGCCTGCGCGCCTTCGCACGCCCAGCGGGTCTACTGCAACATCACGTCCATCGAATCGGTGCGGCGCGGCAACGCCGTGCAGGTGACGATCCGGGCCGACGGCCTCATGCGCGTCGTGGCCGACCCCGGCATCTTCTTCGACCTGGAGGCGGCGCAGAAGGGGCAGTGGGAGAAGCTCCACCGGCTCATCGACACGGTGCCGATCTGGGTCACCAACGCCCGTTCGCAGGTGGGCAGCTTCGCCAACGTGGGCGTCTACCCGGTGAGCCATGTGGAGGCGTTCGTCCCCGTGGGCGCCCAGGACGGCATCGGGCTGGAGCTTCGCGTCAGCCTGCTGACGCCGGGCGTCGTCTCGCTCTTCAAGGCGGGCGGCGAGAACTGGGAGACCGGCGGCAACGAGCTGCCGGTGCCCAAGATTTCCATCGAGGTGGGCCACGACCAGCGCTCCATTGTGATCCTCGTGACCAGCGACCGGCGCACCCAGCCGCCGGCCGTGCGCCGCAAGGCCGGGCCCGGCGATCCCCGCGAGCTGGAGGTGACGGGCGGGTCGGGTCGGGTCTCGGTGAACGCCCTGAACGGCGACCTGCGCGAGCTGCTGGCCCGCATCGGGACCGTGTCGGGCGCGACGCTGCTGGTGGACCCCGGCCTCGACCGGCAGGTGAGCATACGGCTGGACGAAGCCCCGCTGGATGACGCCCTGGACGCCATCGCCCAGACCTACGGACTGGCGCTGGAGCGTCGGGACGGGACCGTGCGCGTGGCCGACGGCGACTCCGCGGGCATGGCCGCCTACGACGTGGAGGCGCTGGAGACCGTGCGCGTGCGGCACGGGTCTGCCGTCGCCATCCGCAACAGCCTGCCGGAGTTCCTGCTCCGGTACATCCACGCCAACCCCGGCGAGAACGCGCTCAGCGTCTTCGGCCCGGCCGGCCTGGTGCGGCGGCTCCGCGAGGACATCGGCCGCCTGGACAGGCCGGTGGCGCAGATCGAGGTGACGGCCACCACCGTGGAGTACAACCGGTCCGACGACCTGGAGGCGCTGCCCGAGCTGCGCGGCCTTGGCGCCTTTGGCGACGTTGCGGCATCGCCCGACGGCGCCGGCATCCGGTACACCAGCCTCGGCGCGCTCGATGCGAGCTTCGGGGCCCGGTTGCGCGCCCTGAGCAGCCGGGGACGGGTGCGCATCAAGTCGGAGCCGAAGGCGGTCGTCCTCAGCGGCAGGTCCGCGTCGCTCTTCGCCGGGCAGCAGAAGTACATCAAGGCGATCACCTACAACACGTTTGCCAACGCCTACGACACCGTCCTGATGCCCGTGGAGGTGGGCGCCCGCCTCACGGTATCGGCCACGGCGGGCGGCGGCGGCTCGATCCTGCTGGGTGTGATCCCGCAGGTGAGCAACATTGTGGAACTCGACCCGGCCACCGGCGCGCCCACCGTCTCCACGCGCACGGCCGGCGCGCTCATGCGCATCCAGAGCGGCGAGACGCTCTTCATCGGCGGCCTCGACATCGTCCAGGACGAGCCGACGCATGCTCGGAACCCCGTGCTGGGCGATCTACCGCTGATCGGCCGGCTCTTCACTCGCCACGGCTCGCGCCGTGCGGAGACCCGGTTGGGCGTCTTCGTCACGGCCCGCACGCTTCCGGGCGCCACCTAGGAGAACTCCCATGCGAACCCATCCGGCGCTTGCGCTGATCGCCGCCATGACGGCCCTGGCCGCGGCTTGCCACGCCCAGACGGCGGCGTTCTGCAACATCCAGAGCATCGACGCCCAGCAGCTGAGCAATGGGGTGCAGATCAGCATCAAGGCCGACGGCGTCCTCGATTGGATGCCTGAGAACAACGACTGGGGCATGATCTACGGCGGCGGGGCGCGCCAGAAGGTGAGCATCGTCTTCACCAACGCCAAGTCGCAGGTCGGCAAGGCGTTCATCGACATCAGCAAGTACCCGGTCAGCTACCTCCAGCTCGCGGTCCCGCAGAGCGCCAAGGAGGGCGTCGGCGTCAACCTCGTCGTGGCCATGTATGAGCCCGCCTCCATCCGCTTCGCCAAGAGCACCGACCAGCAGAGCGTCATCATCACCGTGAACAGCGAGCGCAACACCGCCACGCGGGCCACGGCGGCGGGGGGCGGCGGCGGCGCGGCGGCGGCGGCCGGCGGGATGGACGTCCAGATGAAGGGCGGGCTCCTGAGCATCGACGCCACCAAGGCCAAGCTCCTGGCCCTGCTGGCCGCCGTCTCGCAGGCCGCCAAGGCCGACATGGTGATCGACGACTCCGTGAAGGACCGCGACGTCTCCATGTCGCTGGACGGCATGGCGGTGGACGACGCCGTGGCCGGGATCGCCGCCTCGTGCGGGCTGGCGGCCTCCAAGAAGGACGGCATCTGGACCATCTGCGACGGAACACCGGTCGACCTGGCCACCTACCGCCTCTCCGGCACCGAGTCCTACCGCATGAAGTACATCAAGGCCCAGACCGCGTCCGGCCTGCTGCCGACGTTCCTCTACAGCTTCCTGCACGTCAACGAGGCGCAGAACGCCGTGGTGGTCACCGCGCCGGGGCAGATGCTGGACAAGATTCGCTCCGACTTCGGCAAGGTCGACGTGGCCCCGCCGCAGATCATGATCGAGGCGCTGGCCGTGGAGGTGGCCTCCACGAGCGACCTGACCGCCTCGCTGGCCACGGCATTCCGGAACGACCGCATGACGGCCGGGACCAACTCGGCCACCGGCGACATCACCTACAGCACCATCGGCACGCTCCCCACCGACTTTCAGGCGGCCCTCAAGGCGCTCGTCTCCGAAGGCAAGGCGAAAGTCCGCGCCAACCCGCGCATGGCTGCGGTGAACGGCCAGGCCGCCGACATCTTCATCGGTCAGACCAAGTTCATCAAGGTGGAGGTCACCTCCTACGGCGGCAAGCAGGAGCGCATCCAGGGCGTTGACGTGGGCGTGAAGCTGGAGGTGCGGCCCTGGACGGGCGGCAACGGCGAGATCACCGTGACGCTCAAGCCCGAGGTGAGCAACATCAGCGAGCAGGAGCGCGAGACCGGCCTGCCGGTCCTCTCCACCCGCCGAGCCGAGACCACGGTGCGAGTGAAGGACGGCGAGACCATCATGATCGGCGGCCTGGTGCAGAAGCAGGAGTACCAGACCCGCACGAAGGTGCCGATCCTGGGCGACATCCCGATCCTCGGCATCCCCTTCCGCAGCAAGAAGACCAGCACCGTCGACTCCGAACTGGTCATCTTCGTAACCCCCCGCGTCCTGACCGACCGGGGCCGCCTGAAGGACGAAGCCGAAGAGGCGAAGGTGCGGCGGCTGCTGAAGTAGAGGGGAGGCCGGCGACGGCAACGGGTCAAGGGGCTCACTTCTCTGCCATAGGAAAGTGAGCCCCTTGACCTCTTGGGGGCGCCGCCTTGCTCGCCGCTCCCTTCGTCGCCCGCCACCGCGCCGTCCCTGACGTCGCCCTGAGTGGAACGAAGGGCCCCGACTCCTGCGCCGCACCCTGATACCCCGGCGGGCCGTGCGGCTCGGGCAAGCCACCATTGCGCTGGAGTCGGGGTCCTTCACTTCGTTCGGGACGACCGGCAATGGCAACTTCGACGGCGGCTTCGGCAATGCATAGCTCCTGACGGTTAACGGCTCAAGGGGCTCACTTCTCTGCCATAGGAAAGTGAGCCCCTTGACCTCTTGGGGGCGCCCCCTTGCTCGCCGCTCCCTTCGTCGCCCGCCACCGCGCCGCCC
>JAPLCQ010000001.1 GCA_026392115.1 Armatimonadota bacterium | reverse complement strand
CCGGGCCCGCAGACGAACGCTCCGGATGCCTCCAGACGCGGCAACATGGCCACGGTTGCGGCAAGCGTGGCCCCGCCGCCTGCGGCCGTGCGGACCCGGACGAAGATCGTGCGGCGGCCGAACGCGAGCCGGCCCAGCCTGCCAAACCCGGCATAGGCCGCAAGCGGCCCCGTTCGCACGCGCCCGCGCAACGCGCCGCCGGCAAGGCCCACATCGCGCAGGACGCCGCATCGGTCGTCGACGCCGGTGATGACGCCGCCCGTCGCCCGGATCGTCAGCGGGTCGCCCTCGGCCACCGAGCCGGGGTGCTGGAGGCTGACGCCGTCGATGCGCAGGGCCAGGTCGAAGACGGTGCGGCGCGACGCCGGGGCCGATGCGGTGAGCAGGGCGCAGTCCACGCCGGGTTGCAGGCGGCACGGGAGCGGCTTGCCGTCGCAGAAGAGGCTCGCCACGCCGCCCACGGGCACGCGCCACGACAGCCTGCGCCGGAGCGGGCGCGCGGTCTCCAGCGTGTAGCGGACCCGCCAGACCGCGCCGGGTTGCGGCGGGCCGGTGAGGCGGCGGTAGGTGGCGCGGTACCCGGGCAGGACGAGCGAGGCCGAGGGCCAGGCGTCCGGAAAGCTGGGAGAGACGGTCACCTCGCCGCGCGGCAGGTCGGCGCGGAGGCCGAAGAGCGCCTCGACCACCGCCTGAAGGTAGAGCCCGGCGGGCGGCGAGAAGTAGGCGGCCGTGGGCTCCGTCGAAATCTCCGGCCACGCGCCGCGGTGGTTGACATCCTGCGCCCAGGCCGCGGCGGCATGGAGGGGGCGCCAGGTCTCGTTGCGCAGGCCCACGGCGGCAAGGCCCATGGCGGCCCAGGGCTGCTGGGCCACACCGGCCTGCATGCCCCAGGTACCCACGGCGTGCCACGGGAAGTTGGCCGAGCAGTAGACCGCGCCGTCGGCATCGGTGAGGCGGTCGCGCACCTGCCGGACGCCCGACCAGGCATCCTCGGCGTCGGCCAGGCCGTAGATCGCCGGGTAGAGCATGGTGTGGTACTGGCCGTCGGGCCGGAGGGCGCCCTGCGGGTCCTCGAAGAAGGCGTAGCGGCCCAGGTCGGGCATCCAGAGCCGCTCTCGCAGGGCGGCGGCCAGCTCGGCGGCGCGGCGGTTCAGGCGGCGGGCCGTGGCGGCGTCGCCCAGGGCCGCGGCGATCTCGGCCCGAGCGAGGAGCATCTGGATGCCCTCCATGGTGGGCGTCGCGCCGTTCCACGGGGTCGAGACGTAGTCCTCCTGGTTGCCGATCTGCTGCCCCCAGCCCAGAAGGCCGTCGCCGTCCGGGTCGTTCTCGCGCCAGGTCTGGGCGATGATCGCGTCCAGCGCCGGGGCCAGGCGGCGCATGGTGGGCGTGTCGCCGGTCTGCCGCAGGTAGTTGCGGGCCTGCCACAGGAAGAACTGGTTGCTCCCGCCGAAGTCGCGGTGCGTCTGGCCTCCGGGGAAGAACTGCGGTGCGGCGCCCGAGGGCATCAGGCGTTCGGCATGGCTCAGGAGGCACTCGCGCGCCCGGTCGGCCTGGCCGATCCATGTGGCGCCCGGCGAGTGCTGCATATGCCAGAGCGCGTGCCAGTGGTGGATACACTCGACCCAACCCAGCGGGCGGAGCCAGTTGTAGTCCAGCGTGAGGATGGCGCTGCGGAAGGCGGCGTCCAGCGCGGGGTCCGGCGTGGCAATCTTCGACGCAAGGAGCGTTCGGTAGTCGGCGGTGTGGCGCGATAGGAGCGGCGCGGGGTCGGAAGCCGCCAGCGCCGACGCCTCGGCGTCCGTGGAGGCGAAGGCGACCATCACGCGGCCCCGTCCCGCGGGCATCCGCATCTCGGCCGGCCCGGCGGAAGGCGCGTCGGCGCCGTCGCACGCCCGGACGGCGGTGGAGACCGGGACGGGGTCGCCCCGCATCAGGAAGGTCCCGTCGCGCGGTCCAGCCCGCCAGGCGCCCGACGCCTCGCCGGCCAGCCACGCGGCCCGAGGCGCGGAGGGGCCCACACGGGCGGGGCCTGAGAGGCGCAGCGTCACCGGCGCGCGGGGCGACGTGCTCACGCCGAAGAGCGCGGCTCCCCGCCACTTCTGTTCGCGCCGCCCCACGGGCAGGGCCAGCAGGCTCGTCTCGACCTTCACGCCCGCCACGCGCCACGTCGCACGCACGCCGCCGGGGATGTCGCGGACCTCGACCTCCTTCGCCTCGGACGCCCAGCGCGTGCGACCGCCAGCTTCCACGCCAACGGCGAGCCGCGCCAGTCCGTAGTGATCCATGTAGGTGGGCGCGTCCATGGCGTACGTGAGCACGCCGGCGTTGGGACGGGCCTCGTTGATGGCCGCCAGCGTGGCATGGTGGGCCGCCATGCGGTCATCGGGGTATCGCGGCGCACCCGACACGGCCGGCGCCAGGGCGGCGGCAAGCAAGACGAGCAGTGGGCGCATGGCGTACCTCCGCAGGAGAGTTAGCCGCCGCCGCGCCCGGTTCCTTCCTCGGCCGCCGGTTGCGCGCGGTCTATAATGTACGTCTGCATCGGTCACAGTGCCGGCGCCCCCAACCTGAAACGGAGATTGACTGCTCGTGAAGCTTAAGATCGGCATACCGAAAGGCAGCCTGCAAGACGCCACCTTCAGCCTGTTCAAGCGGGCCGGGTGGAACTTCCGCATGTCCAGCGGGCGGTCCTACCATCCCAGCGTCGACGACCAGGAGATCGAGCCGCTCCTCATGCGTCCGCAGGAGATTCCCCGCTACGTGGAGGGCGGCATCCTGGATGCGGGCCTGACGGGCAAGGATTGGATCGAGGACAACGGCTCCGACATCGTCGAGGTGGCCGAACTCACCTACTCCAAGGTGACCCGCAACCCCATCCGCGTCGTCATCGCCGTGGCCAACGACGCGCCGGTCCAGAGCGTCAAGGACCTCGAGGGCAAGCGGATCGCCACCGAGTACGTCCGCCTCACCGAGCGCTACCTGGCCCAGCACGGCGTCACCGCCTCGGTGGAGTTCTCCTGGGGCGCCTGCGAGATCAAGGTGCCCACGCTGGTGGACGCCATCGTGGTGAACACCGAGACGGGCAGCTCGCTGCGGGCGCACAACCTGCGCATCGTGGAGACCATGCAGATCAGCACCACGCGGCTGATCGCCTCCCACGCGGCCTGGGCCGACGCCGCCAAGCGCGCCAAGCTGGAGAACATGGCCATGCTGCTCCGGGGCGCGCTGAACGCCGACGAGCTGGTGGGCCTGAAGATGAACGCGCCCCGCGCGGGCCTGGACGCCGTCAACGCCATCCTCCCGGCCCTGCGCCGCCCCACGGTCTCGCCGCTCTCCGACCCGGACTGGGTGGCGGTGGAGATCATCGTGGAGGAGGCCATCGTCCGCGACCTCCTGCCCGCCCTGAAGCGCGCCGGCGCCGAGGGGCTGGTGGAGTACCCGCTGAACAAGGTCGTCCACTAGGCGAAGCCGAAGCCGAAGGGCGCCAAGCGGCTCAAGGGGATCACTTTCCCACGTCAGGGAAGTGATCCTCTTGACCCAGGAGCCCTGCCCCCCGGGCCGTCATCCTGAGGCCGCCGTTTGGCCGAAGGATCCCCCGTAGGCCGCCCGCCGCGCTTCCGCGTTGCACGGCGCTTCCGTTGGCGTCGCGCTGAACGGCGGGGCGGACTGGTCCCGCAGGTGCGGTGGCTCACGCCGGGGGATCCTTCCGCTCCGCGTCAGGATGACGTCAAGGGCACGGGCGGGCGCGGGCGACTTGGGGCCGTCATCCCGATGCCGCCGTCTGGCCGAAGGACCCCCCGTAGGCCGCCGGCCGCGCTTCCGCGTTGCACGGCGCTTCCGTTGGCGTCGCCCTGAACGGCGGGGCGGACTGGTCCCGCAGGCGCGGCGGCTCGGGCCGGGGGGTCCTTCCGCTTCGCGTCAGGATGACGTCAAAGGCGCCGGAGCCCTGCCCCCCCGGGCCGTCATCCTGAGGCCGCCGTTTGGCCGAAGGATCCCCCGTAGGCCGCCCGCCGCGCTTCCGCGTTGCACGGCGCTTC
>JAPLCQ010000083.1 GCA_026392115.1 Armatimonadota bacterium | reverse complement strand
CCTCCTGGAATACAGCACGTATCTCGGTGGTAACCGCGAGGACTACGGCTACGGCATCGCCCTTGACGGCTCCGGCCAGCGTCAGGCGCAGGGCCGTTCGCTTCTCGCCCGACTTGAGCGACACGACGGCCTCGCGGCGCGTCAGGAAGAGCGTGCCCTGGCCGGACCGGGCGACGAACTGGACCTCCTTGGGCCAATGGCCCGTGTTCCTCTCAAACGTGAGCGGCGTGTTGGGCGCGCGCATGGCGGGCTTGGCGCCGCCGGGCGCCGCCGAGGCGGTCCCCAGCGAGAGCAGCAGGGCCGCGGGAGCGGCCAATCGGGAGAACCGTCTCAGGGCGTCCGGCCTGGGCGGCGGCGCCGCCGAACTGTGATGGCACATGCGGTCATGATCCTTTCCGTGTGGGTGGCGCCGCCTGACCCCATCGTTCGGCGAACCGTCCCCTGTGGCGCGATTATACGGATCGTCCGTAACGCTACCGTAACGGAACGGCATCCCTACCGTAACGCTCGGTCGGGAATCGCGGAACCGGAGGCATTACCTGCCCGGCCCGGGGTGCTATCATGGGAGTGGAGCCGTATCGGTGCGCCGGCGGCGGCTGTTGCCCTTGTGCGGACGGTGGGGGGGGGTGGCCTCGGATATGGGTGTCTGGCGTGTCACCATGCTGGGTCGGCTGGCATTGCACAGGCATGGCCGATCGGAACCCGTCTACCCCACCCGTATGCTCGCACGGCTCCTTGCGCGCCTCGCCTATCCCGGTCGCACGCAGGCGCCTCGGGTCGAGCTTGTCGATGAGCTCTACCCAGACCTGAGCGAGGAGGAAGGCCGCACCGCCCTGCGCCAGGTCATCCTCCGCCTGCGCCGCCTCCTGGAGCCCGTTGGCGTCGAGGCCGGGTCCGTGCTGGAGTGCGGCCGTCAGCATGTGGGGCTCAACTCGGCGCTCTGCGGCACCGATGTCGCCGAGTTCGATGCCGCCATGGATGCCGCGACCGGCCTGGTCGGTTCCGCGGCGGTTGAGGCGCTGGAGCGCGCCGTCTCGCTCTACGGTGGCGACCTCCTGCCGGGCATGGACGCCGAATGGGCGGCTCCGGAACGGCAGCGCCTCCGCGCGCGGGCGCTGGACGCGATCTTGAGGCTGGCCGCTCACTGTGAGAGCGGCGGTGACGACGCCGGCGCGGCGGACTACGCCCTGCGCGCCGTCGCCGCCGATGCCTACTGCCAGCCGGCCCACCTCGTCTTCATCCGCAGCGCCGCCGCCATGGGTGATGCAGCCGCCGCGCGCCGGCGCCTGGCGGCCATGGAGAAGCTCTGGCGCGATGAGTTCGGCTCCGATGTCCCCGCGGAGGCGCACGCGGCCGCGGCCGGCACTCCCCGCGCCGCCACCCGGATGCCTCGCCATGGCCTCGTGCCCGTGCCGGTGAGCCGCTTCTTCGGCAGGGAGGCCGAGATCGCGGAGATTCGTCGCCTGCTGACGCCCGCTCCGCAGCGGGCTCGCTTGCTCACGCTGACCGGGCCGGGCGGCTCCGGCAAGACCCGTCTGGCCACCGAGGCGGCCATGGCGCTGATGGACGCCTACGAGGGCGCGATTCGCTTCGTGCCTCTGGCCGACGTCTCCGGGCCGGGCTCCGTGGCCCCGGCTGTGGCCCGGGCCCTGGGCGTTCCGGACAGCTCCGACGAGGCGTTGGCCGGGGCCATTGGTAACTTCGAGCGTCCCTCGGAGGGATGCCTCCTGGTGCTCGACAACCTGGAACATGTGGCTGCCGAGGGCGCGATGCTCGTGGAGAAGCTCCTATCGCACTGCCCGCGCCTGGCGGTGCTGGCCACTTCGCGGCGCTCGCTCGGCGTGCAGGGCGAGCGCAACCTGCCCGTGGCGCCTCTCGAGACGCCGCCCGAACCGGCGCCGCCCGAGCGTATGGCCGGGTACCCGAGTGTCGAGATGCTGGTGGACCGCATCCAGGCGCGTCGGCCGGGCTTCGCGTTGACCGACCGGAACGCCCACGCCTTGGCCGAGCTCTGCACCTGGCTCGACGGGCTGCCGCTGGCCATTGAGCTGGTGTCGGCCTGGGCCGCCACGTACACGCCCGAGGAGATTCTCGCCCGCGTCGATTCCGTGCCGGCGCTGCTCTCCAACCCCTCCTCGACGGCCGCTCCCCGTGTGGCGTCGCTGCAGGCCGCCATGGAGTGGAGCCTGCACCTGCTGGACGCCCGGCTACGCCGGTTCTTCGCCGAGCTCTCTGTCTTTCGCGGCGGGTGGACACTGCAGGCCGCCGAGGCGATCTGCGGCGGCGGCAACGCCGTCACGTTGCGCAACCTGCAGGAGTGCTCGCTGGTGACGGCCGGCGAGGTCGGCGGCCGCATGCGGTTCGGAATGCTGGAGACGCTGCGGGCCTTCGCGGCGCGGCGCCTGAGACGGGCAGACGCCGATCGGGTGCGCGGGAAGCACGCCCGCTGGTTCGCCGGTATGGCCCAGCGCGAGGTGGCTCAGGCCACCGACCATAGCGGCCACGGATGGGACACCACACTGGAACCCGACCTGGCGAACTGTCGCGCGGCACTTCATTGGTGCCTGCTTGAACCCGGACGATCCGCCGCCGACATCGACTCCGGGGTTCGGCTCGCGGCGGCGCTCTGGCCCTACTGGTTCAGCGTCGGCCGCTTCGACGAAGGCCGCACGTGGCTCACCGCGGCGCGCGCCGCCGGCGCCGGCCAGCGCACCGCGGCCTATGCGCGCCTGCTTCAGGGCCTGGGGCTGAATGCGTCGGTGGGCCGCCCGGGCCCCGAGGCGGTGGAGTGGGCGTCCGAGAGCCTGGCCATCTACCGCGAACTGGGAGATGCGGTCGGCGAGGCCCAGGCGCTCGGATCGCTGGGTATCGTCCACCAGAGGAGACAGGAGCACGCCGAGGCGCGGCGTTGCCTCGAGCAGGCCCTGGCGGCGGCGCAGGCCATCGGCCACGATGAGATCGCGCTGTCGGTCCTGGCGGGCCTGGCCCTGGCTGCCGAGGCCGACGGACAGCCCGATCAGTCGACCGATTTCCGGCGCCGGGCCCTGGGGCTGGCGACGAAGCTGGGCAGCAAGCGTTACGCGGCATTGCTGCTGCAGGATGGCGGCTTCTATGAGTGGAGGGTGGGTGATTTGCATGCCGCGAGGTCCAGCTTCGAGCAGAGCCAGACGCTCTTTCGCGAGCTGGGCGACACCTACCGCGAGGTGCGCTGCCTGTGGGGCCTCGGCCTCACCGCGTTGCGGGCAGGCGACGCGCCGCGCGCCCGCGGCATCTACCATACGATGCTCGACATGGTGCGGTGCACCGGGCATCGCGTGCTGCGGGCTCCCTGCCTGGAGGGCGTGGCGCATCTTGCCGAGCTGCACGGGAAGCACGCCTGCGCCGCCACGCTGCTGGCCCACGCCGACATGCTGCGCGAGGCGCCCGATATGCCGGCCCCGTGGCCTGCGGTAACCGAGGACAACGCCGCCCTCTCGGATCGGCTTCAGTCGGCGCTGGGGGAGGAGGCCTTCCGGGTCGCGTACGGGCGCGGCAGGGCCATCTCTTCCGATGAGGCCCTGCAACTCGCATCCGAACGCGGCTTGGGTGCGTCAGTCGGGCCGGGCTAGCCGGGCCCGGCCCCGGCGGCGGGTCTCCTACTTACCCGGCTTGCCCAGCGCGTCGCGTAGCGCCTCAAGGTAGCCGAAGCCCCACTGGGTGCTCGGCTCGACGTAGCTGCCCTCCAGCCACTCGTTGAACGCCTCGCAGGAGACGAACTTGCGGAGGCCGCGCTTCTCGATGGTCTGCCGGGCCGCCTGGAGCATCTTGCGGTAGAGGTCGGGGTTGTGGCCCACCATCATCGGACTGCCCGTGCGGAGCGTGGGCTCCATGTTCTGCATGGGCGTCGTGGCCACGAGGTAGTCGCGGCCGAACTCGGCGGCCATGCGCTCCCAGGTCTTCTGCTGACCCGGTGTCGCCTGCGTGGCGAAGTCCTCCGTCATGTCCTGCGTCAGGCCGCCGGGGATGCGCCGCGGCTCCGACGAGTAGCCGCCGGTGAGCAGGTAGTTGTATGCCATGACGCCGTCGTACCCAAGCAGGTCGGCGCGCTTGCGGGTCTCCAGCACGTTGACGGCGACCACGTAGAGGTCCTTGTGACCCTTGGATCGGGCGTAGGCGCGGAGGTCGTCGATCACCTTGCGCGCTTTGGCCTCGCTGCCCGCGGCCGAGACGACGTCGTTGGGGTTCCAGACCGCCAGCAGCGGCTTGCCGTCGACCTTGTAGTAGTTGGGCTGGCTCATGAACTGGTCCACCATGTATTCGATGAGCCCCGGCGCGAGCTTGTTGTTGGGCGGGTGGTTGGTCCACATCACTGCGAAGGGCATGGTCTCGGCGAAGCGGTTGGTGCGCACGGGAGGGCCGCCCAGCTGCTCCTTGCCCAGAAAGCCCAGCTCCAGCGCCCGGTTGCCGAAGAAGGAGGGGCTGAAGGCGCCTTCGGGCGTGATGTTGGGGTACCAGTCCCAGATCATCAGGTTCACCGCGTGCTCGCGGAGCCAGTGGACGTGCCAGTCGAGGACGCGCGGCTTGCTGGAGCGGTAGTAGCGGATGCCGTTGTACTCCATCTCCGGGTCGGCCGAATCATAGAGTAAGGGGATGCGCCAGGGCGCGCGCTCGGCCACCTGCTTCCATCCGTCCCAGGTGTACTCCGGCTCCCATGCCGCGAAGTACCACATGGCCACGGTGTAGTCCGAGGCAATGGGCCGCGTGGCGGGCGGCGCCTGCCTGGCGATGTCGATCCGCGGCAGGGCCAGCGGCACGCGCTGCTCGGCGCGCCACGGCACGGTTCGACTCGCTCCGGGCGCGGGGCGGAGGATGCGGATCGACTCCACGCGGTAGGTCCCGGGCCCGCCCTCCGGCAGGTCGAACCGGAGGCCGATGATGGGCTTGCCGCCCTCCCAGAGCATGAGCGCCCGGTAGGCGGTGGGCTTGGATCCCGCGTTGACGTGGACCAGGCGCTGCTCGTCGGGCATGAAGCCGCCGTAGGGGCCCTCGGCGGTACGGCGGTAGAACCACTGCACCTCACCGGAGCGCGTGCCTGACATACGCACCTCCAGCACGTCGCCGTCCTTCGGCGCCACCGAGATCGGCGGGCCGACGAGGATGGGGTCCTTGCCGTCCGTCTCGATGACGATGGCGCCCCTGGCCTGCCGCACATGGGCGGTGGGCCCCGCCGCCCATCCCTGCAGCCCGCGCGAGAAGCCCCACGAGGCAAGGACCAGTTCAGCATCGGTCGGCCCGGCCGATGCGAGTACGACAAGGCCGGCGAGCAGGCGGGTGATCATGACTTACTCCTTGGGGCTTTGGCTGAGGCCGACCTCATGCCCCGGTGATTGCTTCGTCGGTGAGGACCAGCGTGCGGCCGTCCACGCGGGCGCGCGCCACCTCGCCGGGCTGCAGGCCGAGCGGGTCCGTTCCGCTGAGGCGGCATAGGTCGGCCAGCACGGCCCGGATCACGCCCGGGTCGGTGAAGAGGTCCTCGGGATCGGGGGTGAAGTTCATGGGTCCGCAGTAGTAGATGCCCTGGCCGCCCGACGGCCACTTGCGGCGGAAGAGGCAGGCCGTCTTGAGCGTGCGGGTGCCCGAGTAGTTGCCCGAGGGCGTGGTGCAGATGAGCCCCTCGGCCTCGGCGTGCAGGTCCATCCAGCCCGAGCCGGTGTAGAAGGGCGCCAGCGCGGCGACGGCCGCGAAGTCGGCGGGAGCCGTTGGCCGGTACTCGGTGATGCCGCAGGCCTCCTCGCTGTCGGGCATGATGCCGAAGCAGGCATCGAACTCGGTGACGGGCTTGTTGGCCACGTCGACCGGGCGACAGGCGCAGAGCAGGAGGCCGCCGTCCTCCTTCACCCACCGGGCGATGGCCTGCAGGATCGGCCGCCGCACGATGTCGGCGCCGACCATCACGAGGCAGCGGAACCGCGACAGGGCGCCGTCGCGGATGAGTTCCTCGCTGATGGGGCTCACGGGTGCCTCCGAGCGGACGAAGGTGAGGGCGCGGTCGACGTCCGCGGGCATGCCGCCGGCCAGCGCCGCGCGGTCGCAGGGCCAGAAGAACCCGATGCCATCCTCAGCGGCGCGCTCGCCGCCGATGGCCGGGTAGTCGGCCAGGGCCCGTGTGGCGGGCAGAGGCGTCGCGTCAGGGCCGAAGACGTTGCCGTAGTAGTGGAATATCTGCCGGTTGCCGTAGGCCGCCGATCCGAAGACGCGGGCGCGCACGCCCTTCTCGGTCATCGGCCCCACGGGCTCCAGACCCAGATAGGCTCCGTAATGGCGGCAGGCCGACCAGGTGTAGGCGGTCACACAGAAGTTGCCGTAGAAGCGATTGCCCTCGTTGGTGAGGCGGATGCCTCCGCCGTGGGCGGCGGCGACGCGCGCCTGCGAGGCGAACGAGGAGCCATGGTGCGGCTCCTCCATGCCGCCGGTGCAGAGGTAGCAGGGCAGGTCCGGGAAGATGCGGCGGCACTCCGCCATCCAGAACTCGGAATACTCCGTCATGGAGGCGCGGTACCAGTCCACCTGGTCGAGCCATGCCTGGTTGTTCGGGACCCGGTGGCGGCGGAACGGTCCGTACTCCTCGAACGGCCAGAAGCTGTCCCAGGCGTCATTGCGGTCGCCGCAGTGCGGGTACTTGGCCTTGACGAAGGCGTCGAACGAGGCAACCGCATCCTTTCCGGCGCACCAGAAGCCGCCGTGCGTGTGGTAGTCGCCGGGCCAGTTGCCGGTTACGGGGAAGATGGCCTCGCCGTAATCGCCGCAAATGCCGGGCTGGATCGACTCAAGGACATCCCAGGGGCCGTAGTGCTCGGCGAACGCCTCCAGCGTGCGCGTGATGCGGGGCCGGAAGGCCGCGTTCCAGATGGACTCGATGGGGCTCTCTTTGCCATGCTCCAGGCAGACGAGGCCCACATGGTCGGGGTGTGCCAGCCACCAGGCCGGGGCGGCGTACTTCGGGCCCATCAGCAGGAACGGCACGTAGCGGAGCCCGGCCCGGCGGATCATCTCGACCTGCGGGTCGTAGACGCTCCAGTCGAAGTGCCCCTCCCGCGGCTCGAGGTCCTTCCAGAACGTGTAGATCTGCACGGAGGTGAAGCCGTGCGCCTTGACTTGCCGCAGGGCCTCCTCGGCGCATGGTTCGCCGAACGGAACGCCACAGACAACCACTTCCATCGCACCCTCCCCGGCCCGGCCCGAGTGCCCGGCCCATGCCAAGATTCGATGCGACAACCGGCAATCCCTTGCGCCGGGCTCAAGACGGGAGAGGAATGGCGGCGCCCGGCGGCCTGCGTGCGGTCGGAACCCTCCTGCGAAGCTCGCGATATCCAGCCCTCCTACGAGCTGCGGCGCGGGCCCGCTTGGCGCGAGACCGGCTCGGGCCTCGACATCGGGCGGCGGCGCGACAGTGGATCGCCTGGGGTACCATCCACCATCCAGAATGGTTCCATTGTGGTTGGAGGTTGCCATGCCTACGACGTTGACGCTCAAGAACATCCCGAACGACGTCTACGACAAACTCAAAGCGGCCGCCGTGAGGCACAGGCGCAGCCTGAACAGCGAGGCCATCGTGTGCCTCGAGGCGGCGCTCATCCCTGCGAGCATCGGCGCCGCCGAACGGCTGGACAGGGCGCGCCGGTTGCGGGCCCAGATCGACGGCGAGTTCCTGGCTCGGGAGATCGACGATTTCAAAGTGGAAGGTCGGCCATGACAGTGGTGGATACCAACGTTCTGGCATACCTGTACCTACCGGGAGAGTACACGGCGGCTGCCGAGGCCCTGCTGGAGCGCGACGCCGACTGGGCCGCGCCGGTGCTGTGGCGCAGCGAGTTCAGGAACATCCTGGCCGGGTTCATCCGGCGCGGCTCGCTGACCTTCGGCCAAGCCGTCGCGGTCCAGGGCGAAGCTGAAGAACTCCTGGCAGGCGCCGAGTACGAGGTCGAGTCACGCCAGGTGCTCGAACTGGTGCATGGCAGCGACTGCTCGGCGTACGACTGCGAGTTCATCGCGCTGGCCTTGAGCTTGGGGACGAAGTGCGTAACCATGGACGCCAGGCTCCGGCGCGCATTCCCGGAAGTCGCGGTGGCCCTGACGGCGACCCGACCACCGAACTGATTTGCCCACAGCGCCCGCCACCACCGGTGCGGTACAGTGGGGGCGCGTGGCGACGGTTGCGGCTTGCTGGCGGATGGCCGGCCGCTCGACGCTGGAGGAGAGCCAGACCATGAAGCCCACTGCCGCCCGCCGCACGCTTGTCGCCGCCACTGCATGCATTGTAGGAGGTGCCCCGGCGCTGTCGGACGCAAGGCCGAACTCGCTCTTCGGCACGGGCGCGGTGCTGCAGCGGGGCATCCGGTTGCCGGTCTGGGGCACAGCGCGGGACGGCGAGCGGGTCACCGTTAGGCTCCGCGGCCAGAAGGCGACCACTATCGCGGCGTCGGGGAAGTGGAAGGTCTGGCTCAAGCCCATGCGCGCCGGCGGGCCGTTCGCGCTGGAGGTGGCGGGCGACCGAACCGTGGTGAGCCATGACGTGCTGATCGGCGATGTCTGGGTCTGCAGCGGCCAGTCGAACATGGAGCTTCCGCTCTGGATGGCTAGGGACGGCGAGGCCGCCGCCAGCGCGAGCGCCGACCCGCAGTTGCGCCTCTACTCGGTCGCGCACAACATCCAGCCGGAACCAGTGTCCGATGCGAAGAGCGCGTGGGCCGCCTGCGGCCCTGCATCGGTCCGCGAGTTCTCGGGCGTGGGCTACCACTTCGGGCGCGAGCTTCGCACGGCGCTGGGGGTGCCCGTCGGGCTCATCAACAGCTCGTTCGGCGGCACCGTGCTGCAGGCGTGGGCGAGCCGCGAGGCACTGGCCGGCAACGCCACCGCCCGCCGCCTCATGGTGGAGTTCGCCGCCATGAAGGAGGCGCCCATCTGGGCCACGGGCCAGAACACCTGGGGCGGGCTCTACAACGGCATGGTGGCGCCGCTGATCCCGTTCGGCATTCGCGGCGTGATCTGGTACCAGGGCGAGGGCAATGTGGGCGGCGGTTGGGACTACCGCGACCTGCTGCCGCGCCTGATCGCCCAGTGGCGCGACGAGTGGGGCCAGGGGCGTTACCCCTTCCTCGTGGTGCAGATCGCGCCGTTCGGCAAGCCCGCGGTCGAGCCGGGCGAGAGCCTGAGCGCCGAGATTCGCGACGCGCAGTTGCTGGCGTCGCAGTCAGACCGCAAGACCGGCCTGGTGGTGACTACCGACGTGGGCGACGAGGCGGACATCCACCCGCGCGACAAGAGGGCCGTGGGAGCGCGACTGGCGCTGGCGGCCAGGGCTCTGGCCTATGGGCAACGGATCAAGTATTGCGGCCCCACGCTGCGTTCTGCGGCGTTCCGTGGCGCCGAGGCGGTGCTGACGTTCGACCATGCGGCAAAGGGCTTGCGGTCGGTGGGCGGGCCACTCAGGGGCTTCGCGGTGGCGGGCGCCGACCGCAAGTTCGTGCGGGCCGAGGCGGTGATTCGCGGCCGACAGGTGGTGGTTCGTAGCCCGCTGGTGGCCGCGCCCGCCGCGGTGCGCTACGGTTGGGCGGACCTCCCGGTGGTGAACCTGGCCAACGCGCAGGGGCTACCGGCGTCGCCGTTCAGAACCGACACCTGGCCGATCCTCTCCCAGCCGAGGTAGAGACGGACAGTGACTGCATCCTGATCGGCATTACGGAGTAGCAGGTGCGCTTGGTCTGTCCATGGCATAGAGCGCCTTTCCCTCACGCAGGGCATCGGTGAGGCGTGAGCCGGGAAAGTCGGCCCACGATGTTGTCAGGGCGCCAGCATCGGCGACGAGCACGTCAACGGCCATGCGGAGGGGACTGAGGGCGCGGCGAAGGCGAGCCATCTCGGCTCTGGGGCGTTGCACGTCGTGAGAGACCACGAGAAGGTCGACATCCGACTCGGGGCCGCCCCTCGGGCCCACACCGGCGAGCCTACCACCGTGACGGCGCCGCCGGCGAAGTACACTCAACAGCGGGGTCAGTGGCGCTGCAGCCGGGTCTGGTGGACCGATCCAAGGGAGATTCCGACATGGGTGCATGGGTCTGTACAATGTTGCTGCTGCTTGCTGTGGCCGGGGTTGCTGCTGCGGCCGGGTCGCCGCTTAGCGATGCCGATGCCGTCTGGCGGTTCGGCGAGGGCGACACGGGCCCGCGCGCCCGCTACCCGCTGACGGTCCATGGCGCGGTGACGCCGGGCGTGCCGCTGGACGGCGAGGAGCGGCGCGCGTCGCTGGCGCGAGGCGGCGACGGCACGGCGGCCCGCTTCGATGGCGGCTACCTGGAGATCGGCGGACCCGCCTGCGACCCGTCGGGCGCCACCTTCACGTTGCTGCTGCGCGTCCGCGACACGGCGGGCGCCTGGAATGCCCCGCTCTTCGGCAGCTACGGTGGCGACGCGGCGGTCAGCCTCTACCTGCGCGGCGTAGACGGAGCCACGCTGCCGCAGCGCGACATGAACTATGCCGGCGGCCTGCTCTCCACGCCCGCCGCGTGGATGTTCGGCCGAACCGACGGCCCGCGCGCCGTTCCGGGTCCGCGCGGCGTGGTCGAATGCCTCTGGGGATCCTCGGGCGTGCCGCCGACGCCGGGCCGCTTGACGATGCAGCCCCGCGGCTTCCCCGCGGCCGACCCGCCGCCGCTGGCTCGCGACGCCCGCAACGGCGTCCTGCGCCTCATGTTCCCCCTGGCGCCCCTCGGGGCGGATGCCTGGCACGACATCATCGTGCGTTACGATGGCCAGCGGTTGGAGATGTTCGTTGATGGCGTGCGCATGGACCAGCGTCCCGCTGCCGGAGATTTGCGGCAGAACGACGAGGCCTGCATCGTGGGCGGCTATTCGGTCCGCGGAAATGTG
>JAPLCQ010000156.1 GCA_026392115.1 Armatimonadota bacterium | reverse complement strand
GCCAGAACACCTGGGTTCTCTGTCCAAGCCGCCTGACGTCGAACGCATCCTGACGCTCGAGCCAGAGCCGGAATGCCGACAAGAACGCCGGCCCATCCTGCTCGGCCTTGGCGCCGTCAACCAGGTGGTCGAGCAAGCCGTAGAGCGCCGCGGCGCCCAGCGTCCGATCGATGCCGAGCATGAGGCCCGTGAAGGCGTTCATCGCCGCCTTGCTCCGTCCGGCGAGCGTATCGGCATCCGGCCACTGCTCGAGGGCAATGGTAAGCAGGGGTTCTACCTGGCGCTCGTGGTAGTACTCAAGGTCCGCGATGCCGGCAAACGCCATGGACGCCGGGCTGAGCCGCCCGGCCACCAGGTCATCGCGCAGCCAGCCCAGGAAAAGGCGCTCGCCCAGAATGCCGTTCGACCAGGGCTCCGGCTCGGAGTATCCTCCCGCGCCCGGCAGGATCAGATGCCCGTACTCGTGCGCCAGCGTCCGGGCCCACTCCAGGTCCGACCGGGGCGCCAGCGCCTCGTAGACCACCATGGAGCCGTTTGCGGCAGCTCCGCCACCGGGCAGCGACCGCGTGAGCCATACCTCGACCGGCTTGCGGGCAACGGCCGCCCAGGTGGGCCCGACCCGCTGCCGTGCCAGCAACCAGAGCGCCGCCAGGAAGTGCGCCGCACGCCGGGCCACCGGCAGGGCCGCGGCCTCCTGGGCATGGACGTGGAACCTGAGGGGATAAGCGCCGTCCGACTCAATGTAGACCGCTGTGCCGACGCTGTAGAGTTCCGAACGCGATGGATCGCGGGCCGGCCCCGTGGCGCGCAGCACCACGCTGCGGCGCTCGGAGCCGATGGAGACCGTGGTGGACGGCTCGGCGGCGACATCCGAAGGCTGCAGGTTGGGCGCAACCTGGGCCCCCAGCGGAGCGCCGAGGGCGCAAATCAGGGCCAGTGTGGCAAGAAGAGGGGTCCGTGACATTGCTTTGGGGCCTCAGAACGTATACCATTATAGACGGTAAGCCGCTCCGCCGCCGAACAAGGCACGCAACCGATGACCCATCCTTTGTCGAACCTCATCCGCCGCATCAGCGCCATCGCCCTCACCGCACTCGTCATCGCCTCCGGCGCCGCCGCGTGCAGCCTTGCCGACGAGGACGAGGAGGTTAAGCTCGGGCGCGAGAACGCCATCGAGAACGACAAGGTCATCAAACTCGTCACCGATCCAACGATCACCGACCGCGTGAACCGAATCGGCCAGGAGATCGCCAAGGTCGCCAACGAGATCGAGGTGCCGGCCATCTGGGGCACTGCGGTGGTTAAGAAGTTCGCCTACACCTTCAAAGTGGTCGACGAAAAGGATATCAACGCCTACTCGCTGCCCGGCGGCTTCATCTACATCAACAAGGGCACGCTGGAGTTCTCACAGTCCGACGACGAGATCGCCGGCGTCCTCGCGCACGAAGTGGCGCACGCCTCGCACCACCACATGATGAAGCTCATCAAAGAGCAGAACAAGATCCAGAATGCCATGCTGATCCCCATGCTAATCGCCATCCTCGGCGGCGGCGGCGAGGGCGCGGCGACGGCGTTGCAGGTGGGGCAACTCTACACCGTGGCGAAGATGAACTCCTTCGGAGTGGAGGCCGAGCAGGACGCCGACCAGGCGGCCGTGCACTATATGCAGCGCACCTCGTACAACCCGGTGGGCGTGCTGACCTTCATGGAGCGCCTGGCCCGCAAGGAGCGCTTCCAGCCGCAGGTCGAACTGGGCATCTACCGGACCCACCCGCCCACACCCGAACGCGCCGAGTCGCTCGTGAAGGAACTGGCCGACGCAGGTATCGAGGTGAACCGCCGCGAGACCGATCCCTCGTTGGGCGCCCGAAGCGGGCCGGCTCCCATGGGCGGCAAGGCCTACGCCGAGGTGCGGCTGGGCACGACGCTGCTGGCCCGCGTCGGCGACCTGGCCCCCGATACAGCCGACATTCGGGGCCAGAAGCTCTCCCAGACCATCAACAAGCTCCTCGACAGCGGCCTAAAGCTCTTCGAGATCAAGATGAGCCTCGACGGCTCCCGCGTGGTGGCCCGCGGACGCACTCTGGTGCTCTACGGCCCCGGCGATGTGGAGGGCACCGGCCAAACGGTGCAGCAGGCCGCCCGAGCAACCTACGAAGCGCTGCGCAACATCGTCTGGCAGGACCAGTTCAACCGCACCGAGACCGGCGGCTAGGCCGGACGCCGCTGCGGCGGCGGTCCCTACTTGTCCGCTATCAGCATCACCCGCGAGACCAATCCTCCCGCTGCGGCGGCCGGGTTGAGGCTCGTGTGGATGCGGATGGCGACCTCATTGCGAACGCCGGGCTTCAACGCCTCGGAGACGTCCAGCGATAGCTCGTTGGGCCGCTCATAGGCCTCGCGGTAAGGCCTGTGGCCGACGTAGCGGTCGTTCACCCAGGCCCACGCCTCGGTCTCCACCGCGGGCGCGAAGAGGCGCACCTTCCGCCCCTTGGCCCAGGCGGGCACGTCGACGGTGAATCGGTACCAGGCCGCGCCCGTGTAAGGGTACCCGTCCCCCGCCACGAAGCCCTGCGCGTAGAAGGGCTTGGTGGTTGCCACCGTGGGCCAAGCCGCCGCGCTGAACGAGGGCTCGTTCCATCCCGCAAAGCGTCCTGCATCCGTGGGATCGGTGCGGAACGCCGTCTTCTCGGGCAGAAGCGCGACCAGATCACCCGTGCGCCCCTCGGTCTGGTCGGCGATCTTGCGGTAGAAGGCGGCGCGGTCCAGGGCGCCCCAGTACCAGACGCCAGAGTCGTACCGCTGCTCGTCGGCGAGGCAATAGAGCGGGTTGATCGCATTGAGCGCCTTGCGGCAGGCCATCATGGCATCGGCCTGGCGGGCGGCTACGCTGAACCTTCCATCGAACTCGGCTTGGTTCATGGCCATGTAGGCCCTCAGATGGTCGAGGATCAGCCGATCAGCCCGCACGTGGAGCTTCGACCGCTCATCGGCGGCGAGGCGCTCTGCCTCGGTCACAAGCCCTTCCAGAGCCGCGACCAGCTCGGATGTGTACACGTACGGTAGCACCCGGTCCTCGTGACCCAGCAGATGCGTGCCCTCGATGGCCTGCTCGATGGCATCCCAGAATGCCATGGCGGGCGTGGCGGCGGCGGCGTACCAGCGGCTGTAGAAGTCCTGTGCGGCGGCCTTCACATCGAGGGATGTGCTCCACTGCAAGCGTGCGCGCAGGTAGCGGGTGAGGATGCCGCTCTCCATCCAGACGTTGCGCGACTCACTGTGGAAGCCGATGACGCCCCACTTCTGCATCAGCGGAAGGTCGCGCGCAATCTTGCGCGTCACGGGAACGGGCGTGAGACCCGTGGTGAGCATCGTGTAGTCGTACCCATAGACCCACACCTTGTCGCACATGCCCGCCCAGCGGCGCAGGTTCTGCCCCTGCCGCACGGATTGCCAGCTCTTTGGGTCGTCGTAGGCGTGGAGCGTGTCCGACCAGATGGCGGCGTACATGACGCTGATGTGCGGGTCGATCTCCACGCCGAAGGGCGGCAGGTCGCGGTTTGCGTAACCGTTGGTCACCACGATCCGGTCCGGGAACTCCTTGTTCACCTCGCGGGTGACGGCGTTGACGAAGGAAAACCACTCCTCGCTGGTGCTCACCTCGGCGGGTTCGCCCTCGCGCCCGCCCAGCTGCACGAAGTTCTGGTTCAGCTTGCGGGTCTCCGCGCCGAAGTCGCGCGGCAGTCCGTCGTCCGGCGCGATCCCGTGCGACGCCACGTTGGGGTCGGCGCGGAAGATCGCCTTGATCTTGTCGGCGGCCAGCCGCCGCGCCTCGGCTCCGGTGAGGTTCGGCAGCGACAGGTTGGGGGCGCCGTCGGCGTTCTTGGCGAAGAGCTCGGGCTTCGTCGCGGCCAGGGCGGCATCGGCCACCACGCCGCGCACTGACGAGTCGCCGGGGATCGCGATGGGCGTTTCGGGGCTCATGCCGTTCCGCAGCTTCCAGATCCGCTCCTGCTCGGCCATCTCGGCGCTGGTGTGCAGCCACCAGTTGCGGAGGCGGAACGAGGGCGTCTGGCGATCGGACACGGGCGGCAGACTCAGGTCAGGCGTCGTGGGCAGGTACTCGCCGTAGGGACCAGGCATGTACCAGCGGGCGCCGAGCCGATGCAGCAGGCTGTAGACGGCGTACTCGGTGCCGTGGTACGGCCCCGCGTCGTTGCCGGCAAGGAGCATCCGATCCGCGGTGCAGTCGAGGACGAAGCCCTCCTCCTTCCGCTCCGGCGTCAGGCCCGAGGGGATCGCCACGCCGGTCTTGGCGGCCGCCGCGCTGGGTCCGACCAGGATGATGCGGCCGGCGGGCGGCGTGTCTGCCGGGGCCATGGGCAACAGCGCCCCGGTCATCCTTCGGATGACGTCCTGGAGTTCCAGCGCCGCGGCGCGCCGTTTGGCGGCCTCAGGTCCGGGCGTCGTCGCCAAGCAGGCGGCGTCCACCACGATGGCCGCGGCGGGCTTGCCCTCTTTGACCAGCATGAAGTCGGCCTCTGCGGCCGGAAGCAGCAGTACCGCGAGTGCAACCAGGACTCCGAGTGCCATGCGTGTCCCCCCGTCCATGGTGTCGGCCGCCCACACTGGACCAGCGGCATACCGTAGTCTTACCCCACACCCGGCGCCGCAGGCTTCGGGCTACACTATGGAGACCATCGCCCCTGAGCCCACGTGAGGTACCTATGCCCATTTTGCCATCTCTGCGCCCCACCGTCCTCGCCGCCCTGGCAGCCGCGACATCAGCCGGCCTGCTTTCGCTTGCATCACGTACCGTCGCCGGCCACCCGGCGCCCAGGCCTGCCCCGGCGCCGCAGACGGTCCGTTTCCTCCCGCTCAGCGCCGCGGAGCGGCAGTTCATCTACCGCAACCTGGGTTCGCAGGAGATCGAGTCGGAGCGGACGCGCTTTCAGGACGGCGGCTCCTACATCGTCTACCGGTTCGCCTTCAAGCCCAACACGCGGGCCTCACTGGCCATGCGCATCACCGCCCAGTTCAAGGTGGAGCTCTCCAGCGACGGCGAGCGCTACGACGTGGCCGGCCTCTACACCCGCGACAGCGGCGAGCCCCTGAGGCTCGACCTATCGCCCTACACGCGGAAGGGCGGCTTCGTCTACCTGCGCGTGGGCGACGGCAAGCCCGACGACGGCTGGGGCGGTAAGATCCACCAAATCACTCTCACCGGCGCCTTCCGAAACGCTCCCATCGGGCGAATCGCCGAGATCAAGCCCATCTTCCTGCCGAAGCGCGACAACCTCTATGCCCGGCTGGCGCCGCCCAGCCGCCGTCTCTACCACTTCGCCGCCGAGGGATGCAGCGCCGAGGAGTCGATCCTCTTCCGCACGCTCCAGGGCCTCGTGAACCGCGACCGCAACGAGCTCCTGATCGCCGACCGCAACGGCATGTCCCGCGAGATGCTGCGCCAGGGACGCATCGACGGGGTGGAAACGATCCCCGACGCCGCGGCCCTCTTCGCGCGCTACCCCCGCTGCGATGCCGTGGTCTACGATCCGGCGCTCCACGGCTCCGAGAACCTGGCCGTCATCATCGGGAGCATGGAGGGCTGGGTCGTCGCCCATCCAGACCTCGTGGAGCGGTACGGGCTTCGCGTCCGCATGGACCTGCGGCGCCGATGGAAGAGGACGTTGGAGGGCTACAGGGAGCTCTACGCACGCTACAAGGCGCGCTTCAACCGGCGAACGCTGGTCCTCTGTGCGCCTACCAAGCGGCCGGGCCTCTACGACTACGCCATGGCGCACCGCACCTTCACTTTCTGGATCGTGGGCGGCACCGACGCCGACAAGCCCGGAGCCGACCGCTGGGCCGAGGAGGAGTGGTTCGAGCGCACCCTCTCCCGCGACTTCCCGGTGAACATCCCCATCCTGGGCTACCCGCAGGTGGAGCCCTCCGACGGCATCGGCGAGAACCGCGGCGTGGCCCTCTTCTCGCGGTGCGGCAAGTACCTCGTGCCGGCCGACCACATGGGCAATATGTCGCTCCTCTCGGCCTTCCCCAGCGCCCGCGACACGTTCGCCATGCCGCCCGTACGGAAGGTGTCCCTGGACCGCGGCAAGGTCTACGCATCGCTGGTGCTCTCTGACGGCGACAACCAGTGCCTATGGAACGGGCCGGGCTCCTTCATGCTCGAGTATATGCGCCGGATGCGCGAGAAGGGCCCGCGCGACTTCGCCGTCTCCTACACCATGGGGCCGAATATCGTCGACCTGAACCCGGTCGCGTTCGCCATGCTGAAGACGCACCTGGAGCCACAGGACAGCGTGGGCGGCGCGGTCTCCGGCGTCGGCTACATGTACATGTCGTCGTACGGCGACAACTTCGGCAAGGACCGCGGCCGCGTGGTGCGGGACTACATCGCCCAGACGTCGGCCTACCTCGGCCACGCGGGCGAACGCTGGAACTGGATCATGGACTACGGCGGCCCGGGGTCTGCGAGGCTGAAGGACTATGCCGGGCTTCGGAACTGCGTCGCCCTCATGGGCGGCTACGGTCGCGAGACGACCGACCCGGCCCGGACCGCCGAGCCCGTGGGCGACGCCGTGGCGTTCCACTCGGTAAGCCGCATGGTGGAGAAGGACGACGTGTACCGCGACGTGCGCGAGGTGATGGACAAGGGCGTACGCCCGCTCTTCCTGCACGTCTTCATCGGCAACTGGGGCCTCAACGCCGACCAGTACCGCGACCTGGCCGACCGGCTCGGTCGCGACGGCGTGGAGGTGGTGACACCCGAGACGCTGGCCGACCTCTACCAGCAGAGCCGCAAGCCGTAGCGCAAAACAGAGGGGCCCCTCGCCGGACCGGTGAAGGTCGGCGAGGGGCCCCGTGGCGCGTCAGACGGCGACTGGGTGAGCCGGGTCAGAACTCCCGCTCGGTAACGATGCCGGGCTTGGGGGTCGGGTAGCGGCCGTCGGGACCGGGCTGCAGCGGTGCCGGCGTATCGGAGGTCAGCTTGTCCAGCCCAGGAGCGAACTCGTGGTCGGAGTTCAGGATCTGGTCGTAGGTGATCTCCTTGCCCGTGTGAGCGGCCATGCGGCCCATGCTCGTCACCAAGCTCGCCTCGATACCTCGCTTGGCCTCGTTGTAGGGCTTGTCCTTCCGGATGGCCTCGATCAGTTCGTCCCACTCGTTCTGGTACGGGTTGGTCCGGTCGGTCGACTGCCACTGCAGGTTGGCGGGATCGGCGTTCTGGCCGCGGTAGATGGCCGACGGCCCGCCGCAATCATTGGCGCGGGACGCGATGGCCAGCCCCTTGGTGCCGTGCAGGTAGCTGGAGTAGATGACCTGCGCGCCGTTCATGCACCGGCCGTCGAAGAAGAACCTGGTCCCGTCGGCGAAGGTGTACTCCACCGAGTAGGTGTCGAAGTTCTGGTCTACGGCCGGGGCGCCGTTGGGGCAGTTCTTGTAGTGGCGTCCGCCCAGAGCCTGGGCCTTCACGGGCCAGGCGTCCTTCATCCAGCAGCAGTGGTCGACGACGTGGATGTAGAAGTCGCTGAAGTTGCCGCCGCTTGCCCAGAGGAAGCTGTGGAAGCGCCGCACCTGATAATCCAGATCGCTGATGTCGGCGGGCTTGGCGGGCGACTCGAAGTAGCCGCCGGGACCGTGCATGCGGTAGCCGCGCATGAGGAGAATCTCACCCAGTTCCCCGCTCCGCACGCGGTCGTGCAGCTCCTGCAGCGGGCGGGCGTGACGGGACATGAGGCCCACGCCGACCTTCAGGTTCTTGGCGACCGACTGCTCGGCAAGTGTGAGCATCCGCTTGCTGGTCGGGCCGTCCACGGTGACCGGCTTCTCCATGAACACATGCAGCTTCTTCTCAATGGCGTACTGGAAGTGGACCCAGCGGAACGCGGGCGGCGTAGTCAGGATCACCACATCGCCGGGCTTCAGGCAGTCCATGGCCTTCTTGTAGGCGTCGAAGCCGATGAACCGACGCGCCTCAGGCACATCAACCTTGGCGCCGGCCTCCTTGGTGATGGAGCTGAAGCTGCTGTTCAGCCGGTCGGCGTAGGCGTCGGCCATGGCGATCAGCTTGATGGGCCCGCTCTGGGTGCTCAGCGCCTGCACGGCGGCCCCGCTGCCGCGCCCGCCGCAACCGACGATCGCCACCTGGATCAGGCTGCTGCCCTGGACATGTGCCGCCGGCAGCTCGATGCCGCCCAGAGCAGACAGGGCGGCGACGCCCCCGCCTGTCCGCAGCAAGTCGCGCCGGCTCGTGGAAGTGCTCTCATTCGTGTTCATAGTGTCCCCTGGTTGGACCGGGCTCCGCCCTTGGCCTCCGCGGTCAGGGCGGTCGGACCGTGTTTCCGCAAACAGTCTAGCCCCAAACGGACGTGCGTGACCCACGATGGAAGGGGGAGAAGCCGATCCGACGGCCCCTCCCCCCTCTGATGCTCCGTTGCGGCGTGTGGGTCTAGGCGCCGACGATGAGCTTGGCCTTCACCATGGGCTCGTCGACGACGCGCTCCAGCACGAAGCCCACCTTCTCGCAGACGTGCTGCATGACATAGTTCTCAGGCAGGATGTCGGCCAGGATGCGCTCGATCTTCTCGTCCCGCGCGACATGGATGAGCCGCTTGAGAAGCTCCGTGCCGAGGCCGCGTCCGTGGTACCCGTCGCTCACGAGCAGCGAGAACTCCGAGTCGGCCGTGCCAGGCAGCCTGCTGAGCCGGGCAACGCCGGCGATCATCGGCTCGCCGGTCCGCGGGTCCTGGATCTCGCCGACGAGGGCGATCTCGCGATCGTAGTCGTTGAAGCAGATGCGCACCATGCGGTCGTGGGCGACGCGCTGGCTCAGCTTCATGGCATGGAAGAAGCGGAGGTAGACGCTCTGGTCGGAAAGCGTCTCGTGGAACTTGGCCACCAGCGGCTCGTCCTCGGGCTGGATCGGCCGGATGGTCACCGAACCGCCGCCGCCGATCTCCCAGGTGTCGATGTACTGCACCGGGTAGGGGCGGATGGCCAGCTTGGGCAACTCGTCATCGGCCACGCTCTGGTCGAAGACCACCACGCGGGCGTCCAGCGCGATGATGCCCTCGGGCGAGGCCAGCAGCGGGTTGATGTCCAGCTCCTTGATCGTGCGGTTCTCCACGACCAGGTAGCTGAAGCGGACCATGAGCTGCTCCAGGGCCTCCACGTCCACGGGCTTGCGACCGCGCACGCCCTTGAGCGCCTTGAGGATCTTGGTCTGCTCCATCATGCGGCGGGCCAGCGTGGTCGTCAGCGGCGGCAGGCCCAGGGCGCGGTCCTTGAAGACCTCGACGAGCTGCCCGCCGGTGCCGAACAGCAGGATCGGCCCGAACTGCGGATCGACGCTGCTGCCGAGGATCACCTCGTAGCCGTCGAGCTTGGCCATCCGCTGTACCGTGACGCCGTTGAAGTGCCCCTCCCCGGCCTTCTCATTCACCGAGGCCTCGATGTCCGCGTAGGCCTGTCGGACGGCGTCGGCATCGCGAAGGTTCAGCTTCACGCCGCCCACGTCGGTCTTGTGGGTGATCGTGAAGGAGTGGAGCTTCAGGACGATGGGGTACCCCAGCTCCTCGGCCGCCTTGACGGCCTCGTCGGCGCTCTCGGCCAGGCCGGTCTCAACCGTGGGAATGCCGTAGGCTTCGAGCAGCTTCTTGGATTCGTACTCGGTCAAGATGGTGCGGCCCGAGTCGCGAACGTCCTTGAGGATGGTGGCCGCAGCCGCCCGGTCGATACCGGCGCCGTCCGCATCCGTTACGGCCATGGGCGTCTCATAGAGCCCGCGGATGTTATAGCTGTACTGCCACATGAAGTTGAACGCACGCGTCGCGCTGTCGGGGTACGGGAACGTGGGTATGCTCGCGTGGTTCAGAATGGAGTCGCCGGCCACCACATCGGCCCCGCCCATCCAGCTCGCCAGGAGGGGCTTGCCCTCCAGATGCGCGTAGGGGCGCAGGTGCTCGGCCGTCTGCGTGGGATCCGTCATCGACTGCGGCGTAAGCACGACCAGCAGTCCGTCGCTGTTCGGGTCCTTCGCGGCGATCTCCACGGCCTTGGCGTAGCGCGACGGCGGCGCATCGCCGAGGATGTCGATCGGGTTGGCATGGCTCCACGCGGCGGGCAGCACCTCGTTCAGCGCCGCGATCGTCTCGTCGGAGATCTGGGCCAGCTCGCCGCCGCCGGTGACCAGCGTATCGGTGGCCAGCACGCCGGGGCCGCCCGCGTTGGTCAGGATGGTGAGTCTGGGTCCCTTTGGCCGCGGCTGGCGGGCAAGAACCTCGGCCATGTAGAAGAGGTCCGAGATGCGCTCCACGCGGAGCACGCCGGAGCGCCGGAACGCCGCATCCAGCACCTCGTCGCTGCCGGTGAGGCTGCCCGTGTGGCTGGCGGCGGCCTTGGCGGCCTGCTCGGTGCGGCCGGCCTTGATGACGATGATGGGCTTGGTCAGGGCCACCTCGCGGGCGGCGGATAGGAAGGCGCGGGCGTCGCCGATGGACTCCATGTAGATGACGATGCTGCGGGTGTGCGGGTCGTCACCCAGGTAGTCGATCAGGTCGCCCCAGCCCACGTCGGCCATGGCGCCGATGGAGACGAAGGCGCTGAAGCCGACCTGCTCGTGCAGGCTCCAATCGAGGACCGACGTGCAGAGCGCGCCGCTCTGGCTGAGGAAGCCCACCGTGCCGGGCCGCGCCATGGCGGACGCGAACGTCGCATTGACGCCCGACGGCGGCGACATGAGGCCGAGGCAGTTCGGGCCGACAATGCGCATCCCGTGCCGCTTGGCGTTGTCGAGAAGCTGCCGCTCCAGCTCGATGCCCGGCGCGCCGACCTCGCGGAAGCCCGCCGAGATCACGATGGCCGCCTTGATGCCTGCCTGGCCGCACTCCTCGATCACCTGCGGAACGACGCGCGCCGGGGTCACCACAACGGCCAGGTCGACCTGCTCGGGAACCGAGGCGATGTTGGGATATGCCTTCACGCCCAGCACGCCGGATCGCTTGGGGTTCACAGGGAAGACGGTGCCGCCAAACGGGTTGCTGACGAGGTTCCAGAGGATCGTGCGGCCAACGCTGCCGTGCTCTTCGGTGGCTCCGATGACGGCAACGGACTTGGGGTTGAAGAAGGCGCCGAGGGGGCGTTCGCGCTGGTGCAGAATGTCGTGCGCGGTCTCAGTCGTGGGCTTGCCGGACGGTTTCATGCTTGCTCCTAATTGCTTGCGCATGAACCGCAGGTCTCGGGCAGCCCCGGGGCGAACGGCTCTACGCGTCTTTCTATGGCGCATGCCGCGACAGATTATACCTGCGGCCCACCCCCCGCGACCGCCCATCCGCGACCCGAGTTGCATTTTAGACGACCGAGACGGAAACGGCCAGCCCACACTCGTCGCCGAGAGCGGGCCGGCCGGAGAGCGCCGAAGCGATGCGTTCGCCGCTAGTTGTTCGGGTTCATCTTGTCCGCGGTCATGTCCTGCCAGCGGATGAACTTGGCATGGCCGTCGACGTAGGTCATGTTCGCGCCCGGGTTGTGCCGGGTCGAGTCGTCGCACTTGGCCTGCCCGTAGCTGTTGATCCACTCCTGCGGGGTGAACCAGCCGGAGCTGCCGTTGTTGAGCGTGCCCCACATCATGCAGCATCCCTCGCGCTGGGCGGCGAAGGCGGCGCGGGCCACGACCTTGCCGATCTGGTCGGCCCACGGGTCGATCAGCGGGATGGCGCCCTCGCCGACCATCACGGTGCCGGCGACGTTGGTCACGGTGGCGATCTTGCCCTTCCAGACGAGCGGCTCGCTATAGGCGTAGGAGTTGAACTTCGGGTTGCAGCGATCCCAGAAGTTGCAGCCTGCCGGCGTGCGGAACGGGTCGCCCGCGCCGCCGTCTACCACGTCGCGGGTCCAGTCGGCGGGCGTGTTCCACTCGAGCACGTCATCCGGGCACTGGAAGACCGAGGTGTTCTTGACGTACGGCATGATGGCCGGAGCCCAGAACGTACTGCTCGGGGTGGCGGCCCGGTTGCCCCAGTTCCAGAACGGGAACCGCTCGTCGTAGTCCTGGGTGTACATCTGCATGCCCATGTTGATGTTCTTGAGGTTGGACAAGCAGGACGTCTTGCGCGCCATGGCCCGAGCGCGCGCGAAGACCGGGAACAGGATGGCGGCCAGAATCGCGATGATCGCGATCACGACCAGCAGCTCGATCAGGGTGAAACCACGACGGTTCTTCATGCTTCTATCCTCCCTGGCCGGATTCCGTCCGGCCTGTCTGAACGGCTCTCACACAACCACCCGATGGCGTGCCTAGCGCGGCTGGCCCTGCACACCGCCGGGACCCGGCGTGCGGGGCCGATTGCCCATCGCCGCCCCGTAGGCGTTCATCATCTTCGAGTTGTCCATCTTGGCCAGCGGCTTCGGCCCCGCCGAGCGGTAGACGAAGAACCCGACCACAAGTACGAGCACCACGATGATGGCAGCGGCCACCGGCGGCGGTATCTCTATTCCGCCCTTCAACTCGCCCTCCTTTCCGGCCGACACAGGAGCGCACACGAACCTCCCGCGTCGGCAAGACGATCCTATCCTGCCCGGAATGTACGCCGTCGAGCCCATGTTCTCCTGCGTATCCGGACCCGGAAACTTCCGGCGCCTACCCCGGAATCATCGGCAGTCCGCCTACCCGGCCGACGGCTGCGCGCCACCGCTCCCGCGCGGCCTCGGTGGCGCGCCCCGGCAAGGCCGGTTCGAACACCCGCGCGCCGGCGCCGGGTCCTTCGGGTGCGGGCAGCCCCGCCAGCATCGCTGCGCCGCGGGCGGTGGTCTCCAGGTCGGCGGGACGCACCACGGGGAGTCGGGTCAGGTCTGCCTGCATCTGCATCAGCAGGTCGTTCGCGGCCGCCCCGCCATCCACGCGGATCTCGTCCAATGGGGAGCCCCGGTCATCCGCCATGGCGTCCACCACATCGGCGACCTGGTGTGCGATGCCCTCCAGCGTGGCCCGGGCGATGTGGGCCGACGTCGAGCCGCGGGTCAGGCCGAGGATGGCGCCGCGTGCGTCGGGGTCCCAGTGCGGTGCGCCGAGTCCCGTGAAGGCCGGAACCACCGCCACGCCGCCGGTGTCCGGGACCGACCCCGCCAGCCGCTCAACCTCAGACGACCCGGCGATGATGCCCAACCCGTCCCTGAGCCACTGCACCGCGGCGCCTCCCATGAAGACGCTCCCCTCCAGTGCATAGGCTCTGCTGGGACCGATGCTCCACGCCACGGTGCTGAGCAGCCGCCGCCGGGAGGCCACGGGCGCCGCGCCGGTGTTGGCCAACAGGAAGCAGCCCGTGCCGTAGGTGCACTTGGCCCGGCCGGGAAGCACGCAGTTCTGGCCGAACAGCGCGGCCTGCTGGTCTCCCGCCACGCCGCGGATAGGAGCCGAGCCCCCGAAGATGCCGGGATCCGTCTCATCGATCAGGCCGGAACTCGGGCATATCTCGGGAAGCGCCTCGCGCGGGATGCCGAGGAGATCCAGCATGGGCTGCGACCACGTCAGGTCGGCAAGGTCAAGCAGCAGCGTCCGCGAGGCGTTGGAGACATCGGTGACATGCCGACGGCCGCCCGTGAGGCGATGAATGAGCCAGGAGTCCACGGTGCCGAAGGCCAGTTCGCCGCAGGCGGCGCGGCGGGCTAGTTCAGGGTTCTGATCCATGAGCCAGCGCAGCTTCACGCCGGAGAAGTAGGGGTCGATCTCCAGCCCGGTGATCTCGCGAACCCGCCGGGAGCATCCATCGGACCGTAACGCCGCGCAAATCCCAGCCGTGCGCCGGTCCTGCCACACGACGGCCCGGCATACCGGCCTGCCGGTGCGGCGCTCCCAGACCACCGTGGTCTCGCGCTGGTTGGCGATGCCGATGCCGCCGAGTTGGGATGCACCGAGGCGTGCCGCCGCCAGCGCCTCCCGGGCGGCATCGATCTGCGACTGCCAGATATCCTCGGGATCGTGCTCAACCCAGCCGGGTTGCGGAAAGTGCTGGGGGAACTCGCGCTGGGCGACAGACAGCACCGAGCCGTCGCCTGAGTAGACGACGGCTCTCGAACTCGTGGTGCCCTGATCCAGCGCAAGGACGGCTTCAGCCATATGCGCACCGCCGGCAGCCGCTTGGGCGGCGGCCCGATGACCCGACTAGTAGATGGCGGCCTCGGTGGCCTTGTCGAAAAGGTGGCTCTTGTCCATGTCGAATACGACATCGACCTGGTCGCCGGCCTTGGCGGCGGTCTTGTTGTTGATCATGGCGATGAGGGCATGCGGGCCCGCCGTCAGGTACATCTCGACATCGTTGCCCAGGGGCTCGACGACGTCCACGCCGACCTTCACGGTGTTGCCGGGCGTGGGCTTCACCAGGCCGGCCAACTGGGCGTCGTAGATGTCCTCCGGTCGAATGCCCAGCGTGCACTCGGATCCGACCTTGCCCTTCGCAGTGGCGGCCTTGTCGGCCGGGAGCGCCACGCTGAAGGAGCCGGCATCCAGCTTCACCGTGTCGCCCTCGGCCTTGACCGTCACGGGGACGAAGTTCATCGCCGGCGAGCCGATGAAACCGGCGACGAAGACGTTGGCGGGATGGTTGTAGAGGTTCAGCGGCGTGTCGCACTGCTGCATGAGGCCGGCGTTCATGACGGCGATTCGGTCGCCCATGGTCATGGCCTCGACCTGGTCGTGCGTGACATAGATCGTGGTGATTCCGAGCCGCCGGTGGAGCTTGATCAGCTCGGCGCGCGTCTGCACGCGGAGCTTGGCGTCCAGGTTCGAGAGCGGCTCATCCATCAGGAAGACCTTGGGCTCCCGAACGATGGCCCGGCCCAGCGCAACGCGCTGGCGCTGGCCGCCGGAGAGCTGCTTGGGCTTGCGCTGCAGGAGCGTCTCCATGCCCAGAAGCTTGGCCGCCTCGGTAACGCGGCGATCGATCTCCTGCTTGGAGAAGGTCCGCGTCGCGTTGAAGGGCCACGGCTTGCCGGTGGGCGTCCGCTTCAGCCGAAGGCCGAAGCTCATATTGTCATATACCGACATGTGGGGATAGAGCGCGTAGTTCTGGAACACCATGGCGATGTCCCGGTCCTTGGGCGACACGTCGTTCACGACCCGGTCGCCGATCAGAATCTCGCCGGATGTGGACTCCTCGAGCCCGGCCACCATGCGGAGCGCGGTGGTCTTGCCGCAGCCGGACGGACCCACGAGGACAAGGAACTCCTTGTCGCGGATCTCGAGGTTCAGCTTGTTCACGGCAACGACCTCTTTGAACTCTTTGGTCAGGTCGCGCAGAGTGACGCTCGCCATGCGGTGGTTCCCCTTCTGGTCGGACTACTGCCCTATTGCCTGCGATTATAGTCTGGCACGCGTCCGAAGTCAACCGGCGCAGGTCAGCCCTCATGTACAGACGGGGCGGAAGTGACTCCGCCCCGCCGGGGTTGCAGCGCTTTCGGTCTACTCCGCCACGAAGATCATCAGCGCCATGTGCCGCGCCCGCTTGATGGCGGTGCTGAGCATGCGCTGGTGGCTGGAGCAGGTGCCGCTGGTACGGCGCGGCACCATCTTGCCGCGCTCGGTCAGGTACTTCCGCAGGCGGGCCGCGCTCTTGTAGTTGATGGCCTTGGCCTTGTCAACGCAGAACTGACAGACCTTGCGCCGCGGGCGCTTCCACTTGCCGGGGCCGCGCCTTCTGGGTGGAGGTGGTGGCATATTGGGTTCCTTTCGTGACTCTACTCGTCACCGAATGGGTCGGGATGATCATCGATCGATGTGGGCGGAGGCGCCATGGGCGGTCGGGGAGCCGAGGACTGGCCGAAGCCGCCCGCGGGTCCGCCGTAGCCTCCCGCCGAACCGCCGCCGCCGTCCTCATCGCCCGGCTCGCGCGCCCGATCAAGGAGTTCGACGTTGTCGGCCACTACCTCGGCCGATCGCCGCTTGCTCCCGTCCTGCGCCTGCCACTGGCGAATCTGCAGACGTCCCTCGACCGCGACGAGCCGCCCCTTGCGTGCGTACTTGTGCAGGAACTCGGCCCGCTGCTTGAAAGCCACGCAGTCGATGAAGTCCGTGTCGCGCTCGCCGTTCTCATTGCGAATCGGGCGGTCCACGGCCACAGAGAACTTCGCGATGGCGACGCCGCTGGTGGCGTAGGACTGCTCCGGATCCCGTGTGAGACGACCGATAAGAACGATGCGGTTCAGCATGGTGTCGTCCTCCTGCCGCGCATCACCCGTAGCACGCGAAGGCGACGGGGACGCGCGGGAGATGGCTCATGGCCTCTGTCGGGCCCCTACGCCTCGGGTGCGGGCTCGGGCGCCGGCTCGACCGCAGGCTCGGCAACGGGCTCGGCAACGGGCTCGGCGGCGGGCTCAGGGGCCGGCTCGGGAGCGGGTGCGGGCTCGGCGACGGGCTCGACGACAGCGGCGGGCTCGGGGGCGGGGGTTGGGGCAGGAGCCGGGACCACGGTGAGCTTGGGCTCCACGGGACCCACTTCCTCGGCGCGAACGACCATGCTGCGCATGATGTCGTCGCTGATGCCGAAGACGCGCTCCAGCTCCTTCGGAATATCAGGCCCGGACTCGAACTGCATCAGGATGTAGATATCCGGCACGATGATGTACATCGCCTCATAGCGACGCAATAGGGTAGTACCTCCCCTCGGTCATTGGCCCCGGTCTGTCCCGGAGCGGGAAGAAGGACGCCTACAAACTGGCGCCCCGACTCGGACATTATACCTGAGCCTTCCCGACCGTGCGTAACGACGGGTCAGACCGCCGATGCAAGCCACGCCGACGCCAGCAGAAGGCACGCCATGCCCAGTTGCCACCCGCACGCGGCCCGCCCGTCGGACCGACCGGCGAAGCCTAGCGCGTAGAAGCCCTTGGCGGCCGCGTTGGAGGCCCCGGCGATGAGGATGGCTGACGCCGCGGTCTGTTGCGAAAGGCCCGTCGCCGCGCTGCCAGCGATGCCGACGACGAACGGCGTGATGTCGGTGACCCCCACGACGCCCGCCAGTCCGAGCACCCCGTTGCTGCCCATCGCACCCGAGACCAGCTTGGTGACCACCAGGGTCGCCACGAACAGCGCCGCGAAGGCGAAGGCGACGCGCAACTCGAGGGGATTCCCCCTCTGGCCGGCACTGTCGCCCGCATCGGCGGGTTCCGGAGACCGCACGGCCAACATGAGGCCCGCCGCGCAGGAGATCGCCATGATGCCCAGCATCCAGGGCGCAAGTCTGGCCGCCAACGGCGGAGCCGCGAGCGCCACCAGGATCAGCCACCGCGGGAGCGCCATGGCCGAAGCCATGAGGACGCCCCCGGCCAGCCGAGGTCCGCCGGCGCCGCCCGCGGCCGCGGCCCGCGCCATGGCCACCGTGGCTGCCGTAGAGGAGTAGGCGCCGCCCACCAGCGCGCCCGCGACGAAGCCGCCGCGCCCTCCGATCGCCCGCTGCAGCAGGTAGCCCGCATAGGAGATGAGGCTTACCGCCACGACCACGTACCAGACCGTCAGCGGGTTGATGCGGAACTGCGACACGGGCTGGTTGGGAACCACAGGCAGGATCACAGCGGCGACCAGCAGGAACTTGGTGAACGTGACAATATCGGCGGCCGATACGCGCCGGGCCAACCCCTCCAAGACGGTCTTCAGTTCCAGAAGGAACAGGCTGACCACCACGATGGCCGTGGCGGTCCAGTACTGGTCCTGCTGCACCAGGACACCCACCACGTAGGTACCCAGCGCCGAAATCTCGGTGGTGATCCCGGCGCAGGGGTCGCCCTTGATCTTGTGCAGATACGAAGGCACCAGGAACGAGGCCAGCACGGCCAGGCCGATGGCGATGGGCATCACCTGCCCCACCGATACGAGCGCCACACCGAAGCCGAGGATGCCGATCAGCGGGAAAGTGCGAACGCCGCCGAAGCTGTAGCCCTTCTCCTGTGACTGGTGCTCCTCGCGCTCCAGGCCGATCAGGAATGAGAGGAACAGCACGATGATCAGGCGGACGGCGTCGGGATGCATGGCGGTCTTGAGCTGCGCCCACATGGTGGCCCTACCTCCTCGGCCCGATCACCCGTGCGTCGTCAGGCAAAGTAGTCCCGGTAGCGCTCGAGCGCCGTGAAGATGGCCTCGCAGTTCTCCAGGGGCACGTCGTCGCCGATCTCGGCCACCAGCCACAGTCCGCCCTGCTTGCTCCCCAGCATTTCGACCGATTCGCGGACGTGGGCGTCGATCTCGGCGGGCGTGCAGAAGGGAAAGAGCTGGCGATCAAGATCCAGCGAGACACAGACCTTGCCTTTGCAGACGCGGGCCAGGTTGTCGAGGCCGTTGGCGCGCACCTGCGGGTTCACCACGTTGACGCCGCACTCGGCCAGGTCCGGGATGATCTCCCAGATGTGGCCGTCGGTGTGCATGTACACGTAGTGGCCCGCGTCCCGGTAGGGCCTGTAGATGGCTTCGAAGCAGGGCTTGAGGTACTTGCGCCACTTCGCCGGGCTCATGGGCAACGACAACTGCATACCCAGGTCGTCCCCAAAGCCGATGATCTGTTCCTCGGCGCGGATGGTCTGCAGGTGGCGCGAAGCCTGGCGCAGGTTGTACTGCAGCACAAGGTCGACGAGTATGGCCAGCTCCTCGGGCTCCTCGGCGAAGTCGATCATCAGCTCCTCGAAGCCGCGAAGATCCTGCAGCCGAAGGTACATGAAGCCGTGCGGAAAACCGATATCCTCGGCAGGCAGCCGCAACGAGCGCACGTCCTCGCGCCGAGGCGCCGGGTGGCCGGTGACGATCGACTCGCAACCGGTGCGAATATTCTGCCAGACGCATCCCCAGGCGTCCACGTGGTCGCCCGCCACGTAGGTGCCCCCGACCGCGTCGAAGTCGCGTGCGCCGGACTGCCCAAACAGGGCCGGGTGCCGATGCGTCAGCGCCTCAAGCCCCTCCCGATACTTCATCCATGCGGCCGGCAAGATGCCCACGCTCACCGGAATGCGCTCCGGGGTCTCGAACAACATGGCACGGTAACGGTCGTCCAGTGGCGGCATTGGGCGCTCCTATGCTTGGTGGGCGGCGTACAGACCCGCTAAGGCATTCTACGCCCATGGCGGGCAGCTAGTCAACGCGCTGGCGGTGGTCGCACTCGAGCCAGAGAGGACCGGGCGACGACAACGGGAACCGAAGTTCGACGACCTGTTGACAAGCACGCCCGGCGCCCGTATACTCTTAGTCGAACTAAGCAATACACCCGCCAGCTGCAGCCGGTTGTGCCACTTCAGGCGTCGCCCCTAGATGGGCGAGCCGACATCCTGAAAGGGAGGCGCACCATGAGCAATACCACCTGTGACCCGGGGGTCCAGGGCAGGTCCGCGGTGTACTTCAACCGCCTGATGCAAGAGCACTACCGAAAGGCCTACTCCTTCGCGTACCGGCTGTCCGGCAATCGCGAAGACGCCGAGGATCTTACGCAGGAGGCCTTCGTCAGGGCGTTCCGTGCGTTTGACAGGTACGATCCGGGCCGCCCGTTCGACCGCTGGCTCTTTCGCATCGTGGCCAACCTCTTCGTGGACCGGCTCCGTGCGCGCCCCAAGCAGGCGCCCCTGTCGCTGGATTCGCCCTACGAGGGCAACGACGGCGACTCCCTTTTCAGCGAGATTCCGGATGAAGAGGCCGATCCCTCTCGGATTCTGATGCGCGGCGTGATGGATGAGCGCATCCAGACGGCCCTGAACAATCTGCCGGCCGTGTTCCGACAGACGGTGCTCTTGACCGATATCGAGGGAATGTCCTACGACGAGGCGGCCGAAGTCCTCGGCTGCGCCGTGGGAACCATCCGGTCCAGGCTGCACCGAGCCCGCGTCATCATGCGGAGCGCCCTCACCGGCCGCCCGGCCGCCCGGCGGCGCCCGGCGGTGAGGCCCATCGCCGCCTGAGAACTCCTGCCGGTCCCATTCGTCAGACGGCAAGCGGCCGCCCCGATCAACACAGGGGCGGCCGCTGTTCATGCGCCGGGCCTCAGCCCAGGGATTTGGCGCCGTGCAGCATGGTGAGGGCCATCTTCAGCGGGGTCTTCGCGATGACCGCATGCGGCAGGTTGGCCTCCATGCGGGCCCACGCCCCCGGGCCGGCCTGCACCACCTCGTCGCCGAATCGCAGCTCGGCCTGGCCCTCGAGAATTTCAATGATCGCAGGTACGGACGCGGTGTGCTCGGAGAGCAGCTGCCCCGTGTCGAACCCGAACAGGACCACCTTCAGCAGGTCATCCTCATAGACGGTGCGGCTCAGGATGCCATTGTTGGGCACATCGACCTGTGCGGTCAGACTGGGCAGGTAGACACATCGATCCATGTGACGGGTACTCCCTTCTTGCAGTCGGCTATCGCTGACTAGGTATACTGGACCTCGACATCCTAAAGTTGCCGGAGGCCACAGGTTGATCTCTCAGACCGCCGAATACGCCCTGCGCGCGGCCGTTGCACTGGCGTCCGCCTACCCCGCCCCGATCACGGTACAGGTCGTCTCGGAGCGGGTGGGGGTGCCCGTACCATACCTTGCCAAGGTCCTGAGCACCCTCGCGAGGGCCGGCGTCGTCACGTCGCAGCGGGGCAAGCACGGCGGCTTTGCGCTCATGCGCCGGCCCGACGAGACGTCTGTCCTCGACATCGTGCAGGCTGTGGACCCCATTCAGCGCGTCCAGGCGTGCCCCCTGGGCCGCCACGAGCACCACGAAGCGCTCTGTCCGCTTCACAGGCGTCTCGACGACGCGACCGCCCTGACCGAGCAGGCGTTCCGCGAGACGCCCCTCAGCGATCTTCTCAGCGCGCCCGACCCGGCGGGTTCGGCGGCGACATCGTGTACCATGGGCGTAACGGAGGCAATCAGACCATGAACAGCGACCCGCAGATCATGCACCTCGTGCTCTTCAAGTGGATCGAAGGCGCCCGCGACGAGCAAATCCGCGCCGTGCTGGACGGCCTCCGCGGCCTGAGTGTCATCCCAGGCGTCGTGGAGCTCCATGCCGGCCGCAACTTCTGCGCGCGGTCGCAGGGCTTCGACACCGCCCTCATGGTCCGCTTCACCAACCGGGCGGCGCTGGACGCCTACAGCCCGCATCCGGCCCATCGGGCGGTGGTGGAGAACCTCATCAACGCCATCCGCGCAGACTCCCTGGCAGTCGACTACGAAATCGAGGACTGAGGGGCGACGCTCGCCCCTCAGTCTGCGTTCGCGACCCTACTTGGCCGCGGGCGGCGCCGGGTAGTCCGCGACCCGGATCGACCGGAAGCTGAGATCCGTAGTGGGGTCATGCCCCTGCAGGGTGATGACACCGGGCGCGGTGCGGGCGCCGTTGCGCGCGTTGTTCTGGTCCACCGGGCGCTGGTCGATGAAATCCGTCACCTGGATGCCGTCGACCCATGTGGACAGATGCATTCCCACGGCCACCAGGGTAACGGTGAACCACTGGCGATCCGTTGAGACCACCTTGCGGGCCGGCTGCCTGTTGTAGAGGCCCCCCGTCCCGAAGTCCACCGGCTTGGCCCTCTCCGAGCCCTCCCACTGGTTCCTGATCTGCACCTCGTAGCCACTCCAGAAGACACCCGGGATGGCTCGGAAGAAGACGCCGCTGTTCAGGTGGTCGCCGTTCGAGATCACGTCCAGCTGCAGCACAAAGTCACCGTGCGTGCTGGTGGTCTGGATATCTCCGTTGCCGCCGCGCACGTTGAGCCAGCCTTCGCTGGTGACGGAGTAGATCGACGGGTGCCCCGGCACCACCGTCCAGTTCTGTAGGTCCTTGCCGTTGAAAAGGGGCTTGGCGCCCAACGGCTGCAGGCGCAGGCTCCGAAACCGCACGATGCCGGAGCCGCCGTAGGTCAGCGACACGGCCCCGGCTTGGAACCGGGCGTCGCGCGCCGACGCGCAGGGCCTGCCGTCGACTTCGACCGTGATGCGGTCCCCCTCGGCGCGCACGGCGAACGGCGTCCAACGGCCGACCGTCGGACGGCGCGCCTTGCCCGGCGCCAGCCCGACGATGCTGCCCGTCGGCCAGCGCGCGTGCCCGTCTTGGAAGCGCACGAGATAGCTGTTCTCCTGCGTGGCGGAGCCCTGCAGCGGCGCTCGCACGGCCACGGCGGCGGCCGCGTCGGCGCTGACCCAGACCTCGCCGCGCAGCAGGTAGTCCGCAAAGGACGTCGTGGTCGCCAGCGACCCCATCCCCCCCTGCCGCGCCTCGATGATCCCGCCGCCCTCGGTCCAGACGGCGTCGCCCCGGCTCGACCAGCCGAAGGGCGTCTCGCCGTCGAAGAGCAGAACCCAGCCCTCCTTCACCTCTGCGGCGGTGAGGGCGTTGGGCGTGGTCTCAGGCTGGGTGCGCGCGGCGCCGGTCTGGCGTTGCGCCAGTGCCGCCGGACCCATCGCCACTAAGGCCGCCGCCAGAACAAACCATCGCATCGTACGTTTCCTTCCTCTCATTGCCGGCGCCGTGGCGCCTGTCATCGCGGATAGAGCAGGATCGGCGCCACGCGCCGCGCCCAGCCCGGAGCCTCCGTCCACTGGGCGATCTGAGTGGCTGCCGCCGCGGGGTCATCCTGAATGCTGCGCCGCACCTGCTTGGCGCCGACCAGCCGATCGAAGTGGCTGCCTGATCGGGGATCGTCCGCCCGTGGGTAAGGACCCCAGGCGAACTGCGTCGGATGGACGGCTCGAAGCGCACAGATCAGGTGCAGTCCCGCGGCCACCGGGCGGAACCGGACAGGATCAGTGACATGCAGCATGACGCCGAGGCAGCTTTCGTCGGCGAACTTGCTCGCGGTGGGCTGGAACTCCACGGGCCTGGCGCGAAAGCCTGATAGGCCTGCGGCATTCAGCCGATCCGTCACCTGCACGGCGTCCAGCCAGGGCGCCCCGGCCACGCGAAACGGGAACGACGTTCCGCGCCCCTCCGAGAGATTGGCGCCCTCCAGAAAGCAGGCGCCGGGGTAGACGATCGCCGTGTCGTAGCCGGGCATGGCCGGCGACGCGGGCACGAAGGGAAGCCCCAGCTGCGGCCAGTGCAGGCGCCGGTGCCAGCCCGTCATAAGCGCCACGCTGAGGCGGGCGGAGGCGCACCGCTCGCGCACCCAGAGCCGGGCCAACTCGCCCAGCGTGAGGCTGTGGCGGACAGGGATCGAGTGGCGGCCCACGAGGCTCTCGGAGATCGTCTCGTCAAGGATGGGCCCCTCCGCCGCTGCGAGGTCGCCTCCCAGCGGATTGGGTCGGTCCAGCACCACAATCGGCACCGATGCGACCGCGCAGGCATCAATGACGTGCGTCATCGTCCATGCGTAGGTGTAGAACCGGACGCCCACGTCCTGGAGGTCGCAGACCACGAGGTCAACATCGGCCAGATGCTCGGGTCTTGGGGCGACGCCGGCGCCGTAGAGACTGACCACGGGTGCGCCGGTCAGTGGATCGACCTGGTCGCCCACCTTCCGCCCGTCGGCGGCCGCGGCGCCGAGCCCGTGCTCAGGGCTGAAGAGCCGCACGAGCCGCGCCCCTGCTCCGACCAGCGCCACGCGCGACGGCACACAGGGATGCGGACAGGCCGCGGTGGTGGCCGCGTCATTGGTCAGCAGCGCGATGCGCTTGCCCTTCACGAGCGCGGCGCGATCGGTGGCCGCGTGGTCCACCCCGAACAGCACTGCCATGGCCCTATCTCCCGCAGGTGTGACGTACGCGGAAGGTTACCACCAACGGGCAGGCGTCACACGCACGAGGCGCCCAGGCGCGGGCCTACTTGGCGGGCCCCTGCTCCCTGGCGGCGAAATCGATGCTGGCTGAGTTGATGCAGTACCGCTTGCCGGTGGGATTCGGACCGTCGTCGAAGATGTGGCCCAGGTGGCCGCCGCAACGGGCGCAGGTGACCTCGGTGCGGCGCATACCCAGCGAGTTGTCCTCGTGGAGCTTAACGGCGGCGTTGTCGGCGGCATCGAAGAAGCTGGGCCAGCCGCAGCCGCTGTCGAACTTCTCCGTCGACCGGAACAGTACCTGACCGCATCCCGCACAGGTGTAGCTCCCGTCGGCATGGTGGTCCCAGTACTTGCCCGTGAAGGCCCGTTCGGTGCCCTTCTGCCGCAGCACTCGGTACTGCACCGGCGTAAGCGCCTTGCGCCACTCCTCCTCGGTCTTGGGCAGGTCGCGGCTCATCCTTCTTCCTTTCGTGGCGCCTATCGGCGGCGGCTTTCGCTGGGATGCCGTCTGGGGTGCGGGGACGACCAGAAGCGCGGCCGTCGCAAGCGCCGGTACGATTGCCATCAGTCGCATAGCTCTCATGATAGGGCATCTTACGCCGTCGCACCGCCCTGGGTTCCGCCCAGGCCGGCGCACGACGGGTAGAATGCCGAGGCCCGGCCACCGGGCAAGCAGGCAGGGATCAGGTACTCACAATGACTATGGGACGCTCGATCGCACCGCACATGGTGTGCCGCGCCGCCGTGCTGGGCGCCATGCTGTTCGCCGCCGTCGGTTCGGCCGCCGCGCCGCTGACTGCCGTCGATGCCCGCGGCAAGCGCGTGACGCTCGCCGCGCCGCCAAGGCGGATCGTTTCGCTGATCCCCGCCAACACCGAGATCGCCTTTGCGCTTGGCCTGGGGAAGTGCGTAGTGGGTGTGACGACCTACTGCGACTACCCGCCCGAAGCCCGGTCGGTGACAAAGATCGGCGACCTGAACACTTCCATCGAAAAGGTGCTCGCCCTGCGCCCCGACCTGATCCTCGCCAGCGACTCCGGCAACCGCTCCGCCCTGGAACGCCTCGAACGGCTGGCTCAGCGGGCCCGGGCCCCGATCTTCGCAGTGGACCCGCAGAACATCGACGGCTTGCTTCGCGACATCCGTTCCATCGGCGCCCTCACGGGCGCAACGCCCGCCGCCGACGGTGTGGTCAAACGCATGGAGACCACGCTCGCGGCCGCACGAAAGACCGCGACGGGTCCTGGGAACCAACCGGTGCGGGCGCTCTTCGTGGTGCAGCAGACGCCCCTCTGGGTAGTCGGCTCGCGGAACTTCATGGACGACCTCATGCAGCGGGCAGGCCTCCAAAACGTGGCGGCGCCGCTGGGTAAGGGCTTCTGCTCGATGCCTCTCGAGCGCGCCATCGCCCTGCGTCCCGACGTCCTCTTCACGAGCCAGATTCCGCTGAAGGACCTGAAGGATCGCCCCGGCTGGGCGCAGATGCAGGCGGTCCGCACCGGCCGCGTCTTCCCCATGGGCTACGACGCCGTACGCCCCGGCCCCAGGGTGGCGGACGCGATCCTGACCATGGCTCGGCTCTCTCGGCGGGCGCCGTAGACCGGCCCACCCGGGACCAGCCCGACCTGATGGTATAATCACGTACCCGCGGCTGTAGGCTCCAAGCCGCAGCCTTTGTTGCGCCCGAAATGTGCGGACCCACGCCCGCTAGACGGTCGGCGCCGCGCCACAACCTCCGGAAGGACTCGCCACGGTGAGAAACGTCCATCTGCAACTGCTCGCGCTCATAGTACTGCTGACCGCCTATTCCGCTTACGTGGTTGCCACGAAGCGCCCCCGGCTGGGCCTTGACATTCAGGGCGGCATGCGGGTGGTCCTGCGCGCAAAGAAGGAAGAACTGCGCAACGGAACCTGGAAGAAAGAGAACTTGGCGACCATCGCCGACATCATCCGTCGACGCGTGGACTCTCTGGGTGTTTCCGAGCCCGTCATCGTGACGCGGCCGGACCAGGACCAGATCATCGTCGAGCTTCCGGGTGTGCGCGACAAGCAGCAGGCCCTCGATGCCATCGAGACCACCGCCCGGCTGGAGTTCCGCGCCGTCCCCGAGCTTGAGGGCGAGTGGCGCAGCGAACCCAACAAAGAGACCGGTTTCGCCGACATCACCGGACCCAACGGCACGGTGACCATGGCGGAGCTCGACGCCAAGGTCTTCTCCAAACCCCCGGTTCTGGCCGGCGACGAACTGATGCCGAACTCAAGGCCCGACATCGGGCCCGAAGGCACCGTAATCCACTTCGAGTTCAAGGGCGAGTCCAAGCGCGTCTTCGAGCAGTTCACCCGCTCCCACCTGAAGAAGCCGCTTGCCATCTTCCTCGACAAGAAGCTCATCAGCGCGCCCATCATCGAAGACGTGATCCCCGGCGTCGGTATCATCAAGGGCTCCTTCAGCCCGGATCAGGCGCGGACGCTGGCCAGCCAGCTCAACGCCGGCGCCCTGCCCGTCTCCCTTGAGATGCAGCAGCAGCAAAACGTCGAAGCCACGCTCGGCCGGAAGGCCATGCGCCAGACCGCACTCGCCGGCGTCGTCGGCCTCGCGGCGGTCCTTATCTTCATGCTGGCCTGGTACGGCATGCCCGGCATGCTGGCCAACCTGGCCCTCCTGCTCTACTCGCTATTCACGTTCGGCGTCTTTGTGGGTTCCATGGAGTGGCTCGGCTTCCCCGGCGTCACCCTCACGGTGCCGGGCATCGCAGGGTTCATCCTTTCCATCGGTATGGCCGTCGACGCGAACGTGCTCATCTTCGAGCGCCTGAAGGAAGAGCGGCTGGCGGGCAAGTCGATCCGCGCCGCCATCGAAGCCGGCTTCAAGCGAGCATTCACCGCGATCTTCGACTCGAACATGTGTACGGTGATCACCTGCTTGATCCTGTACCACTTCGGTACCGGCTCCGTGCGCGGGTTCGCCGTTACACTGCTCATCGGCGTGCTGATCTCCATGTTCACGGCCATCACCTGCTCCCGCACCTTCCTTCTGATGCTCTCCGGCACGGCTCTGGGCCAGAACGACAACCTCTACATGCTGCACCGCGGCGTCCACCCGAAGCTGGGCGTCACCAAGCGCATGAAGTTCTGGTTTATCCTCTCCGGGGCCGTCATCATCCCCGGCCTGCTCGCCATGGTAGCGGGAGGCACCAAGTACAGCATTGAGTTCTTGGGCGGCACCGAGATCGGCGCCCAGTTCAGTTCCCGCCCGAACGTCGACCAGATAAGCCGCACCATGGCCGGCGCCGGTTTCAAGGAAGTACGCGTCCTTCTGGCCGAGGGCAACTTCGTCTACGTGACGACGCCGCGCCTCACCCCAGAGGATCAGAACCGCGCCGAGCAGCTGGTGCGCGGGATGAATGCCGAGGTCAGCTCCGTCTCCTCGATCTCCGGCGCCATCAGCGAGGAGCTCCGCCGCAACGCCCTCTGGGCCGTGCTCATCTCGTCGATCCTGATTGTCTGCTACATGACGATCCGGTTCGCCATCGGGGGTATAGGCGAGGGCCTCAAGTTCGGCGTCTGCGCCATTGCGGCCACCCTGCATGATGTGATCGTTCTTTGGGGCCTCTTCGCCATCCTGGGTATGCTGCTGCACTGGCAGGTTGACAGCCTCTTCGTCACCGCCATGCTGACGGTCATCGGTTTCTCCACACACGATACCATCGTCATCTTCGACCGGATTCGCGAGAACCTGCGGCACAAGGCACGTGGCGAGACGTTCGACGACGTCGTGGACCGGAGCATCGAGCAGTCCTTCGCCCGGTCGGTGAATACCTCGCTCACCGTCGCACTCACCTTGGTGGCCCTGCTCATCCTGGGCGGCCCGGTGGTCCGCGTCTTCGTGGCGGCGCTCCTCATGGGCGTCGTGTCGGGCACTTACTCGTCCATCTTCAATGCGAGCCCGTTGCTGGTTCTCTGGCGCCGCATCGCGGCCCGCAACAGCGCGGCCGAGGCCGTTCCTGCCTACGCCAGCGGAGGCGCCCGCCCGGCGGTTCCGAGTAAGCCCGCCCCCGCCCCGGCGGCCAATGGCGGCGACACCGCCACCGACTCGGCGGCGGCCGCGGCCAAGCTGAAGGCCAAGAGGCGCGGCCGCCGCATGTAGGAGCCCCTGCACGCTCCGTCGATCAAGGAACCTGCGGCGCCCGGCAAGGGGCCGCAGGTTCCTTCATTTGTGACCTCGCCCGGTGACAGCCGACGACATGCAGAGGTAATCTGGCAGGTATGCAAGCCCTCCCGCGCTATCAGTGGAAGCTCCGCCCGGTGACCCCGGGGGGGTACGCACTTGCGCGCGAGCTTGGGTGTGGCCGCCTCCTCGGAGATCTCCTGGTGGCTCGGGGCTATCGGACCATTGAGAGCGCCGAACGCTTCCTCTCCCCGTCGTATGACCAGCTCCCCAGTCCCCTCCTCCTCCCCGACGCGGACAGGGCCGTCACGCGCATCGCGTCTGCGATCCGCGACCGTGAGCTGATACTGATCCATGGCGACTACGACAGCGACGGCGTCTCCTCCGCCGCCCTCTGGTTCCGTCTTCTGATGAAGCTCGGCGCCGACGTCCGGGTCCATGTGCCGCACCGCTGCAATGACGGCTACGACATGCGGCCCGCCTTCGTCGATCGGGCCAAGGCCGAAGGCGCGCGACTCATCATCACCTGCGACTGCGGCATCCGCCGCGCCGAGGAGGTGCGGTATGCCGCCGGCCTCGGCATCGACGTCGTCATAACCGACCACCACGAGCCCGGCGACCAACTGCCGGCCGCGTGCGCCGTAGTGAACCCGCACCGCCGCGACTCGAAGTACCCGTTCGCCGACCTGGCCGGTGTCGGCGTCTCGTTCCGGTTGGGCGAGGCGCTCGTGGAGCGGCTTGGAGTTCAGGTGGCTGGATACCGGC
>JAPLCQ010000146.1 GCA_026392115.1 Armatimonadota bacterium | reverse complement strand
GCGTCCGCCAGTTCCGTCCGCGACGCCGGTGCGTCGGTGGTGGTCACGCGACTGGCGCGTCGGCTGACGGTCGCCGCCGACGGATTCCCACCAGGGCCTTGCCGGAGCGCGTCGCCCGGATGGCGAACGGGCGGATGGGCGCGCCACGCATCCAGACGAGGCCCGCCGCGCGCATGAGGCCCGAGTCGAGCGCCAGCCGCCGGTTGCCGCGGAAGACGCCGGAAGCTACGGCAAGAACGGCGTCCCGATTCACGGGACCTACGGCCACCGACTGCGCGTCGCCCTGTAGGAACACGCTGTGCCCCGCGGCCTTCGCGACGCGGTGCAGGACAAACTCCGACGATGGCATTCGGGCCAGCACAATGTCGCCGGGAGCCAGGCGCCGATGCGCGGCAGGGACCAGCTCCACGGTCTCGCCGTGGCCGATGAACGGGATCATGCTGCCGCCCGTGGCCGTCATGCGCACCGTTCGGCCTGCCGCCAGCGCCTCCTCGATCAGGGGCGCCAGGTGGCGCGTGGAGACCTCGCGGGTGGTCCTGCCGTCGTCGCTCGGCATGGCCCGCCTAACCGCCGGCGGCCTGGATGCGCGGCTCGGGCGCTCCGAACCGGCGCTTGCGCTCCGCGGCCAGGTCGCACAGGTACTTCACGGGCTGGTTCAGCGTGCGGTTCTCACCATAGGACCATGCCGGGCAGCTCGGGCACATGTTGCGCAGGGCGCACGAGGAGCAGGAGGTGTTCACCGGCACGGTTCCCACAAACTCGCAGACGCGCTTCCACGCTTCCGCGAAGCCAATCTCGGCCACCGGCGCGCCGGGAAGCGGCAGGTCGATGCATGCGCTCATCTGGCCGAACGGGCCGATGGTGAACGACGACTTGCCCGCGGAGCAATAGAACGGATCGGCGTCCGGCGGAGGAGGCGCAGCGGCGAGGGCGTCGCGAATCTCGGCCGCAGTGGCGGGGTCGGCCGCCTCAAGGTCCACCGCGTCCTTGGCCTGGCGCCTGAAGTCCTGGATCTGCGACAGGTCGTCGTCGCGCCTCTGGGTCAGGAGCGACGCCGCGAAGAAGGGGACCCCCCACTCGGCCGCCATGCGCTTCATCGGGTCTAGCTCGTGGGCGTTGTACTTGGTCACCGTCGACTTCACGACGACGTTGACGCCGGCTTCCGCAAGCAGTCGGATGCCGCGAAGGCACTTGTCGTATGCGTTGGCCGTGCCGGTGACCCGGTCGTAGGCCGTCTCCGTGGCGCCGTAGAGGGAGATCTCGACGCGCAGCGGGGGGTTCTTCGCGAGGCGCTCGGCGACCGCCGGGGTGATGGCCGTGCCGTTGGTGAAGAGCGTGATGACCAGGCCCATGCGTGTCATGGGCTCGTATAGCTCGAAGAAGTCCTTGCGGATCAGGATCTCACCGCCGGTGAGGGTGAGGAATACCATTCCGGCATCGACGGCCTGCTGGGTGACATCCACCCACTGGGCGGCGGTCAACTCGTTGGCGCGCTCGTGGGGATCGTTCGCCGGCTTGCGGATGTAGCACATCCCGCATGCGAGGTTGCAGCGGGCGGTTAGCTCGAAGGTGCCTGAGACGGGTTGGCGGATTGCGGTTGCACGCTCCAGCATGGAGCGCTCAACGATGGCACAGTCAGATCGGCTGCCCTGCATATTGGATGATTCCCAGATCCGCAAACTGCTGCAGCAGTTCATCGACATCGGCGCGGGCCTGGTCCGGCGAGACATCGTACCTATCAGTCAGGCACTGAACGAGTTCGTCCTCAGAGCGTTCAGCGGAGAGGGCATCCCAAACCAGACGGCCTGTGTCGTTCAGCACGACCAGGCCGTTCAGGTCAAGGACGCGCGCTCCGGTCGGCACGATGACCGCGGAGCCGCCGACGTCGCGAACTACGAAACCGTCTTTGCGGATCATAAGCTATACGATAACAACCGCGCACCCCACATCAGTGGCGCACGCGGTTGCGAATCGGTTGGTTGTAGGAGATCAGCTGAGCTTGGGAGTGAAGCCGCAGCTACCGGGTCCGCCCTTGAGCTTGCCGCAGGCCATCAGGCGCTCTTCGGGCTTGAGCTCAAGCAGCGTAGCCGACGGCTTCTCGTACGGAAGCTTCGTCTGGGTGTTCTGTGCATTCATGTTCAAGATTCCCCCTGAAGTGCGAGCGCTCGCAGCCACAAACACGCGCCGCCACACGACGGTCGGCGTGACTGAGCGCCGGATGACGTATACTCAGCCGTCATTATACCGCCAACGCCCGTCTAGTCAATGTTGGCCGCGCAAAGGCCAAACGTTGTCCGTCCGAAGCGTCACGACGTGTACTGGTACAGACGCCTACCGGGTCCGGATCGTTCCCGTCCAATGCCGTGTGCCGCCGGATTTGTGGTTCAGGGCGCGGAGCGGACGTCGGCGCGCTCGGCGGCTCTGGTAATCTTCGGCCATCACGCACTTCCAAGGGGGACTACGATGCGCATCGCGATCATCGGGGCGGGCAGCGGGTTCGGCGCCACGCTCTCCAGGGACATCCTCTCACAACCGAGCCTCCGCGCCGCTTGCATCGCCTTGTGCGATATCGACGAGCGCAAGCTGACCAACGCCAAGCGCTACGTCGAGCGGGTGATCGAGACACACGGCCTGCCAGCTACGGTCGAAGGCCACCTGGACCGCCGCGGCGCGCTGGCCGGCGCGGACTTCGTGATCACCAGCATCTCCGCCGGCGGCCCGGCGTACCACGGTTTCCCGGCCAACGTCGAGACCAACATTCCGAACCGCTACGGGCTCAGCCAGAGCATCGCCGACACCATCGGGGTGGGCGGCGTCTTCCGCTTCCTCCGCACCGCGCCGATCCAGGTGGGCGTCTGCCTGGACATGGAGGAGCTCTGCCCGCGCGCGCTCATGCTCAACTACACCAACCCCATGTGTATGCTCACCTGGGCGCACTCCGCGGCCAGCTCCATCCGCAACGTCGGACTCTGCCACAGCGTGCAGGGCACCGCGGGCGAGTTGAGCCGCTACCTCGGCGTGCCGTACGAGGAGGTCCGATACCATGTGGCGGGCATCAACCACCAGGCCTGGTTCCTCAAGCTGACGCACCTGGGCGAGGACCTCTATCCCGCCCTTCGAGCCAAGCTGGACGACCCGGACACGGTGGCCAAGGACCGCATCCGGTTCGAGATGTTCCGGCACTTCGGCTACTTCGTGACCGAGAGCAGCACGCACTGCTCGGAGTACCACCCCTACTTCCGCCGCAACGCCGACCTGATGACGCACTACCAGCTCACGGAGCGCGTCGTGGAAGAGACTGGCGGGGGAGGCCGGCAGTGGCTGGAGGCGCCCGACGAGGTCGAGATTCCTGCCCTGACACCCAGTAATGAGTACGCCAGCCGAATCATCGAGGCGGTGGTTTCCGGCGGCCCGTACGAGTTCAACGGCAACGTCATGAACACGGGCCTCATCCCGAACCTGCCCGCCGGGTGCTGCGTGGAAGTGCCGTGCCTCGTCGATGGGGCCGGGGTCCACGCCACATGTCCGGGACCGCTTCCCGCGCAACTGGCGCATCTCAACGCCTCCAACGTGGCGGTCCAGGAGCTGGCGGTGCGGGCCTTCCTCGACAAGGACAAGGAGGCGGCCTTCCACGCCTGCGCCATGGACCCGCTGACCCGGGCTACCCTCTCGCTGGACCAGATCCGTGCCTTGTTCGAGGAGCTCTGGACGGCGGAGGCGCCGCTACTGCGGTATTACGCTCAGTAAGAGCGTCAGCGGCCCACAGGCCGGCGTGTCGGTGAAAGGGGTGGCGGCAAGTGTCGGTGTTCCATGATCCTTCGGGACGGCGCGCGGTGCGGCTGAAGCAGACGCTTGCCGCATCCGGCGCCATCCTATCGGCTTCCGCCGCCCTCTTCCTGCTCAGCGTGCTCTTCGTCCCCGCGATGTCCGGTGGGCGCCTCTGGGACCAGCCGAGGCGGCTGGGCGGCGCCCTCCTGCACGTCAGGCGCTCGTTGCCCGGCTTCGAGTTGGCGCGCCACCGTGAGCGCGTAGTGTCCGCCGCCGCCGCATCGCATCGGCCGGTCGGCAGGCCCGCGGGGGCGGGCGCGCCGGTTGTGGCGGCCTACTTCGAGCCGTGGGAAGACATGGCTGTGCCGTCGTTCCGCAGGCACGCCCCTTCGCTGACGCATATCTTCCCGGTCTGGCTGCGCATGACGCCGGCCGGTGACGGGATCGACGACTCCGATGCCGATCCGGAGGTCAACCCGCGAAACGCCTCCTTCACCGCCATCGCGCGGCAGCACGCCGTGGCCGTCTGGCCGGTGTTGAGCAACGCGGAGGGCGGCAAGTTCCGGACGGATCGCATCGCTCGGCTGTTGCACGACGAGGCGCTGCAGACGCGCCTCGCGGAGCGGCTCAGGGGATGGCTCAAGGCACGGGGCTTGCAGGGCCTCAACGTCGACCTTGAGCAGCTTCCCGTCGGGGGCGAGCCGCTCTACGCCGGCCTGCTCAGGCGCTTCGCATCTGTGCTGCATCCGGCCGGCCTCGGCCTGGCGGTGAACGTGGAGCCGTCGTCCGCGGCTGTGATGGGTCCGCTTCTGGGCAGCTGCGACCTGATCGTCCTGATGGCCTATGACTTCCACGACGACACCGGCACGGCGGGCCCCATCGCGCCGGTCCGATGGGTGGCAAGCACGATCCGCGGCGCCGTTCGCCGGATCGATCCCAACAAGCTGGTGATCGGCGTGGGCAACTACGCCTACGACTGGGTCTCCGGCAAGGCGGGCGCGGAGCCGCTCACGTTCCACGACGGCCTGTTGCGCGCTTCGGACAACCGTCCGGACGAGGCGCCGGAGACGGTGATCGACTTCGATGCGGCGGCGCTCCAAAGCACGTTCGAGTATGCCGACGACGCCGGACGACAGCACGAGGTCTGGATGCTGGACGCGGCATCGGCGTTCAACTCGTGGCAGCTGGCCCGGCAGGCGGGATGCCGGGGCGTCGCCATATGGGCCATGGGCTCCGAGGACCCGGGAATCTGGGACTTCGCCCGGCCGCAGAATTGGCCGCCCACGCCGTTGCATCCCGACCTCTCCCGCGTGGCGTTTCCGGGCGATGTGGATAACACGGGCCGCGGCGAGATCGTGCGCGTGGAGCTTGCCCCCAAGACCGGGCGACGCACCACCACGCAGGACCCGGCTACGGGCCTCATCGTGGATCAGCAGTACCACGCCTTCCCGTCGACCTTCGTCGTGCAGCATCGCGGGTACCGGCCCGGTGTCGTGGCGCTGACATTCGACGACGGCCCCAGCGAGCGCTACACCGGCGCCATCCTCGACGAGCTCAAGCGGCTGAAGGCGCCGGCATCGTTCTTCGTCGTGGGCGAGTCTGTGGAGAAGTGGCCCGACCTCGTTCGTCGGATGTCCCGCGAAGGGCACGACGTGGGCAGCCACACCTACCTGCACCCGAACCTCGGCACCGTGAGCGATACGCGCATCGAACTGGAGCTGAACGCCTGTCAGCGCGCCATCGAGAGCGTTCTGCGGCGCTCAACCATCCTGTTCCGGCCCCCCTACAACGCGGACGCCAACCCCGATACCGCCGACGAAGTGCGACCGTTGGAGATCGCCTCCAAGCTCGGCTACGTCGTTGTCGGCGAGGCCATCGATCCCCTGGACTGGGACGTGGCGCACGGCCGCAGCGCAGAGGACATCGCGCGGCGCATGGTGCAGGGCGTCCTGAAGGGGCAGGGCAACTCGGTGCTCCTGCATGACGGCGGGGGGGATCGGAGCCGCACCGTCGCGGCGCTGGCGCTGGCCGTGCCGCAGCTGCGGCGGGCCGGCTACCGGTTCGTCACCTCCTCCAGCCTTGCGGGCCTGACGCAAGAGCAGGCCATGCCCCTGCTCTCGGCCAGGCAACGCGCCGTCGTGATGCTGGACGAGGTCGTCTTCCGGGCGTACTATGACTTCCTCTGGGTCCTGATGCTGGCTTTCGGCGGCGGCGTGATCCTCGGCGTGGCCCGCGTCGTGGTGACCACCGTCCTCGCGTGCGTGGGAGCCCATAGGCCGCTGCCGCCGCCGCTTCGCGAACCCGGCCCTCTTGTGAGCGTCCTGATAGCCGCGTTCAACGAGGAGAAGACGGTCGCGGGGACCATCGCCAGCGTGCTCGCTTCGGACTATCGAGCGCTGGAAGTGATCGTGGTGGACGACGGCTCCACGGACCGCACTTCCGAGGTCGTCCTGGCCGCGTTTGGGGCCGATCCCCGCGTTCGGTTGGTCCGCCAGGAGAACGCCGGCAAGGCCGCGGCGCTGAACCGCGCCCTGGCGCAGGCGGGCGGGCCGCTCGCCTTCTGCATCGACGCCGACACGCTGCTCGATCCGTCCGCGATCTCCACGCTGGCCGGCCACTTCGAGGACCCCAAGGTCGGGGCGGTCGCGGGCAATGTGAAGGTCGGAAACCGTAACTCGTTCCTGGCGCAGGCGCAGTCCGTGGAGTACATCAGTAGCCAGAACCTGGATCGCCGGGCGTACGCGCTCCTCAACGCCGTCACCGTGGTGCCCGGCGCCATCGGGATGTGGCGCATCGAGGCGGTGCGGCAGGCAGGCGGCTACACGTCCGATACGCTGGCCGAGGACATGGACCTGACGTGGCGCATCCGCCGGGCCGGGTGGAGCATCGATGCGGATACCCGCGCCCGGGCCCATACCGAGGCGCCCGAGCGCCTGGCCCCGTTTCTTAAGCAGCGGTTCCGCTGGTCCTACGGCACGCTGCAGTGCCTCTGGAAGCACCGGTCGGCGCTCTGCCGGCACGGCGCGTTCGGCTGGTTCGCACTGCCGACGATGTGGTTGTTCCAGGTGGCCAACCAGAGCCTGGCTCCGATCGTGGATTTGCAGGTGTTCCTCTGGCTCGCGCTCTCATTGCCGTCGTTGCTTGGCCGCCGCCTGACCGAAGGGCAGCCGGTCGGCGACCCCGCGGGAGCGGCGCTGGCATTCGGGGCGGGCTATGCCCTCCTCTTCCTGGTTGAGCTGATCGGCGCCTGGATCGCCTTCGGGTTCGACAAGGAGGACCGCAAGGCTCTGGCCCTCCTGTTCGTGCAGCGCTTCTTCTACCGGCAGATCATGTACTACGTGATGCTCCGCTCGCTCTGGTCGGCAGCCCAGGGCCTGCGGCCGGGATGGGGCAAACTGGCACGAAGCGGCGCCGCTCGCATGCGGGCATAGCGACGGCCGCCACGCCCTCGAATATGTATCAGCCGTCCTGACCCCGGCCTCTGCTGTTCTGAAGCGCCCGTGGCGGCCACAGTCGGCCATACCGCTGCCGGGCCTTCGTGGGGAGGGCCTTGTTATGACGCTGAGCAGGCCGCGCGGAGTCCGTCGATGCCGGGCGCTGGCCCTGGTGGTAGTCCTCGTCCTGAGCCTCTGCCTCTGTATGCTCATGGGTGGCACGGGGCTGCAGGTCGTGACGCAGTTGGGGCTCTCCAAGACGGAGCGCGACTATGAGCGGGCCCTCATGCTCGCCGAGGCTGGCGCCAACGCCTACCTGAGCCGACTGACCTTCGGCACGGCCGGATACGCCTACCTGCCGCCCCTGTACCAGTACATGGACGGTATCGCCCCCACGTGCTCCGAGTTCAAGCAGGGCGTGCAGAACGGCCTCTATGAACTGATCCGCGTGCCGTCGGGCTCCCAGCAGGGCTACTTCGCCGGCACCCTGGGACGGCCCGGATCCCGGTGCATCATCGTCGCCTACGGATGGTCGAACGGCGTGGTGCGCAGCGCGCGCATCACGGCCAATGTGGCCCGCGCCCCCTCGTCGATCGACGGCGAGACGGCGCTGACCTTCCCCGGCGACTACGCCATCTACGCCGTCTCCCTCCTGACCTTGCAGAACAACCTTCAGGTCACGGGCAAGGTGGGCACCAACGGACTGGTGGTGGTTCAGAACAACAACGTGATCACCGGCGGCCTGGAGCTCAACGGGCCGCACGCCTCGGTCGTCATGGGCCTGGGCAACCAGTTCGCGCGAATGCCCTTTGCGGACCCGCTGCTCTGGCCAACGGTCTCGTCGATCGCCCTCAAGCAGTTCCCGGCCTCGGGCGGAACCGCGCCCGGCGGGCTCGACTACCTGGCGCTCCACAACGACAACGCGTCGATCCGGGTGAACGGCGCGGCGGGGAGCTACGGTCCGCGGCTCGTACTCCGCAACGGTGAGAGCGTGACCTTCACGGGCAAGAGCGGCGGCGCCAACTACTACCTCGAGGAGCTCAGCTTCGTGAACATGGGCTCCGTGACGCTGGACAACGCGCTGGGACCGGTCACCATCTGGATCGGGCCTCGTTGCGGATCGGGCGGCTGGTTCACGAAAAACGGCGTCAGCATCACGCAGACGGTCACCGGCGACATCAGCCGATGGTGCCGCGTCTACATTGCCACGACAGGCGGGATGACCGGCAAGAACAACGTGTCCGGCGACCTGGGTCTCTATTCCTACGACAAGACAAACGACGGCGCGCCTATCGGGTACGTCGAGGCGAACAACAACCTCGGCTTCACGGGGTCTATCGTGGCCAACCATGTCGCCTTGAAGAACAACGCCGAGTTCACCGTGCCCTACTTCACGCCGGACAGCACCGGCGTCTACCGCGTCAGCCTCTGGGCGGAGTGACCGGACCGAGCCGCCATTCCCTGGAAACACCGATCTGCCTGACCGCATCCGCGGTCAGGCGCCATGGGCGCCGCCCAGCAGGTGGGAAACGTTGACGATGGACATCGCGGACGTGGCAATGGGGCGTCGTGGCCGGAGCGGCCTCGCCCTCGCGACAGCAGTCATGCTCTCGGCCTGCCTCACGATCATTGTGGCTTCTGCGTTCCTCCAGACGGTTGGGGAGCTCAAGGTCTCATCGACGGAGCTTCACTACGAACGCGCCCTGCACGTGGCCGAGGCCGGCGCGAACGCTTATATCAGCAGGCTCACGTTTGGCGACGCGGCCTACGCGTGCCTGCCGCCGCTGCATCAGTACGCCGGCGGGGTTGCGCCGTCGCTGTCCGAGTTCAAGGTCGGCGTCGACTCCGGCGCCTACACGCTCGTTCCGTATCCGGCCGGCTCGGACGAAGGTTACTATGTCGGTACGATGGGGCGCCCGGGCAAGACGGCGATCATCGTGGCGTTCGGCTGGTCCGATGGGATCGTCCGGTCCGTGACCCTCAGGGCCGGCCAGGTCCTGGCGCCATCGGAGATCGACGGCGTGACGACGGTGACGCCGCCTGGCGACTACGTCTTCTACCCGATCACCTCGTTCACCGCGCAGAACAACGTGATCGTCTCCGGCCACGCCGGCACCAATGGCTCGATCACCATTCAGAACAACGTGGTGTTCATCAATGGCACGCTGGACCTGAATGGCCCAAATGCGACCCTGACCCACCAGAACCACTGCGGCTTCACGAAGGTCGTGAACCCGGACCCCGTGGACTGGCCCACCGTGGATGAGATCGCTCTCAAGCTGTTCCCGAACGCCGGCGCGACGGCTCCGGGGGGGCTGGTCCATCTGGCAACGCACAACGACAACACCGACATCGTCCGCAACGGCACATCGGGCAGCCCTGCCACCACGCTGAACCTGGATAACAACAAGACCGTTCGGTTCCCCAGCAAGCCGGGAGGATCGAACTACTATCTGACCTCTGCCACCTTCCAGAACAAGGTGGCGGTCACGCTGGACAACTCGAACGGCCCCATCACCATCTGGTTCGGACCCAGCGGAGGCGCGGGCGGCTGGACCGGCCAGAACAATGTGACGTGGACCAAGACCACGGACGACGATGTGAACAAGCCTGTTACCTTCTACTTCGGCACACAGGCGGCGCTCATCGGCCAGAACAACTTCAGCTGCAACGTGGGCCTCTACGCCTACAACAAGGTCAACGGATCGCCGATCGGAGCCATGGAGATCCAGAACAACCTCGGCTTCCACGGGTCGTGCGTGGCGAACACCATCGTGGCGCAGAACAATGCCTCGTTCGGCAACGAGTACTTCAAGCCGCGAGGCGCGTACTACTACAAGCGCCTCTTCTGGGGCGAGTAGCCGAAACGCGGCGCACCGGGCCTCCGCCGGGAGCGTGCCCGCCGGGCTGTGAAGTCTGGATTCCTTGGGTGTGAGCGTGGCGCGGTGTATCAGGCGCTGTTGCCGCGCACTCCTACCATGGGTCCTGTTGCGGATCACCCGTTCGGACCGCCGCAGGGCGACCTCAGCCCCAAGGCGGTTCGCTGCCGACCGGTAGCCGGCGCCTCGCCGACGGTATCGCACCGCCATCTGGACCACTGGTGCACCTCTGCCGCCTTGTCAGGTACGGCAGCGCCTTGGCTTGGGCCACCCCTCTTCGTATACTCTGCGTGGTAGAACGTGTGATATGCAGGTGTATGCGCCCGCCCAGCGTCCCTCTTGTGCCGTGCGCTCAACGCCTCCGCGCGTTCTGCGGAGCCGCACCGTCAGCTCAAGGCGATGGTGCGTGAGTGTAGAGCCTACGGATGGAGAGTGCTGACCATGGTTCACAATGATCGGGCAAGAGGCGGCCGCAGTCGACGCGGCGCAGCCTTGGTCGCCGCAGTGATGCTGTCGGCGTGCCTCACGATAGTCGTATCCTCGTCGTGCCTCCAGACCGTCAGCGAGCTGAAGGTCTCCTCAACTGAGTTGCACTACGAGCGCGCCCTCCATCTGGCCGAGGCCGGCGCAAACGCGTACATCAGCAGGCTCACATTCGGGGCCTCCACATATGCGAGCCTTCCGCCGCTGTACCAGTACCCCGGCGGAGTGGCGCCCACCATCGCCGAGTTCAAGGCAGGGGTCGCCGCCGGAACCTACGCGATCACTCCCTACCCGGCGGGATCGAGCAACGGCTACTTCGCCGGGTCGGTTGGGAAGCCCGGCAGCAGCGTAACGGTCGTCTCATTCGGCGTGTCGAACGGCATCGTGCGCTCTGTCACCGTCAGGGCGAACCAGGCACAGGCGCCGATCGACGTGGACGGTACGACGCTGACCCCGCCGGGCGATTACGTCTTCTACGCGATCTCGGCCTTTACGGCGCAGAACAATGTGATCGTGTCCGGTCACTCTGGAACCAATGGCGCCATCACCATCCAGAATAATGTTGTATTCAATGGCGGCAACCTTGATCTCAACGGGCCCGGCGCGAGCATCACGTCGCAGAACAACTGCGCGTTCACCAAGGTCGTGAACACCGACGCGATCACCTGGCCGACGGTTGACGAGATCGCCCTGAAGCTCTACCCCAACTCGGGATCCACGGCGCCCGGCGGCCTGGCCTACATCGCCACGCACAACGACAACACCGCCATCGTGCGGAACGGGACGGCAGGCAGTTCCGCCACGACCATCAGCCTGGGTAACGGCAAGACCCTGCGGTTCCCAAGCAAGGTCGGTGGGTCCAACTACTACCTGACATCCGCCACGCTCCAGAACAATGTCTCGGTGACATTTGACAACTCCAACGGTCCGATCACGATATGGTTCGGTCCCAGCGGCGGGTCTGGCGGCTGGACCGGCCAGAACAACGTCACCTGGACCAAGACGACCAACGACGACGTGAACAAGCCGGTGAAGTTCTACTTCGGGACGCAGGCCGGCCTGATCGGCCAGAACAACTTCAGCTGCAACGTGGGGCTCTATGCCTACAACAAGGTCAACGGGGCTCCCATCGGCGCCATGACGGTCCAGAACAATCTGGGCTTCCGCGGCTCCTGCGTGGCGAATACGATCACCGCGCAGAACAATGCGTCGTTCGGCAATGAGTACTTCAAGCCCAAGGGAGCCTACTACTACAAGCGTTACGCTTGGGGCGAGTAGGATACGTCTTACCGAGCCCACGGCGCGACGATCGCCGTGGGCTTTGTCGCGCCGCTCCGGGCAGCGCCGTTGCTCGGCGTGCGGGTATCCTTAGTAGCTATCAAACGAGAGGTGCCCATGCACGCTAGGCCGATCCGCAACATCGCTATCATCGCCCACTTCGACCACGGCAAGACCACGCTTGTTGACGCCATGCTGCGTCAAGGCAACGTCTACCGATCGAATCAGACCATCGCAGACCGCGTGATGGACTCCATGGACCAGGAGCGCGAGCGGGGCATCACGATCGTCTCCAAGAACACCGCGATCCTATACCACACGCTGGAGCGGCCCGACAAGCCGTCGGAAGCGGTCAAGATCAACATCGTCGACACGCCCGGTCACGCCGACTTCGGCGGCGAGGTCGAGCGTGTGATGAGCATGGTCGACGGCGTCCTCTTGCTGGTCGATGCCGTCGAAGGGCCCATGCCCCAGACCCGCTTCGTGATGCAGAAGGCGCTGCAGGCCGGCCACCGCGCCATCGTGGTCATCAACAAGATCGACCGCCACGACGCGCGTTGCGACGAAGTCATCGACGGCACCTTCGACCTCTTCGTGCAGCTCGGCGCCAACGACCGCCAGCTGGACTTCCCGATCATCTACACGAACGCGCTCTCCGGCACCGCCACGGCGGACCTCGCCCAGCCGCTGGAGGACTTGCGTCCGCTGTTCGAGACGATCGTCGAGCACATTCCGGCGCCCCACGGCGATCCAGCCGCGCACCTGGCCCTGCTCGTCAGCAACCTCGACTACGACGACTACCGGGGCCGCATCGCCATCGGCAAGATCGCCGCCGGAACGCTGAAGCCGAACACGGCGATCACGCGGATCACCCGTGAGGGGGTCCACGCTTCGGGCAAGATCGTGGGCGTCTTCATCTTTGAGGGGCTCAAGCGCATCGAGGTTGATTGTGCCGAGGCGGGCGAGATCGTCGCCGTCACGGGCCTGGCCGACGCCAACATCGGCGAGACGGTGACCGATCCCGAGAACCCCGTCACGCTGCCCATGCCGCCCGTGGACGAGCCGACCCTGCGCATGACGTTCGCGGTCAACACGTCGCCGTTCGCCGGTCGCGAGGGGCAGTACAGCACGTCGCGTAAGCTCCGCGAGCGCTTGAGCCGCGAGCTGGACACCAACGTCAGCCTCCGCGTGGACGAGACGGACAGCCCGGACAGCTTCGTGGTCTCCGGCCGCGGCGAGCTCCATCTGGGAGTCCTGATCGAGGCCATGCGCCGCGAGGGATACGAGCTTCAGGTGAGCCAGCCCGAGGTGATCTATCGCGAGATCGACGGCGCCATGTGCGAGCCGGTCGAGGAGTGCACGATCGACGTGGCCGAGGAGTACATGGGCTCCGTCATCGAGCAACTGGGCATCCGGCGCGGGACCATGCTCAACATGCAGGCCCCCGGCAACGGCGCGGTCAACCTGATCTACCACGTGCCTACCCGCGGCTTGTTGGGCTTCCGCTCCGAGTTCATCACGCTGACGCGCGGCACGGGCGTGCTCAACACCGTCTTCGCGGGTTACGAGCCGCTGGTGGGCGAACTATCGGTGGAGCGCAACGGCTCGCTCATCGCCAGCGATGACGGCATGACCACCGCCTTCGGCCTCCACAACGCCGAGGCGCGCGGCAGCCTCTTCATCGGCGCGGGCGTCGATGTCTACCCGGGCATGATCGTCGGCAAGCACCAGCGCGATACCGACCTCGAGGTGAACGTCTGCAAGGCCAAGCACCTGACGAACATGCGCTCCAGCAACAGCGACGTGGCGGTGCGCCTGGTGCCGCCCATCGAGATGAGCCTTGACCGCGCCATCGAGTACATCGGCCCGGACGAACTGGTCGAAGTGACGCCGTTGAACGTGAGGATGCGCAAGCGGATTCTCGACCTGAACCTGCGTCGGCGCGATGAGAAGCGCCGGGAGCAGTCGGGCCAGCGGTAGTCGGCTCGCGGTCAGGGTCGGCGGAATGCGGCGACGGCCGCCGGGGCCATCGCCTCCGGCGGCCGTTGGTGCGTCAGCCGGTCAGGCCGCTACTTGCCGGGCTTGGCCGCTCCGGCCGGCTTGGGCGGGTTGCTCGGGTCGAAGGGCTTGCCGTCGACATAGAGCTGCGAACCTGCCGGCTCGGTCGTCTTGATGCGCCAGCCCTCGGGCGTCTTCGCCCAGTTGTCCGCGTGCTTGGAGACGCTCTTGAGCGTGTGCGGCTGCTTCGGGTCGGTGGCGAGGACGCCGGCCACGGCCATCGTCACCGAGGCCCTGGCTCCGTCTTTCGTCTCCTTGAGGGCCGTGATGGTCAGCGACGTGCTGGTGATCGTCTTCAGCATCAGCAGCCGAAGGGCCATCTCCGCCTTGAAGGTCTTGGCATCCTTGCCCTTGCCGTTGCCCAGCACCTGGTAGTCCGGCGTCATATGCTTCATGAAGGCGTCCATGTCGCGCCGCTTCAGGGCCTGGGCCATCGCCGAGTAGCTCTTTTCCAGCTCCTTGCGCGGGGCCTTCTGTGCGGCGCAGGGGACGGCCATGGCGGCGACCGCGGCGCAGGCGGCGAGGACGGGCGCTGGGTGACTTCGCATCATTTCCTCCATCGGGTGGTGGGCGCCGGCTCTGGTCCGGGAGGCCCGCGCCGGTTACCATTCTACTGCCAAGCGGCCCATCACGGCTTGGCATTGGGGGCCCGCGGCCCTGAGCCGCAGGTCCGCCGGGGTAATCTAGACGGTGCCGCGGCCGCATCAAGGCCGTGAGCGCGCCTCAGCCTCACCCCTGAACGGAGCTATCGCGCCTTTCCATGCAGACACTGCGCCGAGCCCTGCGCTATATGGCCGCCCACTGGGCGCTACAGCTGGCCGCGTTGGCCTTCGCCCTGATCGTCACCGCGTCGGGTTTCGTGTGGCCCTTCTTCACCAAGTACCTGATCGACAAGGTGATGTGGCCGCAGCACGGTACGGCCGACCAGCGGCTGCACTGGCTGAACCTGCTGACGCTTGTCGCCCTTGCGACTTCGGTGCTCGGCTCTCTGGCGGCGATCGGCCGGTCGTGGCTGTTCGCGCTTGCGGGGGAGCGGGCCGCAGCCGATATGCGCCGCGACCTGTTCGACCATGTGCACCGGCTGCCCATGGCGGCCCTGGATCGCCGGCGCACGGGCGGGGTCATGTCGGTGGTCCAGAGCGACGTGGACGCCCTTCAGGGCCTCTACTCGTCGACCCTGGTGGACATCCTTACCAACCTGCTGACGGCCACGGCCGCCGCCGCCATCATGGTGGTGCAGAGCCCCAAACTGGCCGCCATCGGGCTGCCGGTGCCCGTCCTCTTCGCCGTCGCCCTGAGCCGGTTCGGACCTGCGCTGCGCACGGCGGGCCGTCAGACGCGAGACGAGACCGAGCGCGTGCAGAACGTCCTGCAGGAGAGCGTCAGCGGAGCGCGCGAGGTGCGGGTCTTCGGCCGGGCCGGCGACGAGGGCGCGCGCTTCATGGCCTCGGTGGTCCGGCTCATCGGCGCCCGCGTCCGCATGGCCGCGCTCGGCGCGGCGAACGGCTCCGTCACCGGCATCATCGCCACCGTGGGCATGATGCTGACCATGGTGGTCGGCGCCCGCATGGCGATCCGCGGCGAGATCACCGCGGGCAACGTGGTGATGACCCTGAACGTGCTCGGCATGCTGTTCGGCCCGGCCAGCTCCTTCGTGAACCTCTTCTCGCAGGTGGCGGCGGCGATCGGCGCAGCCGACCGTGTGTTCGAGTTTCTCGACGCGCCGTCGGAGCCTCAGCCCGACCGGCCGCGCCTGGCCCCTCCCTGCGCTTCCGGGGTGGAGTTCCGCGACGTCGGCTTTCAGTACGATCCGGATGAACCCGACGTCCTGCACGATGTCTCCCTCACCGTTACGGCGGGCGAGGTCGCGGCGCTCGTGGGCCCCAGCGGCTCGGGCAAGACCACTCTGGTCTCCCTGCTGCCGCGGCTCTACGACGTCACGGCGGGATCGCTGCTGATCGACGGGGTCGACATCCGGGACGTGCCGCCGCGGGCCTTGCGGGACCTCATCGCGGTGGTGCCGCAGGAGCCCTTCCTATTCGCCACCACGGTGCGCGCGAACATCGCCTTCGGCCGGTCCGGCGCAACGGGCGAGGAGGTCGAGGCCGCGGCCCGCGCCGCCAACGCGCATGATTTCATCACCGCCATGCCGCAGGGCTACGAGACCGAGGTGTGAGAGCGCGGCACGCGCCTCTCGGTGGGGCAGAAGCAGCGTTTGGCCATTGCCCGTGCCATCCTGCGCGACCCGCGGGTGCTGATCCTGGACGAGGCCACATCGGCGCAGGACTCCGAGTCGGAGCGGCTGGTGCAGGAGGCCATGGGCAGGCTGATGCGCGGGCGCACCTGCTTTGTCATCGCCCACCGCCTGGCCACCGTGCGCAGGGCCGACCGCATCGTGGTGCTGGAGGCGGGGCGCGTGGTGGAATGCGGCACGCACCACGACCTGCTGCAGGGCAAGGGGCTCTACGCGCGCCTCCACGGCCTGCAGTTTGCCGATGATGAGGCGGGCCCCGACGGCGCAGCCGTGGAGACGGCTCCGCCGGGCTGAGGCGCTCGCTACTCGCCCGTGCGCGGCTCGGCAACCCCGGCGGCGTTGCCCGTCTCGATGTAGGCGATCCGTTCGGCGATGTTGGTGGCGTGGTCGCCGATCCGCTCCAAGTACTTGATGGCCAGCAGGAGGTTGCCGCCGGCGTACCCGTGCCCCGTCTCGCGGTCCAAGAGGTCGAGCAGGTAGTCGCGCTGCTCGTGGAAGAGCGAGTCGACGTCGTTGTCCATCTCCACTACTCGGGCCGCAAGCGCCACATCGCCGTTGACGAAGGCCTTCAGAGCCTCCTGGAGCATGGCGCGGGCGCGGCCTCCGAGCTTGGCCAGGTCGACCAGGGGCTGGTAGCGCATTTCGCGGGCCAATCGGCGGCCGATCTTGGCGATATCCACGGCGTAATCGGCGATGCGCTCCAGGTCGCTGATGATCTTCATCGACGAGCCGATGAGCCGCATATCCTTGGCGACGGGAGCCTCCAGGGCGATGAGCAACATGCAGTCCGTCTCGATGTCGATGTCGGCGCGATCCACCTCGCGGTCGCTGCGGACGACCTGCGTGGCGAGGTCCGCGTCCTGCTCCACGGCGGCTCGGATCGCATCGGCGAGCATGCCGTCGGCGCGAAGGCCCATGTCCAGGATCCGGTCACGCAGTTGCTGTAGTCCGCTCTCAAATCGGGTTCGCGTGTTCGACATTCTGATCTCCCTGGGGCTACGGATAGTCGGTAGGATACCCGCGTTCGCCGGTGCGCTCGTATGGGTGCATACTGATAGCCATGCTGAGTGAACGCGAGCAGGGCGCCGCGGCCCAGGCGTTTGATGATGACGAGGCCCGAACCGAGCGCGGACGGCACAGTCTGCTGCTGGCGGCGCTCGCGCGGGGGCCGTTGCCCGACGAGGCCTCGGACCCCGAAGCCTGGCGCGAAATGGCCGCCCAAGCTCGCCGCCACGGCGTGGCAGGCCTCGCCTTCGCACGGCTGTCGGAGGCCGGGAAGGTTGTCGGTGCGCCTGCCGAGGCGGCTGCTGCCCTGCGCATCGCCCATGCCGCCACCGCCGCCGCCAATCTCGCCAGGGCGCATCTGCTGCGTCCGGTCCTGCCCCTGGTGCGCCGGTGCGGGGCCGATCCGGTGGCGCTGAAGGGGTTCAGGCTGGCATGGGACGTCTACGGCGACCCCGGCGCGCGCACCATGACCGATGTGGACCTGATCATCGCCCCGGACCGCGTGGAGGCCTGTCACGACGCCATGGTCGAGTGCGGGTGGCAGCCTCACCGGCCGGCGCAAGGGCGGCTGGAACTGGACAACGAGATCGTCTATAAGACCGGCGATCCGCGCCTCGTGGTGGAGTTGCACTGGCGGCTGGTCCGCATCCACGGGCCATTCACGCCACGCACCGACGAAATCCTTGCGTCCGCCGTCGGCGGTACGGCGGGCGACCTCGATCTTCGCCTCATGTGCCCGGAGCAGACCGTCATCCATACCGCGATCCACCCGTACGAGGACGGCAACGTGGCTACGCTGCGCGGCCTTTGTGATATCGATGCCGTCGTTCGCCGCGCGGGGCGCGGGCTCGACTGGGAGCGGCTGGCGTCGGCCGCGCGGGCCTGGCGCGGGGCTCGGCAGACATGGCTGGCGCTGGCCCTCAGCCGCGACCTGCTGGGCACGCCGGTTCCGTCGGACGTGTTGGCCGCCCTCGTCCCCGCATTACACGATCAGGAGGCGGCGCGTCGCTGTGAGCTGGCCGTGGGGCTCGTACTGGGCAGCAATGGCCGGTCGCAGGCGGCGCCTCGGGTAAGCCCGCGAGCGGCCGACCTGGCGGACCGGCGCGCCGGTTCGGGCGGACTTCGTCAGGCGGCTTCGGCGCTCTTCCCCGACCGGGCGACCATCGACCGCCTCTATCCAGGGCAGGGAGCCGTCGGCTACGCCCAGCGGTGGCGCGACGTGGTCAGACGCCACGGGGGCGATCTGGCGCGCCTCGCGCTGCGAGAGCCGCGTACACTGAGGCTACAGGCCCGGCAGAAGCGCGTGGAGGGTCTCATGGAGTGGCTGGCCGGTGGCTGACGCACGCTCGACGCCGCCTTCGGAAGGGCCGACCGCGACGATCAAGGAGCGCGCCGCCGGGATTGCGCGCGCCATGGGGTTGGTCTGGCGAAGCTCCCCGGCGCTGACGCTCTGCACCGCCGGCCTCACGGTGGCGCAGGGCGTGTTGCCGCTGGCCGCGCTCTGGCTGCTCAAGCTCGTGGTCGACGCCGTGACCCAGGGCATCGTCCAACCCGACAAGGACGCCGCCATGGCCCGGTTGGCGCCTCTCCTGCTGGCATGGGGCGGCGTCCTGGCCGCGTCCGCCGCCGCATCGGCCCTCTCGGCCCTTGCCGCCGAGGCTCAGGGCATCGCCGTCAGCGACACCATGCTGGATGCCATGAACCGGCAGTCGATCCGCATGGACCTCGCGTTTTACGAGAACAGCGACGCGAACGACGCACTGCGCCGTGCGCAGTCCGAGGCGCCCTTCCGGCCCCTCGGCATCGTGAACGGCATCGCCCAGGTGCTGCAGAACTCGGTCTCACTGGTCGGCATCGCCGCCCTCGTGCTGGCGTTTCACTGGGTGGTCGGCGTCGTCATCATCCTCGTGGCCGTCCCAGGCATGGCCTTGCGAGCCGCCTACTCGCGCCGCCTCTACGTCTGGGCTCGGGGCCGCACCAAGCTAGAGCGTAGGGCCACCTACTGGAGTTGGCTGCTCTGCGGCGAGGTCCACGCGAAAGAGCTGCGGCTCAACGGCCTGGGGCAGAACGTGGCGGCGTGGTGGATGGACGTGCGTCGAACCCTGAAGGGTGAGCGGCTGGCCATCGTTCGCGCCAGGGCCACCGGTGAGACGCTGGCCCAGGTCGCGGGCGCGGCCGTCATGCTGGGCGCTTTCGCCATCGTGGCGCGCCGCGCCGTCAACGGCTCCATCTCGCTGGGAGACCTGGTGCTCTTCTATCAGGCGTTCCAGCGCGGGCAGGCGTTCCTGCAGAGCCTGCTCGCCGGCATCGGCGGCCTGTACGGGGACAGCCTCTTCCTGAGCAACGTCTTCGAGTTCCTCGCCATGGAGCCGAGCGTGCGGACACCGGAGCGCCCGGTGGAGCCGCCGACGCCCATGGCCCAGGGCATGGAGCTTCGCGGTGTCACGTTCCGGTATCCCGGGTTCGAGAGGCCCGTCCTGCGTGACCTGAAGCTGCGGCTGCCCGCGGGCAAGGTGGTCGCGCTGGTGGGCGCCAACGGGGCGGGGAAGAGCACGGTAGTGAAGCTGCTGGCGCGGCTCTACGATCCCGACGAGGGCGCCGTGACGATGGACGGAGTAGACCTGCGGGCGATGGACGCCGAGGCCCTGCGCCGTCGCCTGGCCGTGGTCGTGCAGGAGCCCACGCGCTACCAGGCGACCTTGCGCGAGAACATCCGCATGGGCTGCGTGGACCTGGCGCCCGACGACCCGCGCATCCTTGAGGCCGGTCGGCTCGCTGGGCTGGACGGCATCGCGGCGGGCCTGCCGGACGGATTCGACACCCACCTGGGCAGAGCGCTGGACGACGGAGCGGAACTGAGCGGCGGCCAGTGGCAGCGCGTGGCGTTGGCGCGGGCCATTGTGCGTCAGGCCGACCTGACGGTGCTGGATGAGCCCACCAGCGCCATGGATCCGCTGGCGGAAGCGGCATTCCACGAGAGCTTCCGCCGGATGCTGGAGGGTCGCGCGGCGCTGATCGTCAGCCACCGCTTCTCCACCGTGCGCATGGCCGACCACATCTATGTTCTGGAGGACGGCGCCGTGGTGGAGGAGGGCTCTCACGACGAGTTGCTGGAGCGGAACGGCGCCTACGCGGTCCTCTTCGAGGCCCAGGCGAGCCGCTATCGCTGAAGCGCCCCGCCGCTACTCGGACCTGAGGGCGCGCACCGAACTGCGCCGCGCCAGAGACAGGGCGGCCACCAGGCACGAGGCCGCGCCCACCGCCGCCACCGAGGCCAGCGCCACTGCCAACCCACGCCAATCGACGGCCGACGAACCCGCAACGGTCTGCCCGACCACCATGGGCGATGCGAGGCAGACGCCCAGCACGAAGCCCGCCGCCGCCGGGCCGAGGTGCTCCCAGAGAAGAAGCGCGGCGATCTGTCGCCGCCCGAATCCGCACGCCGTGAGGAGGGCCAGCTCACTCCGCCGCTCCGCCGCCGCCCTGGCCACCGCGGCGGCCAGTCCCAACCCTCCCAGCGCCAATCCCAGCCCGCCCAACGCAAGGAACGCGCTGAGGTAGGCGTTGCGCACTCCGGCCACGTCCTGTAGCGCCTGGACCGTGGGCTTGACAGTAACGCCGAACTCGCCCAGCGTCTCCCGGATCGCGTCGGCAGCGGCGTCGGCCTTGTCGGCTGGCAGGTCGATGAGGAAGAGCGACGGCGCCGTGATCGCAGGCCAGGCCTTGCGGAACCGGGCCTCGGAGACGAGCAGAAAGCCCGAGAAGACCGAGGCCTGGAGCAGGCCGTCGAAGCGGAGCGTCAGGTCTCCAACGCCCGCCGACGGGCGCACGAACCGCTTGCCCTGACCGGAGTGCAGAATCCACTGCACCGTGTCGGCATCGCCGAAAGCCGGCGCAGGGCCGGTGGAGGCTTGGGTGAGGGCCGTCCAGGGATTGTCTGCCGCCACGCCGGTCACGCGGAAGCCGCCACGGGCGACCATGGCGTCCGAAACGCCCGCGACGCGCGGCGCCAGGGGCTTGGCCGGGTTGAGGCAGCTCGGGTCGTCGCCGGGGCTCACGGGCAGGCGCATGACCACGGCTCCGGCCAGCGCCGCCTGGCCCTCCGGGCTGAAGCCGAGCTTGGCGCGGCCCGCCGTCGTGCCGAAGTCCACGGCGATGGGGATGGCCGACTGGACCATTAGACGGTACCCGCCCGTACCGGATCGCCGGTCGGAGGGGTCTGTGGCGCGGGCGTCGACCCCGTTGGCGGCTACGGCGGCCAGGACGAGCGAACTGGCCGCGGCGAGACCCGCGCCCAGGGCCGCCTGCCCGCGCCGCGCGCGCAGGCCGGCCAGGGCAAGGCCGGCAACCGACTGCGCCGGCCGCCGGTGAGTGCGGCGATGCGCGAGCGTGTCGGCCTCGTTGTGTGCGCGCCGCAGCAGAACCAGCGGCGTCTCCTGCTGGAGCCTCCGAGCGGCTCTCCAGGGGGCCACCAGGGCCGCCAGCAGGCTTCCCAGCGCCCCGGCGGCCAGAAGTGGTGCGCTGACGTGGAGCGATACGGGGGCCGAGCCCACGATGATCTGCCATCGGTCGGCCAGCAACGCCAGGACGCCCGCCGCGTAGGCGATGCCCAGACCCGCTCCCGCGGCGGAGCCCAGCGAGGAGACGGCGGCCAGCTCGGCCAGGACGAGGTTCGCAGCGGCGCGCCGCGACACCCCAAGGGCCAACATCAAGCCGATGTCGGAGCCCCGGGCGATGGCCTGCAGCCGCTGCACGCCGGCCGCCAGCGCCAGCCCGGCGGCGATTATGAAGAGGCCGAGGCCGATGAAGAGGCCGGAGAAATCCGAGCTGCCCTGGCTTGCCGCGGCGCTCTCGGCGGCCAGGTCGCGGACCGAGATGCCAGCGGCGTCGAGCCCCACGGCCCTGAGGGCTTCCTCGATGCGCGCCGCGCCTTCGGGGCCGCTCGCCTTGCAGCGGAGGCTGGTCACCCAGTCGTCGGGGGCCGCGGGCTGGGCGTCGCGCCAGAGCGCCTTCATATCGTCGGCGTGGATGAACGCCTTGGGCGCGGCCTTCCAGCGCTTCCAGTAGGCCTCGTCGCGGTCAGTGACCTGCGTCAGGTCCACCGGGAAGGGCGGGTCCCAGTCCCGGATCGACGCGGCATCGGTCACTCCGGGCAGAAGCGGCGCCAGCGTGGGGTTGGCCCCGTCGCCGGAGGGGTCCGCTATGCCGCAGACGCGGAGTCGCCGCTTGAGCACAGCGTAGCTGCCGTCGGGCTTCGGCGTCAGGGTGGCCATGGTCACCAGGTCGCCGGGCTTCGCGGCGGTCTCTTGGGCGGCCCATGCGCCCAGGACGACCTCTCCCGGTCCTGGCGTCGGGGAGCCGGACGTCGCCCGGAGCTGCAGGCCCCAGGCGCCATCCTGCGCGGCGACTACGGCGTAGCGCAGGACCCGGCGTCCCGGTACGCCCAGGCTGTCGGCCAGGTAGACCGATGAGCGGGCGGTCACGACGCCGTGGGCGGCCAGGGAGCGTTCGGTGGCGGCCCTCAGGGGCGTGGGCAGCACGTACCCCGCGGACTGCACTGCCACGGAGCCCGTGGCGTCGGCAGGGGGCACTGTGAAGCCCAGATCGGCCGAGGCGGCGGTCTCCGCAGCCAGACGGCGAAGTGGGGCCTGCATGACCGCGGAGACCCCCGGTTCGGTGTAGAAGACCGCGGCGTTGGCGGAGCCCTTCTCGCCCAGCGTGTCCTGCAGCTCATCCAGCCGAACGAAGGCGTTGCGGGGCCGCATGGCCGCGCCGCGGATGTCGAACCCGCCTGGACCGGCGGCGGGAAGGATGGCCTGGACCTCGACGCGCAACGAGCGGTGCGCCTTCTCGGTGCGCCGGTCGTAGTAGAGGCTGTCGGCGGCAACCCCGGCGGCGCCGCCCGCGTAGACCAGCAGCCCATCGCCGACGCGGAGCCGGAGGTCGGTGGCCAGGTCCTGGCTGATGCAAGCCTTGCCGGGGCCGAGAGCCGTCAGGGCTCTGCCTGCTGCGCCGTAGGCGGCGCCGAAGCGCGCATCGACGCCGATGATGCCGGCGTTGGGCGCCAGAGCATCGGTGGCTTCGGACCGGGCGGCGCAGGCCGTGACCATCAGCGGGGCCGCCTGCCAGTCCAGGGTCCAGCCCGTGATCTCGTCGGGCCATCGGGCGGAGAAGGTGCGGTCGGTGGAGATGAGCCCGGAAATGCGGCCCAGTCGCGCCCGTCCCCGCTCCAGCAGGCTCTGGCGCACAGAGTGGCCGATGGTGAGGCCCCCGCAGACCACGGCGGCGGCGATGGCGGTGGCGCCAAGTGCGGCCAGGTGCGAGGCGCGGTAGCCCCAGAGGCCGCGGATCACGAGGTGCGCTCGGCCCGGCATCTCAGGTCACTTCCCGACGTCGACCAGCCGGCCGCCGCGCATCTCGTAGACGCGATCCGCCCGCCGCGCGTGCTCCATGTTGTGGGTGACCAGGAGGATCGACGCACCGCATCCGGCGGCGGTGCGCAGGAGCAGGTCCATGACGCGGTCGCCCGTATCGCGGTCCAGGTTGCCGGTGGGCTCGTCGCATAGGAGGAGCGATGGTCCATTGTGGATCGCCCGGGCTACGGCCACGCGCTGCCGCTCGCCGCCCGAGAGTGTGGCGGGATAGCTCGCGGCCTTGTCGGCGAGCCCCACATCGGCGAGCAGCTGCTCGGCGCGTTGGCGTGCCGTGGCTCGGTCAGAGCCGGCGCAGGCGGCTGCCAGGCTGGGCAGGAGGACGTTCTCAAGCGCGGTCAGGTGCTTGAGGAGGTGGTGCTCCTGAAACACGAAGCCCACCGACTTGGCGCGGTAGCGCTCCGCCGCCACGCCGTCGAGGCCGGTCACGGACACATCGCCGAGACGGATGTTGCCGCCGTCGGCCGCGTCCAGTGCGCCGATCAGGTTCAGCAGCGTGCTCTTTCCGGAGCCGGATGGACCCACCACGGTCGCGCTTGCCCGCTCCCCCAGGCTCAGGTCCAGCCCGTCCAAGACGGCCTTGCCGCCAAGCACGCGCCGCAGGCCATCGATCTTCAGATCCGGCATGGCGGCGCCGCTACCGGTAGTCGCAGACGCGATGCACCTTGCGGCCGAGCAGCTTGTCCAGCAAGCCCAGCGGGTACCCGCATCGGGCGCAGAAGCCCGGCTTGTGTCCCTCGTTGCCCCAGACCGAGGCGCCCGCGCCGTGGCTATGCGAACGGCGGTGGTGGCTGTGGCTGTGCTTCCTGGTCTCCTCGCCGGCTTCGTCGGGCGGCGCTGCACCATCCGGCTCGACCGCGGCGGGACGGCTGCTGCCGCTACGGCGCGACGACCCGCGGCGGTGCCTCCGGTGCGAGCGGCTCCCGGAGCCGTCTGATGGTCCGCCGCCCGCCGCCTGCCGGATGCACGACTTGTGCGCGACCGTGGTGTGGCCACCCTCGCCGACGCTCTTGATGACGATGGGCAAACAGGGATCGAGGGTCAGCTTCTCGCCGCACTCGATGCAACGGATACAGGCGCGATGGAAGTAGGAGAACCAGCCGGTGCCGAAGCGAGTCAGCCACGCGCTGCTTCCCATGGCCTCGTTGGTGTAGCGGCGCACACACGCCACCTCGGTCAGACCCAGGGGCTCGCCGCAGGCCGCGCAGGTGATGCAGTCCGTGCAGCCCCAGTCCCATGATCGGCGTGCGGGGTCGGCGAAGGTCGCAAGGATGCGGGCCTCGGTGGACTCGGCAGTATCGGGAGGCGTCAGCACATAGGCGCGACAGCCGCTGCACCGCTGCTTGGCGCACTCGGACCGCGTCTTGAACTTGGGGTCGCGGATCGCCGGCTTGCCGCAGGTCGGGCAGACCTCCCCCGCGCGCTCGCTCTGGCCCTGGCACTCGTCGCAGACCCAGCCTGCATCCGGCGCCGTCTGCTCATCTGCTCCTTCGGCCACTTCGGGCGGGACCTGCCGCATCTGTGTCCCGCAACGCCAACATCTCATAGTGCGCTCCCCGTCGCTCTGGCAAGTGCGCCCGTCGGACATGCGTCCGCACAGGCGAGAGCCGTCTCCTGCAGGCCGTCTCCTAGCATACCGTCGAATGGCACCGCGGCGCGAACGTCGAAGCCGCGACCGCTGAACCCCATGCCGAGCTTGTCTCGCCCCTCGGCGGCGATGCGAACGCAGATGCCGCAGGCGATGCACTTGCCGGGCTCGAAGACCACGGCCGGATGGCTCAGGTCCACTCGGAACTCGCGCCGATCGCCCTTAAACCGCTGCTGGCTCGCGCCGTACTCGTGCGCCACGGTACGAAGTTGGCAGGAACTCGCTTTGCGGCAGTCGCAGTGGAGGCAACGCGCCGCCTCCGCCCGCGCCTCGGTTTCGCTGAAGCCTTGCTCCGCGCCGCCTGCCGGTACGCTCCTGCCCCTCTTCGATCCGAGCTGCAGATAGGGGACCATCTGCTCCGAGTCGAGCTTGCCGATGTGGACGCTGTAGGCCTTGTCCGGTGCATGGGCCGGTGAGCCGCCCAGGTACTGGTGTATCGACTCGGCGGCGGCGCGTCCATCGGCCACGGAGCGCACGGCGTGCCGCGTGGCGATCAGCACTCCGCCCGCACCGAAGACGCCCTGCCGCGAGGTCATCATCGTATGGCGGTCCACCTGTAGTCCCTGGGTTCCCCGCTTGAGCCCCTCCAGCGCCGACGAGTTCACCTGGCTCGCATCGCCGGCTGCCAGCAGGACCGCGCCATGGCGCGTTAGGAGGTCGTCCACACTGGCGTCGCGGCCCAACACGACGCCGCCCTGGAATGCCGCGCCCATGCCGAGGATCACGCCGATCTCGGCGTCGAGCACCGCCTCGGGCAGGATGTCGCGGGGGATGGCGTACCGCATCATGCCGCCGGGCTTCTCGTGGTCGTCATAGATCGTGCAGGCGTGGCCGCGGCGGCGCAGGTAGTAGGCGGCGGCGCATCCGGCGGGACCCGCGCCGACGATGGCCACGGTCCGCCCGCTGTCCGGCGGCAGCTCGGGCATGTAGGGCGCGCCGGTGGCGAGGTCGCGGTCTGCCACGAAGCGTTTCGTCTTGCAGACGGCCAGGGCGCCGTCGCTGGAGGAGCGGCGGCAGCCCTTTTCGCAGATCTCCGGGCAGATGCGCCCCAGGATGGCGGGGAGCGCGATGGTCTCCTTGACGGTGACGATGGCCTGCGCGAACCTGCCCGCCGAGACGTGGCGCATCATGTCCGGGATATCCATGTGCGCGGGGCAGACGCCCTGACAGGGGCCCAGGCAGTCGCCCAGATGGTCGCTGAGGATCAGTTCGATGGCCGTGCGGCGGGCGTCGCGCACGTCGGCGGCGTCGTTGGTCACCAGCATCCCATCGACGGCCTGCGTGGCGCAGGAGGGGAGCATGCGCGGCGACGCCCCGACCCGAACGATGCAGAGCAGGCACGAGGCGTGGGGCGGACGGCCGGGCAGGTGGCAGAGCGTCGGGATATCGACCCCGACTGCCCGCGCCGCTTCGAGGATCGTCTGCCCCTCGGCGAACGGTACGGCGCGGCCGTCTATCTCAATGTGCGGCATGGCTCTTCTCCCGCCCCGTGCTGAGGTCTACCGCATCCACCGGGCAGACGCGGCGGCAGGCATCGCATCGTGTGCAGAGCGCGTCGTCTATGGCGTGAACGTCGAAGGGCTCTACCGCGATGGCGTCGACAGGGCAGTCCTGGGCGCACTTGGTGCAGCCAATGCACTTCTGGTTGATGGTGTAGTGAACCAGCGGACGGCAGACCCCGGCGGGGCAGCGGCCCTGGACATGCGCTTCATACTCGTCGCGGAAGTAGCGAAGAGTGCTGAGGACGGGGTTCGGCGCCGTCTGCCCCAGGCCGCAGATGCTGCCGGCCTTCACCATGCCCGACAGCTCCTCCAGCTTCTCGATGTCGCCCTTGCGCCCCTCCCCGCGGCAGAGCCGCTCAAGAATGTCGAGCATCCGCCGGGTGCCCAGGCGGCAGAACGTACACTTTCCGCAGGACTCGTGCTGGGTGAACTCCAGGAAGTAGCGGGCGATGTCCACCATGCAGGTGCGGTCGTCCAGCACCACCATGCCGCCAGAACCCATGATGGCCCCTGCCGCCTGCAGTGCGTCGTAGTCGACGGGTGTGTCGGCCATGGAGGCCGGGATGCAACCGCCGGAAGGGCCGCCCATCTGCACCGCCTTGAAGACGCCTCCGTCGGAGACGCCGCCGCCGATCTCGTCGACGACCTGCCGGATGGTGACGCCCATGGGCACCTCGATGAGGCCGCCGCGCCGGACCTTTCCCGCCAGCGCGAAGACTTTGGTGCCGCGGCTCTTCTCGGTGCCCAGCGTGGCGAAGGCGGCCCAGCCGTTCCGGACGATCCATGGGACCATGGCGTAGGTCTCGACATTGTTGATCAGCGTCGGCATGCCCCAGAGGCCCGACTCGGCGGGGTAGGGCGGGCGGAGCGTGGGCATCCCCCGGCGGCCTTCGATGGAGGCGATGAGCGCCGTCTCCTCGCCGCAGACGAAGGCGCCGGCGCCCTCCATCACCGTGAGAGACAGGCGCGAGCCAGAGCCCATGATGTCGTCGCCCAGCAGACCGGCGGTCTCGCATCGGCGGATGGCCTCGCGGATGCGAGTGACGGCGTGCGGGTACTCGGCGCGGATGTAGAGGTAGCCCTCCTCGGCGCCCACCGCGCGCGCGGCGATGGTGAGGCCCTCCAGCACGCGGTAGGGGAACGACTCCAGCAGCATCCGGTCCATGAAGGCGCCGGGGTCGCCTTCGTCGCCGTTCACCACCACGTACTTGGTGGCGGCCTTCGTTTGGCGAACCTTGCCCCACTTGACGCCCGTTGGGAAGCCCGCGCCGCCACGGCCGCGGAGACCCGACCGCGTCATGGTGTCGACGATGCCCTCGGGCGTCATGTCGGCCAACGCACGGCGCAAGCCCTCGTAGCCGCCGGCTGCGCGATACTCGTCGAGGCTCATGGGGTCCTGCGAACCGGTCTGTTCGGTGGCGATGCGGCGCTGCGGACCCAGGAAGGCGCAGACGGGCTTGTCGCGCACGTCCAACGCGTGGCGCTGCAGGACATCGCCCGCGCCGGCCTCGACCAGGCGGTCCATCACGCCCGCGACCCTCGCCCGAACCCGGGCGCCGAGGCCGCTGCCGGGGAAGTGCCGGCGGACGATCTGCTCGGCCTCCTGCGGCGTCACCTTGGCGTAGGTGGCGGGTTCGCGCGGCCCGGCGGCCACCTCGACCAGGGGTATCTGGTGGCACATGCCGCCGCAGGTCACCGGCTTCACGGCCACGGGCGCCCGGCTCTGGCGGGCAGCCTGCACCAGGGCGTCGTGGACCTCCAGTGCGCCACCGGCGATGCAGCAGCTGTCGATGGTGATGCGGATTTCGCCGGCCTGGCGACCGTCGGCGATGGGCGCCAGGCCCGCGTCCTCAGCGCGGCCGGCCGTCTCCAGGAAATCGCGCAGGGCCTTAGGCGCCGTCTCGGGCTTCAGGTTGCCGTAGGTGACGCCGTCGATCTGGATCACCGGCGCCAGCGTGCAGCAGCCCACGCAGGCCACCTTCTGCAGCGTAAACTCCCGAGCCTGGTCGGTGTCGTCGCCGGCGCCGAGCCGAAGGTGGCGGCGGAGCGCGTCGTCGATGAGCATGGAGCCCTTGACGTGGCACGCGGTGCCGTGGCAGACGCTCACCATGTGCCGCCCCACCGGAGTGGTGCGGAACTGGGAGTAGAACGTGGCCACGCCCATGATGTCGGCGGGGCTTGAGCGCGTGAGTTCGGCCACGCGGTGCAGCGCCTCGGGCGGCAGGTAGCGGAAGCGGCGCTGCACGGCCTGTAGAATCGGTATGAGCGCCTGCGGCTCGCGGCCCGTGTCGGCGACCACGGCTTCGACAAATGCGCCGGGCTCGGGCAGGACCTCGATCGGCGGCGGCGGCGGGGCCTGTGTGCGGCGCGACGGGAAGAGCGCGATCATGGCTTCTTGCCGAAGCAGTAGAGGTGCGACTTGGAGCGCACATAGAACCGGCCATCCACGGCGGCCGGAGAGGCGTTCACTTCCTCGCCGACGACCGCCTGGCTCACCAGCCTGAAGCTGCGCGCGGCCTCCACGAGGTACGCCGCGCCCTTGATGTCGAAGAGCCAGAACGCGCCGCCGACGAGCGTGGGCGAGGCGCGCATCATCACCTCAAAGTCGTGGTCCCAGACCTTCTTGCCGGTCCTGGCGTCGACGCAGGTGACGAGGCCCTCGGTGGTGCAGAGGTAGATGCAGCCATTGGCGTAGAGCGGGCTCACGATGTCCGGCAGGCCGTCGGCGGCCAGCCAGGCGACGGCGGTCTTGGTGACGTTGCCCGTGCCATCCGGGCGCACGGCGGCCAGGTTTCCGCCCTGGTTGGCCACGAAGATGAAGCCCTCGCCGAACGTGGGCGTGGGAGCGATCTCGCCGCCAACCACCTCCGCTCGCCAGACCTCGGCGCCGGACGCCGCGTCGTAGGCCATGAGCAATGGGTTGCCGCTGCAGACGATGAGGTCGCGCTTGCCCGCCTTGACCACGATGGGCGTGCTCCAGGTCCCGGGGCTGGGGCGCTTGATGCGCCAAACCACCTTGCCCGAGGTCCCGTCCAAGGCGAGCAACTCCGATTTGTTGTCCGAAGCCGAGGCGCCCTGGTCGAACTGGACAATGACGCCGGCGCCGTAGGTGGTGAGTGATGCCCCGTGGCCGTAGTGGTTCTCCGGCATTCCCAGCGGATGCAGCCAGAGCTGCTTGCCCTGGAGGTCCAGGGCGACGACGTCGCCGTTGACGAAGACTGCGTAGAGACGTGCGCCATCGGTGGCCATGGTGGAGGGCGCGTAGCCCGTGTCGTCCATGACCTTCACCTCCTCGCCGGGGCGCGACGGGGGGACTTCGGTCTGCCAGAGAGGCTTGCCGGTGGCCGCGTCGAAGCAGGAGACGGCTCGCTTGGCGGCCGTGGCGCCGGACAGCACAACCTTGCCGTCCACCACGATGGGCGAGTTCCAACCGGGCAGCGCCAGTGGCTGCCTCCAGAGCGTGTTGGCGCCGTTAGTCGCGTTCCACTCGTTGGGGTAGTCGCCCGGACCGGCCGTGCCGTCGCCGTTGGGGCCTCGGAACCGGGGCCACGCGGCCGAGCCGCCGGGGGAAACCCCCGTGATGGTGACCGGCGGGTTCTTCAGGAGGCTCGGACCGGCCGTGGGCGGGACGGGTGTGACGCCTGCGCCGCCCGACGCGGCCACGATGGGCTGTATGAGCGTGCCGCCTTGCGGTGTGGCGATGCCCAGCGGCTGTCCCGCACCCGCGACACCCGGCGCGCCGGCCATGGGAAGCGCGCCGGCGCGGCCCAACGGACCCAGTCCGCCGCCGGGACGAGCCGCCTCCGCTTGGCGGATGAAGGGCTTCCGCATCGCCAGCCGCGCATACTCGGCGGCGGCATCGTGACGCGAGAGTACGGCCATCGTCATCAGCGTCCCGCCCAGCAGGGCGCCCAGCACCGCCACGGCTCGCCGGCCGCCTGGCAGCGAGGCCTCGATCTCCTTGGCGGCTTCGGGGTTGGGCGCGGGCAGCTTACGCACCTGCCGGGCCGCCAACTCGGAGAACGCGAAGAAACCCACGGCCGCGCCCGCCAGCAGGAGGAAGCCCAGCCCGGCGAACGCCTGGCCGCGGAAGAAGGAGCGGCGCACCCGAAGGTCGAGCTTGCGGATGCGCTGCTTCAGCGCCTCGTCCTTGGGGTTGCGGTTCAGCTCCAGCTCCATGGCGTGGAGCCTTGCGGGCGTTACGAGGTCGGAGGTTCGGTTCGCCACGGTGTTGGCCACGAGCAGCCCGAAGACGATCAGCCCGAAGACGGCGCAGATGGTTGCCGACCGCTTGGCGCTTCGATAGAGGCTGGTGGACCCGGTTGCTGGTTCGCTGTTCTGGTTCATAGTTGCTCGGGTGCGTCTCGCAGGGGCGATCGGAGGCCCGTGAGCCGCTCTTGCTCGATGGGGCATGAGGTGTAGCATCGCGCACAGGAGACGCAGGCGGCCTGGTCGGCCTCGTAGTCCGGGCGGCGACGCCGGAGCGTCAGGAAGATGAGCTTACCCGCCACCACGACGCCGCACCACGCTCCGAAGAGCGTCGTGGCACCGCCGTACCAACGGCGCTTGACGAGGGCCTGGCGGTAGAGCTCGCCGGTGGGCGTCGCCTGCTTTCGGAAGGCTTCGGAGGCATCGGTCTGACCCTTCACGCGGCCGGCCTCCTCCAGGTAGACCCGCTCGGCCAGCGAGACGACACGGTCGTACCGCGCCACGGCGGGAGCGCCGAGCCAGCCGAGGAGGGCGCCCGCGGCCACGATGAGCGGGGTTACGGCAAGCACCCGGCCGAGCCGCCGGCGTGCCGTGGCGCGGGGCTCGGCGGGAGCCTCCAGCGTGGCCGGGCTGATGGCGCCGAAGGGGCAGGCATCGGCGCAGAGGTGGCACTGGATGCAGTCCTTGGGCGTGATTCGCACTCCCCACCGGGTCAGCGCGGCGGTCCAGCGGAGCAGGACGCCGTAGGGGCAGAGCCATCGGCAGTAGGGTCGGCCCACGACCGTTCCGAGCAGGAGAAGCCCCGCGCCCAGCGAGATGGCCAGCCATCCGCCGCTGAAGCGGAAGAAGCCGACGAACGGGTCGAACTGGCAGATCACAAACGCCGTGCCCGCCGCGGCATACAGCACGCCGATGCCCAGCACCGCGTAGGGAAGCACGCTCAGTGCGCTGTCGAGCCATGCCGGGACGCGCCTGGGCCAGAGGAGCGCGAGGTCCTGGATGGCGCCCAGCGGGCAGACCGCGCCGCAGAAGACGCGCCCGAAGAAGAGGGACGCCAGCAGCGGCAGCACGAACAGCGCGCCCGCCGCGAAGGGGAGCGCGTAGCCGGACCCCAGAGCGGCCAGGGCCACGTTCTGGATGCTGCCCACGGGGCAGATGCAGCCCTGCCGGATGAAGCCGAAGTAGAGCACGCTGAAGAGGCCCAGGAGGCGCATCTCGCGGCGCGACCGGCGGTGGAGGCCGATCCAGGCCGCGAGGCCCAGCGCCGCGGCGAGCAGGGCCACGTCCAGCATGGCGAGCCATGGCATGCGCGGCTGAGGCTGCGAGGGCATGGGCGGCGTGTAGCCCTCGGAGAACTCGGGGGGCGGCTGCTTCTTCTGCTCCTGGGCGCGGGCGGCCGGTGCGGCGCCCGCCACGGCGGCAAGGGCCGCCAGCGCCAGCCGGGAGCGCTTGCCGCGATCCCACGGGCCGGGTTCGAGCAGGGGCATCAAGCGCGCCTCGTCTTGAGCTTGTAGGGCGTCTTCACGCTGACCCGCGAGATGGCGCCGGCGGGGCAGGCCCGGGCGATGCCGCACTCGTTGCAGTTGACGCAACGGTCGTGGCGGATCTGCAGGTACATGGAGCCGTTGCCGAACCGCGTGCAGCCCTTCACGCAGATGCCGCAGCCGATGCAGAGGTTCTCCTCGATGTGCATCTCGTAGTAGGGGTCCTCCACGAAGACGCGCTTGATGGCGTCCGTGGGGCAGCGGCTGTTCTCGACCGAAAGCGTGTTGCCGGTGCGCTTGTCCTTGAGGAGTCCGAAGCAGAGCTTGCAGTAGCCGCACATGGCGTAGGTGTGGACGCACTTCACCGCAGATGGCTGCAGCACGCAGTTGGTGGCGCAGAGGCCGCACTGGGTGCATTTGTCGGGATCGATCTGCCAGACCGTGCCGGCGGCGGCGGGAGCCTTCGCCAGGATCGTCAACAGGCCGCCCGCGGCCACCACGGAGCCCGTGCGGACGCCCGCCAGCAGGAAGTCGCGCCTGGTCCGGCCGGCCTGCGGCTGCTCGGGCGCATCGTCGACCATGGGGAGCAGCTTACCGGCCATCGGCGCTGTTCTGCCGAAGGATATCGGCGCTTGGGCAGGCCGAGGCGGCAGGGCACGAGGCGCAGGCGCCGACCGTTGAGCACCAGCCGCGGGCGTAGGCCAGGCGCGTCAGGTAGAGGGCGCCGCCCGCCGCGAGCAGGCCGCGGGCCACCGTGCGGAGCGCATCGCGCCGAGCGGGCGGCGGCGTGTCGCTATGCTTTGCGTTCATAAATGCGTACCACCTTCTTCTTCGGGTCCAGTGCGAGCACGCGGCCACGCCCATCGACGGCCAGCGCAACCCCGGCAGTTCCGTCCACGAACTCGGACGGCGCAGCCACCACGCAGAGCAACCGACCCTCGCGGCTGTACTCCTTGATCCGGACCAGCCCCTTCTCAACCGTGACCACCGAGCCGCCCGGCAGGAGGGCGAAGTCGGTTGGATTGCAGCAGCCGCAGAAACGCTCGACCTCAAGGCCCTCGGCGCCGAAGGAGGAGGTCAGCTTGCCGTCGGCGGCGTGCCGCTCGATTCGGTGCAGCCCAGGGTTATTGACGCAGAAGCCGCCCTCAAAGTGCCTGACCGTGAGATATGCGCTGGGCAGCAGCAGGCCGGGATAGCCTCCGCCCTTGCCGCAGAGCGTCGCCAACTCGCGGCCCGCGTGGTCGCACCGGAGGACGCGGCGGCCTCCGGCGTCGGCCAGCAGCACATCGTCACGGCTCACGGATAGCCCCGTCAGCTCGGCCCGGTCGCCCAGGGAGGGCCACTCGGACCGGAGGGCGCCGTCGCCGCCGTAGATCCGCACCCGGTCGGCGGCGGCCACATAGACTGCTCCGTCGGGGCCTACGGCCAGGCAGGCGGGCCGCGGCGCCACCGCGATGGAGCCCTGCTGCTTGCCGTCGGGCGCGTAGGAGCGCACTTCGGCGTCCCCGGCCACGAGGATCGCGTCGTTGGCCGCCACGGCGATGCCGGACGGAGCGGCCATTCCGGTCTCGATCACGCCGACCGTGCGGAACTTCACCAGCGCCGGGTCGATGGGCGGGTCGGCATCGGTCACGACCACGCGCGGCGGATGCTCGCGGCACCCTGCCAGCCCAGCCGCGGCCGCAGCAAGCAACGCCCGGCGCGAGATGCTTCTCACGTCAGTGCGCCGCCACGTCGAGACAGACCATGCGCGTCAGGTCCCGCGCCAGCAACCGCCCTCCGGCGATGGCCAGCGGGCCCCAGGCGTCCGGGCCCTCCAGGATGCGCGCCTCGGACCGTTTCCTGAAGCCCGCGGGCGAAGCGTCGGCCACGGTCAGCGTGCCCTTGTCATCGAGGATGTAGAGCAGCCCGCCGGCGACCATGTAGGGGCCCAGGCCGTACCGGTTCATGGGGCCAGACGTCCACGCCACCGTGCCGTCGAGCTTCAGGCATACCATCTGGCCGCCGGTGATGACGCCGTAGAGGTGGTCCTTGTAGAGGATGGGCGTCTGCTGGTCGGAGCTGAAGACCGAGGCCTTGACGCGCCAGAGCGTCTTGACCGTCATGCCCGCCGCCGAGCCGTCGACCTGCAGCATCATGGCGCCGGAGTCGTAGCCGCCGCACAGGAAGAGCCGGTTGCCTGACGCCACGATGGGCGTCGGCACCGTGGCCGTGTTGATAACCCACTCATCGGTGCTCCAGACGATCTTGCCGTCGGCGGCGGTGACGGCCGCCACGCCGCCGCTTCCCGCGTAGACCAGCGTCTTCACACCGTTCACGGTCATGGGCATGAGGGACGAGTGCGTCATGGCCCAGTTGCCGGGATTGGGGGAGCGCCACTTCTCCTTGCCCGTGGCCGCGTCGAACGCCACCACCAGCGCGGAGCCGCCCGTGCCGACCACCACCATGCCGTCGACGACGAGCGGGCACTGGCCGGCGTACCACTCCGGCACCGTCACCCCGTACTCGGCCACGAGGTCGTGCTGCCACTTGATCGCGCCGGTGGCGGCATCGCAGCAGGTGAGGTGGCACTTGGGGCCCAGCGTCACGACGAGCTTGTCGGTCACGTAGGGCACGGTCCGCGACATGCCGTGGTTGCGCTTGACCACAACCGGATAGCTGCGGCGCCATAGCTCTGAGCCGTCGGCCAGCGAGAAGCATCGGATCGCGTCGCTCTGTGCGCCCTGGTCGTAGTCGATCAGGTAGACGCGGCCGTTCAGCACGACCGGCCCGGCGTAGCCTTCTCCCAGCGCAGCGGACCAGAGGACCGGTGGGCCTGCGGGACCGAACCCGGGCGCCAGAGCGGTCGTGTCCGGGCCGACGCCGTCGCGCCGGGGGCCTCGGAATCCGGGCCACGCTCCGGGCAGCGCCGCCACGGTGGCCTTGGCGTTCGTGAAGCTGACACCTGCCGGGGTTCCAGGGGCCGACGCGCCTTGGCCGCCGGGGCGCACGGCGACGCGGAACTGGTCCAGGCCCAGCGGCCGCTCGGAGAAGCCGCCTGGGCGCACGTAACCATAGATCAGGACGCCGAGCAGGACCGCGCAGACGACGCCTACGGCGGACGGTATGCCGATCTCGATGAGCTTGTTACGCATCGTGGGGTGCGTCTCTCCTGACCGGCGATGGCGCCGACTTCGGTCGCCGCGTCAGCGTCAGCGGCGGGGCCTACCTGCGCGCGCCGGCGTACATCCTGGCGTAGAGGGCCTCGTTCAGGGCGCTGATCGCCACGCCCCGCCGGTTGGTGGAGGAGTGGATGAAGTACCCGTTGCCGAGATAGATGCCGGTATGCGAAATCCGCCCGTTGCCGCTCGCGAAGTAGAGCCGGTCCGCCGTCTGCAGCAGCTCGACCGGGACCGGAGAGCCGTAGCGGAACTGCTCCGCCGCCGTGCGGGGCAGCCGCACGCCGGCCAACGCGAAGCACCTCTGGACGAAGGCCGAGCAGTCGATGCCCGCGCCCGTGGTCCCACCCCACTTATACGGGATGCCGAGGAAGCTGTACGCCACTTCGATGACCCTTCGCTGCCCGCCGGAGAGGCCCTCGGAGCCGCCCATGGAGGGCGCCGCGTGGCCCGCCGAGCCGACGACGTTGAAGTCCAGCATCCTCACGCGCGCCTTCTGGGTCCAACCCAGCGTCCGGTCCGCCATGAGCAGTCCGTACCAGCGCGGCGATTGGCTCCGGAGGCAGACATAGGTTCCGGCCTCCACGCGGGCCAGCACGGCCGATGCCGAGGAGCGCGTCACGTGGATGTTGGTCGCCTGCGTGATGACGCCCAGGCGGCCCAGATAGGCCTCGGAGCGGACCGGCGCGCGGGAAGTCGTGGCTGTGCCGCCCCGGCTGATGCGCTCGTTGGCGCGCCGGAACTGCTCCTCCGGTGACGACTGGCCGCGCGCGGGCGACAGCGGCACGAGGAGCGCCAGGGTGCTCAGGGTGGCTCTGGTTGCGTGGGTCATGATGTGGGTGTGCGGTCAAACCGCGCTGAACGCGAGTATACCTCCGGCTCGATCGCGGCGGCGGCCCCGCGCCCGTGGGCTATTATATGCAGACGCTATCCTGGACCCTCTGGTGGCCGCTTTCGGCCGCTGCACGGAGAAGACGCCCATGCTCACCCAATGGAAGCAGCACACCGATCTGGGGGTCACGTTCCCTCTGGGCTTCGTGGCGGCTGGAGTGCGCTGCGGGCTGAAGACCCAGGGCGACGACCTCGCTCTCATCTTCAGCGAGACGTCTGCCTCCGCCGCGGCCGTCTTCACCACCAATGTGGTCCAGGCCGCCAGCGTGCGGCACAGCAAGCGTGTGGCCGCCCACGGGAGCGCGCGGGCCGTCGTCTGTAACGCGGGCAACGCCAACGCCTGCAACGGCGCCCGAGGCGACGCCGACGCGCTCCGCATGGCGGAACTCGCCGCGGCCTGCCTGCGGATCAGCACCGACGAGGTCTTCGTGGCCTCTACGGGCGTCATCGGCCATACCATGCCCATGGAGAAGCTGGAGGACGGCATCCCCCGCGCCGCCGACGCGCTGGACCGCGAGGGCGGGGTCGACATGGCCGTGGCCCGCGCCATGATGACCACCGACATGCGGCCGAAGACGATCGCGGTCCAGATGCAGAGCGACGCATGGGAGGGCGAGTTGCGCATCGGCGGCTCCTGCAAGGGCTCGGGCATGATCGCGCCGAACATGGCCACGATGCTCTGCTTCATCACCACCGACGCCGCCGTGCCCGCTGGCCTGCTGCAGGAGGCGCTCTCGGCCGCCGTGGCGCGGACCTTCAACCGGGTCACCGTGGACAGCGACACGAGCACCAACGACACCGTGGCCCTCCTGGCCGGCGGGGCGTCCGGCGTCGAGATCGTCGCCGAGGGGCCGGCCTTTGACGACTTCTGCCAGGGCGTCGAGCGCGTCTGCCGCTACCTGGCCCGCGAGCTGGCCCGCGACGGCGAGGGCGCCACGAAGCTGGTGGAGGTCGTGGTGAAGGGCGCCCGGACCGAGCGGGACGCCGAGACCATCGCCCGCGGCATCGCCGACTCGCCGCTGGTCAAGACGGCGCTCTACGGCAACGACCCCAACTGGGGCCGCATCCTGGCGGCCGCCGGCAAGTGCGGCGTGGCGTTCGATCCCGAGCGCCTCCGCGTGGCCATCGGCGGCATCCCCGTCTACGTGGACGGCGCGGGCGCTTCGTTCGACGCGGCCGCCGCCCGCGAGACGCTGGCCGAGAGCGAGGTAAGGCTCGTCGTCGACCTGCGCTCGGGCGGCGAGCAGGCCACGTTCTGGACCTGCGACTTCTCGTACGACTACATCAAGATCAACGCCGAGTACCACACGTAGGGCGGCGGGTTCAGGTCGGCTTGCGGCCGGTCACCACGCTGTAGGGCAGGGGCGGCGGCAGCCGACGGACGGTCACGTCGGTGAGCCCCGCTTCGGTCAGCCACGCCGCGCATTCGCCCTCGGCGAAGACGGCGCCCTCGGCGCTGGTGAGCAGCATGAGCACCGAGAAGAGCGTGGAGAAGGCGGGTTCCGTCTTGTCGTCGCCGAGCATCATGTCCGAGACGATCACCCGCCCGCCGGGCCGCAGCGCGCGGACGGCGCCGGCGAACATGCGGGAGATGGTGGCGGGAGCCATCTGGTGCAGCACGCCGGAGAAGAGCACAGCGTCGTAGGCGCCCGCGCCGTACTCGCCCGACGTGGCGTCGCCGCCCACCACGCCCACGCGGTCCTGAAGCCCAACGGCCGCGATCAGCTCCGCCGCGATGGCTACCACCGCCGGCAGGTCCAGCACGGTGCTGTGCAGGTTCGGATCGGCCTGGGCCAGCAGCGCCGAGTAGGTGCCCGGTCCGCCGCCCACGTCCAGCAGCTCGCGCGCGCCGCCGAGGTCGATGAACGGCACGACGCCGCGGGCCACGCCCAGCGCCCGCTCGTGCATCCCCAGCACGAAGGCTCGCGTCTGTTCCTCGTCGGCCCCGAGGTGCAGCTCGGGCGCCACGGCGGGGCGGCCGGTGCGGACGGTCTCGGCCAGGCGGCCGAAGGCGCCGTACTGGTCCTGGCTCCACCTCAGCGCGCTGCCCAGATAGGCCGGCGAGCCCGGAGCCAGGTAGGCCCGCGAGGCCGGCGTCAGCGCGTAGCGGTCCTCGGACTTGGCGAGCAGCCCGTGCCCCGCCAGAGCGTCGAGCAGCGTCTCGCAGGCCCGCGCGTCGGCGCCGACCTTCTGCGCGGCTTCGCACGCCGTCGCCGGTCCGGCGGCCAGCGCGCCGAAGAGGCCCAGCTCGTTGGCGCCCAGCAGGCAGGCCGAGGCCCAGTAGGCCGTGGAGAGGCTGAAGATGATGCCGGGGTCCGGTCGTGTATCGCTCATGGGTTTCCTTGCAGTCTGTGGTGACGCCGCCGATGGGTGTAGCTTACCGCTCAACGCCTCAGGGCCGCCACGACGAGGTGGAGGTCGTTCACGTTGCTGTGCGTCGGGCCGGTCCGGATGAGGCCGCCCGCGCCCTGGAGCCAGTGATAGCTGTCGCTCTCGGTCAGGCGCTGCTCCAGGTCGAGCCCCCGTTCCTCGGCGCGCAGGGCCGTCTGGCCGTCGACGAGACCGCCCGCCGCGTCGGTGGGTCCATCGGTGCCGTCGGTGCCCGCCGCCAGGACGGCAAGCCCCTCCGTGCCGCGCAGGACTCCGGCGGCGGCGGCGGCGGCGACCTGGCACCGGCCGCCGAGCCCCGTCCCGCGCACCGTCACGGTGGTCTCGCCTCCCAGGATCAGGCAGTCGTACCCGCCGCGGCTGGCCGGGTCCAGCAGCTCCCGCGCCAGGTCGCCGAGGCGCCGACCGGCCTCGTCGGCCTCGCCCACAAGGCGGTTCGTCACGACGAGGGGGCGCAACCCGAGGGCTCGCGCCGCGTCCGCGGCGGCCGTCAGCGCGGTGTCGATGTCGCAGACGATGACGTGGCGCGCCTCCGCAACGGGGGGCGAGAGGGTAGGGGCCCGCTCCAGTCGCGCGCGGACCGATGCCGGGCACCCGTCCCAGACGCCGTGCCGGCGCAGCGCGTCACGGGCGGCGTCGGGACGCGCTCCCGCGCCGAAGCAGGGGCCGGAGCCGATCACCCCCAGCGGGTTGCCGAGGACATCCGAGAGGACCAGGCAGACCACCTGGGCGGGAGCCGCGAGGCGCGCCAGGCCCCCGCGCTTCAGGCTCGAGAGGCAGCCGCGCACCGCGTTCAGGTCGTCGATGGCCGCGCCGCCGCGCATGAGCGCCATGGTTACATGCGCCAAATCCTCCAGAGCCACCCCGTCGACGGGCAACTCGGCCAGGGCCGAGGCTCCGCCGGAGAGGAGGCAGATCGTCAGGTCGCCGGTTCGCGACCCGGCGACGGCTTCCGCCACCGCCATGCCCGCCGCCAGCGAGCTCGCATCCGGCGCGGGGTGCGCCGCCTCCAGCACCCTGACGCCGGGGACGGCCTCGCCCGCTCCGAGCTTCGTCACCGCGAGGCCAGGGCCCAGCTTCTCGCCCAGCGCGTCGCCGGCGGCCCGAGCCATTCCCACGGCCGCCTTGCCGATCGCCACCGCGCGGATGGCCCCGATTCCGTCCAGAGCGTACCGGTGCGGACCCAGGCGAAGGACCGCGCCATCCATCGAGACGTGCCGCCGCGTGAGGCGGTCGCCCCGGACCTCGTCCAGCGTATGAGCGTAGATCGCCCGGGCCAGTTCGGCCGCGGGGCTGGTTGCGCCGCCGCGAATCTGCACTTGTGTTCCCCGCTACGGCCCCGTCGGCGCCCTTGCCGGGCACGCCGTGCCGCCGCGTGGAGTATAACGCAATGGGCTCCGCGCCCGGTAGTGCGGACCGATCCAAGGAGAATACGATGCGAGTGCGTACGCTTGCGGCCCTGGCGGCTGCGGTGGTGGTCGGAGGGGTCGCGGCGTCGGCTCAGACGCCTACTCTCAAGGTGCAGGACGCGGCGCCGCCGATCAGGGTGGCGAAGTGGGTGAAGGGCGCCGAGGTCTCCTCGTTCGAGGCGGGGAAGACCTACGTCGTCGAGTTCTGGGCCACCTGGTGCGGCCCGTGCAAGACCAGCATCCCGCACCTGACCGAGATGGCCAAGAAGCTGGCGGGCAAGGTGACCTTCGTCGGCGTCAGCGTCTGGGAGCGCCAGGCCAACGACGCCGACACCGCGTACATGGAGAAGGTCGACCAGTTCGTCAAAGAGATGGGCGACAAGATGGACTACAACGTGGCGGTCGACGGCCCCGAGAAGACCATGGCCAAGACGTGGATGACCGCCGCGGGACAGAACGGCATCCCGTCGGCCTTCGTGGTGGACGGAACCGGCAAGATCGCGTGGATCGGCCACCCCATGGACGGCCTGGACAAGGTCCTCGACCAGGTGCTGGCCGGAACGTTCAACCCGGCCACCGCCGCCGCCGAGCGTGAGAAGCGCGAAGCCGAGCAGCGCAAGCAGAGCGAGCTGATGGCCCCCATGATGGCCGCCCTGAACAAGCAGGACTACAAGGGCGCCCTCGTGGCCATCGACAAGATCATCGCCGCGAACCCGGACATGCGGGCCAACCTGAGCATGACCAAGTTCATGGTGCTGATGCGCTCCGACGAGAAGGCCATGTACGCGTTCGCCAAGCAGCTCAGCGCCGGCATCTTCAGCGCCGACGCCCAGATGCTGAACCAGCTCGCCTGGCCCCTGGTGGACGATCAGAGCCCGCTGAAGACCCGCAACTACCCGCTGGCCCTCGCCATAGCCAAGCGCGCCGCCCAGGCGAGCAAGAACGCCGACCCCATGATCCTGGACACGCTGGCGGTCGCCTACTTCAAGTCCGGCAACAAGGCCCAGGCCATCAGCACCCAGACGCAGGCCGTAGCGCTCCTGAGGAAATCCGGAGCGAGCTACCCGCCGGAGATGGCCAAGGAACTAGAGGCCAAGCTGAAGGAGTGGAAGCGCTAGGCGAACGGTCCAGAGCGTCGGTCGAGCGCCTGTTCGCCGCGCCGCCCCCGGTGGCTCGGGCCTCCGTGCCCGAGTCCGGTAGCCTGCGCGCGCCGTGGTTTCGATACGGTCCCTGCGAACGGCTGCCCGGCCATACTCAACCGACGGTATGGCCGTGGCCGCCTGTGTCGTTGACGGTCGTGCTGAGCGAAGCGAAGCACCCCGACTCGCGCACCGCACCCTCGTACCCCGGCGCGAAGCGCAAGCCCCCGGGCAAGCCACCGCAGCGCTGGAGTCGGGGCCCTTCACTGCGTCCAGGGCGACGGCAAGGGCAGGCGGCGCCTGTGCCTTTGACGTCATCCTGACGCGAAGCGGAAGTACCCCCCGGCCCGAGCCGCCGCACCTGCGGGACCACCCCGCACCGCCGTTCAGCGCGACGCCGACGGAAGCGCCGTGCAACGCGGAAGCGCGGCGGGCGGCTTACGGGGGGTCCTTCGGCCATACGGCGGCCTCAGGATGACGGCAAGGGAGGCAGGGCGCCTGTGCCTTAGACGTCATCCTGACGCGAAGCGGAAGGATCCCCCGGCGTGAGCCGCCGCGCCTGCGGGACCAGTCCGCCCCGCCGTTCAGCGCGACGCCAACGGAAGCGCAGCGCAACGCGGAAGCGCGGCGGGCGGCCTACGGGGGGGTCCTTCGGCCAAACGGCGGCCTCAGGATGACGGCAAGGGCAGGCGGCGCCTGTGCCTTTGACGTCATCCTGACGCGAAGCGGAAGGACCCCCCGGCCCGAGCCGCCGCGCCTGCGGGACCACCCCGCCCCGCCGTTCAGCGCGACGCCAACGGAAGCGCAGCGCAACGCGGAAGCGCGGCGGGCGGCTTACGGGGGGTCCTTCGGCCAGACGGCGGCCTCAGGATGACGGCATGGGAGGCAGGGCTCCTGTGTCAAGATGGCCACTTCTCCGACGTAGGAAAGTGGCCTTCTTGAGCGCCTTCTCAACCTGCCATCGTCGCCTGGTCCCAGGTCTCGAAGACCTGGCGGACGTTGTCCGGGCGGGCGCCTGCTCCGAACTCGCACTGCGCGATGCAGCCTCCGTTGCGCCAGAGCGCCTGGTGGACCGTGCGGACCGCTGCGTCGATCTCCCCGGTTGTGGCGGAGGGCAGCAGGTGCTGGCGATCCACCTCGCCCCAGAAGGTGATCTTGCTCGCGTAGGGCGCCAGGTTCTCGATGCCCATGCAGAAGACCTGGGAGTTCACCGCGTCGAGGCCCAGCTCGATCAGGTCGGGGATGACCGATAGGATATGGCCGTCGGAGTGCATGAACATCTTCTTGCCCGCCCGATGCGCGATCTCGATGTAGTCGCGGTAGAGCGGCTTGAAGACGGCGCGCCAGAGCTTCGGGCTCAGCAGGAGCGTGCGCTGCGTGCCCCAGTCGTCCATCATCATCAGCGCGTCCACGTCGGTGGCGGCCCATGCCTCCAGCAGCTCGCAGTAGTAGTTGTGCATGGCGCCCAGGAAGCCCACCATCTCGGCGGGCCGCTCCATCAGGTCGATGTAGAGGTTCTCGGTGCCGCGCAGGAACTGCAGCTGCTCGAAGGGCCTCGGGCAGGCGCCGGCCATGGTGAAGGCGGTTGTGGCGGCGCAGTCGCGGTTGATCAGGTCCCGGTCCACGGTGAGCCACTCGGTGGGGATGTGCACCTTCTGCACGTCGGTGCGCCAGTCGGCGATGAGCGGCTCCTTCACCTCGCCGATGACGCCCTTCTGGATGTTCGTGAAGACGCTGCCCCAGTCGTCGACGTACGTTCCGATCTCGTAGGGGTTGCCCGAAGTGGCCGGCAGCTCGCTCCAGTGGCCGGAGACGCCGCTGATGTCGTCGGGGAAGTCGCGGCGCAAGGCGTCCAGCGCCTCGGGGTGGTGATCGACGGCCCAGGGAAGGACCCAGAGCTGCCTCGGCGCCCTGTCCGGCGTGCGAAGCTCCAGCGTGCGCAGTACCCGCTCTCGTGAGGTCATCATCGGTTGTCGCTCCAGTGTGCGCCGCATCGGCGGCGGCTAGGGGTTGTCACAGACGACGCGGAAGCCCACGTCGAAGACGCGTTGCCACCGGGGGTGGCGCCGTACGGCGCCGACGCGCGCCTCCTGGGGCAGGTCGGCCCACGATCCGCCGGCGGCTAGCCGCCTCGCGCCGGAGCCGGGCGCCGTCTCCTGCAGCCACTCGGCCACGTTGCCGTGCATGTCGT
>JAPLCQ010000017.1 GCA_026392115.1 Armatimonadota bacterium | reverse complement strand
TCTATCTTGCCTGGTTGGCCGGCCTGCCCATCCTGCATGCCGTGGTCCTCCTGGAGGAACGCGAGCTGGCCCGGGCCTTTGGGACGGAATACCTGGCTTACTGCCGTAGGGTGCCCCGCTATTTCCCGAAACCAGGCAGGTAATTGGGCATGTCCTCCGCATCTCTCCGCCTGGCTGTCCCCGCTGACAGCGCCGCCCTGCTCCGCCTGCTGCGCGAGAACCCGCTGCTGATCCGCCGGCCCCTGCTGCAGGTAGGCGAAGAGCGGAGGGTCGGTTTCGACGCTCGTGCCATCGACGCCTGGATCGTCCGCGCGCGGGCCGCCCGCAAGCCCGGCCCGGCGCAGGCCCGCTTCCGCGCCGCCTTCCCGGAGCCGGCCATGCTGAACGAGTGCGGCCGCTCCGGCCCCGCCCGCTGGCCCGTCTACCGGCTCGAGATGGGCGGCGCCACGGCCCGCTTCACGCTCGAACAGCGTGACGACCAGTGGCGCGTGGCGGAAGTGCGCACCGGCAAGTAGCTGCGCAGGAAGTCGACCCGCTCGGCGCGAACCTGAGGGCATGATGACCCTATGCCTCGCGCTCTGCGCGCTCAGCTGCACTTTCGGGGCCGCCTCGGCCCAGACGCCTGCGCCCGCGCCGCCGGTTGGGCATCAGATCGTCTGCCGGGATGCCGGGGCCGGGGGCTACCAGGCCTTCCCGGACGTGGCCCGCCTGCGGAACAGCGATCTGCTCTGCGTCTTCTACGCGGGCTACGGGCACATCGCGCACCCCACCGCCGCCCTGCCCCGCGGCGCCCGCATCTGCTCCGTGCGCTCGCGGGACAACGGCAAGAGCTGGGGGGCCGCCGAGGTGGTGGCCGACACGCCGTGGGACGACCGCGACCCGCACATCGCCCTGCTGGCCAACGGCGACCTGCTGGTGAACTGGTTCACCTACTACCCCGGCGGCCCCTCGGCGCGCCCCGGCGACGGCACACGCTACAAGGAAATCTGGACCACGCGCAGCCGCGACCAGGGCCGCACCTGGTCGGAGCCGGAGCTGATCCCCTCGACGGCCTCGGCGCACTATGGCGTCAGCGCCCCGGTTCGCAGACTCCGGGGCGGCGCGCTGCTGATGCCGATCTACAAGGAGCTGCCCGATCCCCTGCGGGTCTGGTCCTACGTGCTCCTCTCCAAGGACGGCGGTAAGACCTGGGGCGAGCCCATCGTGGTGGACCCGGGGAACGACGACAACGACGAGCCAGACGTGATCGAGCGGCCCGACGGCTCCCTGCTCTGCGTCATGCGCTCCAACCGGGGCGAGCAGACCATGTGGCGCTCGGTCTCGCGCGACGGCGGCCGCACCTGGTCGCGATCGACTCCCATCGGCTTTCCGGGCCACGCGCCCTACCTGCTGCGGACGCGATGGTCGAGCGTCACGCTGCTGGCCCACCGCCTGCCCGGCACGGCCCTCCACGTGAGCCGAGACGAGGGCGAGACCTGGGGCCCCACGGTTCCGGTCGACAGCGTCATCGGCGCCTACCCGAGCCTCGTGGAGCTGGGCGGCGGCCGCGTCCTCATCGTCTACTACGAGGAAGGCCCCAACTCCGCCATCCGCGCCCGTGTGTTCCGGGTGGGGAAGGAGGGCCTGCAGTTCGAGGCGGCGCCCGGCGGCCGGTAGGGCGAGCGGCCGTGGGTCTCGATACGCCTGTCCGCCTGGCGGCGAACAGGCACTCGACCGACGGCCTGGCCTACCGGCGCTCATCCGACGGCCTCCGGGGGCAGGCTGACTAGACTGAGTCGCCCATGACGTCATCCTGACGCGCAGCGGAAGGACCCCCCGGAGGTACGCGCCGCACTACCGCGAGGCCGTGAACCGTCGTAGTCCATCGCGCCGCACTGCAGCCACGGCGCGCGCGACCGGCAAGACTCGGGCGCGGAGGCCCGAGCCACCGACACCTGTGTCGTGGAGTCGCCGGACGGCGACTTCGCGACGTTCGTAGCCGTCGGCTTCAGCCGTCGGCTTCAGCCTGCGGCCCGCGCCGCGCCGGGCTTCCAGAGCAGCCGCGTCAGCACGGGCCCGAGGACCGAGGTCCAGACCCGGTAGCCTTCGTCGTTGAGGTGCAGCTTGTCGGTGCGGAAGAGGTCGTCGCGCGGCTCGCCGATGTCGGTCGTCAGGTACCGGGTCATGTCGACGAACCAGAGCCGGTTGTCGCCTCGGCAAAACTCCTCGACCAGCGCGTTGGCCTTGGCCATCTTGGGCCAGTGCTTCCATCGCGAGCGCGTGGCCATGAGGCTCATGAAGACGATGCGCGTGGTGGGCAGGGCGCCGTGGACCTTTCGTACGAAGGCCCCGAAGTCGGCGCAGACCTGCTCCGGCTCCTTGCCCGCGTTGATGTCGTTGCCGCCCGCATGGAAGACGATGAGCGACGGCTCAAGCGGCAGGATGATCCGGTCGGCGTAGAAGGTCGAGTCGACGATCTGCGAGCCGCCGAAGCCCCGGTTGGCGGCCCTCAATTCCGGTAACCAGCGTTCCGGCTTGCTCAGAACGATGGTGCTCGAGCCGGCGAAGACGACGCCGGCCTTGAGCGGAGGCGACTTCCGGTCGGCCTCCTCCATCTTCTTGATGTCGGGCTCCCATCGCTCCGAGCCGCCCTTCGCGGGCTCCTGGGCCATGGCGGCCGAGCAGGCGAGCAGAGCCTGCAGGGCCGCGGCCATGCGCAGCAGTCTCATCGTTCATCCCTCCGGGCTTCAGCCGATCAACAGTGTCGCCGTGCTCCACGGCGCGATCTCAACCACCTCCGTGCGCTCGCCGCCCGCCAGCCGCACGCGGACCTCCACGCCCGCCACCGGGTCGAGCCCCGCGTTCAGCAGCACTGCCGCCGCGGCCGCGCGATCCGCGGACATCCGCACGAACGGGATGATCGGCGCCGCAGCGTCAACGCGCACGGGTAGCTTCCCTCGCGTGATCCAGTCGGCCACGCTCAGCAGCTGCGAGCGCTTGCCGACCGACTGGAGGAACATCCATGGCGCGTAGCCCATCACAACCACGCGGCCACCCAGATCGTTCTCGTATGCGGTCATGCAGGCGCCCAGCGGCCTGCGGAAGTAGTCCTGCATCTCGGCCAGCGGACGGACGCCGTCGGCCACCGTTTCCAGCGTGTCGCCCATGCCGCGGGCGTCGCCCCAGAACTCGATGCGCGCGTCGCGGATCTGTCCCGCGGCTGCTCCGTTCAGGGCGTCGTCCGTGAAGCGCTCCATGGCGCCGTTGTCGATGCGGCGCTCCACGCGCACTCCGGCCAGCGACGAGAGGCCCCGCTCGGTCAGCACGTCCAGGGCGCCGGTGTCCATCAGCACGCCGCCGGCCAGCAGCGCCCGCAGGGCCTCGTCGCCGAACGCCTGCGCCAGCCGTCCCGTCAGGACGGCGCCGAAGCGCGGCGGGGCCTCGCCGTCCCAGGGCTCCACGCTCAGCGGCAGGCCAATCTCCGCCAGCACGTAGGGCTGGGCCGTGCCGTGCTCCCAGAGCCCGCCCGGCCAACCTCGCCCCGGCTCGGGCTCGACGGACGCGAGCAGGTCGGCCCTCCATGGCGCCCAGAGCCCGGCGGTAGGCAGGCCGGCGGCATGAGCCACGAAGGCCTCCCAGCGCGGACGCGCCTGCCGCAGCGCGGGCAGATAGGCCGCGCACTCGTCGTAGGGAGCCCCCCACATGGGGAGCATGTTGAGAGCCACGCCGTCGCAGCCGGTGGCAAGCGCCAGCGTGCACTCGCTCAGGAGGGCCGTGACCGACTTGCGGAGCTTCTGGTAGGGGAAGTTCTCCAGTTCGTACTGGATATCGGTGATCTCCGGCATGTGCCGCACGTCGCGGGCGCCGCGGCCGATGTCGTACGCCTTGGAGACCATGCCGCCGGGGGTGGCGTCGCAGTAGAACCCGCCGCCTGGACGGAGCTTGGAGGCGCCCAGGTCCAGCAGCCAGCGGCCCACATTGGCGCCCGAGTAGAGGTCGCCCGCACCCGCGGTCATGAGCCCCGTGGCGATGCCCGGGTTCACAGCGGCGATGGATGCGGCCACGTGCGCCATCAGCGCCGAGATCGTGCCGCCGTTGTGCGCCAGCCACGCCTCGCGGAGGTCGTCGCGGTCCGCATCGTGCAGGGCCGCCACCAGCGACGAGCGGTCGAAGTCGTGGCCGACCGTGTTGCAGAAAATACCGACGCAGACGGGGCAGAAGCAGCCGAAGGGGACGCCGTGGTTGTTCATCCGCACGTCGTCATCGACCCAGATGAAGTCGGGCCCGGCCGCGGCCATGAGTGCGTATTTTCGCCCGATGTAGGCGCGGAGGCCCGGCGCGTTGGGGCAGCCGCACCCGTTGGAGCTCCTGCCGTCCATGCCCATGAACGGCTGGAACGGGAGGGGCGGCATGGTGTCGCGGGCCTCGTCGAGGTGGCCCAGCGTGGCGAGGACGTTGATGCCGACGCTGCGCACGCCTGCCCGGCGCACCGCCTCGATGCGTCCGGCGAGGATGTGCGCGCGCTCCTCGAAGAGCTCCAGCGGAAGGTAGAGGTGGTGGGTGATGCTGTCGAAGAAGGCCACCTCGTCCAGCCAGTCGGCGTTGGCCCGCACCTGCTCCATCAGGGCCTCGAAGGCCTCGTCGGTCTCGTAATGCGGCACGCCCACGCGCCACGAGAGGGTCAGCCGGCTCTGCTTGCGCTCCTGCATGGCTCAGTCCTCCTTCAGTTCCTGATACTATGGCAGAGGTCTCGGCATCGTGACGCCATCGCGCCGCCTCCGTGCCACAATCATCGGCGAGGAGAGCGAGTTTGGACACCGTCAAGCTGGGCAACACGGGCCTCGAGGTCAGCGCCATGGGCCTCGGATGCGGAGGCCACAGCCGTTTGGGGCTCTCCTACGGCAAGACGGACGCCGAGGCAGCCGTCGTGGTACGCCGCGCCGTGGAACTGGGCGTCACGCTCATCGACACCGCGGAGATGTACGGCACCGAGACCGCCGTGGGTCTGGGCATCGCCAGCCTCCCGCGCGAGAATCTCACGCTCTGCACCAAGGCCGCAGTCGAATGGCAGGGGCGCCGTGGCACGGCCGCCGAGTTGGAGGAGCGGCTCAACGCTTCGCTCCGGCGGCTCGGCGCCGACGTGGTGGATGTCTACCAGCTCCACGGCGTGTCGTTGGACGAGTACGCCTACTGCCGCGAGGAGCTGGTTCCGGCCATGCTCCGCTTCCGTGAGCAGGGCAAGATCCGCTTTCTGGGCATCACCGAGGCGTTCATCGGCGACCCCGGCCACGCGGTGCTCTCCGAGGCCGTGCGTGACGGCTGCTGGAGCGTCATGATGGTGGGCTTCAACCTGCTCAACCCCTCGGCGCGGAGCCGCGTACTGGCGCACACGCAGACGAAGGGCATCGGTACGCTCGACATGTTCGCCGTTCGCCGCGCCCTGAGCCGCCCCGAGGCGCTGCGGGAGTTGGCGGCCGATCTGGTGGCCCGGGGCCAGATCGACGCGGCCGGGCTCGACCCCGAGGACCCGCTGGGCTGGCTGGTGCGCGAGGGCCACGCCGCCTCGATCCCGGAAGCGGCCTATCGCTTCTGCCGCCACGAGCCGGGCATCGACGTGGTGCTCAGCGGCACGGGGAGTGTGGAGCATCTGGAGCAGAACGCACGATCGATCAACGCCGGGCCCCTGAGCCCGGAAGCCGTCGCCCGCCTCGGTCGCATCTTCGGCCGCGTCGACAGCGTGACGGGCAACTGAGCGGCGCGCCGCGGGAGGAGGGCATACGACATGACGGATGAGGTTCAGGAACTGCCGGTGGAGTTGACCGCCTTCGTGGCCGAGGCCGTGGAGCGCGGGGCCGTCTGGGCGCTGCAGAACGAAGAGGGCTACGCCTGGTGCGAATCGGAGGAGGAGGAGGGCGCCAACGCGCTCATCTTCTGGTCCTCCGCCGAAGCCGCCATTGCCGTGCAGCAGGCCGAGTTCACCGAATACGCCCCGGAGGAGTTGCCACTGTCGCAGTTTCTCTTTGGTTGGCTACCGGGCATGAACGACGACGAGGTGCTGGTGGGCGTGAACTGGACGCCGCAACTGGAGGGGCTGGAGGTCGAACCCGATTTCCTGCAGGAGTTGCTTCTGGAGGCGCTACCCGAGGAGACCGTCGCGCGGTACCAAGCTGATCTGGAGGAAGCCGAGGAGTAGGCCGGGCGCTCAACCGCGCAGAGCAGAGGGTCGCTCGTCCGGCGAACCGGTATGCGTCGAGGAACGCTGAAGGCCCCGAAGGACCTTCAACGAGCGACCCGCTATAGTCTGGCACACCTTGCCTATCCACCGAGCAATATGTGCCATTTGGGCCTCTACAGGGGAGCGGCGGCAGCGGCAGCAGCCACTGCCCGGCTGCGCTCCATAGACTGCAGGGCCAGGTACTTGTCGCCGAAGCGCTCCAGGTTGCCCAGCTCGGTGTCGAACGAGCCGTAGTGACGCTCCTCATCCAGCACGAGGCTCTCGAAGAGCTGCTTCGAGGCGCTGTCGCCCCGCCCGCCGCACTCGTTGGCCCACTTGCCGTACGCCACCGCGCTGTTCTCCTCCATGTCGCGGGAGATCTGCAGCATCTGGCGCACGTCGGTGACTGCCTGCACCTCGGCGGACGGGACGAGCTTCACGTCGCCCTTCAGGAAGAGGATGCGCTCAGCCAGCCGCTCGATGTGCAGCATCTCCTCGATGGCCGTACGGCGGAAGAGGCCGGCGAGCAGGTCGTAGCCCTGGTCGTTGCAGTGGAAGTGGAAGTACATGTACTGATGCACGGCCGTCAGCTCGTCGGCCGCGGCGGCGTTCAGCAGTGCGATGCTCTCTTGATGCATAGGTCATGCTCCTTGGGCGGTATGGCTGCCGATGCCAACAGCCTACCCTCCGGTCGCGCCGGGCCGCAACCCGATGCACTCCCCGACCGTCCATAGGGATGTGCCCGGGTCGTGGCCCGGACCAAGGAGGCATCCGCCATGCACCGCGTTAGTCGGTTCTTGTTCATCGCCGCCCTGGCGGCAGTCAGCCTGCCGTGCCTCGGCGCCGTCCGCGGTACGGTGGCAGTGATCCCTACGGTGAACGGCAGCGGCGAGAAGTGGGCCGAGTTCAAGCAGAGGCAGTCCACCATGATCGACGACTGGGCTGCCACCCATCTGCCCGCCGCGGGCTATGCCCTGACGCCGCGCGACGATGTCCGCTCGGCCGTCCGCGCGCTGGCGCTCGACATGACGGACGAGGAGAACTGGCGCCGCTCCGTGGTGTTGGAGATCGGTAAGAAGGCCGGCGCGGACTTCGTCCTCTTCTGCGCCATCACCTCCACCGAGCAGAAGCTCCAGAAGCGCCCCTTCTACGAAGACAAGGAGGGCCGCACGGACGTGCGCGTTTGGCTAATGGACACCCGGACCGGCGAGGCGCTGCTGACCGGCAAGATCTTTACGGGCCGCTCCGGCGGCAACCGCGTCAGTATTGACAACAAGGGTTCGGAGCGGCAGATCCAGGCGGCGGCCAACGCCGTCCGCGACGCCACCCGCGATTTCCTGGCGCCCTACAAGGCGAAGTAGCCGGCCGAGAGGGCGCAGAACAGCATACGTCCCATGGGCCACATAGGTCCCATGATCGGGCTGGGTAGGACTGATGCGACCCATGGGACGATTAGGACCGATGTGCGCTGTGCCCCAGCCTCCTAACGCCCCGCTGCCCCCATCTCCGGCAGCGCCAGGTAGGAGGCTTTGACCCCGCCCAGCAGAAGCGTGTTCCGCGCGATTCTGGTGCGCGGCGATGATCGGAACGGTTCACCGGTGTTCGGGTTCGGGTCGAGCCCCGGGTCGCTGCTGGAGGTCACCTGCAGGCGAATCCGGTGCCCCCGGTTGAAGACGATGCTCGTGGACCAGAGGTCGATGCCCATTCGCTCGGCCTTGCCCGGCGTCAGCGGCATCTCGCGGCTCAGGCTCTTGCGGAACCGCGCCCGGAGGCCGCCCTCGCAGACATTGTAGCTGCGGCCGTCGGGGTAGACGTCGCAGAGCCGCACGATGAAGTCCGTGTCCGGGCCATCCGAGGAGGCCGTCAGGTAAGCGCGGACGCGGCCCGTCACCTCCAGCGGGTCCGTCAGCGGCTCGCTGGTGAAGACGAGGACATCGGGCCGGACTTCCACCCGGGACTGCTCCATGGGCCCCGCCGGGATGAGCAACTGCGGGCCGCCCACGGTGGGTACGGGGTTCCTCGGGTCGTAGGCGTAGCTGAGCAAGCCCGCTCCGGGGAGTTGCGGCATGAGCCCCTTGCTCTGGGTCAGGTACCAGTTGCGCACGCGCACCCCGGCGGGCGGCCAGGTCGATGCGGTGCGCCAGACGTTGCCGGGCGCCGAGGCGTCGAAGGCGTCGCCCATGGTGTAGTAGGTCACCGCCGGCGCCGCCGTCATCGCGGTGCGTTGGCCCTTCAGCGTGGAGTCGAACCAGGCGAAGGGATCACCGGCGCGGTTGGGCGGCGTGTTGCCGTTGCGGTAGCCCAGTTCGCCGGCCTTGTTCTGCATGATCCCGTGGGTCCACGGGCCCATGACCAGCCTCTGCTTGCCGCGCGCCCCGGGCCCGCCGCAGGTCTGCATGCCGGTGAAGGCGTCGATCGTGCCCTGGCAGAAGATGTCGTACCAGCC
>JAPLCQ010000062.1 GCA_026392115.1 Armatimonadota bacterium | reverse complement strand
TCGATCTGCGTGACGCCCAGCATTTGGGCCGTGCGCACCCACTCGCCCACGTTGGCGACGGTCATGTCGCCGAAGTTGAAGAGGTAGGAGCCCCGGGCCTCGGGAGCGTCCATGGCCCAGGGTCCCCCGATGCGGCTGACGGGCAGGTCCGGCGACGAGGCCACCGCCGCCTTCAGGGCGTCGCGCAGACCTGCGTAGGGGCGCGCCATCAGCGCCACGCGGGCCCCAACCAGCCCAAACCGCTTCTCACAGGCCGCCTCGAGCCGCGTGGAGGGGCCGGGCAGCGCGGGCACGTCGGTCTTCAGGTTCAGGGCCAGCGCCGAGGCGCAGACGCGGTCGGTCGTCTCGCCCTTGGCGGTCAGCGGGATGTTGACGAACGTGAGCCGGTCGGGCTGCGGACCTGTGACGGAGGCGACGGAGAGCGTGGCGAAGGCCGGCTTGACCGCGACGTCCAGCGTGACGACGGTTCCGGTTTCGCCAAACCGCAGCTCCAGCCGGCCGGGGCGTGCGGCGGCCGAGGTGCAGGCCGTCTCCACCTTGCCGAAGCGAACCGAGGCCGCGGGCGCGCGTCCGGCGGCGATGTTGCCGCCCGGCCCGCGCAGGGCCGCGGTGCGCCCGGCGGCATCGACGCTCCAGTTCAGGTCGCCCACGCGAACCGAGAGGACGGGCCGCTCCTGCGCCTTGCGCTCGGCGAGGTAGGCGGCCAGGCGGTCGGGATAATCGGTCTGAAGTCCGTCGATACCCATTTCGATGGCCTTTGCGTAGCCCTGCGGGTTGTCGGTGGGCCCCATGATGTCGGCGTAGACCGGCCTGCCGGCCGCGTGCGCCTGGGCCACCAACTCCTGGGTCCACTCCAGCATGTGGCCGTCGAGACCGTCGGCGGGCCGGTTGGCGACGAAGGAGGCGACGCCGCCGGGCTTGCGGCATTCGGAGGGCAGGCTGGGCAGCACGGGCACGGTCGGAGCAAGCTTCCGCCACTCCATCAGGCTGTCCGGATCGTCGTAGATCAGCGCTCCGCCCATCATCCCCGCGGCCTTGAGGGCGGCGATCACCCGGCGCGTGTCTGCATCCTTCTGGTCGAGGTAGATTCGCACCTTGCCTTTGCAGACGGCAAGGGCCTCGTCCAGCGTAGGTACGGGCTGCGGGGCCGCGCCGCCGGGGCCATGCACGCGGAGGGCGCGAAGCTGCGCCAGCGTCAGGTCGCGGACGGCGCCCTTGCCGTTGGTGGTGCGGTCCACCGTCGAGTCGTGCATCAGCGCCAGTTTGCCGTCGCGGGTGGTCCGCACGTCCAGCTCCACATAGTCGGCCTTCAGCGCCGCCGCCTTGCGGAAGGCCGCCAGGGTGTTCTCGGGCGAGATGCCGGCGCCACCGCGGTGGGCGATGACGGCCACGGCGCGGCGCGGCGCGGGAAGACGGACGGCGCCCGCCGGAAGCGAGGCCGGGATCGTGATGAGGCAGGCTAACGCGGCGCAGAGACGGCGCATGGTGGACCTCGCTTGGGTGACGGTTGCCGGTATGTCACTCCACGATACCTGCGGCGGCGCGGTTGGCGCTAGGCCCGGCGGGCCCGGCCGGGCGCGGTACAATGCCGCATCATGGCCAACCGACCCCAGACGCCCCCCAACCTGGTCTTCATCCTCATCGATGACATGGGCTGGACCGACCTCTCCTGCACCGGCAGCCGGTTCTATGAGACGCCCAACCTCGACGGGCTCGCCGCCGAGGGGATGCGGTTCACCGATGCCTACGCGGCCTGCCCGGTCTGCTCGCCCTCCCGCGCGAGCTTCATGACGGGGCGCTACCCGGCGAGGCTGGGCCTCACGAACTACATCGGCGGGACCGCCTCGGGCCGCCTGCTGGAGGCGCCCTACATCGACCACCTGCCGTTGAGCGAGGCGAGCCTGGCCCGGGCCCTGGGCGAGGGCGGATACGCGACATGGCACGTCGGGAAGTGGCACCTGGGCGAGCCGCCGACCTACCCCGAGCCGCACGGGTTCGACGTCAACGTGGGCGGCGGGCGGTGGGGCGCGCCGCACCAGATGGGCTACTTTGCGCCCTGGGGCTTCGACACGCTCCCCGATGGCCCGGACGGCCAGTATCTGACCGACCGGCTGACCGACGAGGCCGTGGCGCTGATACGCAACCGCGGAGAGCGGCCCTTCTTCCTCAACCTCTGGCACTACGCCGTCCACACGCCGCTGCAGGCACCGGAGCCGCTGGTGCGCAAGTACCGCGAGAAGGCGGCGCGGCTGGGGCTGGACCGCATCGAGCCGTTCGAGCTGGGCGAGCCCTTCCCTTGCGACCATAAGCGGCATCTGCGGGTCACGCGGCGTCGGCTCCACTCCGACCCGAGCTACGCCGCCATGCTGGAGTCCATGGACCAGAGCGTGGGCCGCGTGATGGACGCCCTGCGCGAGACCGGCGCGGCGGAGAACACGCTGGTGATCTTCACGTCGGACAATGGCGGGCTGGCCACGTCGGAGGGCTCGCCCACCTGCAACGCGCCGCTGGCCGAGGGCAAGGGGTGGATGTACGAGGGCGGTACCCGGGAGGCGTTTATCGCCTGGATGCCCGGCACGATCCCGGCGGGATCGGTCTGCTCGGAGCCCATCACCAGCCCGGACCTCTACCCGACGCTGCTGGAGGCCGCCGGGCTGCCCGCACGCCCGGAGCAGCATTGCGACGGCGTGAGCCTCATGCCCCTGCTCCGCGGCGGTCCGGCGCCGGAGCGCGAGGCGCTCTTCTGGCACTACCCGCACTACGGCAACCAGGGCGGCACGCCGGGATCGTCGGTGCGGATGGGCGACTGAAAACTGATCGAGTTCCACGAGGACGGCCGGCTGGAGCTCTACAACCTGAGCGAGGACATCGGAGAGGCCCGCAACCTGGCCTCCGAGCTGCCGGAGCGGGCCGAAGCCATGCGCCGCCGCCTGGCCGCGTGGCGCGAGGAGGTCTCCGCCGCCATGCCCGCGCCCAACCCCGCCTGGAGGCCTACTCCGGGGGAGTGACTGCGTCCGCGGACGGCTTCGGCGCCCATCGCTCCAGGATCGCCTGCACTTTGCTCACGCTGACAGGCTTGGCGAGGTAGTCGTCCATGCCCGCCTCCAAGCACCGCTGGCTGTCGCCGACCATGGCGTGCGCCGTCATGGCGATGATCGGTACGGACCGATCCAGCACGGGACTTCCCTCGGCGCGTATGAGCGCCGTGGCCTCGAAGCCGTCCATCTCCGGCATCTGGCAGTCCATCAGGACCAGGTCGTAGCGGATGTAGGTCAGGGCCTCCACCGCCAGCCTGCCGTTACCCGCGATGTCCGCCGTCACGCCCAGCTTGCGGAGGATGCCCTGGGCGACGCGCTGGTTCACGGCGTTGTCCTCGGCGACCAGCACGCGAATGGGGGTGCACGGATCGGCCTCTGGCGGCGTCTCGGCGGGCTGGGACGGCGGCTCGATGCCCGTCAGGACCTCCATGAGGCGCGCCTGCAGGACGCTGCGGCGGACGGGCTTGGTGACCCCCGCCGAGAACCCCTGGGCCCGCGCGGCGGCGCCGCCGGGCGCCTGGGTGAGGGAATCCATCACCACCAGCTTGGGCGCGACCGATGCGGAGGCGCCCGCCCGCCGGGCGAACTCCGATGCCTCAAGGTCCGGCAGGTTTCGGTCCGCCAGCGCGATCGCGTAGGCATCGCCGCGGTCGAGGGCCTGTGAGATCATGGCCAGCGCCGCCTCGCCGTCCGCAACGACGTCGTGCCGCACGCCCCACTCGGCGAGGATGGAACCGACAGATCCGCGGACGGGCTCGGCCCCGCCGACGACCAGAACGTGCGCCCGGCTCAGCTCATCGGGGACGGGCGCAGCGGCAACGGCTTCGTGCGCACGGGCGACTCGCACCGTGAACCAGAAGACGGAGCCATGCTCCGTTCCCGGTCGATAGCCGATCTCGCCCCGCATCAGCTCCGACAGGAGCTTGCAGATCGCCAGGCCGAGGCCGGTGCCGCCGTACTTCCTGAAGGTTGCCGCGTCGGCCTGGGTGAACGCCGTGAAGAGCCGATCGCGCAACCCCTCCTGCACCCCGATGCCGGTGTCGTGCACCTCGAAGCGCAGCACGGTGGCCTCGGCCTCGGCGGACGCCGCGCTAACGAGCACGGCGACATGGCCGCGCTTGGTGAACTTCAGGGCGTTGCCCACCAGGTTGCCGAGAACCTGGCGTATGCGAACGGCATCGCCCCGGACCCAGGCGGGGGCGTCGGGATCGACGATGGCCGCCAGCTCGATGCCCTTCGCGGACGCGCCCGCGGCCAGCGCCTCCAGGGCGCCCTCCACCATGTCGCGGAGGTCGAAGTCGCGCTCCTCCAGCTCAAGGCGGCCCGCTTCGACCTTGGAGTAGTCGAGGATGTCGTTCACGACCGTCAACAGGGTCTCGCCGCTGCCCCGGATCGTCTCGGCGAACTGCCTCTGCTCCGGCGCCAGAGGGGTGCCCAACAGCAGGTCGGCCATGCCGAGGACGCCGTTCATGGGGGTGCGGATCTCATGCGACATGTGCGCCAGGAAGGTGCTCTTGGCATCGGTGGCGGCCCTGGCCTCATCGATGGCCCGAGCCAGGTGGTCGTTGGCGTTGGCCAACTCCGCCGTGCGCAGTTCGACCAGTCGTTCAACGGCGGCGCCGCGGACGGAGATGACGCGGATGTACGCTGTGATCGCACCCGTGAGCAGCAGGCCCGCCACCAGCACGACCCAGGGGAGCGCACCGGTCCTTCGGGCGAGGTAGGCGGCGCTGGCCTTCGTGACGACGCGCAGGGCGCGGCCGGCCAGCACGATCTCCGCCTCCGACGTGTACTGGCCGGACTCGATCCGCACATCGGCCACGGTCGCCAGCGAGCTGAAGAGCGGCGCGGCGGCCCGGCCGGAGGTGACGTCGGTCAGGGCCATGGGCAGGCCCGGGTGGTCCAGATCCTGTGCGATCGACCGGCAGATGCCGGAGACCGGCAGGAAGACGACGACGCAGCCCCGCAAGGCCCGCCGCCGCTGGGCCACCGTCTGCTGCGCCGGCCCGGATCGATACACGGGCGCCAGGAGCGGCATGACCTGCTCCACCACGCCGTCGGCAACCACGGGCATGGCCGAAGCCGCCCTCACCGAACCGGTGTCGATACACATTCGCGCCGCCGACGCCAGCGCCGGGTCCGTCAAGAGATCCGAGCCCAACTCCAGGTAGCCGGCCGAGCGCGGCGCCAGGTGGGACAGCGGCGCGTGGAGCGCCGCGCGGGGCGCCGCCGCGGCGGGGGCGCCGGAAGTGTGCCAGACCGTCACATCGGGCGTCGCCATATGCTCGGCCAGATGCCGGGCGACGTAGGCCTTCCGCTCGCTCTCCATCACGATGGGAGCCCACGCGGCGGCCGCGCCGGGTATGTCAAAGCGCCAGTGGCCGGCGAACTCGGCGAACTCCTCGTCCGACAACGTCTGCTCCGTATGGACCAGGCGCTGGAGCGAGACCGTCTGAGAGAGGCCCTCTTCAAGCGACACGCGCACGCGCTGCGCCGATTGCCGGGCAGCCGACTGGAAGTCGGTGCGAGCATCCCGCGCCGCCTCGTTGATGATGCCGAACGTGCCTATGACGGTGGCCGTCGCGCCAAGCGCGGCCACGAGCAGGGAAGCGCGCTTGGTGCCGGCGACATCCTGTTCGAAGCTCCATTCGCCCGGCCTGCGGTTCGGACGCATGAAGATGAGCGCCGCCGCGCCCAGGACGATCAAGAGTATCAGGCTGGAGAAGAGCGCCTGCGTGCCGACCGAGCGGCCCAGGACCACCAGATCGTCATCGACCTCCGAGCGGACCATCAGGGCGGCGTGGTCTGGCACGCCCGGCACGAGGCCGTAAGCATAGAGATGCCCGCGCACCGTTAGGAGCCTCGACGGCGAATCCACGGGCTGCCGGGCCAGCGCGGCCTCTTCGGGGGCCAGGTCCGGCGCGTCCGGGCGCACCATGTCGAACCCAACGTGCGTCTGGCGGCGCAATGAGTCCAGGAGCGTCTGGTCCAGGAAGCGGCCGAGGATCAGCGTGCCTCGGCACGGGCCCCCTCCGCGGCCGTTGTGGATGGCCTGCGCCGAAAGGAGGATGGGACCATGCTCCGTCATCATGGCGCCGTGGACGGGCCGGCCGTCGGGTGCGCCGGCCAGGAGTTCGTGGCTGCCGGCCAGCGTGTCAGGCGGCAGATCGCGCAGCGTGATGCTGCCGCCGAGGGAGATGCTGCTGACGGTGCTGAAGACGACCGAGCCGTCGGGGCGGCAGATGAAGACCAGGTTCGCCTGCAGCATATCGGCGATGGAGGTCGGGTTCAGGTTCGCCGTCTTGAACGAGCCGTTGCCGTCGGCGGCGAACTGGTAGAGCTCATCCCAGTTGGCCCAGTCGTGCGCCAAGCCGTCGAGGTGGTGGAGTTCGCGGGCCAGCGCCTCGATCGAGCGCCCGTTGTCCGCCAGAGCGGCCTCGTGCTGGAGGCGCTCGAATGGGGCGAGGACGCTGTTGCGCTGGATGACGAGAACCGCCACAGAGCACAACGCCAGTGCCACGAACAGCAAAATGATCGCACGGCCAGACCTGGTCAAAACGCCAACCTCACCCGCGTCCTGGCACCGCCTGCGCTTCGCGCACGGCTAACCACGTGTACCATACCGCAAATCACCCGTCGCTTGCTACGCTAAGTTCCGGCCGGGCCGCCTGGGGCCGGCTATTGCTCGAGCGGAGCCGCGTAGGCGACGACCGGCACCGCCAGCGGTCGCAACCCGCCGCCCGGGTCGATGGCGACGCTCGTGCGCAGGTCGCGCTTCAGCGGGCCTCCCGAGTAGGTGACGATGAGCGTGCCCTGCGCGCCCGGCTGCGAGCTGACCAGGCGCGCGGAGATGCGGCGGTCCGCGCAGGTCACGCGGCAGCGGTCCAACCGGCCGGAGGCGCTGGTGAGCGTGATCTCGCGGACCACCGGCGCGCGGTCCCCGGGGGCGACGGGGCTGAAGAAGACGCTGGGCGGCGTGGCGCAGATGCCGCGTTCGAGCACGGCCAGGATAGTGACCACGGGCTGGCGCGCCGACGTGGTGTTCAGGGTCACCACGGCTGCCGTGCGGCCCTGCGGGGCGTCGGCGGCCACGGTGAGATGCACCACCCACTCGTCGGCCGACGCGGCGCGCTCCACCAATGCCTGCACGTGGCGCGAACCTGAGAACGCCTCCTGCACCCGCGCCGCATGCCCAACGAAGCGCACGGTCAGGTCGACCTTGGCGGGACCCGTGTCCGGCAGGGGGATGACGGGGAACGGTGTGGGCATCACCTCCACCGCGCGGCGGATATCCACCACGAGGGTCAACACCACCCGGGGCTGCGCCGGGTCGTTAGTGAGGACCTCCAACTCCTTGGCCGTCCTGCCGACGAGGCCCGCCGTGTTGAGGCTGGTCTCGATCCTCCCCTGGGTTCCGGGCGCCACGCGCGCGTCCCATCGCGGCGTGGTGCAGCCGCAGTTGGCGCGGACCTCCAGCGTCAGCGGGGCGTCGCCGTCGTTCCAGACCGTGAAGGCGAAGGGGGTGATGTCACCCGCCAGCGCCTGCCCGGCGTCTGCCGAGCGCGCGTTGAAGCGGGCAACAGGGGACGCCGCGGAGGCTACGGGAAGCGCCGCCAGGGCCGCGAGCACGAACCCGAGGAGGCGAATGGAGCAAAAGCGGATCGACATGGTGCATTATGCGCCATGGGGTGGGACGTCGGCAAGCAGCCGGACCTCCCAGACCCCGCGCACCGAGTTCACGAGCGTGAGACGTCCCGCCTCCAGCGCCTCCTCGAGGGTGATCGGCCGCTCGCGCAACGTCCCGGCCTCCAGCATGGCCGCTCGCCGGACGCCGGGCAGCAGTCCGCACCGGACCGGCGGCGTCACCAGGCCGCCGCCGACCCGCATGGCGACGTTGGCGATGGTGGTCTCGGTGATCTCGCCGCGACCGTTGGTGAGGAGAACGTCCGGTGCGCCGGGCCTGCTCGCGGCGGCGTCACGGTAGACCAGGCGGCGAGTGGTCTTGTGGTAGAGGTAGGGGTCGCTGCTGTCGATGGGCGCGGCCGCAGGCACGATCCACTCTGAGGGCGGGCCCGGCGGCAGCGGGGCGGCCTCCACCTCCAGGGCGCCCGAGCGGTCGCAGAGGAGGCGAACGCGGTGCGGCACCGGCGGAAGCGCGGCGCACGCTCCCTGGAGGGCGGCAAGGGCCTCGCCGGGTCGGAACCGGAAGCCCAACTGCCCCGCCGAGCGGCCCATGCGCCGAAGGTGGCCCTCCCTAAGCGCCCAACCAGTCCACGGGTCCCAGAGCAGCGTCTCCAGCAGGCGGCACTCGGGCGGCGCCGGGCGCAGCACGCGGGCCTTGGAGAGCGTTTCGCGCCACTCGTCCGCCGGGTCGGAGTCCCACACGATGCCGCCGCCCACGCCGTACTCCGCGGCGCCGTCGCGTCGGTCGACCAGCGCCGTGCGGATGGCCACGCCGAACCGCCCCCGGCGCCCCGGAGCGAAGCAGCCCACGGCGCCGGTGTAGACGCGCCGCGGCGTCGCCTCCAGCTCCCGAATGATCTGCATGGTGCGCCGCTTGGGCGCGCCGGTGATGGAGGCCGCCGGGAAGAGGGCGGCGAAGACGTCCTCCAGGGAGGCATCGGTCCGGCAGGTGACCGTGGAGGTGAGCTGCCAGACCCCGGCGTGGCGCTCCGTGGTGAAGAGGTGCGGCACGGTCACGGCGCCCATGCGGGCGATGCGGCCCAGGTCGTTGCGCACCATGTCCACGATCATCAGGTTCTCGGCGCGGTTCTTCTCCGAGTTCCGCAGGTCGCGGGCGCGGCGCGCGTCGTCGTCGGGCCAGAGGCCGCGGTCTGCCGTTCCCTTCATGGGCCGCGAGACCACCAGGTCTCCCTCCTGCCGGTAGAAGAGCTCCGGCGACGCCGAGCAGATCGCCCATCGTCCCGTGTCGATATAGGCCGAGTGGGGCGGCTCCGTGGCCGCCATGGCCCGGAAGAGCGCGTAGGGCGAGCGGGCGCCGCCGGCTCGCATCCGGTAGGTGAGGTTCACCTGGTAGGTGTCGCCGGACGCCAGGTACTCGGCCACGCGCCGCACGGCCGACCGGTGCGCCTCGGGGGTGGTCTCGGCGGCCCATGCCAGTTCCGGGGCGGGCGCCGCGTCCGGCGGCTCCGCCAGCGGCTCCGGCGGCCCGAAGAGACCGAACCACGCGGCCGGGAAGCCAAGATCGATATGCGCGGGCAGCGCGGCGTCGAAGGCCGGGGCGGCCTCGTAGGAGACCCATCCCACGGCCCAGAGGCCCCGCCGCGTGGCCGCCGCGGCCTCGCGCACCGCGTCGGCGGCCTTATCGGGCGCCTGGGCGGCGAGAATCCGCACAGGCGCCTGGAAGCGAAGCCAACCCTCCGGGGCGCGCAACAGGGCCCAGGGCTCCTCGGGGGCGCCCTCCAGGCGGTCACTCATCGGGTTGGTCCATCGCTTGTCGCCATCGCTCCGCTCCGCCGTCACGGTCTCGCGCCGTCGCGGCTCCATCGGTCCTTACGTGCGGGTGGCCCGCTTCCATGGCCCGGCGGTACAATCCTGCCGCCCGCGTCACCGAAGGAGAGGCATGCCCCATGAGACGCCAACAGGAATCCGCCGTCCCCGAGATCATCGATTCCATCGTCCAGGGCGACTGCATGGAGGTGATGGCCGGGATGCCGCCCGCCTGCGTCGACATGGTCTTCGCCGACCCGCCCTACAACCTGCAGCTGAAGCAGCCGCTTTACCGGCCCAATATGTCCAAGGTCGACGCCGTGGACGACGATTGGGACCAGTTCGAGAGCTTCGCGGCCTACGATACCTTCACCCGGGCCTGGCTCGCCGCGGTGCGCCGCGTCCTGAAGCCCACGGGCACGCTCTGGGTCATCGGGACCTACCACAACATCCACCGCGTGGGCGTCGCCGTGCAGGATCTCGGCTTCTGGCTCCTGAACGACGTGACGTGGGTGAAGAGCAACCCCATGCCGAACTTCGCCGGCGTCCGCATGTGCAACGCGCAGGAGACGCTCATCTGGGCGGCGATGGGCGAGAAGTCCGGCTACACCTTCAACCACCACACGGCGAAGCGTTATGGCGAAGGCAAGCAGCTCCGCAGCGACTGGCGCCTGCCGTTGTGTACGGGTGCGGAGCGGCTGGCCGATGAGGACGGAAAGCTCCACTCCACTCAGAAGCCCGAGGCGCTGGTGGAGCGCACCATCGCCATCTGCACCCGACCCGGCGACCTGGTGCTGGACCCCTTCGCGGGGAGCGGCACCACTCCGACCGTGGCGCGGCGCATGGGCAGGCGGTACATCGGCATCGAGCGTGAGGAGCAGTACCTCGGGGCCGCGCGGGCGCGCGTGGACGCCGCGGCGCCGGACCCGGTCGCCGGCGAGGTGGACAAGCGCGACCTCGATCGGCGGCGGCGGCGCGTGAGCTTCCGCGAGGTCGTGGAAACGGGGATGCTCCGGCCCGGCGCGAAGCTCTCGTTCGGCGCCGACGGCCGCCGCGAGGCCGTGGTGGCGGAGAATGGGATGCTGGACCTGGACGGGGCGATCCTGAGCATCCATGGGGCGGGCGCCGCCATCACCGGCGCCCCGTGCAACGGTTGGGACCACTGGCGGTACCGCGACCGCTTCGGGAACGTGCGCCGCCTGAGCGACCTGCGGGACGAGTACGAATCCCGGCAGGCCGCGGAGGAGGCGACTAAGTCACCGGAAGCGATCTGACATTGCGGAGGACGGCCGCCAGGAGCTGCTCGGACTTCACGGGCTTGGCGATGTAGTCGTCCATCCCGGCGTCGATGCAAATCTGCCGGTCTTCCGTCATGGCCCGGGCCGTCATGGCGATGATGGGCGTGTGGCGGTCGGTGCCCTCCTCGCGCTCCCGGATGGCCCGCGTGGCGTCGAGGCCGTCCATCTCGGGCATCTGGATGTCCATGAGGATCAGGTCGTAGTCGGTCCGCTGCGCCGCGTTTCGAGCGTCCACGCCGTTGGCGGCCACATCCACCTTGACGCCCATGCGCTCGAGGGCCATGCAGGCCACCTTCTGGTTGACCACGTTGTCCTCGGCCAGCAGGACGTGGAGCTGGCGGCCCAGGGAGCGAAGGTCGCGCGGGGCCTCCTTCACGGGCGGCTCCACGGCGGTGGGCGCGGCGGGCGCCTGCGACGTCAGCGCGGTAGCCGTGGCCTGCAGGAGCTGCGTGGGCTTCACAGGCTTGGTCGTGTAGGCGATGTGCGGGCACTCGGGCACGGAGATGGGCTCGCGCGAACCCAGCGGCGACAGGAGGATCACCGGGGTCTCGCGAATGCCGGCGTCCGCCGCGATGCTCCGGGCCAGCGAGGCGCCGTCCTTGCCCGGCATCTGGTGGTCCACCACGACGAGGTCGTACGCCTGGCCGGTCTGCCGGCCGCTGAGAAGCCGCTGCATGGCTTCATCGGCGCCGGCGGCCACATCGCTGCGGCATCCCCAGCTTGCCAGCAACTCCACCACGACGTCTCGGCCCAGGGCGCTGTCGTCCACCACGAGGGCGCGCTTACCCGGGAGCGCGACGGGAATCTGCGAATCCTGCAGCCGAACCACGCGGGGTATCCGGAGGGTGAACCAGAAGGTGGAGCCCCGCCCCAGGTCGCTCTCGCAGCCGATCTCGCCGCCCATGAGGTTGACCAGGCGCTGGCAGATAGCCAGTCCCAGGCCGGTGGCGGCCAAGCGGCGGGGGCTCGGACTGGGCGCGTCGGCTGCGGCGAAGATGCGGCTGAGCCTCTCCGGCGCGATGCCGGGGCCGGTATCGCGCACGGTGAAACGGAGGGTGATGTCGTCGACCGTGGTCTGCTCCACGGCGATGCGCACGCCGACCTCGCCGCTCTCGGTGAACTTCACCGAGTTTCCGACCAGGTTGACCAGAATCTGCCGGATGCGGACCGGGTCGCCGTGCAGCATGGGCGGGGTGCCGCGCTCCACCACACAGCCGAACTCCAGACCCTTGCCCCAAGCACGCACCGTAAAGATGTCGATCAGCTCTTCGAGCACGGCGGAGAGGTGGAAGTCGATCTCGTCGAGTTCGAGGTGCCCGGCTTCGATCCGCGACAGGTCGAGGATATCGTTCACGATCCGCATGAGCGATTCAGCGGAGACGCGGGCCAGTGTGGCGTACTCGCGCTGCACCGGGTCCAGATGCGTCTCCAGCAGAATTCCCAGCATGCCGAGGACGCCGTTCATGGGCGTCCGGATCTCCTGGCTCATGGTGGCCAGGAACTCGCTCTTGGCGGCGTTGGCCTTCTCGGCCTCGCGAATCCAGCCCTCGGCGCGCTCCTTCTCCTGCTGCAGCGCTGCATTGGCGGCGCGGAGGCCCGTGTGCATGGAGCCGAGCTGCTGCACCACGGAGTTGAACGCGGCGGAGAACCCTACAAGGTAGCTGACGCGCTGGGAGAAGTCGCCCTGGGCCACGCGCTGGGTCTGCCACGTGAGATGCCAGAGAGTGGCCTGGAGGTTCTTGAGCCACTGCGACGTGGGCAACCGCCCCTCGATCGCCGTATCGATCCGGCCCTCGGAGAGGTCGGCGGCGGCGCGGCCGGCGAGGTCCATCTCGGCGAGGAGGCGGTTGGTCTGCTCGGAGAGCCGGCGCACGGGGCCGTCCGGCAGGTCATCGGCTTCGATGACCTCGGGCCTGCCACCTGCAAGCAGCGACTGAATCGCGGTTGATATCCGATCGAGTTGCTCGGCCTCTTGGTGTTCCATTCGGAGCCTTATCATCCCAACCCACTCACGTGCACACGCTCCCCGCGGCGCCGTCGGCGGGGAGGACCGTTCTTCGTCTGCAAGATACCACCGATCAGAGGCTCCGGGTATGCGGCGCCCGCCCTTATTGTACGGCCGATTGGCGCTCTTGCATAGACCCGGGCGGCGCCTCTAGGCCATCAGGGCAAGCGCGGCCAGGTCCTGTGCCCGGTCTCCGAGTTCAGCGGGCACGATGGAGCAGCGTTCCACCGACCTTGCCCAGGCGCGCTCGGCCACGGTCCGGCGGATCGGCTCCATGATCAGGTCGCCGGCGTGGACCGCGATGGTGCCCAGGACGATACGCTCCGGGTTGATGATCTGGATGAGGTTCGCCAGCCCGATGCCCATGTAGGAGCCGGCCTCCTCCAGGATGCCGCGGCCGAAAGCATCGCCTTCGCGTGCGGCCTCGATCACCTGCCGCGCCGTGATGTCGGCCACCTTGCCGCCCGCCAGTTCGAGCACGCGGCGTCCGCGTCCATACATCACGCTGTCGCGGGCCAGCCGGCCGATGGCCGGTCCGCTGGCGAGAGCCTCCAGGCAACCGCGCTTGCCGCAGCCGCAGAGGGGCCCCTCGGGCAGGATGGTCTGGTGCCCGACCTCGCCCGCCAGATCGTTGACGCCGCGGTAGAGGCGGCCGTCGAGGATCAGCCCGCCGCCGATGCCCGTGCCCATGGTGAGGAACGCCATGTGCAGGGTCCCGCGTCCGGCGCCCCAGCGCCATTCGGCCAGCGCGGTGGCGTTGGCGTCGTTCTCCAGCTCCACCCTCACGCCGGGGAAGGCCTGCTCGAACTCGGCGCGGATCGGCACGGCGTCCCAGCCCGGCAGGTTGGGCGGGCTCATCACGATGCCCTTGGCGGTATCGAGCGGCCCGCCGCAGGAGATGCCCACGCCCGTCAGCTCGCGGCCGTCCGCCACGCCGCGGGCCAGCCGCAGCAACCGGGCCACGATGTCGCGCCAGCCGGCGTCGGCATCCGTGGGCATGGCCTCGCGCGCCAGAACCTCGCCCTCCGGGGTCCCGAGAACCGCGGCGCACTTGGTGCCGCCGATGTCGATGCCGAGAATCATTGCGGTAGTCCTTCCGAGGCGCGCCGGCCTATCTCGATAGCTTGGACTTCAGTTCCAGCAGCAGGCCCTGGGTCTCCGGGCAGGTCGTCAAGAGCGCCTCCACCCGTGCGATGGAGCGCTGCACCGTGGTGTGCTCGCGGCCCGAGAAGACCTCGCCGATCTGCGCCAGCGTCAGGTTGTCCAGGTCGCGGGCCAGGTACATGGCCACTTGCCGGGCGGCGGCGATCTTGGCGTCGCGCTTCAGGCCCCGCATGGCCTCTTCGGAAACGCCGGTGCGCTGCGAGACCGCCCGGAGGATGGCGGCCATGCTCACGCCCTTGGCGCGTTCGCCGGGGAGCGGCTTGGAGATGAAGAACTCGGCCAGCACGTCGCGGGCCAGCTCCAGGCAGATGGGCGCGCCCATGACCGAGGAGTAGGCGACCAGCTTGGTGACGGCGCCCTCCAGCGCGCGGCAGTTGGACTGGATCGCGTCGGCGACATACTCCAGTACCGGCTCCGGCACTTCCCAGCCCTCGGTATGGCATCGGTGCTGCAGGATCGCCAGGCGGGTCTCGTACTGCGGGGGCGTTACGTCGGCCACCAGTCCGCCCTCGAACCGGGTGCGGAGGCGCTCGTCCATGGCGCCCAGCTCGCGCGGGCTCTTGTCGGCGGCCAGCACTATCTGGCGACCGGTCTGGAAAAGCGCGTTGTAGGTGTGGAAAAACTCCTCGCAGGTGGCGTGTTTGCCGGCAACCATCTGCGTATCGTCCACAAGCCAAACGTCTACATTTCTGTAGTGCCTCCGAAAGGCTTCCATTCGGTGTTCGCGTACCGCCGCAACGTACTGTTGGGTAAACGTATCGCCGTCCACCAGGGCTACGAAGGTGCCGTCGTTGCGGGCCCGTATGGTGTTGGCGATAGCGTGCAGGAGGTGCGTCTTGCCCAGTCCGCAGTTGCCGTAGAGGAAGAGCGGATTGTACGATTTGCCGGGCTTCTCGGCTACGGCGGCGGCGGCGGCCTGCGCCAGGCGGTTGGTACGGCCCACCACGAACTGGTCGAAGGTAAAGCGCTCGACGGGCGGCAGGCAGAAGTCCGCGCGGAACCCCTCGCCGTTGCGCCGTTTGGGTGGGGCCTGGCCCAGGGCCGGCGTGGCCGGGACCGGGGCGGGCTGCTCCAGCGTCGCGACAGGGGCCCTCTCGGCCGGCGTGAGCACGCGGAACTCGAGATTGATCGTGATTCCGAGGTGGACTTCAAGCGTGGAGCGCACCAGGTTGCGGTGGCGCTTGTCCAGCCATTCGCGGGCGAAGGGGCTGGTAACACCCAGGATCACATCGTGCCCGGCCCATGAGAGAGGCCGGATGGGGGCGATGAAGCTCTCGAAAGTCCCCTTGCTAACCCGTGCGGAGAGGTTCTGAAGGGTGCGGTCCCAAGCCCTGCGCAGCGCCACAGAGCGCTCGTCGTCTCCAAAGCTCAGTTGATCATCTGCCATGTGCCGCCCCCGCTGAGGTGCTGATTATAGCAGACCGCCGACGCGCAGGCAATGCCGAACATGCGGCGGTAGACAGGCGGTGTACAGAGCGGGTACGCCCGTGTCTTGACCCCGCCGCGCAGTGGTCGGTTGTCCTCGTGGAGGTCTCGACAGATGTAGACAAACATCTACTCTGCCGCAACATCGCCGGCCGCCCTGCCGGAGCTTGCCAGGCGCCGGATACCAGCGCCGCCGACGCCAAGAAGGATGCCGCGGGGCAGGCCGCCTACGAGCGCATCGGTTGCGGCCAGTGCCACGGGTCGCTGAAGGGCGGCGGCGGGCGGGCGCCGAATCTGAGCAAGGTGGGCGCCGATCCGCAGCATACCGTCACCTGGCTCGCAGATCAGATTCGCACGCCGCAGACGCACAAGCCGGGCAGCGCCATGCCGTCCTACGGCGACCAGATCCCCGACGCGGACGTGGACGCCCTCTCGTCCATGCTCTCGCGGATGAAGTAGCCTCGTCCGGCGCTATCGGGCCGGCTGCTTCGCCCGCACGTCGTAGCATCGGAGCGTCTCGTGACTGCGGAGGTAGAGCCTGCCTCCGCAGACCACCGGGTGCGCCCAGACGTCGTCGCGCCGCTCCGGCGCCGACGCGAAGCGGCTAACGACCTCGAAGCCCGCGGCCGTTGGCCGGGCCAGCATCATCGCGCCCGACTGGCTGAGCATGTAGAGCCGCCCGTCAGCGTAGGTGAGAGAGCCCATGTCCCTCTCGGAGGCGTGGGCCACCTCGCGCCCTGTGGCGGCGTCCAGGCAACCCCAGGCCGGCTTCCGGTACCAGGAGCCGTAGAGGCGCCCGCCCACGGCCACCACGCCGCCGTGGCAGGTGTCCAGCGTGGTCGACCATGCCTCCTCGGCCGTCACCGTCCCTCCGTCCTCGGCCAGTCGGTAGAGCTTGCCGCCCTCGGAATCAGGCCCCGTGACGAAGACGCCGCCGCCCGCCAACGCGGGCGTGATGCCGATGACGTCGAACTGCGTCTTCAGCGGCCGGGTCCAGAGCAGCTTGCCGTCGGCGGCATCGACGCAGAAGGCGTGGCGCAGCGAGCACTGCACCAGCAGGCGCCGCCCGCCCAGCGTGAGGAGGATCGGCGAGGCGTAGCTGGAGCTGTCCGCCTTGCCCGCCGGCTCCGCCACGCGCACGTGCCGGGGTGGGTTCGAGGCGCCGCAGAGGATGGGTTCCGACGCCCAGAGCGTGGCGCCCGTGCGGGCATCCAGGGCGGCCATCATGGCCTTTGCGCCGCCCGCGGTGACGTAGACGCGACCTTCGTCCACCACCAGGCATTCGGAGAGGCCCCAGGTGATCTGCTCAACGCCGAACCGCTCCGCCGTCTCCACGGACCAGACCTCGCGCCCGGTGGCGGCATCCAGGCAGGCCACGCGGCCGTGGCTGTTCTTGTGGTAGAGCCGCCCGGAGCGGTAGGCGCAGCTGGAGCGCGAACCGGGGTACGAGCCCGTCCACGCCTTGCCGTTGGACGCCTGCCAGAGGGGCTTGCCCTGCAGGTCGAAGGCGAAGATGCGGAGATCCGGCCCCACGTCGCCGGTAATGAAGACGCGTCCCCCGGCGATGATGGGCGAGCTGTAGCCCCTGCCAAGCCCGCCGACCGACCAAACCTGCTTGGGTCCCTCGGCGGGCCAGGACTGCAGGAGGCCCTTCTCGTCGCTGACGCCGTCGCGGCGAGGACCCCGCCACTGCGGCCAGCCCTTCTCGGGCGACGCCACGAGGGAGGCGCCGACCGGAGGCGCGGGAGGGGGCGGGACGGCCAGGGCGGCCGCGGTAAGGAGGGCGACAAGGGCGTTCATGCCTCCATGATACGCGCAACGGCCACCGTCGCGCACCCGTGCGGCGGCCATTGACAGCGCCGTCAATGATGTCAGTAACGTCAACATCTTGACGTCATTGACAGGGTTGACCTCGTTGGCGAGCGTGCCGCCGTCCGGCGCCGGCGCATGTGGCCGCCGGGCAACAGCGGCCGTATGCGGTATCCTGTATGTTGGCGGCCGCTCAGCCGACGATCACGACAGGAGTAAGCCCTATGACCACGATCACCGATGTTGTCGCACGCGAGATTCTTGATTCGCGCGGCAATCCGACCGTTGAGGTCGATGTCTATCTTGAGGATGGTTCTCTGGGCAGAGCCGCGGTCCCATCCGGCGCATCCACCGGCGCCTACGAGGCCGCCGAACTGCGCGACGGCGACAAGAGCCGGTACCTGGGCAAAGGCGTTCTCACCGCCGTGGAGAACGTGAACGACAAGATCGGCCCCGAGATCATCGACATGGACGCCACCGACCAGGTGGGCATCGACCATCTGATGATCGACATGGACGGCACGCCCAACAAGTCGGCCATGGGCGCCAACGCCATCCTCGGCGTCTCGCTGGCGGTGGCTCGCGCCGCGGCCGACTCCCTGCACATCCCGCTCTACCGGCACATCGGCGGCGTCAACGCACGCACCCTCCCGGTGCCGATGATGAACATCCTCAACGGCGGCAAGCACGCCGACAGCAACGTGGACCTGCAGGAGTTCATGGTCATGCCCGTGGGCGCCGAGACCTTCTCGGAAGCGCTCCGCATGGGCGCCGAAGTCTTCCACGCGCTGAAGAAGGTGCTCAAGGGCCGCGGCCTCAACACCGGCTACGGCGACGAGGGCGGCTTCGCCCCGAACCTGGGCTCCAACGAGGAGGCCATCCAGGTCATCGTCGAGGCCATCGAGCAGGCCGGCTACAAGCCCGGCGAGCAGATTTACATCGCCCTTGACCCCGCCAGCACGGAGCTCTACAAGGACGGCAAGTACCACCTCACCGGCGAGGGCCGCGTTCTGAGCAGCGCCGAGATGGTGGACTACTACTCCACGCTGGTCAACAAGTACCCGATCATCTCCATCGAGGACGGCCTGGCCGAGGACGACTGGGCCGGCTGGAAGGCCCTCACCGACAAGATCGGCGACCATGTCCAGATCGTGGGCGACGACCTCTTCGTCACCAACACCGAGCGCCTCTCCAAGGGCATCAAGGAGAGCACGGCCAACTCGATCCTGATCAAGGTCAACCAGATCGGCACCCTCACCGAGACGCTGGAGGCCATTGAGATGGCCAAGCGCGCCGGTTACACCGCGGTCGTCTCCCACCGCTCCGGCGAGACCGAGGACTCCACCATCGCCGATATCGTGGTTGCGACCAACGCGGGCCAGATCAAGACCGGCGCGCCGAACCGCTCCGACCGCGTGGCCAAGTACAACCAGCTCCTGCGCATCGAGGAAGAGCTTTCGGAGATCGCCGTCTACGGCGGCTGGAAGGCCTTCTACAACGTCCGCAAGTAGCCCGTAGCTCTTCACGACGGGGCGGATGGCCTGGCGCCGTTCGCCCCGTCGCCACAGGTGGCCCATGCGCCGAACGCGTATCGTCTGCACCATTGGCCCAGCCTGCTCCCGCCGCACCGTGCTGCGATCCATGGTGCGCGCCGGCATGGACGTGGCACGCCTGAACTTCTCCCACGGGAGCCACGCGTCGCATCTGGAATCGATCCATGCGCTACGTGCCGTCTCGGAGGGCGCGTCCAGGCCCATTGCCCTCCTGCAGGACCTCTGCGGGCCGAAGATCCGGTTGGGCGACGTCGCCGCCGGCGTCATCCACCTGCGCACCGGCCAGGAGTTCGTCCTCACCACGCGTCCCGTGCCCGGCGACGAGCATGAGGTCCACCTACCCGTGCCCGAGCTGGCCGCCGCGCTCCGGAAGGGCGACACGGTCTACATCGACGACGGGAAGCTGGAGGCTCGGGTGGTCCGAAGCGACGGCGTCGACGTCACCCTCCGCGCCATGCTTCCCGGCGACATCTCGGGCAAGAAGGGCATCGCGGCGCCCGGCGTCCATGCCGACATCCCCGCCGTGACCGAGAAGGACGCCGACGACCTTCGCTTCGGCATGGCCGCGGGCGTGGACGTGGTGGCGGCCTCCTTCGTCAGCGGACCCGAGGACATCCGGCGCGTCCGCGAGATCATGCGGCAAGCGGGCCGCGTGGCTCCGATCATCGCCAAGATCGAAAAACGCGAGGCGGTGGCCAATCTGGCTGCCATCATCGAAGAGGCCGATGGAGTCATGATCGCCCGCGGCGACCTGGGCGTCGAGCTGCCCATCGACGAAGTGCCCATGCTTCAGAAACGCATCATCCGCCAGTGCAACCGCGCGGGGAAGCCCGTCATCACCGCCACGCAGATGCTCGACTCCATGATCCACAACCGCCGGCCCACCCGAGCCGAGGTGACCGATGTGGCCAATGCCATCCTCGACGGCACCGACGCTGTGATGCTGTCGGGCGAGACGGCGGCCGGCGACTTCCCGGTGGATGCCGTTCGCATGATGGCCACGGTGGCTACCGAGGTGGAGCCCGAGATTCGCCTGCGCGGCCCCGACGAGGTGGCCTGCCGCGGCGCCGATGTGGCCGAGTCCGTGGCCCAGGCGGCCGTCGCCATGGCGCAGACGCTAAGCGCACGCGCTATACTTTGTATCACGATGTGCGGGTTCACGGCGCGGCTGGTGGCCAAGTACCGGCCGACCACGCGCATCCTTGCCGCCACGCCCAGCGAGGAGACGTTCCGCCGCCTGGCGCTGACGTGGGGTGTGACGCCGCTGCAGACCCCGGCGTGGGGGAGCGTGGACGAAGCCCTGGCGGGCGCGGCGAGCGCGGCCGAGAAGGCCGGCCTCGTCAAGCAAGGGGATGGTTTGGTAATCACAGCAGGCGTTCCAGTCAACCGCACCGGGTCGACGAACCTGATCCGCGTGCATCGTGTGGGGGCTCCGCTCTAGGGCGGCCGCAGGGCATGACGATGGCCTATCGAACGTCCAATGGAATGACCTCCCTCCTCGTGACCGCGGGCGTCGCCGTCGCCATGGTCGGCGTCGCCTTCACGTATCGGCTCCTCGCTGCGCCCTACCATGAGGCCGCCATTCTGGCCGAGCAGAACCGCAAGCTCGAGGTGCAGGCCCTGGCCGAGGATAAGAAGGCCAACGACGCCGAGCGCCAGACCGAGTACCTGCGCACCAGCGCCGGGCTGGAGTGGCTCGCGCGAGAGAACGGCAAGGTCAAGCCCGGCGAGAAGCCGCTGGTAGACCCGTAGCCGGGGTGCGCTCTGCCGGAGGCCGCAAGGCGCGACGAAGGTAACCTGAGGATGTGAACCCGCCGGCCCCGCGGTCGGCACACTCGCCCGCAGGAGCGCCATGATGCCAACCCTGGTCTATGCCCTGCCGTTTGCGCTGGCCCTCGCCTGGCTCGTAGCCGCCGAGGCCGCTGAGGCGGCCCCACGTTACGCGCCAACCGAGGCCGACATCGCGCGGATCGCCGCCATGCTGCCCGAGGCGCCCGGCCTGCCGGTTCCGCCGGCCTCCGACCGCCGGGCCTGGTCCCGCGCGGCGAGGCGCACCGAATTGCTGGCCGTGGTGGCGCGCGCCGAGGGCTACCTGAAGTCGCCCCTTCCTGCGATGACCGACGAGCTCTACCTCGACTACTCACGCACGGGCAACCGCGACCGGGCACAGGGGCCGTTCTTCGATCGGCGCAGCCGTGTATCCGCCTACGCCCTGGCCGAGTGCGCCGAGGGTCGCGGCCGCTTCCTGGGGCCGCTACAGGAGGCGATCCGCTCCATCTCCGCCGAGAGCTCGTGGGTGCTGCCCGCCCACGACGGCAACCTGCAGACCTTCAACGGCAAGCTCATCACCGTGGACCTGGGCGCGGCCATGTACGCCGCCGACCTCGCCACGACCGCCGCGCTACTCGGCGACCGGCTCCCGCCCGACCTCCGCGCTCTCATCGCCTCCGACCTGGATCGGCGCGTCTTCGAGCCGGTGCGTCAGATGGTGGCAGGCAAACAGCCCGGCTACTGGCTCGACTACAAGATGAACTGGAACTCCGTCTGCCTCGATGGCGTGACCACCGCCGCGTTGGCCGTCCTGCCGGACCGGCAGGGACGCGCCTGGTTCGCCGCCGTGGCCAAGCGCTACTCCAACAACGCGCTGGAGGGCTTCACGCCGGACGGCTACTGCGACGAGGGCGTCAGCTACTGGAACTATGGCTTCGGGCACTACGTGGCGCTCTCCGAGGTCTTGCGGCGCACTACCCGCGGCAGCGTGGACCTCCTCAGCCGCGACAAGGCCGTGATGCCCGCCGCCTACGGGACCCGTGTCGAGATCATGGGCGGCATCTGCCCGCCGTTCGCCGATTGCCCCGTCGGCGCACGCCCGTCGGCCGGCCTCGTCGACCTGCTGAGCCGCCGGTTCGCACGCAAGGGAACGCTGCCGCGCCGGACTGCCCTCGGCGCGGGCCTCTGCGACCAGGCACTGGCCCTCTTCCCCGATGACGCGCCCCGAGCCGTCACCGGCGTCAAGTGGCCCGCCGCCGACAGCCGCCGCGCCTGGTTCCCCGAAGAGACCGTGCTGGTGAGCCGCCCCCTGCGCGGAGGCCGTATGGGCGTGGCCATGCAGGGCGGCCACAACGCCCAGAACCACAACCACAACGACGTGGGCGTCTTCATGGTGGTGGTGAACGGCGTGTCGGTCCTGCCCGACATCGGCGCCGAGGTCTACACGCGACGCACCTTCAGCGCCCAGCGGTACGAGAGCGCGGCGCTCAACTCCTGGGGCCACGCGGTGCCGCTTATCGGTGGAAAGATGCAGAAGACGGGCCGCGCGGCCGAGGCGGGCCTGCTCGGCTGCCGCTTCACCGACGACGCGGATGAGCTGTCGCTGGACATTCGCCCGGCCTACGAACTGCCCGATCCGGCCATCCTGCAACGCACCTTCCGCTTCGAGCGCAAGGCGGAGCGCTTCACCGTGACCGACCGGTTCGACTTCGCCGAGCCCACGAGCTACGAGACGGCCCTCCTCACGTTCGGAACCTGGGAGCAGACCGGCCCCGCCGAGCTGCGGGTGACGGACGGCGGCCAATCCGTCATCATCCGCATCCATGCCCCCGAGGGCGTGCGATTGGCCTTCTCCGCCGCGCCCGTGGAGGAGGACCTGACCGCCCGACGCAAGGCCACGCGCATCGCCGTACGCCTCGTCGGCGACGTGAAGCAGGGCAACCTGGCGGTGGTCATCACGCCGGGCGGGGAGGTCAAGCAGTGAGGATCGGGAGAGCCGCGTTGCTGACTGCCTGGTTCGCCGTGGCGGCCGTGCCCGCCATCGGGGCGCAGGACGGCGCGTTCCGCCGTGTGCTGCGGATCGACGGGGCGACGGGCGCGGGGTCGCGGCATGTGCTCACGGGCGACCGTTACACCTACTCACCGGGCGAGATACCGACATCGGCGGTGGCGCCAGGTGCGCCGGAGCGGACCGTGCTGTTCGGCAGTCTGGTGGAGTTCTCGTTCGGCGGTCTGAAGCCGGGCGCGTCCTATCGCGTGCAGGCGGCCTTCCTCTCGGACAGCGCCCTCCGCCGGATGCGCGTGACGGCCGGCCGGTCGGAACTGGAGGCGAACCTTGCGCTCCCCTTCGCGCAGGTCGTTAACCGCGAGTGGCAGGTTCCCGCCGAAGCCTACCGCTCCGGCACGCTCGATATGCGCCTCCAGGCGCTGGCGGGGCCCAACGCCGTGGTCTGCAGGCTCGAGCTCTGGTCCACCGACCCGGCCGTGCCGACGACCCCGGTGGGCCTGGCGAGCCGACTGGAGCGCGTGCCCACGCCGGTGGTGCGCCTCTGGCCCCGCCCCAGCCGAGTGGCCGGCGTGCGGCGTCCGGTGATCTCGTTGGACGGCCCGTGGCGCTTCCATCCCCGGCCGCCGGTGCGCTTCTGGTCGCTGCGAGCCTCCGCGTGGGGCCGCTGGCCTGCCGTAGCCGTGCCGGGCGAGTGGACCATGCAGGGCTTCAGCGTCCCGGCCGGCAAGGCCGCGGCCTATCTGCGCCGCTTCGACCTGCCGCGCGACTGGGCGGGCAAGCGCGTCTTCCTCCGCTTCGATTCGGTCCAGAGCCTCTGCCGCGTCTTCGTCAACGGTCGGGAGGTGGGTGGCCACGAGGGCGGCTTCGTCCCCTTCAACCTGGAGGTGACCCGCGCGGTGCGGCCTGGCGTCAACACGCTGGCGCTTGCGGTCACCAGCGAGTCGACCGCCGACGGCCTGGCCAGCGCATCGCAGTACGCCGCCCACGCGCTGGGAGGCATCAGCCGATCGGTCGCCCTCTTTGCGCTGCCCCAGGCCGCCATCGCCGAGCAGACCACCGAGACGCGCTTCGACCGCCGTTACCGCGATGCCGACCTGCTGGTGCGCGTCCGGGCGGCGGCTCCCGAGGGTCCGTTGCGCGTGCGGTTGCGCCTGGTGGCGCCGAACGCACGGCAGGCGGCCCTCGCCACCGCCTCGCTCGCACGGACGGGCAGGGGAGAGGCGGCAACAACGGTCCGCCTGCGCCTCAGGGCTCCGCTCAAGTGGGACCCCGAGCATCCGCACCTCTATCGGCTGACGACCAGCCTGCTGCAGGGCGGCCACGCCGTGCAGGAGCTCACCGAGCGCGTGGGCCTGCGCCGGATCGATGTGCGGGGCAACCGCCTGCTGGTGAACGGCCGCCCGGTCAAGCTGCACGGAGTGAACCGCCACGAGGTCCATCCGCTCCTGGGGCGCAGCCTCACGCCTGCGCTCTGCCGCGAGGACGCCCGCCTCTTCCGCCAGGCCAACTGCAACTACATCCGCACCAGCCACTACCCGCCCTCCGAGGCCTTCCTGGACGCCTGCGACGAGCTGGGCCTGATGGTCGAGTGCGAAGCGCCCCTCTGCTGGGTCCAGCACGGCGCCAATCCCGTCTGGGCGAAGTGGGACCACCGCGATCCGGGCCTGCTGCCCTACCTGCTCCGAGCCAACCTGGAGAACGTGGCCGCCAACCGCCGGCACCCCAGCATCATCATCTGGTCGCTGGCCAACGAGTCGCTCTGGACGCCGCTCTGGGCCCGGACGCTGCGCGAGGTGAAAGCGGCCGATCCCACGCGCCCCACGTCGTTCCACGACCAGTGCTGGGGCGGCTATAACAACGCCGCCAGCACCGCCGATATCGCCGTCTACCACTACCCCGGCGAGAGCGGCCCGGCGGCGTGCGACGCCGAGAAGCGCCCGGTGCTCTTCGGCGAGTACGCGCACATCGAGACCTATAACCGGCGCGAAGTGCTGACCGACCCGGGCATCCGCGACCACTGGGGCGGCCCCTTCGCCCGCATGGTGGACCTCATGTTCGCTCACCCGGGCTGCCTGGGCGGGGCGATCTGGTCGGGTATCGATGACACCTTCCACCTGCCCGGCGGCCGCATGGCGGGCTATGGGCCCTGGGGCATCATCGACGGCTGGCGGCGCACGAAGCCCGAGTACCGGCACGTGCAGAAGGCCTACTCTCCCGTGCGCGTGGTCGACCCGGTGAAGCCGTTGCCGGTGGGCCGCGACTGGACCCTTGCCGTGCGGAACCGGTACGACTTCGCCGACCTGGGCGAGGTGCGCATCGACTGGATGCTGAGCTCCCAGGCCGGAACGGCTCGCTGCACCGCGCCGCCCGGCGGCGTGGGACGTCTGCGGATCGTCGCGCCGGTCGCAGCGAAGGCGGGGCAGACGCTGCGCCTCACCTTCACAGATCCCAGGGGCTTCGTCTGCGACACCGAAGAGCTTCGCATCGGCGTTGCGCCGGCCGCGCGGGCTGCTCGGAGGACGGTCGCGGTACGTCTGGACGAGACGCCGGGCGCCTTCACCGTCCATTCCGGCGGCGCCGTGGTGACCATCGACCGCGCCACGGGCCGGATCACGCAGGCTACGGCGGGCGGCCGTACCGTGTTGTGCGGTGGCCCAACGCTCATGCTCCTGCCGCTCAGCAACGCCTCGGGCGGCGACGGCGGCGTGGCCGGCAACGACTTCCGTGCGGGCATCCCGCCCTACAACCCGGCCTGCGAGAGATGGACCGCGACCTCGGCCGATGCGCGTACGGAGGCCGACGGCGGCGTGACGGTCACCGTGCGCGGCGCCTATGCCGAGGCTTCCGGCGCGATGATGTTCCGCTTCCCGCGCGAAGGAGGCCTGAGGGTGGGATACCGTTACCAGGTCAGCCGCGAGGTTAGCCCGCGCCAGTGGGGCCTGGTCTTCTACGCGCCCGCGGGACTTGACCAGCTGGACTGGCGGCGGCGTGGGCTCTGGACCACCTACCCGGCCGACCATATCGCGCGCCTGGCCGGCACGGCACGCGCCGACCCAGGCCCGCAGGACGCGGCAGCCGCGCCCCGTTGGACGTGGGCGGCGGACCGCACGCCGCTGGGCTCGGCCGACTTCCGCGGGACCAAGGCGGGCTTCCTGCAGGCGTCGCTGCGCGACCGGGATGGGATCGGCTTCGCGGTGGCATCGGACGGCTCGCAGGCGGTCCGAGCCTTCGTGGACGGCCAGCGCATCGGATTGCTGGTGGCAGACTACAACACCGGCGGCGCCGACGGCTTCTTCGCCGGCCACTATGCCGCCGAGCGCAAGCCCCTGCGCCCGGGTGACACCATCAGCGGCGAGGTCCGGCTCGAACTGGGGGTACGGTAGCGGCAGGCGAGCGGCCTGGGGGGCTCAGGTCAGAAACGTCGGACTGGTCGGACTCGTCGGACTCGTCCGACCTGCCTGACCTGCCCCAACACGCGGCCTCAGTGTAGAATGATGGTCTGGGAGGTGGACACCATGACCCTAACGCTACCGCTGACCGGCGAGCAGGAGCAGCGGCTGACCGATGAGGCGGCTCGGCTGCATCTGACGATCGAGGAGTACAGCCTGCACCGGTTGTTCGGTGCGGCCGCGACCACGCTGCCGTCGGTTCGCCTATCGGCTTTGGGCAAGTACGCGCACGTTGGGACGAGCAGTGAGGAGTTCGCCGACCGGAAGCTGAACGAGCGGCGCCACGAGGAACGCAGGAAGGGCGAAACCGCGTGAGCTACGTGCTTGATGCGTGTGCCATGATCGCCTACCTGCGCGGCGAACCCGGCTCACACGTGGTTGACGCCGCGCTACGATCTGTGACCGGTCGGTGCTATGCACATGCCGTTAACATGATGGAGGTCTACTACGACTTCGTCCGCGTCGGCTCGCCATTCGACGCCGATTCGGCGGTGCATGATCTGGCCGCAGCCGGTATTCATATCCGAATGGATATGGACGAAGCGCTCTGGAAGGACGCCGGCATGATCAAGGTGGCCAACAGGGTGTCATTGGCGGACTCGCTCTGCCTGAGCCTATCACGGCGACTGGCTCTTCCGGTGCTGACGAGCGACCACCACGAGTTCGACATGATCGTGGCGTCTGGTGTGGCCAAGGTGGTCTTCCTGCGGTAGCGTGCCCGCCCCACCTAACCGGGGCCGCCGTAGGCCGCCTGCCGGTCCTTCCTGCGCCGCAGTTCGCTGGCGTAGAAGCGTCCCAGCGTGTCGCGGTTGGCTCGCGCCCACTCGGTGAGCTTGCGTTGCCCGGCGGGCGGCGAGTCCGTGCGGAGCAGGCCCGCCATGAGACCGCCGATCTCCTCCCACGTGAGCACCTGGTCGCTCAGGACGCGGCCGAGCAGCGTGGCCACGGCGTAGCCCGCACGCGGCGGCACGGGCAGCATGGGCCGCCATACGCCGATCTCCCGGGCGATGGCCTGGGCGAGCCCCTTGTAGGTGAAGGTCTCGGGGCCAATGGCGTCGATGACCTCCGAGCCTCCCGCCGACGCGGCTCGAACCGCCAGGTCGGCGAAGTCTTCCACGTGGATCGGCTGCAACCCATACTCGCCGTCGCCGAAGACCCCGAACACCGGCAGGCGCCGCAGCATCCAGGCGATGTTGTTCACGAGGATATCGTCGCAGCCGAAGAGCACAGCGGGCCGCAGGATGGTGTACGGGATGCCGGTCCCGCGCACCGCCTCCTCCAGCCTCGCCTTGCCGCGGAAGTACTCGAAGGGCGAGTCGGCCGAGGGGTTCGTGATGCTCACATGCACAATGCGCCCCACCCCGGCGGCCTGCGCGCACTCCAGCAGGCGCAGCGTGTTGCCTACGGCCGTCAAGTGCTGGAACAGCTCGTGATTGAACCGGACCCAGTAGGTGTTGATCAGGACCGAAGCGCCGCGCAGGCTCTCGGTGAGCGCCGCAGGGTCGTCGAACGCAAGCGGCGCCACCTCGATGCGCTCGCCGAACCCGTGCGGGCGGTTGGGCGAGCCGGTGATGGTTCGCACCCGAACGCCGCCCGCCAGCAGGCGCTCCGCAATGTACCGGCCCGAATAGCCGAATGCGCCCGTGACGACGGCCAGACTGGCGTCACCCATGGCGTCGCTCCTCGAAGCGTGCCTGTCGACCCCGCCTCATACGGCGTTGAGCTGGTCCACGAAGGCGGTGTGTTCCGGCGAGGCAAGACCTTCCTGTAGGGCGGCGAGCATGGCGGCCGGGTCCCTCTCCCACAGCGCCGACGCCTTCAGCCAGAGCCCTGGGAACGCTTCGCTGCGGAGAACTCCCTGATCGTCTGGCGCCATCGGCTCGAAACCGCCCTCACGAAGCGCGAACCAGGTCACGCTGGGCTCGTAGGCGGTCGCCACGAGGTACTCCTGCACGCCGCACCGCTGGTAGACCCGCAGCTTCTGGTGCAGGTCGTATGAGGCCGTGCTGGCCGCGACCTCGATCACCAGCTCGGGAGGGCCCTCAAGGTAGCCGTCAGCCGTGATACGTGAGGTTCCACCCTTGGAGTGATCGATGCGCAGCAGGATATCGGGCTGGAACTCGTTCTCACGGTCCAAACGCACGGTCGCGTTGTCGCCTGCTTCAACGCCGGGTGTGGCCATCCAGTACGTAGTCACCCACCAGTTCAGGATACTGTGCGGCCTGGCATGCAGCTCAAGTCTCACCGGTGAAGCCACGCGTACACTCCCTTCTATCAGCTCAGCCGTCTTGATCTCCGGGTGCTGCTCGTAACGCCGCTCGAACTCGGCGCGCGTCAGGCGGTCGCCGCTCTCCAGCGGAGGCGTCTGAGGCCAGGCCCGGCCCGCGGGAGCGGGGAGCGGTGCGGCGATAGGTTTGGGTAGCGTGACAGCCATGGCCGGACTCCCGGGCCTCTACCCCGCAACCTGCCGACAGTCGGCGAAGGTGCTGGGGAGGACACTTGCAGTATATCGTACGCGCACAGGCGGAGGCTCGATCCCTACCGGCGGCCGGCCCGGACACTCACGGACACCGCCGAGCGCTTCTGCTTCGCCTTCGCCTGGGGCGCGCCGTAGCTGATGGCTCCGATGTCCGGGATACCCGGCTGCGCGTACCAGCTCTCCAGGAAGTCGGCCAGCTTGCCGGGGTAGGCCGCGCGCTTCACATTGGCCCAGCTCAGCTGGTCGCCCACGCAGTAGTAGACGTAGGTCTTGCCGCGCCACTCCGCCAGTTCGGGGTCCGAGGCGTTGATGCTCTCGTCCAGCCCCTCCGGCCGCAGCACCGGGTTGGCCGCGCTCAGCTCCCAGTGCTTCAGGTCCCGTGAGCGCGTGATGTAGGTCTCAAACCACCAGCGCGGCGCCCGGCGCTCCAGGTAGAGCACGTAGTACCAGCCGTCGGAGTACCGGATGCAGGGGCAAGCCGTGTAGCGGTTCGTGCCGAAGGTCGCCGCGGGCAGCTTCTCCCAGTGGATCAGGTCCTTCGACTTGGCCAGCTTCACGGTGAACGCGGGCCAGCGCGGGTCGTTGCTCTCGTAGGTCATCACGAAGCCGTCGGGCCCCTGGCAGACGCTGCTGTTGAATAGCTCCTCGTTCTCGCCGGCGAGGGCAAGCCGCTTGTCCCAGTGGACCAGGTCCGCCGAGCTGAAGAGCGTCACGTCGCGCCAGCCGCCATTCTCCATGCGCGACGCATAGACGTACGCCTTGCTTTTGTGCACGATCACGGAGGCAAGCCCGTAGCCCTGCCCGCACTCCCCCAGCTTGGCGCCGGTAGCGGCGTCGGTGAAGACGAGCTTGTAGTCGGTCGCCGTGCCGCCCGTGGCGGGCCGGACGCAGTCCATGTGGCAGAGGCGGCCCTTCCAGACGAAGGGCGACATCTCGCACATCTCCTTGCGCACCATCTCCGGCGCGCCCAGCGGCGAGACGCGCGGGCTCTTCGGCGGCGCGAGGCAGTCGAGCAGATCCTCCGGCCATCCCGCCAGCCGGTAGATGCCCTTCGGCAGCTCCTGCTGGTACTGCACGTAGGCCTTCACGTCGCCGCGGATCGTGCAGCCGATGTCGCCGACGGTCTTGGGGTTCACCTTGCAGCCGAAGACCTTGTAGCCCGCCAAGAGGCTGTCCTCCAGCTCGATGTGGAGCAGCTTGCCCTCCTGCATGCTGACGATGATGCCGTCCGACGGCGTGCCTACCGGCTGCGAGAAGTTGAGGACGATGAGCCGGCTCCGGCGCACGGCGATGCGCGAGAAGGTGTGGAAGCCGTAGTTGCTGCTCTTCAGGGCGCACTGCGGGCTCACCAGCGTGCAGTCTTCGATGAGCGCGTCGGGCCGCTCCGGCATGGCGTCGTTCTCGATCCGGATGTACGCCGCCGCGGTGTCGCCCCACCAGTCCAGCGCGTAGAACTGGCAGCGCCGGAACGTGATCGGCTCGTCGGGCCTCGAAAGGCTCCCGCCGCACCCGCCGCCGAAGGCCCGACCGATCCCCACGCAATCCTCCACCACCACGGTGAAGGGCTCCTTGTGGTCCGTGGTATCGAAGAAGATGCCGCCGTCGCCGCCGGTGACGTAGAGGCCCTTCAGCCGCCACCGATCCCAGCCGATGGCCGAGAAGGTCTCCTCCGTATGCTCCGGCGACCAGCCTTTGCTGGTGGCGCGGATGGGGCCCCACCAGTCGTAGCTCTTGAGGCCCTTCTGGTCGGGGTCGCTGGAGTCGATCACCACGCGGCCCGCGGTCCCGCCGCCCAGCTTGCCGTCGGTGTCTCCGATCAGCTCGTTGTATGCGCCCGCCGCGCCCCGTGCGCCGGTGTAGAGGTTGGCCTCGAAGTAGACATCCGGTCGCACGATGATCCGGCAGCCGCCGCCCTCCTGCACGGCCGAGAGCGCGGCCTGCACGGTGGTGAAGGCCGCGGCCCAGGAGCGCCCGCCCTTCCCGCTCCCCAGCTTGGAGACATAGAGCGTCGTCCGTGCGCGGGCAGGAGCGGGCGCGGCGACCAAAAGCGCGGCAGCAGCCAGCGCGGCAAGGACGAGCGAGCCGTTAGGAAGAGCGGTCCACATGGGCATCACCTCCACGGAGCGAAGATGGGAGAGTGTAGCCGATGCGGAGGGGAGGGGTTGTGGGGTTGCAGGATGGGCCGGGTACAGACCGGCTTCCCGCGGCGCCGACGCCCGGCTACAGGCTGAGCATCTGCCGCAGCGCGACGCCGACGCGGGCCATGGCCTCCGGCTCCAGCTCCCCGATGTAACCATCCAGACGGGCGCGGCTAACGGTCATGACCTGCTCGCAGAGCGCGTAGGTCGTCCGCGTCAGCCCATTGGCCGCAGTTGGCTCGATAGCCACGTGCACGGGTACGTCGTGCGCGGCCGTTGAGAGCGCCACCACGATCGTGTTGGTGTACTTGCCGCTGCGGTTGAACGCATCGGTCTGTACCACCAGGCCCGGACGGCGGCCGCGCTGCTCCGATCCGCGCGACGGCTCCCATGCCAGCCAGTGGATCTGGCCCCGCTTCAGCGGCGGCGCCTCAGGCATCGAAGCGAACCGCCAGCGCGAGCTCGGCCTGGGCATCCTCCGCGAACGAGACGTCCGCCTCCTCCGCATGCTCGCCCAGCAGTTCAGCCGCCGCGTAGAGCCGCATCTCCAGGTCGGCGTTGATCGCCTGCTGAAGCTGCTCCTGAACGAGCGAGTTCAGGCTGAGCCTGCGCTGGCGGGCGAGATTCGACGCCTGCTCGAAGAGCGCTTCCGGCAGCCGAATCGAGAGCGCGTGTTGTGGCATGTTGTCTCCTCCGCCGCGCGAGGCTCTGGCGCGGCGCGTGGCGGCCAGGCCGATCGGCGGCGGGACACCGGACCTGATACCGGACCATGATACCATCAAGGCGTCAGAGACAACGATACCAGCCAGCGGTGCAGCTTAGCCGTGTGCTCCATGGGCCGCCATGCAACCCGCCCATGGTGGTGAAGGCATCGGCCCAAGAGCGCCCGCCCTCCCCGCTCCCCAGCTTGGAGACATAGAGCGTAGCCCCGGCCCGGGCAGGAGCGGGCGCGGCGACCAGCAGCGCGGCAGCAGCCAGCGCGGCGAGTACGAGCGAGCCGTTGGGAAGAGCGGTCCACATGGGCATCACCTCCACAGAGCGAAGATGGGAGAGTGTAGCCGATGCGGATGGGAGGGGCGAATGGGCCGGAGCGGGCGACGCCCTATGCGAGCTTCGGGAGCGGCAGTCCTTCCACATCCTCGGCTTCGCGAGCATCATCGAGCTCGGCGATCAGGTCCCGGCCCGGCGCCACATCCCTGCCGATCCCGTAGAGCATCTGCGCCAGGGCTGACCGGTCCGGTATCACCCGACCCCGCAGGTCGTCCGAGCCGACGATGGACGACCAGTCGAGTTTGTAGCCCGGCCGTATCCCGTGCTCCCTTGCGATAGCGGCGGGTATGGAGACCATGTCCCTCGTGATAACCGTGGTGATCATGGAATGATGATACATCATGGCCGCGACCGCGCCAACGCCGGGTTACAGGCTGAGCATCTGCCGCAGCGCGACGCCGACGCGGGCCATGGCCTCCGGCTCCAGCTCCCCGATGCCCTCTGTGCCAACGCGTGGGCTCGAAGCGTGAAAAAGCCTGCGACCTTGCGGCTCGCAGGCTCTGAGACATCCCGTGCTATGTGGGTGCGGGCGAGGTCCCGACTCATGTCATCTGAGTGCGGACGCCTGCAGGTATTCGTTGAGTTCCTCGTCTCCGCAGTCGAAGCCATGCACCAGGCGCCGGGCATTGAGCGGATCGAAGACGTGACGAGGCCGGTCCATCAGCTGCTACTTGGGCCTGGCCTTGCCGTCATCTGTTCTGGAGAGAAACGCCTTGATCGCCTGGTCGCGCTTGGGTGTTATCCCCACGGCCAGGGCCTCAATCTCGGTCGCGATCTGGCGTGCCGCATCGGCCCGCCGCTCGCTGAGCGGCTTGGGTGCTGCCGTCGTAGTCATCGCTGATGCCATGGGGCGCCTCCGAACACCACCGGCCCGAGCATGCCAGCGCAATAGTCGGTGGAGATGATGATCGCTGCAATGATGCCCGGCCAGTCAGAGCGCATGTGGAACAGCGCTGCCCGCAGCTTCGGCGCCGGCTACCGATCCGCCCTCCATATGGCCTTGATCGTCTCCTCCACGCCCATGCCGTCGGGGCAGGCCGCCGACTTTGTGTTGCCGTAGTACCACGCCTTGCCATCCACGGGGTCGGCCAGGCAGCGGCTCATGGGCATCTGGAGGAAGCCGTTGGCGTCGTGCTCCCGGACCCACTTCCAGGCGTAGCGGAGCCATTCATTGCGGTAGGCCTCGGGTTGGTGGGCCAGCCAGCAGATCTCGTCGTAGCCCCAGGTCCAGTAGGGCATGCCGCCCTGCCCCGCCTTGCCGCTGGAGCCCCAGTTGTCGAACTCCACAAGGTAGGGCAGATGCTCGCAGGACCATCCGCTGGGCGTGATGCCGCCGCGGCTCCGGCCATAGAGCGTGTCCAGGTAGCCCATCTCGAGTTCGCCCTTCTGCGGCTGTCCGGCTGTCTCCTTGATCCGCAGCGGGAAGGCATGCACGTCGAAGAGCAGCTTGCCCTGGTAGATCGGGCCGCCGTCGGGCGTGTGGGCATCGCAGAGGACGAGGCGCCGGCGAGCGCGTAACCGGGCGTAGCGCCGCACCCGGGTCAGGACGTCGCGCCAGCCGGCCCACTCCTTGTCCTCGGCCCCGATCAGGGCGACCTGGCCGAAGTGCATGCCCTCCATCCCGGCCTCGATGTAGGCCGTAGCCTGGTGGTAGAACCACATCCGGGTCTCGGTGCGCGTGATGTCGGGCACCGACTGATCGGGCGCCCAGTGGTTCCGGAACTTGCCGTCCGGGAAGAGCATGTCGGCGTAGCGGTAGGAGCGCCGCTCGACCGGCAGCCCGAACTCGGCGAAGACGCGCGCCGGCACCTGCACCTGCTCCACCTGCTTGGTGACGATCTCGAAGACGCAGCCCTGGAGGATCACGTCGGGGTCGTCGCGGTGGATGCGCTCGGCGATGGCCCTGGCTCGAGGCAGGCTCGCCTCGAAGCCGCCCTCGCCGCCCCAGAGGAAGAGGACGCGGCCCGCGTACTTCACCCCCATGTTCCGCAGCATCCGCAGGTTGTCGCCGACGTTGCCCTGGCCCATGCAGAGCGACATGGCGGTCACCGAGCGGGAGAGGTAGTTCTCGAGCGCCTTGCGGCTGATCTTGCCGTCGAAGCGGTAGTCACGGGCGGGTGCGGCGAGCGCCACCGCGGCGCTGGCGCAGATGAGAAGCAGAGCGGTCATCCCAGGCCTCCTGGATTCGGTGCGACACGTCACTCGATCAGCATACACCGCGGGCGGGGCCGGCTTCGCGCGGCGCCACCCGCTTCACGGCGCCGGCGCCGGGTCAGCCGCCTCATGCGCCACGAGCTTGGCCAGCGCCGCGCTGTATCCGTCCCCGAATGAGACGCAGGTGACGTCCGAGTAGGGGTACCGCAGCGTTCGGCCCGGCCTCGCGTCCGGCCCGACCGTGTCCAGCCTCAGCGCACGCTTCCCGAGCTTTCGGATCGTGCCGATCCGCAGGCAGCCAGGCGCCTTGAACTCGTCCTCGATGCCGAGGAGGGGGTATCGCGCGGCCGCCCATCGCAGGAGCGACGGCCAGTCGTCCAGTTCGACGCCCTCCGGCGCAACCGGGGCCTGGCCCAGAAGCCGGAGCGCGCGGCTCATGAAGCTGGTGTCCGGCCGCCACCAGCGGATGTCGCGGCAACGGACGACCGAATAGCCATTCAGCGTCATGGCGTGATCGTCAAGGACATGGAGCATCGCCAGCTCAGAACCGGCGCCGACGAGGAAGCCGTCGAGCAGGTCCGCCGACTTCGGCCGGCGCACGAGGCGAACCATGGTGTCGGCGCAGATGTAGTCGCTGTAGTACCGGCTGTCCTTCGGCATGAGGTCCCTCCTTGGCGTACCGGCGCCTCAGCCGCCGGCGATCGTTGCCCGCACGCGCACCAGGATGTCGTGTCGGAACTCCGGCAGGGCCACGGTTGTTGCGTTGCCTCCCGCGACGGTGACGGCCGGCGACCACTGGCCCGCCTCGGGCGACAAGCAGGAGGCGCTGTACGATCCGTCGGGCAGGCTCAGCGTCAGGGCGCCGCGGATCGGCTCTCCGGCGCCGGGCTCCCCGAGTTCGCGCTCGTCGGCGACGTAGACCGAGATGTCGCTGCCCGCCACGCCGAAGGCCGCCTCCACGGTCTGCTCAGGAGCCGATGTGACTATGCCTCGCAGGGGCCGCGCCGCCACGAGGTCAAGCCCGTGGATGAACCGGGACAGATGCCGGAACCAGGTTCGGATGCAGCGCTGCGACGCCTCCGTGCCGGTCTCGCAGTGGTTGATGATCGAGAAGTCGATGTAGTCATAGTGCGCGCCGCACATGAGCGCCATCCAGGCCCGCTTGCGATGGATGGTCCAACCGTCATAGTCCTTGTACTGGCTGGCCACGTTGTCTTCGTCCAGGTTCAGCGGCTTGCCCTCGACCGCCGCCGCCAGGCAGTAGTCGCGGACCGCCCGGAGCTTGAGCTGCTTGGACATGAACTGGCCCATGTCGTACTCCACGCCGTCCAGCGTGGTGCCCGGCAGCGGGTGCATGTTCACGATGTCCAGCGGGAAGTCCCGGAACGAGAGCGTGGAGCCCTGCACGAAGGGGTGCCACTGGAACGCCTCCTGTCCGGCGATGAGGTGCCTCTTGGGCAGCGACGCCTCGGTCTGCCGGATCTCGGCGGCGATGGCCCGCTCCCACTCGTTCACCTCGTCGACGCCGGGATTGCCCTCGCCGGGATGGCAGCCGCCGGGCTCGTTGCAGATCTCGAAGAAGAGGTTGTCGTAGGCGTTCACCTCGCGGACGATCCGCCTCACGTGCTCCATCTGCCGCGCGACCAGCTCCGGATGCCGCAGCGTCATGTAGGTGGGCCAGGAGATCGGCTGCAGGCCGTTCACGTTGTTGGCGCTGTTGAGCGGGTTGAGCGCCCAGATCCGGTCTTCGTAGGTGTTGCTCAGCAGCACCAGTTCCACGATGATCCCCAGCTCGGAGGCCCTGGCCATGAAGGCGTGCAGCCGCTGGTAGAACTCGGGGTTCGGCCTATCCAGGTCGAACTTCGGCTCGCCGTCCTGGGCCCTGCCCGGCCCGGTCCGCTCATACGGGGCGATGTAGTCCGGCGACTCGGGCTTGCACGTCGAGTAGGGATTGCAGTGGTTCTGTAGTTCGCGGAATAGCACGAAGAGGCGGGTCAGGGTCATGCCCTTGCCGACCGCGTCCTCCAGGTAGCGCTCATACCGGAACGGCCGGTTCATCACGGCGCCGTAGTGCTCCGTTGCCGTGAGCAGCACGAGCGGCTTGCCTCGGTACTCGAACAACCGGGGGTTCTCTGGATGGATGCGGATGGGCTGTGACATGGCGCGATCTCCTGGCCGGCGACGGTCTGCCCGTCAGTTTACGCCACGCCGGGCACGCAGCCCATGGCGTCGACCGCGCCGGCCCCAGTCGCCGCCCCCTCTTCTCCTACCCGTAGGGCCAGAAGATGAAGCTCTTGGCCCCTGTGAAGATGCTCACCAGCATCCAGAGGCTCCCCACGGCGCAGTCGCCCAGCACGATGCCCATGAAGACCGGCAGGGCGCTACGGTAGGCCCGCAGGCCGCCGGCCTTGAGCAGGCTCGCCTTGCAGATCAGCGCGATCAGCAGCGAGAACCACATGAGCGACATGCTCCAGCCGCTGGAGATGGCGTAGCCCACCGGGTGGAGCGGGAAACGCGCCATGGAGAGCCGTAGCGCGCCCAGCACGGCGGTCACCAGGAAGCCGACGCCCACCGCCGCCGCGCCCGTGGAGCGCTCGGACGGGGTGACGCCCGCCGTCATCATGTTGGACACGATCTCGTACGGCTCCCGGCCGAAGATGGTGCTGACGAACGGTGGGTCTGCCTTGGACGCGGCGCCCCAGGCGTAGTGGAGGCTGATGTTGGTCAGGAACCCGCTCAGCGCACCGATGAAGACGGCCGCCACCAGCGCCCAGAACATGCCGCGCATCCCGACGCGGGACCGCTCGCCGGCGAAGAGGCCCTCCATCTGCGTCGGCATCGGGTGCGCCCGGTATCCCCGGTTGAAGCTGTGCAGCGGCACGAAGGCGGCCATGTCGGTCTGGCGCAGGGCGTCGGTGCCGAAGAAGAGGGTCAGCACCCGCATGGGCGCATCGCCGCCGGGGTCGTGTGCCGGCGAACCCACCTCGGCGCGGATGCGCGCGGCCGCCACCGCGATCAGCAGGTAGCCCGCGAGCACGAAGAGGTTCACCCACCAGGCCATGCCTATGGCATGGAAGAAAGCGAACACCGCGGCGCCGGAGAGCAGGAATCCGCCCCAGGCCATGCGCGGCGAGAGCGCCTCCCGCCAATCCGGCGGAGTGCCGGTCACCACGGCGCGCAGGCTCTCCGCCAGCGCCCGGCGGCCTGTGTAGAGCGTGGTCAGCGCGATGGCAGCGAAGCCTCCCGCCGTCTGCTCGAGCACGAACGGGAAACGCGGGATATCGGTGTAGCCGTAGGCGGCCGCCACCACCGGCTGCAGCTTCCAGACCCAGAAGAAGACCGTGCACGAGAGGAGCAGGTCCATCGGAAGCATCACACCCAGGCCGATGATCCACGGATAGAAGGCCAGCGGCAGCCATCCGATGGAGTTCCAGGGCGGCTGCGTCAGGTACGGGTCCAGCGTCTGGAAGCGCGGGAAGGGCTCCGGGATGGCCGGCCAGAGGCTGTGGGCGCCATACCACATGTCCAGCGCCGCGGTGATGCCGAAGCCGAGCCAGAAGATGCGGCTGGTGAAGAGCGGCACGCGGGGCTGCACCAGGTCCATGGGCAGTTGGGCCAGCGGGAACGCCAGCCGCTCGTTCTCCATCCAGGTCTTGCGGAAGAGGACGTTCAGGCAGAACATGCCGTAGGAAAGCACGGTCAGGAAGCATGTCCAGATCGCTACGGGCCGAACCCAGACGCTCAGGGCGCGTTGGTTCCATAGGCTCGCATTGCCGACGTAGTAGCTGCTCACCGCGTCCGCATCGGTAACGAAGAGCCAGCCGGGCAGCTTGGCCACGATCTGGGTGTCCCACCGGTTGGCCGCATTGGCGAAGCGCGCCGGGTACGACCAGATGGGGACCATGACCTCTACGATATCGTGCGAGGAGACCACGGCGGCCATGAGCGCCATAAAGTAGACCAGCAGCAACTCGGAGGGGCTCATCTGCTTGCCGGGGAAGCGCCGGGCCACCAGAGCGTTGAGGCCCACCAGGCAGAGCAGCACGAAGAGGACGTGCGGGTAGAGCGATACCGTGGAGGGCTGGCCGGCGTACCGGATCGTCTCCACCGAGATGTTCCACCACCCCATCACGGGCCCAAGCAGGGCTCCCAGCAGCACGGCCCGGAGCGTGAGGCCGGACGAGCGGCGGCGCGGCGGGGTCGTGGGTTCCGGCGTAGGGTGGGTCATGAAGCCTCTCCAGGCAGGGGCGAACCGCGCAACCCTGAGCCTTGAGTGTACTCCGCTAGTGGAAGATGCCGTAGGCCGGCACGTTGCCGTAGACGCCGATGAGCGCCCAGACCGCGCCGGTGACGTAATCGCCCAGCACCAGCCCCAGGAAGAAGGGCAGCGAGCGGCGATAGCTCTTCAGCCCGCCGTAGCGCAGCACGAGCAGCTTCACGAGCCACGCCACGAAGAACGGGCACCAGAGCCAGATGAGCCCCGGTCCGATGCAGTAGCCCAGCGGGTGGAACGGGAAGCCGGCGTAGCGGGTCCGCAGCCACGAAAGGACCACCACCAGCGCCGACGAGGCCCCGATGGCGCCCCACCGTCCCGCCTCCGACTTGAAGCCGGCCCCCAGCGCGTTGGCGAGGCCATCCCACATCTCGATGTTGGTCCAGTTGGCGAAGCCCTGGCACTTGGCCAGCGCGCCGTGCTGGTAGAAGACATGCAGGCAGGCCCACATCCCGGAGACCGAGGCCAGCGCGAAGGCGGCCATCATGGGCCCTGCGAGCCCGCGCAGGCTCAGCCCCTGGTCCTGCGCCAACTTCATCGCCTCGAGTTGGCTCGGCATGGGGTGGCTCCGGTTCAGCCGCCAGTACCAGTGGCTCATGAAACCCGTGGCCAGGGTTCCGGGGCCGATGGAGCGCGAGTCGAACAGGCGGAACATCCGCATGGGCTCCAGGTCCCACACCGTGTGCTGGCCTCCGGCCTCGGCCCTGGCCCGCGTGATCGCCATGGAGAGCAGGAGGTAGGTGGCCAGGACGACAACGACCCAGACCGGGCTCATGCCCGCCGCGTACCAGAAGCCGCCGAAGACCGCCATGCCCGCGGCCATGCCCGCCACGGCGCCGCGATAGCTCATGGCCTCGCCCACGTCCTGCGTCCGGTCGTTGCGCCACGCCGCCTTGAGCACGCCGGCAAGGTAGCTCCGCGACGAGTAGAGGATGAAGAAGCTGAACGCGTACCAGGCGCCCATGCCTTGCTCGCTGACATACGGGAAGTCCGGAACGTCGCCGTAGCCGAGCTGGTAGCCGATAACGGACTGCGCCTTCATGAAGAGGTAGAAGAACCAGCAAGAGAAAGAGACATCCAGCGGCACCAGGTAGGCCAACCCGATGGCGAAGGGGTACCAGGTCGTGAAGAGCGGCGCCGTGGTGTGCCAGGGCGGCGTGGGGAAGATGAGCGGATTCGCCCGGGTCTGGAGCAGCGGCATGCTCGGGTACCACTCGTGCAGGCCGTTCAGGATGTCCAACGCCGCCGCCACCGCAAAGCCGGCCCAGAGCGGCCAGTGTCGGAGCGGCGAGGACTCGGTCGCCCCGTCTGTCAGCACGATGGGCAGGCGCACAATGGGAAAGGCCAGGCGCGTCTGGTCGACCCACGCCTTCCGCAGGATCACGGCGAAGCAGAGCATCGTCCAGCCGATCGAGAAGATGAAGATCGACCAGAAGGCCAGCGGCGCGGCCCACATCCGCAGGATCGGCCATGTGTAGAGGCTCGAGCTCCCCTTCAGCGCGCCGCCCAGCAACTCCTTGTCCCAGACGTAGAGCCACTTCGGCAGGTGCGGGAAGAGGGTCGCCTCCCAGTTGTTCGACGGCGACGCCTGCCAGCGCGGCCATGTCATGCTGGACATGAGGTTGATGATGAAGTCGTGCGTGGCCACGGTACACGAGAGCACCAGCATGATGTAGATGGAGACCAGCTCAGGCTTGGTGAAGGCCCACCGCGGACGGAACCGGAGCAGGGCGGAGTTGAGGCCCGCCAGCACGAAGAGGTAGAAGACCGGCGTAACGAATAGCGGGTTCAGCGTAAGGACGATGTACCAGCGAAGCTCGGCCACGATGACCCAGTAGACGTTGAGCGGGACGAGCAGAAGGCCTATCCAGAACGCACGCCGTGTCATGGGTCTCCCGTTGCGCCGCAGAGACGATGGCGACGCCGAAGGGATGTTCGACACGGGCGCGGTCGGTTCCTGCGTGCGGCCGACTTGCCTCGGGTACGCACGTCTACTGTTCGTTGGACGGCCGCAGGGCGTAGAATGTAAGTGGTATCGGCGGTTTGTGCGGACGCCCTGCGCGTGGACCCATCGGATGCGGCGGCCCGGCCTTTGCCGGCATCGGGAGGAACCAGCATGAGTCCCGCCATCGTTCGGGTACGGGCGAAGACCATTCTCGGCGTCGCGCTGGAGAATGCGTGGGAGCAGCCGGGGCTGATCCTCTATGCCTGGGTCTCGTTGGCCGCACGCCGCTGCGATGTGGCAGGTTGCCTCGACCAGAAGCTCCTCTACGGCGTCTGGCAGAAGGATTCCGCCACCCGGACCGCACGCTACGTGGTGGGCCTGGAGGTCAACGAGGGCTCCATCGCCCCCGAGGGCATGCACCTCGTCACGATCCCCGCCGGCCGCTACGCACGCCTCGCCCACACCGGCGACATGGGCCGCATCGCCGAGGCCTATCAGGCCCTCCGGTGCGTGATGCCCGAAACCGAGACCCCCGAGATTTGGCGGCCCACGTTCGAGGTGTACGACACCACACAGCCGCTGGGTCCGAACATCCGCGTACTGGTGCACGAGCCCGTCCCATAGCCCGCCGCACCAGGGAGGAGCCCGCCATGCCGCAGCTACGATCCGGATGGGTTGCCTTCGCCGCGGCGGCGGCGGCACTGGCGCCGCATCCCGCCGCCGCCGAGCCCGCGGCCCGGAGGCTCTACGACCTGCTGGCCCTCTATCCCAAGGCGCGCACCAGCCGGGCTTCGTTCCCCACCGTGCGGAGACCGTCCCCCGCCGACGGCGTCTTGCGTGACGGCCTCTTCCTCCATCCTGCCGTGATCGGGCAGCCCGCCCGCGCCGAGTACACGCTGCCGCTGCCGCCGGCGGCCAACGAGGGCCGCCTCCTGCTCGTCTTCGAGACCACGCTCTCCGACGGCGTGAAGATGGCCGACCCGGACCTGAAGCCCGACGGCGTGCAGTTCGGCGTCGAGGTGGAGGGCGACGCCATCTTCCGCCGCGACTGCGTGACCTCGAAGTGGCAGCCCGCCTGCGTCGACCTGACGGGCTGGGCCGGCAAGACCGTACGTGTGGCCCTCACGGTCGATGCCAAGACGAACCTCTCCTACGACTGGGCCCTCTTCGGCCTGCCGCGGGTCGTGGCGGTGGAGGGGCCGCCCCGGTCCATGCACCTGACGCCCGCTCTGGCCGCCGTGCGGACGGGAGCCGCCGCCGGAGTGGTGGCCGTCGCTTACGTGGCGGGTACGGGCGTCCGCGCCCTGCTCTCGCCCATCGGCGGGTCGGCGCCGCCCATCCTGCTGAACGAGGCGCCCGGCACCACGGCTGCCGGCTCGCCCTGGCTTGCCGCCGAGTACTCCTTCCCCGGCGCCACCGGCGCGCGGCTTGAGATCACGCCCAGCCAGGCGGCGGCGTCGGGCATGGTCTGGATCGGCGGTTATGCACCCGACCCGGCCATCGAACGCGTATGCCCGGCCTCGGCCGTTCCGGTCGCGGGAGTGGCCGGTTGCGTCCGCGCCGTCGTGCGCAACCGGGGCCTGGGCGCACTGCCCGCAGGCGCGGCCACCCTCACCGGTTCGGCGGGAGGCGCAAGATTGGTCGCGCTCCCCGTCCCCGCCCTCTCGCCCGGCGAGAGCTGGATCGCGCAATGGCCCTGGCGCCCCGGGGCGACGGGCGTCACGGGTCTCCGCGCCGAGCTTCGGGTCGCCGGAGCCCCGCCCGCGGTCCGCGCCGCATCCGCCGAGGTCTTCGCCGCAGCAGGACCCGCCGCAGCCACCGTCATCGACAACGGCAAGCTCCGGCTCCAGTTCGTCCGCGCCGGTCAGGGCGTGGCCTACGCCGTCGTCAGCGGTCGCCGGTCGGGCGCCTGGGTGCGCACGGCCGTCTGGCGCCCGCTGCTCCGCCTGGCGCCCGGCGACGGCGCCCCCGTCGAGGTTCGCCCCTCCGCCATCGCGGTGAAGGGCGCACACGCGGGCGCTCTGCTCACCGGAAGCCTGCGCGATGCCACCGGCGCCCGGTGGGACGTCCGGCTCGACGTACGCCTGGATGCCTCGCGCCCCCTGGCGCGGGTCACCGCGTCCGTCGCCGCGGACCGGCCCTCCAGCGTGCGCCAGCTTCTCTGCCCCAACCTCTACGTCGGCGACGGCGAATCCGGCGAGGCCAAGACGTGGGGCATTCTGCCCGGCGTGGAGCTCCTCTTCGGCGGCGAGCCGAGCTCCAACCCCCGCGACCTGGCCCCGCCGCTGAACCTCCGCAACGCGCCGTCGCCCCTGAAGGTCAGCTCGCCATTCATGGCCGTCTCCACCGGTCGAGAGGGCCGCGCCGCGCCCGCGGGCGCCGAGGCGATGTGGACGCCCGACTCCCTCCGCGACACCGGGTCGGCGCTGCCTCCGCGTCCCGATGGCCCCAACCAGATGACCACCGCGCTCTGGTGGGAGCCGCTGCAGGCGTGGGACGGCGAGGAGCGGCCCCTGGGCGCGCGCTTCTCCGTGCCCAACGCCGAGGAGGGCATGGCCAACCACCGCTTGGGCCTCATGATCCCCACCGGCGCCGACTATGCCAGGGAGAACGCCGACACCGCCTACCGGCCCGTCGCCCTGCGCGCCCGGCAGCCGCTCATTCTCCGAGCCACGATCTGCGCCATGCCCGGCCCCGCCCTGTCCGCCATGGCCCTCTGGACCCGCAGCCGGGGCGGCCTCCCCACCGCGGCCAAGCCGCCGCGCACGCTGGAGCAGGAGTGGCGCCTCAACCGCGAAGGTCTCCTCCGCACCGCGTGGGACGCCGCCACCGGGAAGTGGCGCGCCTGCATCGACTGGGAGCCGCGCCACGCGCCCGGCCTCGCCTCGCTGCTATGGCTGAACGCCCGAGCCTCGGCGGATCGCGCCCGGACGGCGGAAGCCGACCGCCGCGTGGCCGATGTCCGTTCGGCCATCCTCCGCGATGAGGGCGCCGCGGGCCTCCTCTCCGGCGCGAACTGCCACATCGCCCGGTGGGAGTTCCCCTTTCTCACCGGCTACCTGGCCGAGGCCATGGCCACGCTGGACCTCCAGGTAAAGGCCGCCGCGGATGCCGTACCGGCCGACGGCCTCTGGCGCTTCGACGGCGGCACGGGTCCCACCGCCGCCCTGGGCCGCAAGGGCGACTCCGTGCTGGGGACCAGCGCGGTCCACGCCTACAGCATCCTGCGCTACGCCCGCATCACGGGCAACGCCGCCGCGACGTCGGCGGGCGAGCGGTCGCTGGCGGCCATGGAGCGATTCCGCGTGCCGCGCGGCGCGGGCACCTGGGAGTGCCCCATGTACGAGCCCGACCTGCTCGCCGCGGCCTACGCGGTGGGCGCCTGCACCGAGGGGTACCGGGCCACGGGCAACCCCCGCTGGCTCACCGACGCCCTCTACTGGGCCGAGAGCGGCCTCCCCTTCATCTACCTCTGGGCCGCGCCGGGCAAGCCCGCGTCGCTGGGGGCCACCACTTCCAACATCGGCAGCACCTTCTACCTCCACTCGTGGATCGGTATGCCCGTGCAGTGGGTCGGACTCGTCTACGCGTACTACCTCCGCGCCCTGGCCGACGCCCAGGAGCAGGCCGCGCCCGCGCCCACGGCGCCCGCCACGCCGCTCCAGCCGGTCACGGGCTTCGGCCCGGTCGAGTGGCGACGGCTCGCACAGCTAATCACCGTCAGCGGCCAGTGGCAGGAGTTCGCCGACGGACCCCGCGCGGGAACCTACCCGGACAGCATCGGCGAGCTATCGACGCCGAACCCGCCCTTCCTCAACTGCGAGGACATCCTGGCCAACACGCTGCGTCAGGCCGGCCACACCCTCGACGTGAAGACGGCCACGCTTCGCGACGCCGGACGCACGATCGTGCTCAGCTCCAGCGCCGACATCGTCGACCTGCGGGCGGACGGCCGGCTGCTCCGCGCGAAGCTCCGCTTCTACATCGGCCAGGTGAGCCACGGCTTCATCACCGGCTTCCGACCGGCGGTCGTGACGGCCGACGGCGTGCCGCTCGCCGCACTCGCCAGGCCGCCGCGCACCGAGCCCGGCTTCTGGTACGACGCTGCCACAGGCCGCACCTACCTCTCGGCGCCCCACACGGCGCGCAACGTGGAGGTGGTCCTGGCGCCGTAGCGACCGGGTGGCCTGGGACGCAGATTCTTCTTTCGCACCCGTCGACGACGCGTAAAGCTCTCTGAGGGCCGGTGGGACCGGCCTATCCCAAGGTACAAGGAGGGTCAAATGGACTTTGCCGGCGCAAGGCGCGTGAGCGCCCTGCTGGTCGCCTTCGCGGCCACGTGTGTTGCGCTTGGCTGCTCGGTCACGGCACAAGCGCAACTCGGTTCGGTCAGCCCCGGCGGGCTGGGCGGACCGGGTGGACCGGGCGGCGGACCTCCAAGCATCGGCGTGGCTGACGGGATCGTGTCGAACCTGCAGACGGTCGCGAGCGGCGCAACCTTCACGCTGATCACGCCCAGTACGCAGACGCTGTCGGTGGCCGTGACGAGCGCCACGCGCATCCTCTTGCGCAGTGACCGCTCGGCGACGACACTGGCCGATGGGCAGCTCGTGCGCGTCGAGGGCCTCCTCAACAGGTCGACCAAGACGCTCACGGCCAGGGTCATCACCGTAGACGATCTGCCGCGGCGATGCGAGAGGCCCGGAGTCGTCTCAGCCCTGGCAGCCGACGGCGGGTCGTTCACGTTGCTCCCGCCCCCGGATGCGCAGGGCGGCCCGAATGGTCCTCCGCCGTCGCTGCCCGTGGTCGTGACGGTCGACACCAGGATCATCCGCGTCAGCGACGGCGCACCCGCGGCCCTGGCCGACGGCCAGCGCGTCGTTGTCATCGGCACCCAGACGGCAGGATCTCCGACGATCACCGCCCTCGGTATCCGTGTCGACGACGTGGTCCGCACCCAGGGCGCCGTCGCCTCGGTGACGGCCGCTTCGGCCACGTTCGTCCTCACCTCGGCCGGCCCCGGGTTCTTCCCGGACGGAACGAGCGTGCTGGTGGCCACCACCGACAAGACCGCAATCCTGAGGCCGCGCGGCGACAGGGGCAGCTTCTCCGACATCAAGGTCGGGGCGAAGCTCGCAGTCGTCGGCGCCTATGACGCGATCACCCAGGTCGTCACCGCCCTGGAGATCCGCCTGCGCTGAGGCCTGTTTCCCGGCGCCGGGGAACGCTCGATCCCTCCGGCGCCGGAGGCCCTCAGGCCGGGGCCATGGGCCAGGCCTGCAAGCGGCGCAGGCGCACAGGCGCTCCTTCGGCCGCGAGGAGCAACCGGTCGTCGCCCGCAACCGGATGCGCCCGCAGGGCCATGGCTTCGCGGCCGTCGACGTACAGCTCGATGACGGACCGGTCCAGCAGCAGGCGCAGCGAACGCCGCGGGCCGCCGGGTCCGGCTGTGACGCGCTGGTCGCCGAACCGCAGGGCGCCTGTGGACGGCTCGAACCGTAGCGCATGGCCTCGGGCGCCGTCGACCGAGGCGAAGAGCCGGATCTCCAGCGCGCCGCCCCCGGCCTCAACTTCCAGCGCCACGTCGAGCTGTACGCCCCGCGCCGCCTCGACCGTCCTGCCGGGCTCCAGCGCGCGGTTGCGCCAGTCTGCCATCCTGGCGCCGCGCAGCGTCTCAACCTCCCGCACGGGCCGCACGCGCAGGCGGCCGTCCGGGCCCAGCGTGACCTCTCGAGGGACGGTAAGGAGGCCGTCCCACGGCACTCCCGGCGAGCCCCCGCCCATGATCCAGCCAAAAACAACCCGCCGCCCGCGGGCATCACGGAGGCTGTTGGGGGCGTAGTAGATGCTTGGTCCTCCCAGGTCCATGGGCCGCCACTCGCCGGGCGTGAAGCGGCGTCCGTCGTAGTCGCCCACCGCCACCTGCACCGGGCCGCGCAGGGCCGGCTCGGAGTGGAGCAGCGGCGAGACCACAAGCGCCCACTTGTCGCCCAGAGGGAAGAAGTTGGGGCATTCCCACTGGAAGCAGTCCGGCCCCATTCCCCGGCAGAGCACGCCCAGGTACTCCCACTGCAGCAGGTCGGGCGAGCCGTAGAGCAGCGCCGCGCCGCCCACGCCCCGGATGCCCGATCCCACCAGCATCCGCCACTGCCGCCCCTCGCGCCAGACGAACGGATCGCGGAAGCCGTCCTCCAGCCCGGCTATCGGCGGCGGGCCAGCGACTGCGCCTGGGGCGGCACGCTGGTGTAGACGATGGTGGGGCGCCCGTCGGCGACCACGCAGGCGCCCGAGGCCACAGCGGCGGCGTCATAGCCTCCGAGCTTCGGCATAAGAGCGATGGGCCAGTGGCGCCACCGGACCAGGTCGCGGCTGGAGGCATGCCCCCACCCCGGCGCGCCGCTGAAGGGCTCGGTCCCCCAGGTCGGCAGGTGCTGGTAGAAGATGTGGTAGACGCCGTCGACCAGCACGGGGCCGTTGGGATCGTTCATGAACCGCGAAGGCGGCGCGAAGTGGAACGCGGGACGCAATGGATCCGCGGCCACCCGCGCGGCGGCGTCGTTGACCAGCGCCTGCGCCCGCGCGACCAACGCCTCGTGCTCGGGATCAGCCGGCCAGAGCGCCTCGTCGCCATCACCGGCGACCGCCAGCGACATCCCCGCCACCCCTGCCAGCAACTCGCGTCGACCCATCTGTGCCATGCCTCCTCCTTACCGCCGGCATTACCCTACCCGGCAGGGGGAACAGTCGGAAGTCGAAAGGGGAAAGCCGAAAGGCCACGGCGGCGCTCCATCCGCCCCATCGCCACTCGCCAACCACCACTCGCCGTCCGCCGCTCCTCCTCACAGGTATGCTGTGTGCCTGCGCCGGTGGCGCTGGGAGGTGATCGATTGGCGGCTGGCGGTACCGGACATCGGGCGCGGGGCATTGCCCTGGCGCTTGTGGCGGGCGTGCTCTGGAGCCTGGGCGGGCTCCTCATCAAGTGGGTGGAGTGGAACGCCTTCGCCATCGCCGGCGCCCGGAGCCTCATCGCCGCGCTGGTCATCTGGGCCTACGTCCGGAAGCCGCGCTTCACCTGGTCGCCCGTGCAACTCACCGCGGCGGTGACCTACGCGGCCGTCGTCACCCTCTTCGTGGCGGCCAACAAGCTCACCACCGCCGCCAACGCCATCGTGCTGCAGTACACCGCGCCGGTCTTCGCCGCGTTCTTCGGCTGGTGGCTGCTGGGTGAGCGCGCGCGGCGGCGCGACTGGGTGACCCTTGCCGTCGTCATGGCCGCCATGACGCTCTTCTTCATGGGCAAGCTGAGCCCCGGCGGCATGCTGGGCAACCTGCTCGCCCTCACCAGCGGCGTCTGCTTCGCCCTGCTCGTGACGCTCCTGCGCAAGCAACGCTCCGGCTCCAACATCGAGTCCGTGCTGCTGGGCAACGTGCTGACGTTCCTCATCGGCCTGCCGTTCATGTTCCAGGGCAGCCCGGGCGGCCATACCTGGGTCGGCCTGATCATCCTGGGCGTCTTCCAGCTCGGAATCTCCTACGTGCTCTTCGCCGAGGCCGTCAAGCACATCAGCGCGGTCGAGTCGGTGTTGGTGCCCATCGTCGAACCCCTCCTCAACCCGCTCTGGGTTCTGATCGTCCTCCACGAGGCGCCCGGGCCCTGGTCGCTGGTGGGCGGCGCCGTCGTCCTGACCGCGGTAACGGTCCGTTGCCTCATGGCGCCGCCAAAGCCTGCCGGAGGCTGAAGCCGCCGCGCCCCGCGTCTGGGGTACCGTATGTCACCACTCCACGGAGGACCCCCTTGCCCACGATCCGCTGCGCCAACCCGAGCGAATACGAGCCGCTGATGCTCTTCCTCGACGCCGCCTACAACGACCCGCCGGGCTGGTTCGCCACCTTCTGCCCCAATGACTGGCTACCCGAGACCACGGACTGGGAGCATTGCTACGTCATTGATGATGACGAGGGCATCGCCTCGCTGGTCCGCGTTTGGCGGATGGAGATGGTGGCGGATGGGCGGATGCTGTCGGTCGGCGGCATCGGCAGCGTAGCCACGGCTCCCCGCGCCCGAGGGCGGGGCTATATGACGCGGCTCATGCGGCACGCCCGCGAACGCATGCTCACCGAGGGCATGCCGGTCTCGATCCTCTGGGGAAACGCACATCGTTACCGGCCCTTCGGCTACTGGGCGGCCGGCCGCAGCGCCTGGTTGCAGGTGGCGGAGCGAGGCCTGCGCCGGGCGGGCGTCGAGCCGCTGGAGGGTGTCACCATCCCGTCGTCGGTCATGCTGGCGGGCGGCGGCGACGACCTGCCGGCTCGTATGGCGGAGGTCTACTCCGCGATGCCTTACCACCGGGCTCGGCGCGCATCCGAGTGGCGCACACTCTATGGCCGCAAGGACCTGGAGACGCTCTGGGCGGACCCCTCGGGCCGCTTTGGTTACCTCACGCTCCACCGTCACGACGACGGCCGCGTCGACCTGGCCGAGGCCGCGGGCGATGCCGGCACCTGCCTGCGTCTGGCGGCCGGCATAGCGCGGACGGTTGAGGGCGCCAGGTTCAACTTCGGCTTCCCCGCCGACGTCGAGCCGCCCGCCCCACTCTGGGACGCCGCCGACGGCCTCCACACCGGCGCGGCAGGCATGGTGGCCGTGCTCGACCTTGACGCGGCCCTTTGCGCGTTGGGGCTGCGGGAGCATCGACGCACGTTCGACGACCTCGCCACCGGCGAGACGGTGCGCCGCCTCTTTGGAGCCCTACAGCCGGGCCTCGCCAACCTCTGGGTCCCCGCCCTCGACCACATCTGAGGGCGCCCGGCGCCAAAGCCGGGTCAGCAGGGTCATGCCTGGATGCTCGGGCCCGACCCTACTGACCGTGCCGGCGTTGCTGTCGGGGCTAAGCTTCGCCGAAGACCCTCCGCCGGAAGAAGAGCGCCACGTTCACCAGGCCGATGAGCGCCGGAACCTCCACCAGCGGGCCGATGACGGCCGCGAAGGCCGCGCCGGAGTGGATGCCAAAGACCGCTACCGCCACCGCGATGGCCAGCTCGAAGTTGTTGCTGGCCGCCGTGAATGAGAGCGTCGCCGTCTTGGAGTAGTCGGCGCCCAGCTTGCGGCCCATGGCGAACGAGACGAGGAACATGGCCACGAAGTAGATCAGCAGCGGGACGGCGATGCGCAGCACGTCCATGGGGATGCGGACGATCGTCTCGCCCTTGAGCGAGAACATCACCACGATGGTGAAGAGGAGCGCCACCAGCGTCAGGGGGCTGATGCGCGGGATGAAACGCGTCTCATACCACTCGCGGCCCCGGGCCCGCACCAGCGTGAACCGTGTCAGCATCCCCGCGATGAAGGGGATGCCCAGGTAGATGAAGACGCTCTGGGCGATGGCGGCCATGGTGATCTTTGAGAGGTCGACGTCGCCGAAGCTCACGCCCAGCATCGGCGGCAGGACCTTGACGAAGAGCCATGCGTAGACCGAGTAGAAGAGCACTTGGAAGACCGAATTGAAGGCCACCAGGCCAGCCGCGTACTCGGTGTCACCCTTGGCCAGGTCGTTCCAAACGATCACCATGGCGATGCAGCGCGCCAGGCCGATCATGATGAGCCCGATGGCGTACTCCGGCTTGTCGCCGAGGAAGGCCAGGGCCAGCGCGAACATGAGGATGGGCCCGACCACCCAGTTTTGCACCAGCGAGAGGAGCAGCACCCGCGTGTTGCGGAAGACCTCGCCCAGCTCCTCGTACTTCACCTTGGCTAGCGGCGGATACATCATGATGATGAGGCCCACGGCGATGGGGATCGACGTGGTCCCCACCGAGAGGCCGGTGATGCCCTTCACCACCGACGGCGCGAAGGCCCCGAGACCCACGCCCACCAGCATGGCGAGGAAGATCCAGAGGGTGAGGAACCGGTCGAGGAACGAGAGCCGCGGCTCTTGGGCCGCGCACGCTGTGCCGCTGGTGGTCATGGGAGGTTCTCCTGTGCGCCGGCGCGGCCGGACGCCTCTATCTGGTCCAGCATCTCGTCTACGCGCCGGGCGATCTGGTCGCGGATGGCGCGTACCTCGTCCGCGGGCCGCCCGGCAGGGTCGTCCAGGCCCCAATCCTCTGTGACTAGGAACCGTGCCGGGCAGGCTTCGGCATCGACGCCGCAGGCCATGGTGATGATGCGGGCGGCGCGGGCGACCATCTCCTGCGTGATCTGCTTAGGATGGTGGCCATCTATGGGCACGCCGATCTCGGCCATTACATCAGCCGCTACGGGGTTGATCCGCTCGCCCGCCACGGTGCCGGCCGACTCGGCGCGGACGGCCAGCCCGCGCTCGGCGGCCAGATGGTTGGTCAGCGCCTCGGCCATCTGGCTCCGACCGGCGTTGTGGACGCAGACGTAGAGGATGTGCGTCATGCCTCGGGCTTCCTTGCCCGGATGAATGCGCCCATCACCATGCCGTCGAGGGCTAGGCGCTCCTCCGGATCCAGGAGGGCCACCTCCCTGGCGCAACAGGCCGACGCCTCGAGGTCGGCGAAGGTGTAGCGGCGCGTGGGCTCGATGGTCGCCCCCACGAACCCGGCGGCGGCGAGGCGGTCCAGGTACTCCTGCCGCTCCATGGCGCCGGCCACGCAGCCCACGTAGGCCTCCATATCGCGGCGGATGGCCTCGGGCAGGCGGCCGTCGACCACTACGTCCGACACGGCGAAGCGCCCGCCCGGCTTCAGAACCCGGTAGGCCTCGCGCAGGACGGCGTCCTTGTCGGCCGAGAGGTTGATGACGCAGTTGGAGATGAGCACGTCGACGGTCGCGTCGGGCAACGGCACCGCCTCAATATGCCCCTTCAGGAAGCGGACGTTCTCGGCGCCGGCCTGTGCCCGGTTGCGCTCGGCCAGGGCAAGCATCTCGTCGGTCATATCCAGCCCATAGGCGAAGCCCGTGGGGCCCACGCGCCGGGCCGAGAGGAGGACGTCGATGCCCCCGCCGCTGCCCAGGTCGAGCACCACCTCGCCGGGATGGAGCTCCGCCAGGGCCGTGGGGTTGCCGCAACCCAGCGATGCCAGCAAGGCGTCCTCAGGGATCTCGGCGGCCTCGGCGTCGGAGTAGAGGCTACCGGTGATAGCGTCCTTGCTCAGGCTGCTGCAGCATCTCTCGTCAGCTTTCGCCGTGTTGCCGGTGCTGCAGCAGGCCTCACCGGCGCCGCTCAGCACTGTCAGCGCAGCCTCGCCGTACTTCTGCCGCACGATCTCGCGCACGTCCTCGCGCGATGTGAGTGGGCTATCGGGCATGGTTTGTCCTCCTCAATCGTCACAGCCGGGCGGCGTCGCGCCCCCGGACAGGAATGCGGCCAGTTCGTCGGCCGCCTCGGTGTTGATCCCGCAGACCCGGGTCTTGCCGCGCCGCTCCATGGTGATGAGCCCCGCCACGCGCAGCTCCTTCAGGTGGAAGGAGAGGGTGGAGCTCACCTTGTCGGAGCCCGTGATGCTGCAGCAGACCTCGCCCGCCGTGGGGCCCTGCACGGTGCGCACGTCGCCGCTCTCGTCCACGGCCACGGGGCAGCAGCAGGAGCGGAGGAAGGAGAAGATGCGCAGCCGCGTGGGGTCGCCCAGCGCGCGGAACATGGCGGCGATGCGGCAGTCGCGGTCGGATGTCTCCGTCATCATGCCTCCAGAGTTCGAGAAGTGTCGAACTATTGTAGGCGTACGCCGGGCCCGTTGTCAATCCCCCTGGGGCGCTATGCCGTGTAGAGCATGTAGAGGCCGCCCAGCATCACCAGCACGCCGCAGGCGGCCTTGAGCGCGGCCATGCCCCTGGAACCCTCGTTCCACTTGAGGTAGCGCTGCACGGCTTCAGCCGATGTGCCCGCGGCGACGATGACCGCGCAGTGGCCGATGCCGTAGGCCAGCAGGAGGCCGGCGGCGGTGATCGGCGAGGCCGGCGCCACTCTGAAGGCCGCAGCCAGCACCGGGGCCATGTAGGCGAAGGTACATGGTCCGAGGGCAATGCCGAAGACCAGGCCCAGGATGAGCGCCGCGAGCAGGCCGCGCCGCCGCATGTTCACCTGCCCGGCGCCCGCAAAGTTCAGCGGGATCACGCCGACCAGGTGCAGGCCCACCAGGAAGAAGATCGCCGCCACCGCGTAGTTGACCCAGCCGCCCAGGTCGCCCGCCATGCGGCCGAGCGCGGCAGTGAGCGCGCCGATGGCGGCGATGGTCACGAGGATCCCGAACGCGAAGCTTGAGGCAGTCCAGAAGGCGCGCCTGGTGGTCATCTCGCCCTGGCCTGCGATAAAGCCCACGATCAGGGGGATGCCTGCCAGGTGGCACGGGCTCAGCAGGACGCTGAGCACGCCCCAGGCGAGGGCGGCCGCCAGGGCCACGCCCGGAGCGCCCTCGACGGCATGGGTCAGCGATGCGAACAGGGCCTGCATGGGCTACTTCACTCCGATGGCTGCCAGTTGCTTGATGATCAGGTCCTTGGGGATGAACCCCACATGCCGGGAGACTTCGTTGCCGTCCTTGTCGAAGAAGATCTGGACCGGGATGCTGCTGACACCATAGCGCGCGGCAAGCATCTGGTTCTCCGTAACCTGCACGAACAGCACCGCGCACTTGCCCGCGTACGCCTTTCGGAGTTCATCTAGGATGGGGGCAAGCATGTCGCAGGGGCGACAGCCCTTGGAGCCGAAGTCCACCAGAGCCGGCTTACCGGATCGGCGCGCCCGGTCAACCGGGTTGTCAAGTGCTGTCTCCGCCTGGACCTTGCACCAGGCTGCGTCCACTTCGATGGGCTTCCGATTGCTCAGCCCATTGATGTGCTCGTCTAGCACCGCCTGCCGCTTTTGCTGGAGCAGATACTGCTTCAGGTCTGAGGCGACGGCATCGTAGGCTGCGCCGCCGACTGTATCCCTGTTGGACGCATAGAACTCCCGGGCCTCGGCGTCACTCACGACGGCCTTGCCTGCGATGTCCTGCAGGTATGCGCCAGTGCGCGCGGCATCGTCGGCCGCTGCGGCAACCTGCTTTGTCCGGGCCGCCCAGTCCGTAGCCTCTGCGGCCAGTAGGAGTCGCGTAACGCGCTGCTCCGCCAGGAGGAATGCATTCCTCCGGAGCTGCGGCTGCAGTTTGGCCGCCGCCTTGCTGATCTCCGCGGCGAGTTGCGCGTTGGTTACCCGGAGGGCGCCTGCGCGTACGACCGTTCCGTCGCTCAGGCTAGCCAGTCGCGCATGCCGCAAGGGGCCTGAACTCAGGCCCTTGTAGGTACTCTCCACCGTCTGTCCGGCAGCAGCCATGCCGTGAAGCAGTACGAGGGTCACCAGCCCTGGACTGAGGTGTCGCATGGGTTTCCTCCCTACGGCGCGATGCCGAGCTCCGTCAGCTTGGCCACCAGGTCCTCCTTGGCAAAGAAGCCGACGTGGCGGAACAGCTCGTTGCCGCCAGGACCGAGGATGACCTGCGTGGGAATGGACTCGATGCCGTACATCTCGGCCATGCCCGGCTCCTTGCGGACGTCGATGGCCTCCACCGTGAGCTTGCCCGCGTAGGTTCGGCGCACCTCATCCAGGATCGGGGCCATCATCTTGCAGGGGATGCAGGTGGTGGAACCGAGCTCCAGCAGGCGCGGCAGAGCCTTCGCGGCCGCCGGTGCATCGGCAGGGCGGGGCGCCGGCGGCCGCTTGAGCTGCGTCACGCCGATGATTGCGGCCAGCAGGACCAACACGACCACCACCTTGCCGAGGGCCGTTGAAGTCATGTCTTCTCCTCCACCCGTTCGAAGCCCATGCTGATGTCGCGGGGAAGGGCCAGCCCGGCGGCGATCTGCATGCCCTTGAAGATGCCGTTGGGTACCACACAGCCGCTGCAGCAGGCCTTGAGCGACGCGCGCGCCGTGCGCAAGACCTCTCCCTCGAAGCCGGCGCCGATCTCGGCGTAAGCGTCCACGGCCGGTAGGCGCACGGCAAGCCCCTGGATGTTGGCGCAGGGGCTGTCGATCTCGAAGCGGACCATGGCGTCGGAGTCGGCCGTGGCCCGAACGCGCGTCACGAAGCCGCAGACCCCTGCGTCAATCGTGGTCTCGACGGCGCTCACTGGCCGCCGCCCGAGCAGCATGGACGGGCGCCCAGCTTGTCGCCCACAGCACCGGCCACGAGCGCAACGTCGTCCGGTCCATAGTTGAAGTGGTGGCCCTTGGCAATCCCCAGGTCGGTCACCACCACGTGGACATCCACAGGCACGCCTGCGGCTTCGAAGCCCTTCTTCAGGCAGTGCACCTCGCAGCCGTCGATGGCGACGCGCTTACCGGCGGCGTTAGCCGTCTCGATGAAGCTCGGCAAGCGGCTTGCCACGCCGACCGCGCAGTACATGCGGCCCTGGCCGAGCTGGTCCAGCGCCTTCGCGGCGTCGTTGGCGATCTGGGCGACGTTGGAGCCGCCGGAGCAGGAGAAGAGCAGGATGTTGTCGTTCGATGCGCAGCAATCGGCCATGTCGGTCTCCTAGCGTACTTGCGCCGGCGTCAGGCCAGCAGCTTCTTTATGTCGGCCACCGTGGCGACCTTGCCGGCCACCTTTACCTTGCCGTCAACCGCCAGCGCAGGGGTGGTCATGACCCCGAGCTTGATGATCTCCCGCAGGTCCTCGACCTTGGTCAGCGTGGCGTCGAGCCCCAGTTCCTTCACGGCGGCTTCGGCGTTGGCGTAGAGCGTCTTGCACTTGGCGCAGCCGGTTCCCAGAATTTGGATGTCCATAGCGTCTCCTTTCTAGAACAGGGCGTTGAAGAGATATCCCACCATGGTGATGCCCGTGGCCACGACGCCCACGAATACGGCGATGAGGCGCGGGCGGAGGACCTTGCGCAGGATGATGGTCTCGGGTAGCGAGAGGCCGATGACGGCCATCATGAACGCCAGCGAGGTGCCCAGGGCGGCGCCCTTGCCCAGCAGCGCCTGCACCACCGGTACGATCCCGGCCGCATTGGAGTACATCGGCACACCCAGCACCACCGCCAGCGGCACCGACCACCATGCCTGCTTCCCCATGAGGCCGGCCAGAGCGTTCGTAGGCACGTAGCCATGGATGCCGGCGCCCACGGCGATGCCCAGCACCACGTAGATCCAGACCTTGCCCACGATCTCGCGCACCGCCGTCAGGCCCGCCTGCACACGGGCGCCCCAGTCCAGCCGGTCTTCGTCGAGCGTGGCTTCGCCGCTGCCGCGCAGCTCCAGGACCCACGGCTCAAGGTGCTGCTCCATGCGCAGCCGGCCGATGGTCCAGCCCGCCAGGATGGCGACGCTGAGGCCCGTGACCACATAGATCGCGGCCACCTTCAGCCCGAACAGGCCGAAGAGGAGGACCAGCGCGATCTCGTTGATCATGGGCGCGGCGATGAGGAACGAGAAGGTGACGCCCAGGGGCACTCCGCTCTGCACGAAGCCCAGGAAGAGCGGCACCGCCGAACAGGAGCAGAAGGGCGTGACGATCCCCAGCATGGCGGCCAGCACATTGCCCACCGACTCGCGCTTGCCCGCCAGGATCGCCCGGGTGCGCTCAGGGGTGAAGAAGGTCCGCACGATCCCGACGCCGAAGACGACCACCACCAGGAGCATCAGGACCTTGGGCACTTCGAAGAGGAAGAACTCCAGGGCCGACGAGAGGTGGGCGCCCTTCGGTAGATGCAGCGCCCCGTAGGTGAGCCACCGCGCGGCGGGGGCCAGGTTGGCGTAGACGGCCCACCAGGCAACGCCGGCGAGTAGCGCCAGGACGGCCGCCTGCCAGAGGCGCAGGCCGGAGGCCGGTGAGCACTCCGGCGCCGGGACCGCCACCTCGTCGGGGACGCTCATCGTGCGCAGGCCTCTGCGACCCCGTCGGCGCGGGCGGCCAGCACCGCCTCCACGCAACCGAAGAACTGCGTGATGCAGGGCACCCGAAGCCGGTAGTGGACCCAGAGGCCCTCCTTACGCGACTCGACGATGCCTGCGTGGCGCAGCACGGTGAGGTGCTTGGAGACGGTCGACATATCGGCGCCGACCAGTTGCTGCAGGTCGCAGACGCACCGCTCGCCTGAGGCGAGGGCATCGATGATCATCAGGCGGCTCGGATGCGCCATGGCCTTGATGATGTCCGCCCGCACCTGGTACCGGTCCATACTCATGCACTGCCCCCTTGACTATGTGCGTAGTTTACCATGTAGCCAAGTAGCCTCGGGCCCCGCAGACCCCCTGGGTTCAGGGATTCGCGGGGACGGGGGCGCCTGAGGCGTCGGGGTCAGGACCAGCGGACCACCGCGCCCAGCACGTCCGGGGCGGCTCCGCGGTTGATGCGGTCGAAGAGGGCGGGGGCCTCGGCGGCGGGCGTGCGGTGGCTGATGACGCGCTCCCAGGGCAACGTGCCCATGGCCATGTTCTTGAGGACGGCGCGCCGGCACGGGGCCTGGCCGTCATCGCAGGGGAAGTGCATCGTCAGCTTGCGGCCGTGGGGCGGCAGGAAGCGGAGGCTCACCGGCGCCTCGCCGTAGTTCCCCTGCCAGACGAACGAGCCGAAGGCGCGGCATAGCTCGATGGCCCGGTCCAGCAGCGCCGGGATGCCCGTGCTCTCGAAGACGACGTCGGCGCCGCCGGGGCAGAGCGCGAAGACTGCCTGCGGCACATCCTGCGTCGAGGCGTCGATCAGGTGGTCGGCGCCCATCTTGCGGGCCACCTCCAGCCGCGCGGCATCGGTGTCCACGGCGATCACCACGCAACCCCGGTGCGCGCAGGCCGCAACCACTCCCAGGCCGACCATGCCCACCCCGTAGACCACCACGGACTGCCCCATGCGCGGGTTGGCCATGTCGACGCCGTAGAGCCCCACGGCGGGAAGGACGAAGAGGGAGGCCGCATCCACGTCCACTCCGGGCGGGAGAAGGGCCACGCCGTGGGTGCGCACCGGGTCGATCACCGCGTGGCTGCAGTGCGTGCCGGAGACGCACGAGACGCGCTCGCCGCCGGCCAGCCGCATGGCGCGGTTGTCGCGGTAGTAGACCGTATCACCCACCGAGAAGCCCTGCACGTCGGCCCCGGCCTGCTCCACGACGCCCACGCCCTGATAGCCGGTGCAGATCGGATAGGGGCCCCAGGATATCTTGTTGCGCACCAGGGCGAACTCGGTCCCAATGGAGACGCCGGTGGCGATCGTCCGCACCAGCAGGTCGCCGAGGCCCGGATCGTCCAGCTCGACGGCTTGCAGCGAGAAGGCCTGCTCCTCGGAGCAGATCAGAGCATCAGCGCGCATGGTTCATCCTCCGTGGGCGGGTGAGCCGCCGGTGTGAGTATACGCCGCCCAGGCCGCACGGTCTACCGCACCGTCAGGCGGACGATCCGCACCTCGCCCGGCGGCACGGCGACGCGCAGGCGGCCCACGGCCAGCGGCATGTCGCGCTCGTGGCCCCAGAGGGTCGCGGCCGACACCCGGCCCTGGCCGGTCCAGCGCAGCGCCACGGTCTGGGCCGCGGCGGGGTTGACTTCGGCCGGCTTGCGGAACTCCTTGCGGACGCCCTCGTTGTTGATGATGGTGACGATCCAGCCGTCGCGCGTGCGGCTAAGGAGCGTCTCCACCCGGCCCGTCACCTCGACCGGCACAAGCTCGCGCCGCATTTGCGCCAGCACGCGGGAGAGTGGCCGCTGTGCGGTGGGCTCGTCAGGCCGCGAGGCGGCCAGGGAGATCACCGCGCCCTTGCCCAGGGCCAATCGGCTGTAGGGCTTGCCTGCGGCGGGCTCGCGGATAGCCGCCACCGATGCGAGCAGGCCCGACCGCCGGGCCACGGGATCGACGACCAGCGTGCCGCCCTGCCGCACGTAGCCTGCGAGCTTGCGCGCCAGCGCCGCGTCCGGGACGAACTCGCCGGCCAGCGCCGCCACCGGGTAGGAGCGCAGGACGGCCTCGGGCGCGTTGGCCAGCAGCACGTCCACGATGTCGCCATGCGGCGAGGCCACCAGCCGCAGGGCCTCCGTGCGCATGTAGTTCGGGTCCTTCCAGGTCGGGTCGCCCGGCTGGCGGTCGGGTCGCTCGGGCTGGTCGGGGTCGCCCAGGCTGCCGGGGAAGAAGGCGTTGAGCGCGTCGAGAATAAACTGGTCGCCCGGCTGGTACGGGAAGGCGTTCCACGTGGTCTTGGGCAGGAAGCCGGGGAATATCCCGTGATCGACGGGCAGCACCAGGGCCACGGGCGCGTAGGCGATGCCGCGGTCCGGGTGGCGGCGGGCGAAGCGGTTGAAGCGCGTCGCCTCGACGCCCAGCGTGGAGAGCGGCAGCAGGCCGTCGGGACCGGGCGTCTGGCTGCGGAAGGCGTTGATGGCCCCGCCCTCGGCCACGACGATGTTGGCGCCGGCCATATAGGCGGCGTAGAACGTGCGGAGGATGAGGCTCATGGAGTGCCCGTGCGTGGGGCCGGAGTTCTCGCCCCAGGTCATGCGCGGGTCTTCGTCGAAGATGGAGGGCCCATACCAGGGCGAGAAGTCGATGAGCCACGGCTTGCCGTACTGCCGCGCCGCGCCGCGGGTGAAGGCGATGTGCGCCTGGATGCTGTTGATGTTCTCGCCCACCTCGCTGCCCACCACGTCGCATCCCCACTCGCAGGCGTGGTGCAGGTAGCAGTAGTGGCCGTTGATGGCGATGAAGCAGCGGCGCTGCTCGGGCGTGGCCTTCGCCATGGCCATCTCGCGCAGGCGCAGGTAGTAGCGGCGCACCACCTCCATGGCCTCGGCGCGGGTGCGCGGGGGCGTGGGGTAGCCGCCGTAGTGGGGCTGCCCGGCGCCGTCGAGCTGGCCGTTCTTGAGCTGGTGGAAGGAGTAGCCCCACTCGCCGATGGCATAGGAGACGGGGCTCGGGTCGGCCATCTGGAGCTTCGTGATGGTCGGCAGGCGGTTCGGCGCGCTGTCGCCGTCGCCCAGGGTGAAGCGGAAGGTCCGCCCCTGGAGCGCCCGCACCCGCCCCGGCCCGGCGGCAAGCGCGGCATAGGAGGGCGGCTGGGGCCGAGAGGTCAGGCTACCGGACGCGGCGCAGGCCGACGCCAGGGCCACGCCCGCAAGCGCGGCCAAGTTCCGAAGTGTCACTGGCTCACCTCCACCCGTAGTATACGGCCTGACCCGCGCCGCGCGGCACGCCCACAGCCGCTGGTTGAGGTGGCCCCAGCCGCCGCCGCCTTTGACGGTCGTCCTGAACGCAGTGAAGGACCCCGATTCCCCCGCTGCGCTGGCTTGCGCGGAGGCTGTCCGCCTGGCAGCGGACCGGCGCGGGGTAGACGGCAACGGCCCCGGAGCGGATTGCCCCGGGGCCGTTGTCTCGCGTCAGACGGAAGTCTCTACGGCACCACGTTGAAGGTCGTGTTGGCCGATGTGGCCGCGTACCACGCGTCGCCTGCGAAGGCGGCGTTGGCTGTGTGGGCGCCGGTGGCCTCGCCCGCCGGGATGGACCAGTTGACCGTGGCCCAGCCGTCGGCCGCTACGTTGGCCGAGCCGATGGTGGAGCCGCCCACCTTGAACGTGATCGATTTGCCGGGCTGGATCACGTAGTCCGGCAGGCTTCGCACGTAGGCCTTCAGCGGGTGGACCGTGCCCCGCTTGCCGGAGCGAACGTAGGGCCATATGTAAAGGTTGCCCTGAACCACGCCCAGCTTGCCGGTGTTGGACGAGGCCGGGTAGCCCGCGTTGCCAGCCCAGCTCGAGCCGACCACGCGGTTGCCCGCGCCCGTCCCCTCGGGAACCGTATAGCCGAACGAGATGTAGCCGCTGGAGTTGGTGGCCTGCGAGCCCAGCGACGTGCCGTCGACCGTCATCGTGAGGGTCTTGCCGGGCAGGATGACGTTGGCCGTGGTGTAGAGGTACGCCTTCAGGACCGTGTAGGTCTTGATCTTCACGTTGGTCCGGTCGACCACGTAGACCTTGGTGGCCACGGTGGTCGACGTTAGGACGGCGCTGCCGGAGGACCCGTTGTACATGGTATCCCCGGCGAACTCGCCCGTCAGCGCGCGCGAGGCGGCCCCGGCCGTGACCGTCCAGTCGAGGTAGGCGTACCCCGTGGCGTCGGTGGCGCCCGTGCCCACGCTGGTGCCGGCGACCTTGAAGGTGATGGTCAGGCCCGCCTTGCCCGCGTTGTCGGTCAGGCGGCGCCAGTAGGCCTTCAGGCGGATGCTCTCGGTGTAGGTCTGGCTCCGGTCGGGCAGGTAGACGCTGGTGTTGGCCTTATTGACCGTGAGCGCGGCCGATCCGTTCGCGGCCTGGTAGACGGCGTCGCCCGCATAGTTGGCGGCGATGGTCCTGCTGCCCGGCCCGGCGCCTTCGGGGATGATGTAGGGCAGGCTCACCCCGCCGGAGGCGTTGGTCGGGGCCGATCCCGCGGCCGTGCCGGCCACGGTGAAGGCCACCGTTGCCCCGGCGATGGCCGCCGATGTCTCGGTGCGGAAGAGCGCGGCCGAGATGTTCACGGTGCCTCCGGCCGCCCCGGAGGCCGGCGCCACGGTCAACGTGGTGGGTATGCCCAGCACGTTGATGGTCAGCGTACACTGCTGCGACGAACCGCCCAGCGTGGCCGTCAGCGTGGCGACCACCTGCGCGGCCACGGAGGTCGTGGTCACCGGGAAGGTGGCCTGGGTCTGCCCGGCGAGTACCGTTACGGAGGCCGGCACGGTCGCCTTGGCGCTGTTGCTGCTCAGGGTCACGACGCAGCCGCCGAACGGCGCGGCCCGGTTCAGGGTCACCGTGCCGACGGCCGATGCGCCGCCCGCCAGCGTGTTTGGCGCCACCGCCACCGACGCCACCGCCGGCACGGAGAGGTCGGCGGTCCAGAGGCCGCGGCCGTGGGTGGCCGCCAGCAGCGTCAGCGAGTTGCTCATGAAGGTGAGCTCATCGACGGAGACGGCTGCCGGGCCGGCCTCGTTGGTGGTCCAGTTGGCGCCGCCGTCGGAGGTGGCGAAGACGCCCACCTCGGTGCCGGCATAGAGGATCGACGCGTTCCGCGGGTCCCGCGCCAGGCCGCGCACCGGGCACTCGGGCAGCTTGCCCGCACCGGTCCCGGTGCAGACGGTCCAGGTCGTGCCGCCGTTGCGCGTGACGTAGATATTGTCCGGGGCGAAGCCGCCGAAGCAGGCGTAGACCACCTGGCTGTTGGCGGGGTCCACGACGATGCGGGTGACGTAGCGGTTGGGCAGCGGGTTGGTGGCGCCGTTGTTGTCGATGTCCACCCAGGTGGGCGACGCCACGGTGCCGTTGGTCGTCTTCTGGATCACGCCGTCGTTCTGGCCGACCCAGACGATGCTGGAGTTGCCCGGCGCCACGGCGATGGCGCTGATCACATCGGACCCCGCCGATCGAATGGCGCTCCAGGCGGGGGTGGCGGCCTTGGCGTTGTCGCTGCGCCAGAGGCTGGCGCCGCCGGCGAGGAGGCGGTTGACGTTGTTGGGGTCCAGGATGAACGGCGCGATGAAGTTGGCAGAGCCGCCGGCGTCCGATATGCCGCTGTAGATCCACGAGGCCGAGGCGCCGCCGTTGGTGGAGCGGTGCATCATCAGGGCGATGTACTCGCCGTAGGTGTAGTTGGAGTCGGTCGGGTCCACCGCGCAGAAGCCGCCGTCGCCGCCGAAGGTGAGGGTGGCCACGTTGTCGGCGGGGTTCAGCATCAGCGTGCCGTTGTCCTGCAGGCCGCCCACGATCTTCCCGGTCGTGCCGTTGCCGGCAGCGCCGTAGAACTGGGTGGTCCGGCAGCCCACGTCGAGCCGCGACCACCCGGTCGAGGTCGTGGCTGCGTAGATGTCCGGCGCGCTGTAGAGGCTGCCGTCGGTGCAGGCGTAGACGCGCTTAACCGTGGAGCCGTTGAAGCCGGGCGCGCTGACGATGGTGTGGACATCGGAGTGGGGCTGCTCGGTGAGCATGTAGCCGCCGGTAGCCTGCGTCAGCGTGACGCCTCCGTTGGTGCTGCGGTAGATGTCGACGCCGCCCGTGAGCAGGTGGTTGGCGTTGGTCGGGTCAACCCAGAGCGGGTTGGCGTACCAGTTGGCGCCGCTGGTCCCCGATGTGGTGACCTGCGTGTAGCTCTGGCCGCCGTTGGTGGATTTCCAAATCAGCCCGCCGTCGGCGGCGCAGGAGGCATATACGGTGGTCGGACTGCTGGGCGCATAGGCCAACGTGATCCGGCTGCCGAAGCCCCAGATCTGGTCAAGCCCCGTGGCGCTCTTCCAGGTGAGACCCGCATCGGTGCTGTAGTAGGCCCGGTGGAACCAGTCGTTGGCCGACCAATCGTAGTCGATGACCGAGGCCACCGCCTTCGCGCCGTCGGTCGGGTGGAACGCCACGCAGAAGGAGCCTTGGGTCCACTGCGGGTTGGTCCACGTGGTTCCGCCGTCGCTGGAGCGGAAGATGCCGCCGTAACGCATGCCGATGAGGAGCACGTTGTGGTCGGTGGGCGAGATGGAGATGCTGCAGACGCAGTCGGTCCAGGATGACGTGGAGGAGAGGATCGCCCATGTCGCGCCGCCGTCGGTGGACTTGAGGATGCCGCCGCCGCCGATGGCGTCGATGTTGAACTGGCCCTCGCCGGTGCCCGCGTAGAGGATGTTGGGGTTGGTGGGATCGATCGCCATGCAGCCGATCGCCAACGTGCTGATCCAGTCGTTCGCCTTGGTCCACGTGGCGCCGGTGTCGACGCTGGACCAGATGCCGCCGCTGACGGAACCCACCCAGAGCTTGTTGGTCTGCGACGGGTGTATGAGGACCGATCGGGAGCGGCCGGCCACGTTCTGCGGACCGCGCTCGGTCCAGAACATTCCGGGCACGGCCGAGAGCATGTGGACGTTCTGACCAATGCTCGCCCGGCGCTGGTCCAGGGCCTTCTTCAGCACGCCGGGCTCGACGCGGCCGTTCTCGTCCTGCCAGGTGAGACGCCGCCACTGCATGGCCTTGTACGGATTGGTTGCCCTGGGCGGCGGCGCCGCCGACGGCCCGTCGGGCAAGCCCATGGCTGGGAACCTGTCACCGTGGCCGAGCCACGGCGCAAGAAATGCCAGCGCGACAACGGCTGACTGAATCATCGCACGCCTCCTGCGGCGTCCGGCTCCCCGATCCGATGTGCGGCTTCAGCCGGACCTCCACGACTATGATAACACGCATCCGGCATACGCGGAAAACCCCCGCCCGAACACTCGGGCGGGGGTCTCTCTTACGACTGAACGGCTTGGGGCCTAGAACTTGACGTTCACGGTCGAGGTGAACGCGTTGTAGTTGTAGCCGCCCAGGCCGCCGCCGGCGGTGAGGAAGCCATGGCCGTCGAACGAACCCAGCTGGTAGCCCAGCTTGATGTTCGCGGCCTGGTTCCACTTGTAGCCGGCGCCGAAGGTGACGTACTGCTCGGTCGGATGAACCTTGGTGGTGGCGGTGCCGACAGTGCCGTGCGCACCCTGGAGCTTCCAGTAGACGCCTTCCCAGTCGACGGAGGCGGTCAGGCTCTCGCTCACATCCCACTTCAGGCCGGCCAGGGCGCGATAAATCTCGTCGTCCTTGCCGAGGCTGTAGGTGGCGGCGCGATCGCGAGCGGCGAAGACATAGTCGCCACCCAGGGTCAGGCCCATCTTGGAGGTGAGGTCCTTGTTCAGGCGGACGGACGGGCCCTGAACGTTGGTCGGGTTGTACCAGTTACCGATCTTGCCCCAGTAGCCGGGAGCGTAGAACAGGGGATCGATGTACTTGTAGCCCGCGGACAGGCCGACGCCGAGGACGGTGCCGAGCGTGAGGTTGCCGTTGAAGGCATTGTTCTCATGCACGTTCACGGAGCCCAAGCGGCCGGTACCCGTGTTGGTCTTGGCCCACTCGCCGGTGAAGTTGACGCTGTCGCTCAGCTTCACGCCGGCGTCGGCGCCGATGGTCTGGACGTTGGTGAAGCCCTCGCCGCCGGTGCCCGTCGCCAGGGTGGCGCGGACGCCGACATGAGCGCCGCCTGCAACGTTCAGCGGCAGCTTGGCCTCGAGGCCGCCGACCTGGTCGACGATCGTCTGGCCGACATACACCATCGCCAGCGGCTTGGCGAGCTTGCCGCCGTCCGCATCGAAGATGGCCGCGGTGGAAGCGCCGGCGGCGGGAACGGCGTACGGCATGCCGTCGGTGCCGGTGGCGCGGCTGGTCTGGCCGGCGAAGAAGTTGACGCCGACGCTGCCCATACCGGTCTTGAGGTTGAAGCCGTCCAGCCGAAGCTGGCCGTCGTCAACCAGCGGGTTGGTCAGGTAGCTGTCCACGGAGACCTTGGAAAGGGTCAGCGGGGTCAGCGCGAAGCCGAAGCGGCCAACCGTGAGGTTGCCGTTCTGGCCGATGCCCGCAAACGGGGCGGAGAGGACCAACTGGTCCAGGTAGGTGTCCTGCACGGGGCTGGTGTTGACGGGGGCGCCGGTCGCGATGCCGGTCCAGTTGTTCACATAGCCCTTGTAGTTCGAGTTGACGATGGTCGCGCTGACGGAACCAGCGTCGCCCCAGCTCTTGGTGATGTTCAGGTTGAACTGATGCAGCACCGCGGGGGTGTTGACAAGGCTCTTCCAAACGCCGCCGCCGGTGGCGACATCGGTGTTGGTGAGAGCGGTGCCGTCGCGGTCAACGTACGGGCCGTTGGCGCGATCGGCGCGGACGCCGACGAACATGCCGCCGGTGATCTTCGGCATGCCGGCGACTTCGGTCTTGAGGGCCGCGAGGTCCTTTGCGATCTTGTCGAGCTTGGCGTTCAGCGCGTTCACGTTGACGCCCAGGTTCGACAGCTCGGCCTTGAACTCGTCGGCCAGCTTCTTCAGGGCAGCGACTTCCTCGGGAGCCATGCCCGAGTCGCCCTTGGGACCGGCGGGGCCGGCCTCGCCCGGTGCGCCGGCGGCGCCGGTGGCGCCGGGAGCGCCGGTGTCGCCCTTGTCACCCTTGAGCGTCTGGACCTGGTCCAGGGCGCGCTTCAGGGCAACGGCGAACTCGTAGCGGGTCAGGGTGCGCTTGCCGCGCAACAGCCCATCCGGGTAACCCACGAGGACGCCCTTCGCGCGAAGAGCATCCACAGCCTGGTACGCCCAGTGCTCGCTCGGGACATCCTTGAAGGAGTCCGGCGGCAACTGCGCGAAGGCCGAGGTCACCAGGGAGAGGGCCACGGAAGCGCCGAGGATGGTAAGTGCCTTCCTCATCTCGTTCCTCCTCTCGCACACACTGGTGCGAACGATCGTGATGGTTCGCGGCGACTGCCGCATCCACGCAACGGAGGGAGAGTGAGCCGCAGGTTGGACCTCGACCCGACCGAGTGGCGTATCCTAAGTAGCCGCGCACCCCGTCGGAGCTTCGTCGCCCCATGCCGCAAACGCACCATCCGCCCGTGGAGACGGTCAGCAATCCCACGAACCTCAACAGGCATGATATCCCAGCCTGTCCAAAGAGTCAATACGGCGGGCGAACAATCCGGTTCCCGCGTTCTGCGCGAGATGCCCCGGAATGTCCGCCCGCCGGCCCAAACAGCGCTACGGCAGGCCCGGCATGGTGCGCGCGAGGTAGGCCGGTGAGGCTTGGTCCACGCTGAAAGGGCGCATCCGGACGCCGAAGCGGAAGGCGTCGGGATGCAGCTCGTACTGCGGCAGCGGGCCGGGGCCGCAGCTGTTGCTGCCGAGACCGCACTGCTTCCAGTCGAGGTTCAGCACCACGTTGGCCCGGGGCTCCAGGTCGCTGGTGTGCTGCGCCTTCTCCAGGTCGACGGCCGTGTGGCGGTGGGCGCTGAAGTCGATGCGCGGCGCGCCGGCCACGAGGAGGCCAAGACCTCGCACGTCGGTGAGCGAGACCCAGCGCGTATCGGTGTGGTTGCCGTTCTCCTGCGGGAAGATGTAGGGCGTGAGGAGGTCGTCCACGCCGCCGCTCCAGAGCCCGATGCGGCCGGCCTGGCGGCTGTCGCTGTAGCTTTCGCCCGGCCCTAGGCCGTACCAGGTCACCGTGTCGAGGCCGCCCGGCAGGAAGGCCTCCAGCCCGATGCGCGGGATCATGGGCGGCCAGTCGCCCTGGGGCTCGCCGGTCACCTCCAGGGCCACGTCGCCGGAGCCGAGGATCGTGTAGACGTAGCGGCAGGCGAAGCCGCGGGAGTGGACCGGCGGCGCCACGCGGGTGTCGATGGTGACCCGGACGGCGCCGGCGTCGATCTGCTCCCACTCCAGGCCGTCCAGCCGGTGCTGCAGGGCGTGGAGCCCGAACTCGCGCCATTTGGCCTGGATGCCGCCGCCGCGGTTGCCGCCGTCGTTATCCGTTGGGGCGCGCCAGAGGTTCAGGCGGGGGCCGTCGGTCATCACCGGAGCGCCGTTCCACTGCCACCAGCTGAGGCGGCCATGGACGCGGTCGAAGCCGAGCATGAACTCCGGCCCCTCGACCCAGAGGTGGCCGCAGCTCTCCTCCACCGTGACGGCTCCGCTGACGGCGGCGCGGACCACCGCGGGGGCCTGCACCGGGAGCGTGAACTGCGCCCAGGCGACCTCGTGACCCGCCGGGGCCCAGAGCGCGTCGCCGGCCAGGCGGAACGAGACGGTCAGCACATACTCGGCGCCGGGGATGGGCCGGGCGGGAGCCTTCCAGGGCGCCGTCAGCTCGGCGCTCTGGTGCGGAGCCGGAGTTGGCGCCTGGAGGAGGCCCGAGGCGACCACCGTGCCGTCGGCCGCCACGGACCACGACGCGGTGAGCCCCTCGAGCCCGGCGAAGTCGTAGCGGTTGGTGACCTTCAGGCGACACGCGGACAGGTCGACGGCGGCCACCTCCACGGGCTGGAGCACCTTCTTGTACTCGAGGAGCCCCGGCGAGACCTCGCGGTCGGGCCGGATCAGGCCGTCGATGACGAAGTTGCCGTCGTTGGGCTGGTCGTCGAAGTCGCCGCCGTACGCGAAGTACTCCTCGCCGTCCTCGGTGCGCTGCGGAATGCCGTGGTCCACCCACTCCCAGATGAAGCCGCCGCAGAGGCGCGGATGGGCGTAGAAGAGCTCCCAGTACTCCTTCAGGTTGCCGGGACCGTTGCCCATGGCGTGGGCGTACTCGCAGAGGACGAAGGGCTTGTCCTTGTAGCGCTCCAGGGCCACCTTGCCGCCCCAGAGCTCCAGATCCTCGGAGGCCTCCGCGATGCGGCGCACGTCGTCGATGGAGCTGTACATGCGGCTGTAGACGTCGGCGGTCTCGAGGCCGTAGTCACCCTCATAGTGGATGAAACGCGTGGGGTCGAGCGCGCGGGCGCAGGCCGCCATGGCGTGGTGGTTGCGCCCGAAGCCGGCCTCGTTGCCCAGCGACCACATGACGACGCAGGGGTGGTTCTTGTCGCGCTGGACCATCCGCTCCATGCGGTCGACGCAGGCCAACTCCCACTCCGGGTCGTCGGTGGGGTTCGTGCGGCCCTGCTGCACCATGAAGCCGTGGGTCTCCAGGTCGCATTCATCAATGATATAGAGGCCGTACTGGTCGCAGAGGTCGTACCAGCGCGGGTCGTCGGGGTAGTGCGAAGTGCGGACGGCGTTGACGTTGTGCCGCTTCATGATGAGGATGTCCTCGACCATGGTGGCCAGCGGCACGGCGCGGCCCAGCAGAGGGTGGTGCTCGTGGCGGTCGACGCCGCGGAACTTGATGGGCGTCCCGTTGACGAGGAAGACGCCGTCGCGAATCTCCACCGTGCGGAAGCCGACCTTCACCGGGACGATCTGCGCGGCGTCGCCGGCGGCGTCCCGCAGCGTGACCAGCAGCGAGTAGAGCGCGGGCGTCTCGGCGGTCCAGCAGCGCGCGCCGGGGGCGTCGATGCAGAGCTCCACCGAGCCGTCGGCGCCAACGCCGGCGGACGCGGGCTCGCCGCATGCGGCGCCGTCGGGGTCCAGCAGGCAGGCCGAGACCGTGAGGCCCTCGGCGCCATCGGTCTTCACCAGGGCGGTGCAGGCCGCGGGACGCCCGTCCGACGGAACGGTGGTCCGCACCGTCACATCGGAGACCTGCTCCCTGGGGAAGGCCACCAGCGCCACGTCCCGGAAGATGCCCGAGAGCCACCACATGTCCTGGTCCTCGAGGTAGCTGCCGTCGGACCACTGGTAGACGCGCACGGCCACCATGTTGGCGCCGGGGTGGACGTAGTCGGTCACGTCGAACTCGGCGGGGATGCGGCTCCCCTTGCTCAGTCCCACCTCGGCGCCGTTCACCCAGACCTCGAAGGCCGAGTCGACGCCCTCGAACCGGAGGCGCACCTGCATGCCGTCCCACTCCACGGGCATCTCGAAGGTGCGGCGGTAGCACCCGGTGGGGTTGTCGGTGGGCACGCGGGGCGGGTCGACCGGGAACGGATAGATGACGTTCGTGTAGTGCGGTTTGCCGTACTCCAGCATCTGCCAGCTGCAGGGCACCGCGATGTCGTCCCAAACTTCGTCGTCGAAGTCGGTCTCGAAGAAGTCCTCGGGCGATTCGATCGGCGTGGAGGCGTAGTGGAACTTCCATGCGCCGTTGAGCAGCTGGAACCAGGGCGACGCGGCGCGCTCGAACGTCAGGGCCGTGTCGGCGTCCGGGTAGGGCACGAAGGAGGCGCGGGCGGCCATCCGGTTGCTCTGCACAAGCTGGGGGTTCTCCCACACGTTCATGGGGTATGGACCTTTCTATGCGTTGGGGCGACCGGCGCCGATGCCTTGCCGCCTGTTCTGTGGGTCTGCTCTCAGGAAGCCGCCTGCTCCTTGCGGGCCATGGCGGCCTGCACCCAGTCGCGGACGGCGCGGCCCTGCTCGATGGACTGCAGTCCGGGCGCGTGCCAATAGCTCGGGTCGCCAAGCACGCAGGTCATGCCGCCATCCACGTGGAAGTTCGCGCCGGTAACGAAGCGGCTCTCGTCGGAGGCCAGGTAGATGGCGCAATAGGCCACGTCTTCCGGCGTGCCGGCCACGGGCAGGGGCTGCTTCATGGTGCGCACCCGCACGGGCCAGTCACCGAACTTCTCGACGAACTCGGCCCACAGCTCCGGCCCGAGGCGGCGCTGCAGCCAGTCGCCGGGCTCGTCGTTCCAGATCGTTCCCGGCGAGATGCAGTTCACGCGGACCAGGTCCGGAGCCAGTTCGATGGCGATGGCCTTGGTGCCCGCGTTCATGGCGCCCTTGCCGGCGGCGTAGGCCGACATGCGCGAGCCGCTGGCCGTGCCGTGGACCGAGGAGATGTTCACCACCGAGCCGCCGCCCCGGGCCCGCCAGTGCGGCAAGGCCCAGTGGATGCCCATGAAGAGGCTCTTCAGGTTGGTGTCCATGAGCCGGTCATACTCGACCTCCAGGTCCTCGGCGTCGAGCATGCGGCTGAACGAGGCGATGGCCCCGTTGTTCACGAGGATGTCCAGGCCGCCGAAGGCCTCGACGGTGGCGTCCACCATGCGCCGGAGCTCCTCCGTCACCGCGATATCCGTCGGCTGGACCAGCGCCTCGCCGCCCGCCGAGCGGATGCCCGCCGCCACCGCCTCCAGCTTGTCCACCGAGCGCGCGGCCAGCGTGACCCGCGCACCCTCCCGCGCGAAGGCCCGCGCGATGCCCGCGCCGATGCCCCGGCTCGCCCCCGTGATGATCGCAACCTTGCCGGCCAACCGCCCCATGCTCGTAGCCCCCGCCGTTGGAATGCTTGATCATACCTGCCGGGCCATGGGCCGCCGCCGATCGAACGCATCCCGCCTCAGGAAGGAGCGCGGCGCCTCGGCGGCGAATAGGCGGGCATGGATACCCTAACTCGTCGAGAGCTCATGGGCGCGCCCGCGGCGGCGGCAGCCGGTGCAGCCATGCTCTCCGCCAACGAAGCCGCCTCGTTCGCCTCCGGGCGCCAGGTCGCGCCCTCCAATCGGTTACGGGTGGGCCTCATCGGCTGCGGCGGCATGGGCCGCGGCGACCTGGCCACCTTCTTCCTGAACCCGGAGGTCGACTGCCCCATCATCTGCGACGTGGACGACGCCATGCTCGCCCAGGGCGTGGCCCTCGTCAAGCAGCAGCGTGGCAACACACCCGCCACCGTGAAGGACTTCCGGCGCGTCATCGACCGCAAGGACGTGGACGTGGTCCTCGTCGCCACGCCCGACCACTGGCACGCGCTACCCACCGTCTACGCCTGCCAGGCGGGCAAGGACGTCTACTGCGAGAAGCCGCTGGCCAAGACCATCGCCGAAGGGCGCGCCATGGTGGAGGCCGCGCGGCGGCACAACCGCGTGGTTCAGATGGGCACCCAGTGGCGGAGCGGCATCCACTTCGGCGCGGCCGTGGAGGCCGTGCGAAGCGGGCGCATCGGCAAGGTGCGGCAGGTGCGCTGCTGGGCTTTCCACGACTGGCTGGGCGACGTCGGCCACCCCAAAGACGGCACGCCGCCTGCGGGGGTCGACTACGATATGTGGCTCGGGCCGGCGCCCAAGCACGTCTTCAACCCCAACCGGTTCCACTTCAACTTCCGCTGGTTTTGGGACTACGCCGGCGGGCTCATGACCGACTGGGGCGTCCACCTGCTGAACATCGCCATGTGGGCCATGGGCACGGACCCGCCCAAGCGCGTCAGCAGCATCGGCGGCAAGTTCGCGCTGGACGACAACTCCGAGACGCCCGACACGCAGACAGCCATCTACGAGTTCCCCACCTACACCCTCACCTGGGAGCACCGCGTGGGGAGCGGGCTGGGCATGAACGGGCGCACGTGGGGCATCTGGTTCACCGGATCCGACGGAGCGCTCATCGTGGACGACGCGGGCTGGGAGACTATCCCCGAGCCGAAGAAGAAGCGCTGGGAGGCGGCCAAGTTCCCCGGCAGCGTCGACGCGAGGCCGGCGCACGTGCGGAACTTCCTCGACTGCGTGAAGTCGCGGCAGAAGCCCGTGGAGGATGTGGAGTTCGGCCACTTCATGTCCGGCGTGGCGCACCTGGGCAACGTGGCCTACCGGACCGGGCGGACCATTACCTGGGACGCGGCCAAGGAGCGCGCCGTGGGCGACCCGGCGGCCAATGCGCTGATCACCTGCCAGTACCGGCGTCCCTGGCGCCTGCCCTACCTGAAGGGCGCCTGATGGCCCGAACCAGCGTAAAGGCGGCGGCGCCGGACTCGGGCACGGAGGCCCGAGCCACCAGGGCAAGCAGGGCACGCGCTACCAGGGCAGGCAGCGCCGCCGCCTCCTCACCTCCCCGCCTCCACACCTCCTCACGGCGTGAGGCCGCCGCGGAGGTGTACGACCGCCTCTGCGCGCTCTACCCGGACGCCCGCTGCGCGTTGGATCACCAGGGGCCGTGGCAGCTGCTCTGCGCCACCATCCTGAGCGCCCAGTGTACCGACGTGCGCGTGAACCAGGTGACGCCGCAGCTGTTCGCCCGCTGGCCCGGCCCCGCCGAGTTGGCCGCCGCCGCGCAAGAAGAGGTGGAGGAGGTCATCAAGAGCGCCGGGTTCTTCCGCGAGAAGGCGAAGAGCCTCATCGGGATGAGCGACGACATCGCCCGGCGCTTCGGCGGCGAGGTCCCCGGCGCCATGGAGGAGCTGACCACCCTCCGAGGCGTGGGGCGCAAGACCGCCAACGTCATCATCGGCGTGGCCTTCGGAGGCGCGGGCATGGTGGTCGACACCCATGTCCGCCGCCTGAGCAACCTGCTGGGCTGGACTGGCGAGCAGGACCCGGAGAAGATCGAGCGCGACCTGATGGCCCTCCATCCGCCGGAGCGCTGGACCCACCTGGGCCATGTACTCATTCACCATGGCCGCAACCTCTGCCCGGCGCGCAAGCCGCGCTGCGCGGAGTGCCCGGTGCTGGACCTCTGCCCCGCCGGCGCCGCCCGCACACAGGACGCCTGAAGCCGCTCGACCCTCTGGAGAAAGACGCCATGACCCCGTTCCGCCGACTCCTGCTCGCCGCCGGCCTTGCCGCAGCCGCCCTTCCCGCGTTCGCGGCGCCGCGGCTGGTGAAGACCACCTTCCCCACGCCCGACGCCGTCATCGCGCTGGAGACGCTGAAGCCCCCGACTGCGGCCGGCGAGGATGCGGCGCCGGCCATCCAGGCGGCCATCGACCGCGCGGCGGAGGCAGGCGGCGGGACGGTCTTCCTGGCGGCCGGG
>JAPLCQ010000130.1 GCA_026392115.1 Armatimonadota bacterium | reverse complement strand
CGACTTCGCGTACGACGCGCTGGGCCGCCGCTTCAGCCGCACGGCGGGCGGCACGACCACCGAGTTCGTCTACGGCGCGGGCGGCATGGCGCTGGAGAAGCAGGGCGGCAGCTACACCCTGGCCTACACGCAGGCCAACGGTTTGCTCCGCAGAGGCTCCGAGTACCCCCTGTTCGACGGCCACGGCTCCGAGCGCACCGTTACCAACTCCAGCCAGACCGTGACCGGCTCGGTGAACTTCGAGGCCTTCGGGCAGGTGGCAGGCTCCACCGGCAGCAGCGCCAACCCCACCATATACGCGGGCGACTGGGGCTACCGCAACGACGGCGACGCCGGCCTCATGCACGTGGGCGCCCGGTACTACGACGCGCAGGTGGGACGGTTTATCACCCGCGACACGGTGCTGGGCGAGCACCCGTACCTCTACTGCGAGCATGAGCCGGTAGGGTTCGTGGACCCGAGTGGGCATGTGACGGTACTCGGCGTCACCGTCACTTGGGGCTGGGCCGGCGGCCTCGTCGGCGGCGCTATTGGCGGTAGAGGCGGCGGCGTCGGTATTATCATCGGCGGCATCATAGGTGGAGTGATCGGCGCCCGCTACGGTGATGGACTGCCGTGGCCCGGTGCCCTGCGCGAGGGCATTGTCAAGGGTGTGATCGGTGGTGGTATCCGCCTGATCGCCGGTGGCATCGGCGGCGCTATAGGCAGGCTGATGCCACGCCCTCCGGTCATCGATCGGGTTGACCGGAGCTGGCTCGGGAAGCTCATCGCCGGCGGCACCCTGCGATGGTAGTGCCAATCCGACCGATACGGCGTGGCCTGTCGCGTGGGAGGGGTGGTTGGTATCATATATTACGTAAATCAGTACTACAGAAGTTCCAACATGGAGGCCCTTGCGGTGTACTTGGCGAAGCTGTGATCCTCAGGCAGCCGCACTGGTGCTATCTGCCACGAGCCTTTGGCGAACTCGTCGTTAAGGTGTTCGTTGGGCTAGTCATCGATGTGGTGTTGGACGCGGCACTCGACTGGCACCTGCTAGTGTCTGGTTACATGCTCGCCTTTGCGCTGGCCGATGCCACCGACAGCCGCGTCGTGGTCATTCGACAGGACGGTGTATCAGTGGCAGTTCGGCGCCTGCTCCGCGGCACGATCGAGCGGCTGGAGCTACAGATACCGGCTCAGGCGATAGACGTTCTGACGCTCCGTGCTGAGAACGGCCGAAGCGCTCTGATCGTGTGGACGCGAAGCGGCGGTCAGCACCGGTTTCCATTGCTCGGCGCGGCACCAGACGTTGAACGCAACGCCGCGCTCATTCGCGCATATTTCACCATCCAACACGACGATGCACCTGGCTAAGGCTGCCAGATGGAACTGATCTAGTCGGTGATGCCAAGGCGCTGGGCGTCAGGGCCCAGTCCCTGCAGGCCGACACGCATGCCCTGGAGGAGTTGGACAGCGTACCTTTGGCGTAGTTCGACGGCCACGGCTCCGAGCGCACCGTCACCAACTCCAGCCAGACCGTCACCGGCTCGGTGAACTACGAGGCCTTTGGGCAGGTGGCAGGCACCACCGGCAGCAGCACGAACCCCTACATGTACGCAGGCGACTGGGGCTACCGCAACGACGGCGACGCGGGGCTGATGCATGTGGGAGCCCGGTACTCCGACGCGCAGGTGGGCGGTTCATCACTCGCGACGCCGTGCTCAGCGAGCACCCGTACCTCTACTGCGAGCATGAGCCCGCCAACCTCGCCGATGACGACGGACTCTCCAAGAAGAAGGTTCCGCCGCGCCGTAGCCGCGGGTTAGTTAACGGGTAGGCCCATGTCGCGCAGGTGGCGGCGGACGGCTTGCTCGCGGGCTTCGGGGTAGGCCAGGCCACGGAGGGCGCAAAGGGCGCGGGCGTCGTCGGCGAAGAGGTCGATCGAGCGGGCCAGGGCCCGCGCCGCCGCGGTGTTTCCCGCCACGCAGAAGTAGGCGCGCAGGTGGGTTCGGTCGCGCGTGGTGAAGCGGGCCACGTCGCCCGCCCACCAGTTCCCCTCGGCCCCGGTGCGGAGGAGGTTGAGCAGCCGCACGTGGAGCTGGAAGAGGGTCTGCTGCACAAAGAGCAGCTTGTACATGTCCTGCCGACGCCAGTACTTGCCGTCCAGGTAGGCATAGACCCAGTAGGTATCGATGAGGTGGGCCGCCTGGGCGTCGCCGAACACCTGGGCCGGACGTTCCATCTGCTGGACCTCGGCCAGGAGCCCGGTGCGGTCGAAGATGACGCGATCCGGGCGGTGCCGCCACTCGACGAAGAGCGACCGCGAGATCAGCTCGAAGTCCGTCAGCAGCAGCTCAGAGCCATGCTCGAAGAGGAACGCGAAGTTGCAGTAGTTCGGTCGATCGCCCTCGGGCAGCCAGATGCTGATGGGTCCGAAGAGCTCGGCGCAGAGGCCGGGCATCTCCGCCTTCACCGCCTCGTAGGCCTCGTCTTCGATCACGGCGCCCACGTCGATGTCTGAGTAGGCGTCGGTCTCGCCGCGCCCGATGGAGCCGTGCAGCGCCAGGCCCAGGCAGCGCGGGTCGGCGCTGAAGCGCGCCACGCAGCGATCGAGCGATTGGAGGAGGTATGGGTGCATCGTGCAGGCTCCTGTCGGCGTGTATCGTCCGGCAGTCTACCCGTCCACGCAGAGCAGGGTAAGGCGCGGCCCGGGCGGCGCCCGCTGCGGCCGACCTGGACGCCTGCGGGAGCAGACCGTGCCACACTCTCGTACTGCTCGAAAGCAGCATCCAGAGATGCGGCCGTCTTGGCGCGGCAGGTATCTTAGACTGGACCCGTCGGACGCCCACACGAAGAGGAGGCCGAGCGCACCCGCATGAACGCATACCTGACGGCGGCCATGTTCACCATTACTGGCTTCGCCTTCATCGCGAGTACCCTCCTCATCTCGCGCATCCTGCGCCCTTCGGCGCCGAACCCGGACAAGCTGGAGACCTATGAGTGCGGCCCGTTGCCCGTGGGCGACGCCTGGCGGCAGTTCAACCTCCACTACTACCTGTTCGCGCTGGTCTTCGTGGTGTTCGACGTCGAGGCCGCATTCCTCTACCCGTGGGCTGTGGCGTTCAAGCTTGAGGGGCCCTATGCCGTGGCGGAGATGCTCATCTTCGTGGCGTTGCTGCTGGCCGGATGGGCCTACGCGTGGAAGCGCGGCGCCCTGGAGTGGGAATAGATGGCCGAACCGTTGACCCAGCAGGAAGTCGATACCTGGCGCCTGCCCGTGCCTGGAGGCGCGCTCATCGTGGCGCCGCTGGACCGACTGACGCAGTGGGCCCGGCGCAACTCGCTCTGGTCTCTCACCTTTGGCCTCTCCTGCTGCGCCATCGAGATGATGGCCACCGCGGGATCGCGCTATGATCTCGACCGCTTCGGCATGTTCTTCCGGGCCACGCCCCGCCAGGCCGACGTGATGATCGTGGCTGGCTGGGTCTCGGTGAAGATGGCCCCCTTCATCCGCCGCCTGTACGACCAGATGCCCGAGCCGAAGTACGTGATCGCCATGGGCGGTTGCGCCTCGGCCGGCGGCCCTTACCGCGACAGCATCACGGTGGTGAAGGGCGTGGACCAGTTCGTGCCTGTCGACGTCTACGTCTATGGCTGCCCGCCCCGCCCGGAGAACCTGATCAACGGCATCCTACACCTGCAGGAGCGCATCCGCCACGAGAAGGCGCTGACGCGACGCGGAGCGCCCGTCCCCGCCCGCGAGCCGGTCATCATCGGAGGCGAGGCGTGAGCGCCCCCGCCGAGGCCGCCCTCGACGCCCTTCGCAAGGCCCTGGGCGACGGCCTGCGGTCGTGCGCGCTGGACGGCGGCACGCTGCGCCTGCAGGTGGCGCCCGATGCGCTGCACCAGGCGGCCCTCCACCTGCGCGACGCCGACGGGTTGCGGTTCGACTACCCCGGCGACCTGTTCGCCTGGGACACGGGCGAGCGGTTCGTGGTCGTCTACCGCCTCTGGTCCACGACGCTCTCCCAGACCGCCCTCCTGCGCGTCGAACTGGAGCGCGACGGGGCCGCCGTCGCCAGCGTCACCGACATCTGGCCCGGCATGAACTGGCACGAGCGGGAAGTCTACGACCTCTACGGCATCGAGATCGTGGGGCACCCGGATGCCGGCGACCCGACCCGGATGCGCATCTTGCTGCCCAAGGATTGGGAGGGCTTCCCGTTCCGCAAGGACTATGTGCCCGTCTTCTCGGGCGATCCGCTCCACGGGCCGCAGGAGACCAATTGACCGCCATGCAGCCAGCAGTGGGAGCCTCGACCAGTTCGGACATGACCATCAACCTGGGTCCGCAGCACCCGTCCACGCACGGGGTGCTACGGCTCATGGTGGCCCTCGACGGCGAGTACGTGAAGTCGTGCCGGCCCGTCGTCGGGTACCTCCACCGCGGCCTCGAGCGCATGATGGCCGCGCGGCCCTACCGCCAGTCCGTGCCGTTCACGGACCGGCTGGACTACTGCGCCTCGCTCAACAGCAACCTCGCCATCTCGCAGGCCATCGAGCGGATCGGCGGCATGGCGGTGCCCGAGCGCGCCCAGTACCTTCGCGTGATGCTCTGCGAGATGAACCGCATCGCCAGCCACCTCATCTTCTTCGGCACCTACGCCGCCGACATCGGCGCCACCACGGCGTTCCTCTATGCCTTCCGCGAGAGGGAGCGGCTGCTGGACCTGTTGGAGGCCTACACCGGCGCGCGGCTGACGTGCAACTGGATCCGCCCCGGCGGCGTGGCGTCCGACATGCCCGAGGGATACGCCCAGGCCGTCTGCGCCTTCCTGGACGGCTTCCTGAAGGAGCTGGACGCCTACGACACGCTGCTCACCGGGAACCCGATCTTCCGCGTGCGCACCGAGGGCGTCGGCATCATCTCTCCCGAGAAGGCGATCGCCTACGGCGCCTCCGGCCCCGTGCTCCGCGGTTCGGGCGTCAACATCGACCTGCGGCGCACCGAGCCGTATGACGCCTATCCCCGGACGCAGTTCGACGTACCGCTGCGCACCGAGGGCGACTGCCTGGCGCGCTACCTCGTGCGCGTGGAGGAGATGCGGCAGAGCGCGCGCATTATCCGCCAGTGCCTGCGGGAGATGCCCGAGGGCGAGCACTGGGGCAAGCAACCGAAGGTCTTCCGGCCCGCGGCCGGCGAGGCCTACTCGCGCACCGAGTCGCCGCGCGGCGAACTCTCCATCTACCTGGTGAGCGACGGCACGGCCAACCCGGTCCGCGTCCGCGTAAGGGGGCCGTCGTTCGTGCATCTGAGCATGCTTCCCGAGCTTGTGCGGGGCGTCAAGGTGGCCGACATGATCGCCATCCTGGGCAGTCTCGATACCGTTCTGGGGGAGGTGGACCGATGAGCCTGCCTCCGCTTCGCAGGCCCGCGCCGACCCGGACCGGGTTCGAGTGCGATCCCGCCTTCGTGGCCGGTCAGTTCGCCGCGGGCGTCGCCGTGCTGGTCGCGGCCATCGCCGTCGCGTCCGCGTTGCCGCGCCTGCCGTGGGGCCTTGTGGACCCGCTGCTGGTCCTCATCGGCAGCCACCCCGTGATCAACGCGCTGATCAAGGCGCTCACCGTCACGGTCTTTGTGACGGTCCACGTCATCTTCCTCATCTGGCTGGAACGGAAGTTCGCCGGATGGATGCAGGCGCGTCTGGGCCCCATGCACGTGGGCTGGAAGGGCGCGCTCCAGACGATCGCCGACGCCGTGAAGCTGCTGATGAAAGAGGACATCATCCCCACGCGGGCGGATCGCATCCTCTTCATCGCCGCGCCGTTCCTGACGTTCATGCCGACGCTGCTCACCTTCATGGTGTTGCCCTTCAGCGAGAAGTGGGTGGCCTACGACTTCCCGCTGGGCATCCTCTTCGTGCTGGCCGTCACCACCAATATCTCGCTGGGCACGCTGGCCGCCGGCTGGGGCGCCAACAACAAGTACTCGCTGCTGGGCGGCGCCCGGGCCTGCGCGCAGGTGCTCTCCTACGAGATACCGATGGCCGTGGCGATGCTCTCGGTGGTCACGCTCGAAGGCACCATGTCCCTCACCGAGATCGTGAAGCACCAGCAGCATGGGTGGAACATCATCGCCCACGCTCCGGTCATGATCCCGGCCTTCCTCATCTTCATGGTTTGCGGGCTCGCGGAGCTGAACCGCACCCCGTTCGACCTGCCCGAGGCCGAGTCCGAGCTCGTCAGCGGCTTCCACACCGAGTACTCGGGCATGCGCTTCGCCTTCTTCTACCTGGGCGAGTTCGCCGCGAACTTCTTCACCGCCGGGTTGGCCGTGACGCTCTTCTTCGGCGGCTGGCTGGGTCCGTGGCTCCCGGCGCCGATCTGGTTCGGCATCAAGACGATTGCGGTGGTGACGCTCTTCATGTGGATCAAGTGGACCGTGCCGCGCCTGCGGGTGGACCAGATGATGGGCTTCTGCTGGAAGTTCCTCGTGCCGGCATCCGTAGTCGTCTTCTGCGCAACGGCGGTCTGGGTGATGGTGGCCGGATCATGAGGCTCATCGTGAGTTTCGCCCAGGGGTTCGTCAGCATCCTCAAGGGCATGGCGATCACCTTCCTGAACCTGGTGGGCCGCCGCAAGATCACGCTGCAGTACCCCTACCAGCGGCCCAATGTGAGCCCGCGGTGGCGGGGCATCTTCTACCTGCCCTACAATGACGAGGCGGGCCGCATCAACTGCGTGGGCTGCACGCTCTGCGCACAGGCGTGTCCCACAGGCGTCATCACGATGACGAAGATGGGGGCGGGCAAGCACGCCTCGGTCAACGCCTTCACCATGGACCTGGGACGCTGCATGTTCTGCAATCTCTGCATCGAGGCCTGCCCGTTCGACGCGATCCACATGTCGACCCGCTTCGAACTGGCGTCGGTGGACCGCGGCGTGAGCCTCCTGACCATCGACAAGCTGGCGCAGGGCGGCGCCGATGCCGTGGAGCGAACCAAGCGGACGATCGAGGCCGCGCTGGAGCAGGAGGCCGCGGCCAAGGCGGCTGCGGCGGCGGCCAAGGCCCAGGCGGCTGCGGGCGCCCAGGCCGCGGAGGGCGCCGACGCATGAGTACACTGGCAGTCATGGGCGCCTTCCTCGCTCTGACCGTGCTGACGCTGTTCCCCGCGATCATGGTCATCAGCACGCGCAACGTGCTCCACGCCGGCTTCTGGTTGCTGCCCTGCCTCATCGGCGTGGCGGGCCTCTACGCCATGCTGGACGCCCACTTCTTCGTGGTGGCGCAGGTGCTCGTGTATATCGGCGCCATTCTGGTGCTGATCCTGTTCTCGCTGATGCTCACGCGGGACGTGATGAACCCCAAGGCGCCGCAGCACAACGGGCTCGTCGGGGTCGCCGTCCCGATCTGCGCTACGATGTCCGCCATCTGCGCACTGCTGCTGGCCCGGCACCCATGGCCCGCGGGTCCTGTGGCCGCCGCCGGAGCCCAAGACCAAACGGTAGCGCTGGGCCGGGCCCTGATCGGCACCTACGCGCTGCCCTTCGAGGCCGCGTCGGTCCTGCTGTTGGCCGCTCTGGTGGGCGCCATCGTGCTCGCCAAGGCCCCGCAGAGCGAGCCGCCCGCCGCCGAGCGCATCGAGTGTCCCGGAGGTGAGAAGTGACCGTCGGCCTCAGCCACTACCTCATCCTCGGCGCCGCCCTCTTCGGTCTGGGCGCACTGGCCGCGATCACGCGGCGCAACGCCGTGGCCGTGCTCATGGGCGTGGAGCTGATGCTCAACGCCGCCAACCTGAACTTCCTCGCGTTCTGGCGCTACCTGACGCCCCAGGGCATGGAGGCTCAGGTCTTCGTGATCATCGGATTCACCGTCGCCGCCGCGGAGGCCGCGCTCGGCCTGGCGGTGGTCCTGAACCTGTATCGAGACTTCGGCACGGTGAACGTGGACGAAGCCTCGGGGCTGAAGGGGTAACGCCGAATGACCTCCGCCATCGGCCTCATACCCATCCTGCCCGTAGCGGCCGCCGCCGTCGCCGGCGCCCTGGCCATCACCAGGAAGGCCGAAAAGGCCGCGCCGCTCTTCACGCTGGCCGCCACGCTGGCCGCCTGTGCGCTGGCCTTGATGAATATGCCGGGCGCGGGCCCGGCGCCCCATGTGGCCGCTCCCTGGGTGAACCTCATCCCCACGGACGCCGCCCTGGCGGCGCCGCCAGGACCCACGCACGGCCTGCCGCCGGGCCTGAGCGTCGTGGTGGGCGTCACTCTGGACCCGCTCTCCTGGATCATGGTGCTGGTGGTCTGCAGCGTCAGCGCGCTGGTGCAAATCTACTCCATCGGCTACATGGCCGCCGAGAAGGGCTACGCCCGCTACTACTGCTACCTGGCGCTCTTCACCGCCTCCATGCTGGGACTCGTGACCGCCGACAACCTCTTCCAGCTCTACGTCGGCTGGGAGCTGGTGGGCATCTGCTCCTACCTGCTGATCGGCTTCTGGTGGTTCAAGCCCTCCGCCGCCAATGCCGCCAAGAAGGCCTTCGTGGTGACGCGCTTCGGCGACGTGGGCTTCATGCTGGGCGTCCTGCTCTTGGTCTCCGTGGCGCAGTCGTTCAAGTTCACCGACGTCTTCACCGCCTATCAGGCCGTGGCGGACGGGTCGCTGGCGGTACACGGGCTCTTCAGCGCCCAGACCTTCCTCTGGCTAGCTCCGCTGCTGCTTCTCTGCGGAGCCATCGGCAAGTCGGCGCAGTTCCCCCTGCACGTTTGGCTGCCGGACGCCATGGAAGGCCCCACGCCGGTCAGCGCCCTGATCCACGCGGCGACCATGGTGGCCGCCGGCGTCTACATGGTGGCGCGGCTGATCCTCCTCTTCACGGTGCAGGCCGGGGGCGGAGCGGGCGCGGCGCTGGACGTGGTGATGATCCTGGGCGCCGTGACGGCCCTCATCGCCGCAACCATCGCCCTGGTGCAGGTCGACATAAAGAAGGTCATGGCCTACTCCACCATAAGCCAGCTCGGCTACATGATGGTGGGGTTGGGCGTGGGCGGCGCCACCGGGCAGGTGGCGGGGATGTTCCACCTCGTGACCCACGCCTGCTTCAAGGCGCTTCTTTTCCTGACCGCCGGCTCGGTGATCCACGCGCTGCACCATGCCAAGGATCCCAACGATATGCGCGGCATGGGCGGCCTCATGCGCCGGATGCCCCATACCGCGATCACCTGCGGCATCGGCGTGCTGGCCCTGGCCGGTTTCCCGCTCCTCTCGGGCTTCTGGAGCAAGGATGCCATCCTTGCGGTGGCGCTGCAGCGCGCGGGCCTCTTCGGCCATGCCGCCGGCGCCGGTCCGCACGCGCAGGTGGCGCTGGCTTGCGGGGTCGCCGGGCTCGTCGCGGCGTTCCTTACGGCCGTCTACTCGGCGCGCATGTGGCTGATGACCTTCTGGGGCAAGCCGCGCAGCGACGAGGCCGCCCACGCCCATGAATCGCCCGCCGTGATGACGCTGCCGCTCTGGGCGCTGGCGATCCCCTCCGTGGTGGCGGGCTTCCTGTTGGCCCGCGGCGAGCGCTTCGCCACCTTCGTGCTGGGCGGCGAGGCCGGCCCCTCCCACGAGAATCTGGCGCTCTCCATCGCCGCCTCGGCCATCGCCCTCGCGGGCCTGGGCCTGGGCGCCCTGCTCTACGCGCGCTGCCCGGCGGTGGACCCGGTGACGCGCCTGCCGCGGCCGGTCTACGCGCTCTTCTCGAACCTCTGGTACGTCGACGCCTTCTGGAGCGCCGGCGTCGCCCGCGGCTCGCTGGCCTTCGGACGCGCCGTGGCGTGGTTCGACCGCAACGTGATCGACGCCTCCATGCACGGCGTCGCCTGGCTCGTTCAGCAGGCCGCGCAGGGCATGCGCCGGTCGGTCTCCGGCCAGACGCAGGCGTACGCCGTCGTGCTGGTGGCGGGCGCCGTCGCCGTGGTGGTGCTGATGACGCTCTACGAACAGGCTGTGGGTAGCCCCGGACCGGCTGCGGCGGCCGCAGGATGGATGGTGCGCCGATGACCGCCTGGATGCTGACGTTCATCGTGCTGGCGCCGCTGGCGGCGTCCATCGCGCTGCTGATGCTGCCCGCCGCCCGCGGCCTCGCGATCCGTCTGGTGGCGCTGGCGGGCGGCGCCGCAACGCTGCCGCCGTCGATCTGGCTGGCGCTGAACTACGACCGCAAGGCGGGCGGCTTCCAGTTCGAGCAGACCGTCTCCTGGGTCCCCTCGCTGGGCATAACCTACCATGTCGCGGTGGACGGCCTGAGCATCGTCATGCTGCTCCTCACGGCGCTCATCATCACCGGCGGCGTCTTCGCCTCGTGGACCCAGAAGAACCGCACCAAGGAGTTTCTCTCGCTGCTCCTGCTGCTGGTGAGCGGCGTGTTCGGCGTCTTCGTCTCCCGCGACCTCTTCTTCCTGTTCCTCTTCTACGAGATCGCCGTGCTGCCCATGTACCTGCTCATCGGCGTCTGGGGAACCACCACCAAGCTGCGCACCAAGGAAGACTCCGCCATGAAGCTGACGCTGATGCTCATGGGCGGCAGCGCGCTGATCCTCGTGGCCATTCTCGCGCTCTACTTCTCCATGGACCAGCGCACCTTCGACATGGGCCTGCTGGCCCGGCATTCGTTCAGCCCCGAGATGCAGCGTTGGGTCTTCCTGCTGGTCTACCTCGGCTTCGGCGTGCTGGCGGGCATCTTCCCGTTCCACACCTGGTCGCCGGACGGCCATGCCTCGGCTCCCACGGCCGTCTCCATGCTCCACGCCGGCGTGCTGATGAAGCTGGGCGCGTACGGCGTACTCCGCGTGGGTGTGGGGCTGCTGCCGCAGGGCGCGCACGATTGGAGCTTCCTGATGGGGGCCATCGCCACCATCAACATCCTCTACGGCGCCTGCTCCGCCATGGGCCAGACAGACCTGAAGTACGTCATCGCCTACTCCAGCGTGTCGCACATGGGCGTCGTCATGCTGGGCCTGGCGTCGTTGAACCCCATCGGCGTCAACGGCTCCGTCATGCAGATGTTCTCCCACGGCATCATGACCGGCCTCTTCTTCGCGCTGGTCGGCCTCATCTATGAGCGCGCGCACAGCCGCGACATCACCCGCATGGGCGGCTTCGCGCGGAAGATGCCCGGCGTGGCGGTGCTGATGAGCATCGGCGGCATGGCCTCCTTCGGCCTGCCGGCCACCAGCGGGTTCATCGCCGAGTTCCTCTGCTTCTACGGCATGTGGCTGCGGTACCCGATCCTGGCGCTCCTCTCGGTCATCGGCATCGTGATCACGGCGGTCTACGTGCTTCGCGTGGTCCAGAAGATCTTCCTCGGCGCCCCGAACGAGGAGGGCTATCCCGACCTGCGCGACGCCCGGACCACCGAGTGGGTGGCTACCGTCGCCTTGGCTGCGCTGCTCATCGTCGTTGGCGTCTTCCCGCGCCCGCTCGTGCGCTTGATCGACCTGGGGCTGCGGCAGACGCCGGGCGTAACCTACGCGCGCGGCGCCGGGGCGGTGATCCCGGGGGGACCGTAGTCGTGGGCCACAAGGAGATGAACCGCGGCGCGGCCTCGGCGTTGCGAGCGGCCTGTGCGCTGGCCGCCGCAGGGGGCATGGCCATGGCGCAGACCCGGACCGGCGCCGACTGGCAGCGCGAGTTCGTGGCCTTCCCCTACGACGGCCCGCCCGCGTCCGGCAAGCCCGCGCTACTGCTGGTCAGGCAGGACTTCGAGCAGCTGCAGCGCAACCGGTCCATCCTGAAGACGCCGCTCCGCATCGGCTCGCGGACCTTCCAGCACGGCATGGGCACGCACGCGCACAGCTGCCTCCGCCTCACCTCGCCCAAGCCCATGGCGCGCCTCGAGGCCTGGGTCGGCGTAGACCGCAACGAGCGGACCGAGGGCGGTCAGGGCTCCGTGGTCTTCGCGGTGCGGACCGACGCGTCCGAGCTGTGGCGCTCGCCCCTGCTGCGGGGCGGCATGGAGCCGGTGCGCGCCGAAGTCGCCCTCGACGGCGCGCGGGAAGTGGACTTGATCGCCGAGGACGGCGGCGACGGCCCCGCGTGCGACCACGCCGACTGGGCCGACGCCATCGTCACCTTCGCCGACGGCGCTTCCGCCCGACTGGACGCGCTGGAGCAGGGCGTCGCGCAGATCGGCGCCCGGTACCCCTTCTCCTTCACCTACGGCGGGCTGTCGTCGGATGACCTGCTGCCGGGTTGGGCGACCTCCAGGCGGACGCGCAAACTTCCCGGCGGCGCATCCGAGACGGTCGCGCGCTGGACCGATCCGCGGTCCGGCCTCGTGGTGCGGCTGACCACCGTGGCCCACGCCTCGGCGCCTGCGGTCGAGTGGCTGCTGGACTTCGCCAACGAAGGCGCCGCCGACACGGGGCTGATCGAGAACGTGCGGAGCGCGGACATCGTCCTCCGCGGCTCCGCCGACGGAGCGGGCTACAGGGTCCTGCGCACCGCGGGCGGCACGCCGACGCCGGCCCAGTTCGAGGAGAAGTGGCTGCCGCTGGGCGGGCCCGACCGGGTCGACCTCGGCGCCGGAGCGGGCCGCTCTTCGACGCGGGACTTCCCCTTCTTCACCGTCGAGGGCTCTGCGGGAACGGCGGTGGTGGCTGTGGGATGGTCGGGCGACTGGTCGGCCCGGTTGGAGGCCACCGACCGCCGCCAGGCTCGGCTGACCGCCGGGCTAGAGCGCTCACGCTTCGTCCTGCACCCCGGCGAGGCCGTGCGCGGCCCCCGCATTCTGGTCCTCAACTGGCCCGGCGGCGCCCTCGAGGCCTGCGCGCAGTTCCGTCAACTGCTCCACCGAAGCTACTGCGCCCCGCGCCAGGGCAAGGAGCTGCTGCCGATCCTCTTCAGCAACACCTGCTTCACGCGCGGCGGCGGCTGGCTGAACGAGTGCAGTGCGGAGAACCAGATTTCGCTCATCAATGCCTACGCGCCGCTGGGCCTGGAGGCGGTCATCACCGACGCCGGATGGTTCGAGGGCGGCTGGCCCGCCGGCGCCGGAAACTGGACGCCGCGCAAGGACGCCTACCCGGACGGCATGGCTCCCGTGGCCGCCGCCGCCAAGAAGCAGGGCATGGTCTATGGGCTCTGGTACGAGCCCGAGCGCGTGGTGGCCGGCACGTGGCTCCACAAGAACAAGCCCGAGTGGCTCCTGGCCAGCCAGGATGCCCCAGAGGGCGCCTACCTGCTCAACTTCGGCCTGCCCGAGGTGCGCGACTACTTCTTCGGCATCGTGAAGGGCTTCATGGACCTGCCCGGCTTCTCGGTCTACCGACAGGACTTCAACATGGACCCGCTGCCCTACTGGCGCCACAACGACGCGCCGGACCGGGTGGGCATCACCGAGATGAAGTACGTCGAGGGCATCTACGCCTACTGGGACAGGCTGGGCCGGGCGTGGCCGGGTTCCATCCGCGAGGAGTGCGCCAGCGGCGGCCACAGGATGGACCTGGAGACGCTGAAGCGCTTCCACATCCACCAGAAGACCGACTTTTGGTTCGACAACGAGGTGGACCAGGCCAGCCTGCTCGCCGTCAGCCGCTACCTGCCCACGCATACCGTCGTGGCGCCCATCGACCGGCTGGACGAGTACACCTTCTGGTCCGTCGCGCCCTCGTCGCTCTGCGTCGGGTGGATCGCCGACGGCAAGGGCTTCCCGACGAAGAAGGCCGGCGCCCTGCTGAAGAAGTACCTGGCCCTGCGCAAGCTGATGGTGGGCGCCTACTACCCGCTGACGGCCTACTCGCGGAGCCACGCCGACTGGCTGGGGCACCAGTTCCATCGGCCCGACCTCAACGAAGGCCTGGTGATGGCCTACCGCCGAGCGGAGAGCCCCTACCGGTCCATCGACGCGGGACTGGTGGGCCTCGACCCCAAGGCGACTTACAAGGTGACCGACGTGCGCACCGGCAGCTCCTGGAAGGCCCCGGGCGCGGAGCTGGCCGCACATCTGGTGATCACGCTGCCCGAGAAGCGCAGCGCGGCCGTGCTGACCTATCGGAAGGTGAACCGGTGATCGATCTGCGCCCGCTCATACCGCATTGCCTCATCGTTGGCCTGGGGATACTGGTCGTGCTGCTCGACGCCCTGCGCGTCCGGCGGAACGCCTGCTGCCTCGGGTTCGTCACGGCTCTCGGCGCCGTGGCCGCCATCGCGCTGGACTGGATGGGGCCGGATGCGCGGCTCTGGGCCGGCCAGATTGTGGCGGACCCCTACTCCCGCGCATTCGACACCATCTTCCTGGCGGTGCTGGCCGTGGTGGCGCTGGCATCGGCCTCCGATGAGCCGCACATCGCGTTTGCCGGCGAGTACTACGCCTTGCTCTGTTTCGCCACCGTGGGCCTGATGTTCACGGCGTCGGCGGGCAGCCTGCTGATTCTCTATGTGGGCATCGAGCTCTCCACCATCTGCCTCATGGCGCTGGTGGGCTTCGCCAAGCGCGACCGGCGGTCCTCCGAAGCGGCCGTCAAGTTCTTCGTGCTGGGCTCGGTCGGTTCCGCGCTCATGCTCTACGGCTGCAGCATCGTCTTCGGTCTGGCCGGCGGCACCGAGTACGGCAAGGTGCTCGGCGTCCTCTCCGGCGTCGGCGGTTTCCCGATCGTTCTCTGGCTGGGTTTCGCGTGCGTCATGGCGGGCCTGGGCTTCAAGATCGCGGCGGTCCCGTTCCATATGTGGGCTCCCGACGTCTATCAGGGCGCGCCAACGACCATCACGGCCTTCATGTCGACGGCCTCCAAGGTGGGCGGCTTCGCGGCTCTGTTGCGCTTTCTGCTGGTGGCCCTGGGCGCCGCGCCGGACCGCTGGGCCCCGGTGATCGTGGCGCTCTCGGCGGCCTCCATCGTGCTGGGCAACCTGCTGGCCGTGGCGCAGACCAACCTCAAGCGTATGCTGGCCTACTCCGGCATCACTCAGGCGGGCTACCTGCTCGTGGCGGTGGCCGGAGCCTCCGCGGCCGACTCGGGGCTGGCCGTGGGCGCCGTGGTGATGTACGGCATGCTCTACGGCTTCATGAACGTGGGCGCCTTCCTGGTGGCCCAGGTCATCGAGGACCATACGGGATCCGGCGAGATCACCGCCCTCAAGGGACTGCACAAGCGGCAGCCGCTCCTGGCTCTGGCCATGCTCCTCTTCCTCTTCTCGCTGGGAGGCATCCCGCCGCTGGCCGGCTTCGTGGGCAAGCTCTACCTCTTTGCGGCGGGCTGGGAGGGCGGCCGTTTCGCTCTCGTGGGCCTCGGCGCCGTCGCCAGCGTCGTCGCGCTCTACTACTATCTCATGGTCGCCCTGCAGGTCTACATCAAGGACCCGGACGACGACACGCGCATCCCCGTCTCGCGGCAGGTGAGCCTGGCCGTGGCCGTCTGCGTGGTGGCGACGCTGGCCATCGGCGTCTACCCCAGGCCGCTGGTGCGGCTGGGCGATCGCGCGGCGACCGCGTTGCACGCCTACGCGGCGCCCAGGCCCCAGTCCGCGCTCCCGAGCGCCCAGAAGCCGTGATCCGCTCCGGCGCGGTCGCCCGCCTGGCGGCGGTGGCGGCGGCCGCGCTCCTGTCGTCCCGAATGGCTGCCGCGCCCGGTCGGCCGGCAGATCGCGTCTGGGTCGGGCCCATGCCCTTCGTGTCCGATCGCACGTTCCGGTCGGACTATCTGCCCACGCTGCTGGATGAGCGCCTCTGGCCCGCGGTGCTGAAGCGGACGCGGGTGCTGAAGTCCTACCTCATGGTCCTGCCCGCGGACCCGGTTCCCGGCAAGCGCGCGCCGGAGGCTTCCGACGAGCAACTGCGCGCCCTGGCCCGCTTCGTGCGGAGGCATCGGCTGAAGGTGGCGTTCGAGGTGGGCGGCATCCGCATGGCGGCGGATACGCCGTGCGACCAGGCGGGCGAGACCACCGCCCGGGGCGAACTGCGGCATCTGCGCAGGTGGCTCAAGGCCGGCGGCAGAATCGACTATCTCACCACCGACCATGCCGTGATGATGACGGTCGGCGCGCCCTACGTGAACCCCAAGTCCTTCGCGCACAGGGGCATGACCGTCTCCGACGCCATCGGCGAGTTGGCCGACTACTTCGCCATCATGCACCGGGCCATCCCCGGCGCCCGGCTGGGGATCATCGAGTCGCTGGGCTTCTTCACGGTGGACGCGGGGAGCCGGACCTACCCGCGAACGGTCCCCGCGCTACCCGTCTGGCGCTTCGACCAGTTCATCGCCGAGGTGGCGGAGGCGATGCATCGGCGCGGGCTCCGGTTGGACCACTTCCATGTGGACTTCGGATGGGAGGGCGTCCGGCACGACGGGCTGGGCAAGCCTGACTGCGGGCGCATCCTGGCCGTAGAGGCCGCGGTTCGGCGGCACGGCGTGCGGCCGGGCGTGATCATCAACGCCTTCCATGACGGCATGGCGGCCAACCCCGACCCCGCCGAGGCGTCGAGGCAAGCCGTGGCGAACACGCTCCGCTTCACGGATGCGTACCTGGCCGCGGGCGGAGCCGCCGACCATCTGGTGGTGCAGACGTGGCAGCCGTACCCGGACCGCACGGGCCCCGAGACCGACGCCAACACCGTGCTGGGCCTGGCAAACGCGGTCCTCGATCGCCTGCCCCTCGATCGACGGTAGCCCCTACGCCTGCCCCGCAGTACGACCTGCGCGGAGGTCGGCGAGCCGCTCGCCTGCCGCGGTGACGCGCTCACGCTCGTGCAGCGTCGCCAACCACCGGCCCGGTACGGCGGCCCAGCCCCAGATGACCCCGGCGGCTCCGCCCGCCACGGCCGCTATCGTGTCGGCCTCGCCTGCGAGGTTTACCGCCGAGACGATGGCCTCCTCAAGGCTTGCCGCGTTCAGGCAGCACCAGACGGCGGCCTCCAGGCAGTCCACCACATAGGCGGCGTATCCAGTCGGTTGGAGTTCGTCGCGCCGCTTCGCCGGGATCGACGCCAGACGGTCCCAGAACCCGCCGGGCAGGCCGGCGGGACCGGGCGTGTCATCCGACATCCTGCCCTGAGCGGCGAGGGCCCGCGCCGCGCCCAACGCCGCCTCCCAAGCCGCAAGCCGCTCGACGCCGCACAGCAGCCCCTGCACCCAGAGGCAGTAGACCGCGCAACAGACCTCGGCCTGGGGGTCCCAATGGGTCATGGCGGAGATGCGGGCCGAGGCCCTGAGCATCTCCTGCCGGTCGGCGTAGGCGAGGGCGACCGCCAGCGTGCGCATGAGCGATCCGTTGGCCGCCGCGCGGCCGGCCCGCGCCGAGGGCGTGTTCCGCGACGCGGCTGCCCAGTCGCCCGCATAGGCGGAGAGCGCGGCACTGGTGGTCGTCCCGATGTCCTTCGGGTGGCTGCGGCGCCACGCCAGGAACCGCGCGCCGACGCTCGCGACAGGGTCGTCCGGGTTGTCCAGGATGCCCTCGGCGACGGCGAGCGCCAGGGCTGTGTCGTCGGTCCATTCGCCCGGCGCCCAGCAGCCTCCGCCCGTCATCTCGGTCAGCACGCCCCAGGCGGCCCGGACCTCCTCGAGCGTCTTGAACTCCGCCGGGGCTCCCAGGGCATCGCCGCAGGCCAGCCCCAGCATGCCGCCGACAATCCTGTTCCTCATGGCCTCTCCTCCCGTTCAGGCAGCAGAGCGGCGCGACAACCGGCGCCCGCTGGTAGGTACTCGCGCAAGGGCGGGCGAACCGGAAAGGTCCGGGCCAAAAAGAGGAGCGTCTACGGCGCCTTGACGCGCTCTTCCGCACTCCTGCGAAGCAGCGGCAGCATCTCGGCGATGCGGCGCGCGCGCGTCTCGGGCCGCTTGGCGCCGTCGATCCACCGCATGTAGTTCTTGCGGCAGAAGGTGGTCAGCCCCTCGAAGTTGGCCCGCGCCTCCGCGTCGGCGGCCAGCGCGATCGCCACGTCCGGCTCCATGGTGTCGAGCTGCGGACCCTCGGGCCTGATGATGACCTCCACCTCGTCGCCGACCTCGACGCCGTTGTCGCGCCGCCATGCCGGGCCCAGGTAGAGGCATGGGCCATCGGCGGACGCCTCGACCTTGCCCCGGAACGGGTGTCCCGCCACCGAGCCGGTCACGCTGTGCCGAGCCCGCGCGCCCCAGGCGGCGTCGGGCTCAAACGGAACCACGATCTGTGCCCGTGCGCCGACTGCCCGCACGGTTGCGGCAAAGGTCTCGTCCGCCATCCTGCCCTCCTGCGCCCTCGCTTACCTCAGCCTGGCGCGGTAGTTGAAGCGCGCGTCAGGCGCCGCGTCGCCGTCCTCATAGAAGCCGGCCCAGTCGCCGTTCTGCCGCACGTTGTCCGCCCACTTGAAGTCGATCGCCGGCGGCGCGGTACGTAGCCCGAGCGCCTTCAGTGGGATGGAGATTTCCAGCTCGGAGCCGCGCATCGCCGCCTTCACGCGGGCCGCGGGCCGCCACCGGTACCCGGAGCCAACGCATCGCTCCAGCGTCGTGGAGCCGCCCCTCAGGCCGCCGCGACCGACCACGAAGTCATATCCGAGCCAGCCGGTGCCCGGGTTCCTGTCGGCGTCGATATAGAGGAGCATCCAGCTTGTGCCCGTGGGAGGCGTGAGCGGGGCCTGGGCGCCGACGTAGAAGCTGAGGGCCGAGGCGCTCCGGCTCACCTTGGCCACCGTGATGTCGTTGCGCGCGCTCGTGTTGACGAGGCGGGCCGAGCCGCCCCAGGCCTCGTGGTCGCGGTTCACCGCGTCGCCGATGAAGTCGCGGAACTCCGGCCGCACGGGGCGCCAGTCCTCGAAGCGGCCGTCGATCTTGACGGGCCGCGAAACCACCGGCGGGATCGGCCGGACGCCCTTGTAGCGGCGGATGTTGGCCACCATCTGGTAGTAGTAGGCGTCGCCGTGGCCGCCGCGCATGGGCTCCACGTCGCGGCTCCCCTCCTGGCTGAACTGGTCCACGAAGGTGGGTCGGCTGTTCGTGTCGAAGCGCTGCGCGACCCACTCGTTCCACCCGGTGATGAAGACGCAACGCGGATCCAGCTTCAGCGCCCGCTCCCACTGCTCGGCGAAGTTCAGCCCCAGGGCCACCGCGTTGGGGCGCTTGTCCCACGAGCCGCCATGGTAGCTGCGGCCAAGGGAGCGCTCCTCGCTCAGGGCGCTCAGATTGCCGTCGACGGCGTTCTGCGCCACGCCGACCGTCACCATCTCGCCCTCGCCCTTGCTGTTCTTGTAGAGGTGCTGCGGGAAGACCTCCAGCCAGCCCCACTGGTCTGGGCCGCTGGGGCCGGTGAAGTAGGAGGCGACGGGAGCGCGGAACGTGAGGGCGTCCATGATGCTCCGCGCGCGATCGTCCGCGTTGGCCACCGAGAAGGAGCGCGTGCCCGGCACGGGCTTGCCGTCGGCGTAGGCTTGTGCATCGGGCAGCGTGGGCCGACGGTTGGTCCACCAGCCCACGGTTCCGCTCGGCTCCGACAGCTCCAACGTGTAGCGCCCTGCGGGCTGCGGAGGCGTCAGGTCCAGCGTGGTCCAGGCGTTGTCCAGCACGTTCTCGACGCGCCGCGAGGCGACGACGGGCCCGTCCGGCCCGCCTCGGCGGAGGCTGATCCGCACGGCCGCTCCGCTGGTGCTCCACGTGGGCGTGGAGGCCGCCACCGCGCCGATGGACTTGGCAACCGTGAACGACTGGGCCAGCGTCCCGCCGGCTTCCAAGCGGACCGCCAGGTCGTGCTCGAGGCTGGACAACCCTTCGCCGCGCACGGAGACGGGGTTGGCGAGGATGAGCGGCTTGCCGTCCCACCGGAACCAGTGCCGCTCGTACTTGCGCGGTTGGTAGAGGTTGTCGTAGAGCCGCCGGACCACGGAGTTGGCATCGCCGAACGGAGCGATGAAGGCGAACGTGGGCGTGGCGTTGCCCTGGTCGCGGGCCTGGTCGAGGGTATCGCCAAGGGCCGTCCAGCACTTGTCGTAGGTGAAGTTGTTGGTGGTATCGAAGACCAGCGCGTCGACGCCCGCGGCGGCCAGCAGGCCCGCGTGCTTGCGGATCACCCAGCGGTCGTCCGACACGTAGTACCCGAAGAGCGGCTCGCCCCAGTGGTGGAAATGCCCCATGGGTCCCCAGGCCGGGTTGGCGCTGGCGAGCCGGGCCTCGGGGTGCGCGGCCAGGATTTTGGTGATGTCCCACGGCCCGGTCTGGCTATGCTGGCCCATCCAGAGGAAGTAGAAGAGCGCGGCCGTTCGGTCCTTGCGCGGCGGCCCCACCTGCTCATAGGTAGGCAGCGCCCGGCCCAGCGCGTCCGTCGCCACCCAGGTGTCGGCGTAGACGTCGCGGACGGGGGGCGCGGCAAGAGCCGGGCTGAGGCATGCGAACAGGCACAGGGCAGCGTGCAGGGCGTGCGGCAGTCTCATAGGGTGGGGCCTCCTCGCGTGGCGGGGGCGCAGCCGGACCTCGCCGGCTAGCCCAGGCCTTCCAGCGTAGTGAGCCATGCGCCGAAGTGTGGGCAGGTTTCGCGGATGCGGGTCAAGCCGATCCGGCCGGCGATGCGGGGGCCCATATCGCGCTTGCGGTAGCCCGGCGCAAGGCGTTGCAGGCGCTTCGACGGCGCGCCCTCGCTGGTCTGGTTCACCTGCTCCGGTGTGAGGCGCCCGAGGTCGGCCGGGACGGCTATCCTGACACGCGACCTCACCGGTTCGTCGAACTCCGCGGCGACCTCGGCGGGATCGGTCAGCAGCAGCGCCTCGAACTCATGGAGCTGGATGTGGGCGATGAACCGGTTGCTCGCCGCCCTTGCGGCCATTGCCGCTTCCAGGGCCCGCACCCGCAGCATGGGGTCGGGTTCCGCCGCGAGGGCCTCGTAGTCGGGGAAATCGCGCGGGAAGGCGTAGAGGTCCAGCATGGTAGTCACGAAGCTACGGTCGGATGAGTACTGGCGCAGTGCCGACCGAATATGGCGGTAGACCGGCTCGAACTTGAGCACGCCGCCCGGCGCGGAGGGGTGATCGCACTTGATCTTCTTGCCGAGAAGGATGGGATGGGTGCGGACGCCGAACGGCTGCAGGTGCGGAGCCAGCAGGGCTGCCACGAAGTCCATCTCCGTCTCGCCTTCGCAGAGCGCCACAAGGAAGCTCACTGGGGATAGCCTCCCGTGACGTTCTTCTCATAGAGCTCGCCGAGGTCGAAGTCCTCAAGCCAGCCGGCCAGGGCATCCGGGTCCAGACGGCGCAAGGTCGTGGAACCTCGCCGCTCGGAACTCTCCTCGCGCTCTGCCACCACAACGTTGCTCGGCTCGTAGTTGCGGATGAACAACGGCGACTGCGTGGCCACGATGACCTGCCGCTTCTGTGAGGCTGCTTCCATGAGCTCCGCGATCAGCGAGATCGCTGCCGGATGGAGGCCGAGCTCGGGTTCGTCAAAGAGCATTACGCTGGGCAGTAACTCGTCTGGCTGTAGCAACGCGGTGATGAGGGCGATGGCGCGCAGGGTCCCGTCGGAGAGCTGGTGCGGCCCAAACACCTCGCCCGATCGGTCGCGCCACCGCAGCATCACGAACCGGTCGTTGGCGGCCTCCGGTTCAAGCTCGAAGTCGGCGATGAACGGCGCGACCATCTGGACGGTGCCCAGGATGCGTCGGTAGCACTCCGGCGCGTTCTCCTTCATGTGAAGTAGAAACGCCGCAATGTTGCCCGCATCGCTGAGCAGGTACGCCTCGCGTGTCACGTCCTGCTTCACGCGGATGTGCGCCCCGTCGCTGGTATCGTGAAAGTGGAACGCCCGGACTTGCCGCAACCGACTGCAGAATGTCGTTGCTACAGTTTGGATCCAAGGGTTTTGGTTGTCAGTTCGTACAGAAAGTATTGCGGATTCGCGCCCGCCTCCCCGTAGGACGACTTGCTTCGCCTGGCTGTCGGACTGGCGCTGGAACTCCAGGGTCTCGCTCGTATAGATCAGGTCATCGGGAGCTGCCCACGTCGTGTCAAACGAGTAACGTGACCAGCGCTCGTCACCATCAATCAGTACGCCCGCACTAAGGTCTTTGGTAATAGATGAACCATAATGCAGAACTGACGATGCCCCGCCTTTTCTCGCAAGATACAACTGCAATCCGCCTTGCGTGGTACTAAAAGCAACATTCAACATGCGAAAAAAGTCGATGAAGCTGGACTTTCCTGAGCCGTTAGCCCCAATCAGAATGGTAAATCTATGCAAGTCTAGATCTACGTGTCGTATGGATCGAAAACCGGCTATTTGGATATGTCGCACCCACTCGGTAGCCATCTCCGCCTCCATACTGCGGCCGTCGCTGGGCGATGGGCATCCTGCGGTCCATGCCCGGGACACGGTGCATTGTACCCATGGCGATGTGCGCAGGTTGGCCCGGTCCGCGGACCGGTGCTCTGTTCAGGTCCCCTCGTATGACCTGCGCCGGGCCAACGCAGAGAGCAGAGGCGTCCAGTACCATGGCAGCCATCACCACGTACATCGCGGCCTCCCGATGCATGTGACAGGATCATGGCATATACCGCGCACCTGCGGGAGGCGTATACTCCAGGCTTCAGGGGCCAACGGCTGATGCGGCGCGGTGCGTCATCGGCGAGTGCGCCCCGACCGAGGTAGGGGAAGGGACTGGCAGTGAACCTTGAGCCAACCAGGAGGAGCTTCATGATCGGTGTTGCGGCGGCGATGGGCGCGGGCGGCGGGGCGACGGCTGAGCCGGCGCCGCCGATGACAAACCACCCGAACTGGGTAGACGGCAAGCCGGCGCCATGGCCCGACATGAAGCGGCTCGAGCCGCGGGTCGCCACGCTCTACCGGCCTGCGACCGAGTGGACCTACTCGCACCATCCGCACCTGGGATGGTTCGCCGGGCGGTACCACGCCATGTGGTCCAACGGCCGCATCGACGAGGACGCGCCGGGCCAGCGGGTGCTCTGGGCGACCTCGGCGGACGGTATGCACTGGACCGAGCCCGCCGTCCTGGCCGAGCCCTCCGTGCGCGACGGCAAGGAGCGCATCCTCACCGCGGCGGGCTTCCTGGCGCGGGGGCGCACGCTCACGGCCTACTTCGCCGAGTATGGCGAGCCCGAGTGCAGCGACACGCGCCTCTTCGCCGTCACGAGCCGCGACGGCAAGGTCTGGTCGAAGCCCGTGGACCTGGGCGTGCCGGTCTGCCCCAACCACGGCCCCCACGCCACGCGCTCCGGCAGGCTCATCATCGCGGGGAACATCGCCTTCCCCTACACCGACGACCGCGCGGGCCTCAAGGGTTGGCGCATGGCCGGCGTCTACGGCGAGCCCGATGCCTTCGCCAAGGACGACCCGCACGCCTTCTGGGGCGTCTCAAAGCGGCGCGGCTGGCCCACGGCGCTCTGCGAGGGCTCCTTCCTGCAGACCGCCGACGGCACGCTCCGCATGCTCCTGCGCAGCACGGGCCCCGGGTTCCGCCACCGGCTCTGGTACTCCGAGAGCCGCGACGACGGAGCGACCTGGAGCGACCCCGCGGAGGCCGACTTCAGCGACTGCAACACCAAGTTCCACCTCGGCAAGCTGCCCGACGGCCGCTTTACCTACGTGGGGAGCCCGCTGGCCGGTAGCCGCTGCCCGCTGGTGGTCTCGACCTCCCGCGACGGCCTCTCGTTCGACCGGCACTACGACATCGGCCGCACGCCCTACGCCATGTCCCGACCGGGACGATGGAAGGGAGGCGAGTACGGCTATCCGCACAGCCTGGTACACGACGGACGCCTCTGGGTCATCGTCTCGCGGCAGAAGGAGGGCGTCGAGGTGCTCGGCGTGCCGCTGGAGGGGTTGGCGTAGAGGGGTCCGACTCGTCCGAACTCGTCCGACCCGTCCGACCCGTCGGACGACAGGCCCTGTGCGGCCCCTGGGTACCCTCACTTCCCTGCGGTGTCCACGATCGATGCCGGCGGGACCTCCACTTCGAAGGTTCGGCCGGCTGTGGTGATGCGGGCCGTGGCGGGTTGGGCCGGGTCGCCGTTGAAGAGAAGCCAACGCCCCGGCTCGACCTCGGCGGCGTAGGCCTGGCCGCGGAGCTGCTGCTCCACCACCGGCAGGCCCGCCTCGGAGAGAGCGGCGCGCAGGCGTGGCGCCAGTTCGGCCAGCGAGGCCACACGCTCCACACGGCCCTGGCCGACCGCGCGTCCCTTCGACTCGGCGCCGAATAGGAGTTGTTCGGGCAGGCTGGACCGCTCGACGCTCTCCAGGCGGGGCACGTTGACCACGAAGAGGCGACCGCCCCGCAGCACCCAGCCCTCCAGCCGCCGGGCGTCCTCGGCCTCCATCACGCTCCCGTGGACCATCACCAGCACGCGGTGCTGCGCCAGCGCTCCGGCCCTCAGCAGCGTCTCATCGACATAATCGAGGTCGGTGAGCTTGCGGAGCAGGTAGGCGTCGGGCGCCTGGGTCCACGACTTGCCCTCCAGCGTCAGCGCGGTGTTCGGGTACCAGAGCGCCACGGGCGGACGCACGCGGGGCGCGTGGAAGAGGTGGCGCAGGTTGGCCTCGATGACGGCGCGCTGAGAGGGTTTCTTCACCGTGTTGTAGTGCTTGTCGGCCAGCTGCACCGCGCCGGACGTCGTGGCGTTGAAGATGCGCGCCACGGCCCCGACCTCGTCTTCCAGGGCGGCGGGCTCGAAGCCGAAGGGCGCGCCGTAGTGCCGGCCCGCCGTCGCCACCCAGCGCGTGAGCAGGAAGTTGCCGGGATAGTCCGAGCCTTCGTTGGTGATGCGGATCGAGGCGCCGTGCTTGGCGGCCACGCGGCACTGCTCGGCGAACTGGGAACCGTGGGCGGGCGGTGCGTCGCCGCCGGTGCATAGATAGATGGGCGTTCGGCCGAAGTGGCGCCGCGCCGCGGCGAGCCAGAAGTCGGCCAGATCGGTCATGGCGCCCCGGTACCACTCCACGAAGTCCAGCCAACGGCGCCTCTCCTGTCCCGAACCGGCCGCGGCCGCGCCCGCCGTTCGGTTGGCGGGGTAGGTCACGGCCTCGGGGGTGGCGAAGGCCGTGCCCCAGGCGGCGTTGAGGCCCGGCAGGGCGGGGTAGCGCCGCCGGGCCCATCGGCGGAAGTCGGCCCGGGCCCGCTCGTCGCCGCACCAGAAGCCGGGGTGCTGGTGGTAGTCGCCGGTCCATCCGCCGCTGACGGGGTAGATCGCCTCGCCATAGTCGCCCTGGATGCCCAGGTTCACCGACTCCAGCAGGCCGCTGGCGGCGTACCTCTCGGCGAAGGCGCGGAGGAACCGATCCACCCGCGCCCTGATGTGCGGGCTCCAGAGCGACTGGATATCGGAGGCGACGCCATGCTCCAGGCAGACGGCGGGAGCGTGCTCGGGGCCCTGGCGGTACCACCTGGGCGTGGCGTAGGACGGCGAGACGATCAGGAACGGAATCCACTTGAGGCCGTGGCGCTTCAGAGTGGCGGCGGCGCCGTCCCACGCCTTCCAGTCCCACTGGCCCTCGCCGGCCCGCTCGCAGGTCTCCCAGGTCACATAAGTCTGGATGCTGGTGCCGCCCATGGCCTTCCAGTCGGCGGCGATGGTGTCCAACTGGGGCAGGACGCCCTCGAGTATGTCGTCGATGGTGTAGCTCATACCCCGGCTTGCAGGCCCTGCGGCCGCGTTCTGCCCCATGGCGCCCTCCGTGCAGAGGAACAGCGACAACAGACCCATCAGACCTACCAGGCCGCGCATGGCGAGACTCCTTGTGGCGCGACTGAATGCGAGCCGACCCATGCCGACACTCCCGGAGGTCGGTATGGCGCCGGACGATCCGTTGCCCATGATCGCGGTTATACCTTGACAAGTTCGCCCCGCCGGGCCCATGCTCTCTGAACCATCGAGGTTCGAGGAGATCACATTGAAGCGTCTCGCCGTTCTGCTGGCCGTCTGCTGCGGAGTCGCCTGCCTTTCGGCCGGGGCCGCACCGGCGTTTCGGGATCGAACCGCCGAACTGGGCGTCGCCCTCGGCAACGATGCCGCCTGCTGCGTCGACATCGACAACGACGGCTGGACCGACCTGGTCTCCGGCGGGGCCGTCTGGCGCAACAAGGCGGGCAAGGGCTTCGAGAAGCTAGCCGATATGGGGGCCTGCGTGGCGGCCGACTTCGACAACGACGGCTGGACCGACCTCTTCTGCTGGAGCCGGCTGAAGCTCTACCGCAACGAGGGCGGCAAGTCCTTCCGCGAGGTGGCGATGCCCCCGATGGCCACCAACTGCCGGGGCGCCTGCTGGGGCGACTGGAACAACGACGGCTTCGTGGACCTCTACGTGGGCGGCTTCGAGGATTGGGACCGGCAGATCACGTACCCCAGCTACGTGCTCGTGAACAACGGCGGCAAGTCTTTCACCATCACCTGGTCCGATGCCGCCTACCGGACGCGGGGCGTCACGGCCTGCGACTTCATGCGGTGCGGCACGCCGGCGGTCTATGTCTCCAACTACCGGCTCCAGCCCAACTGCCTCATGGTGGGCGATGGGTTCGGCTCCTTCACCAACCGCGCGACGGGGCTCAATGCGCTGGCCACGTCGGAGGGCTTCGACGGCGGGCACTCCATCGGGGCGGCATGGGGCGATTTCGACAACGACGGCTGGATGGACCTCTTCGCCGGAAACTTCGCGCACCGCGACAGCCGGGGCGACCAGCCCAAGAGCCGCTTCCTGCGCAACACGGGGCCGGCCGCGGGGTTCAGGTTCGATGACAAGGGGACCTGCGGCGTCTTCTACCAGGAATCCTACGCCAGCCCCGCGGTCGGGGACTACGACAACGATGGCCGACTGGACCTCATCTTCACCGCGGTCTACGGCGTGGCATCCTTCGGGGTGCCGAACTATCCGGTGCTCTACCGCAACGGCGGCGCCTTCGCCTTCACCGATGTCACCGCGGCGGCCGGCGTGGCCCAGTTGCCGCCCACCTACCAGGCCGCGTGGGCGGACTTCGACCAGGACGGCAAGCTGGACCTGGTCTGCGGCGGCAAGCTCTTCGGCAACCAGGCCGCGGCCGGCGGCTGGCTGCGCGTTCGGCTGGAGGGCGACGGCAAGCGGGTGAACCGGTCGGCCATCGGCGCCCAGGTGCGCGTGCGGACCAGGGACCGGGTCTTCACGCGGCAGGTGGAGGCCGGCACGGGCGAGGGCAACCAGAACGACCTGACGCTCCACTTCGGCCTGGGCGACCATGTGGGCCCGGTGTCGCTGGAGGTTCTCTGGCCCGGCGGCAGGCTCCAGACGGTGAGGCGCGCCGCCGCGGGCCGCACGCTGGTGGTGCGCTTCCGGGGCTAGCGCCTGCAGCCTTGAACTTCGACAAAAGCTCGACACGTCGGGCATTGCCTGGCTGCGATATGCGTAGATAACACCGGCAGGGCCTCGCCGCCGGCCGGAAGGAGCCGACACCAGCATGAGCCAGACGACACCAGAGCCACCGCGACGCGAGTCGGACGCCCGCAGGACGCGCCGCCGGATGGGCGCGGCGCGAAGCGCCGTCTGGCTCATCGCGCTTGCCGCGGCGCTGGTCGGCGGCGCCTGGTTCCGATCGAAGCCCGCGTCGGTGGTCGTGGTTCGGCCGACCGAGGAACTGGTCACGGAGAGCGTGGCCGTCTCGGGACGGGTCCAGGGCGCCGAGGAGACCGACGTCACCGCCACCGCCGCCGGCCGCGTGGCCCGGCTCCTGGTGCGTGAGGGCGACCGCGTGACAGCCGGGCAGCCGCTGGCCCGATTGGATGACGCGCTCCCCGCCGCCGACGTGCGGCTGGCCGAAGCGGCGTTGCGCACCGCGCGCGCCCGACTGGCCCTGGTGGCGGCTCCGGCGCGGACGTGGGCCATGGCCCGGGTGAAGGCCGACGCCTCGCAGGCCGCCGACGTCGCCCGCCAGCGGCTGCGCGGCGCCGAACAGCGGCTGGCCGAGCTGGAGCGCGGAGCCACGGGCGAGCAGCTTCAGGCGCTGGAGGCCGCGGCCCAGGGCGCGGGCTTCCGCTCCGCCGCCGCCTCGGCCGCCGTTCGGCAGGCCCGCGCGCGGTTGCAGCAGGCCGAGCGCGACCTGAAACGCCAGGCTGGGCTCGCCGCCGACGGCGCCGTCTCGCAAGCCGATGCCGACCGCGCCGAAAGCGCCCGCGACGAGGCCGTCGCCGCGCTGGAGGCCGCCAACGAGAGCGTGCGCGCCGCGGACCAGGCCCAGCGCGAAGCCGACGCCCGTCTGCGCGACCTGCGTGCCGGGACGCGGCCCGAAGCGCTGGCGCAGGCTCGCGCCGACGTGTCCGCCGCACGGGCCACGCTGCAGGGCTCCGTGCGGAGCGGCGACGCCCAGGTGCGCACGGTGGCCGAAGCCTCCCGGCGCGAGGAGATCGAAGTGGCCCGCGCCACCGGGGCCGAAGCGGAGCGCTCGTTGGACGCCGCCCGTTCGCGGCTGGCGCAGCTGGTCGTCCGGGCTCCGGTCGGCGGCCTCGTCTCGCGCGTGCTGGCCTACCCCGGCGCTTCGGTCTCCGGTTTGGCGCCGCTCGTGCGTATCGTGCCGGCCCATCCGCTGGAGGTGCTGGTGCAGGTGGATGAGAACTATCTCGGCAAGCTCCGCCCCGGTCTGGATGCCCTGATCACCAGCGACGCCTACCCGGGCCGCACGGCGCACGCCCATGTGGGCAGACTGGGCGCACAGGTCGATGCCGACAGGGGTTCGATCGACGTGCGCGTCTACCCCGACGCCCGTGTTCCGTGGCTCATGCCCGGCCAGACCGTCTCCGTGAACCTCATCGTGGCCCAGGCCAGACCCATGCTCACCGTGCCGCTGGCCGCCGTGGTCTCCGCGGGCGACCGGTCGCAGGTCATGCTCCTGGACAACGGCGTCGTGCGCGCGGCCGACGTTCGGACCGGCGCTCCCGGCGTCCGCCGCATCCCGGTGGTGCTGGGCCTGACGCGAGCCTCGCGGGTGCTGGCCGATGCGGCCTCGGCCAAGCCCGGCGTCCGGGCCGTGGCCGCGCCGGCCCCATGAGGTTCGAGTACGCCGTCGCCACCCGTCACCTGGTGGCGGGCAAGGGCCAGACCGTGCTGACCGTGGCTGCGGTGGCCGTGGCAGTGACCGTCATCATCTTCATCACCAGCCTCATCCAGGGCCTGCAGAAGCGGCTGGTGGACGACTTCATCGGCTCGCTGCCCCACGTCACGGTGAAGCCCGCGGAGCGCCAGCCGCGGTCTCTCGCCGCCACGGGAGCCCGGGTGGCGGGCATGGCGGGCACGACCGTGCAGGAGACCGTGCAGCGTCGCGAGTCGTTCGACGACGTGGAGAAGCTCACGCGGCAGCTGGCCCAGTTCGCCGGTGTGACGGCCGTCGTCCCCGCGATCCGGGGGCAGGCCTTCCTGGTGCACGGGGCCAAGCGGCTGGGAGTGTCGGTCTCCGGCGCCGATCCGGCCAAGCAGGAGCGCATCAACGCGCTGCAGGACGACATGATCGCCGGCCGGTGGCTCAGCCTCGGATCCGACGAAATCGTGGTCGGCTTCAGGCTGGCCGATGAGGCGGGCGTGCGGCTGGGCGACCGCGTGCGGCTGATCTCGTCGGAGGGTGTCGACGGCGTCTTCACCGTGGCGGGCATCTTCGACACGGGCCAGAATGCCGCGGACCTCGGCTCCGTCTTCGCCACGCTCCGGTCGGCCCAGCGCCTGTTCCGCCTCCAGGGCTCGGTCTCGTCGGTGCTGCTGAAGCTGGACGATCCCTTTACCGCCAACGAGGTGGCCGACGCCGTTACCGGTTCGCTGCACCACAAGACCGAGAGCTGGATGCGCGAGCAGGCGCAGTTCGTCAACGGACTTCGGGCGCAGAGCTCCTCGAGCGCCATGATCTCGGTCTTCGCGCTGCTCGCCTCGGCGTTCAGCATCGCGGCGGTGCTCATCGTCTCCGTGATCCAGAAGAGCAAGGAGATCGGCATCCTGAAGAGCATGGGCGCCCGCGACAGGCAAATCCTGCTGATCTTCGGCATGGAGGGACTGGGCATCGCGCTGGTGGGCGCGGCGGCCGGATGCGGCGCGGGCTATCTCTTCCTCCGCATGCTGGCGGGCGTCCGGCAGGTGGCGCGCTTCGGCAGGACGGACCAGCTCTTCCCGATCTCGTTCGACCCGACCATCTTCCTGGGCGCCGCGGCCGCGGCAGTGGCGGCGACCATGGTCGCGGCCGTGCTCCCCGCCAGAAGGGCCGCGCGGATGGACCCGGTGGAGATCATCCATGGCAACTGATGCGGTGGTGGCCGTCGAGGGGTGCGGCCTGCGCAAGGTCTATGGTCTGGACACGCCGCACCCGGTGGAGGTGCTGCAGGGCGTCGATGTCCGCATCCGCCAGGGCGAGTTCGTGGCCATCATCGGCCAGAGCGGCTCGGGCAAGACGACGCTCCTGAACCTGCTCGGAGCGCTCGACCGGCCTACCGAGGGGCGCATCGTCCTCTCCGGCGCCGATACCGCGGACCTGGACGACAACGGACTGGCCGACCTGCGGAACCGCGTCGTGGGCTTTGTCTTCCAGTTTCACTACCTGTTGCCCGAGTTCACCTGCCTGGAGAACGCGCTGATGCCCCTGGCGATCCGCCACGGCAGCGCCGGCCGGGCCGACGCCGAGCGCGTCCGCGGCCTGCTCAACCGGGTGGGCCTGGCGGACCAGATGCACAAGCGCCCGGGCCAGATGTCAGGCGGCCAGCAGCAGCGCGCGGCCCTCATTCGCGCACTGGCCAACAGCCCGCGCCTGGTGCTTGCCGACGAGCCCACGGGGAACCTGGACGCCCGGTCGGGCCGGGAAGTCTTCGATCTCATGCGCGAGATGACCCGCGAGACGGGCGTCGCCTTCGTCATGGTCACCCACGACGACCGGCTGGCGCAGGCGGCTGACCGCGTGATCCACGTGGAGCTGGGCCGCGCCCACGAGCACTCCGGCGCCGAGGAGTGAATGAGATTCGAGCGCGAATCGGTTGCATTCGCGCTCCTTCATGAATCGTTCACGTGGCCGGTGTATTCTGGATGCATTCGGGCCGGCCGGATGCAGCCCGTTGCGCGGCGGCGATCGGGACCCGCCGGCGCGCTTGCCGGCCCGGATTCCTCTACTTAGGTGACGCCAGCGTTCGGCGGATGAACTCGGCTTCCTCGGCGTCGTAGGGCTTGCCGTCGGCGTGCAGCACGTCGTGCTGCCACTGTGCGGGCATCGGCGACCCCGGCGTGGAGCCCCAGTGGCAATAGGTCTGCGTCCTCCCCGCCACCAGGCCCCAGTGCCAGCAAGCCACATTCCGGCGCAGGAGGATCGGCAGCAGGGACCGGAAGCTGTTGCCGCCCTGCCGGTGCAGCCACTCGGTGCAGAGCACGGGGCGGCCCGCTCCTTCGCAGAGGTCGATCTTCGCCTCGATCCCATCCGGCCCGTCGTAGCCGTGGAATGAGACCACGTCGGACAGCTCCATGAGGCGGCGCGACATCGGGTCGTTGAAATCCGCCCAGAGGCCCATGGTGAGGGGCTGCGTTGGCCGGGCCTGCCGAGCCCAACCGAAGACGGCCTCGGCCAGCGGCAGGCTCCGCTCGCCCATGCCGGAGTTTCCCGGCTCGTTGTAGAGATCCCAGACCACGATACGGCCGTCTCTGGCGAAGGCACCCACCATATCGGCGACGTAGCGCCGCAGGTCGGGCCAGGCCGACGGGTCGGTCACCATCGTGAGCGGCGGGCTGGAGACCCACTGGCTGTTGTGTACGCCGGGGACGGGGCCCGGTTGCGGACCCGCGGCGGCGACGCGTCCGGCGAAGTTGCAGTCATCGAAGAGGATCGGCATGACGGAGACGCCATGGCGCGCGGCCAGGTCCAGGAACTGCCGGAACCGGGCCTTGAGGCCCGCGGCGTCTTCGCGCCATACAACGAAGTTGAGGAAGACACGGACCGAGTTGAGGCCGAGATCGCGCGCCCAGGCCAGTTCCCGATCGATGGTGGCGGGGTCGAATGTGGCCTTCCGCCACATCTCGATATCGTTCACGGCGGTCGACGTCACGTAGTTGCAGCCCACGGTCCGTCCGACCCGGGCTTGCCAGCGACGGGCCTGCTCGGGGGTCCAGCGCCCATTGGGTTTGCGGGCGCCGACCAGCGGCGCCGGTGCGCCGGCCACGGCGCAAGCGGCCAAACACAAAGCGATCAGCACGCGGGGTCCTCCAGGACTCGGATGTGGCGGCCGGCCCCGTCACATGGTCGACGGCGGCGGCCCATCAAACTGTACCTGCACCGCGGCGAGGAGTTGGCCCTTGGTGAACGGCTTCATCAGGAAGCCCATGCCCGCGGCGTCGGGATCGCCGGCAACAGCGTCGGAACCGTACCCGGAAATGAGGATGCAACGCATTTCGGGCTTCCTTCGCAGCATCTTGCGCGCCAGTTCGGGGCCCGTCATCGTCGGCATGTTGATGTCGCTGATCAGCAGGTCGATGCTGTCCGGCCGCTCGTCGGCGAGGGCCAGGGCCGCCTCCGGCCGCTCCATCTCCTGGACCGAGTAGCCCGCGGCCTTGAGGAAGAGCGACACCGACCTGCGAATGACCCGGTCATCGTCGACCACCAGGACGCCGATGGCGCCCGGCGGCCGCGCGACCTTCACGGTGGCCGCGCCGACCGGTGTCGTCGGCGCCGCCGCGGCGGGCTTGGGCCGCGGGGCCTCCGTGGAGCGCGGCAGGAAGATGCGGAATGCGGCGCCCCGGCCCGGCGCGCTCTCCACGGATACGGCGCCGCCAACCTGCTTCACGATGCCGTAGACGCTGGCGAGGCCCAGGCCCACGCCTTCGCCGGCGGCCTTCGTGGTGAAGAACGGCTCGAACAGGCGGGCCTGGACCTCCCTGGTCATGCCGGCGCCCGTGTCCGAGACCATCAGGACGGAATAGCCTCCGATCATCGGCTCCTCTCCCCAGAGGCAGTGGGCGTCGGGGTTGCCGGTGATGGTGGTCTCGATGGTCAGGACGCCGCCGTTCGGCATTGCGTCGCGGGCATTGACCACCAGATTCAGAAGCAACTGGTCCAGTTGCGGTGGGTCCATGCGGACCGGGGTGTTTCGCGCCGTAAGCGACCAGACGGTCCGCACGTCGTCGCCCACGATGCGGCTGAGCATCGGCATCAGCCCGGCGATCCGGTCGTTGAGGTCGAAGACCTCCGGGCGGACGGGGTGCTTTCGTGCGAAGGCGAGCAGGTTGCTGGCGATCTCCACGGAGCCATCGGCCGCGTGGGTGATCGCGTCGAGGTGGGCCAGCGCGGGGTGGCTCGGCTCCAGGCTTGATCGGGCCGCCTCGACAAAGCCGAGGATGCCCCCCAGCAGGTTGTTGAGGTCGTGGGCCACGCCGCCGGCCAAGAGCCCAACGGTCTCCATCTTCTCGGTGTGGGCCAGCCTGGCCTGGATCTCCTGGTGCTGCGCCTCGGCCTGCTTCGTCTCTGTTACATCGCGCGCCACGAGGAGGATGCCCTCAAGTCGGCCGTCGCGCATCACCAGCGTCGAACTCACGTTCAGCGGGATGCGCCGTCCCTCGGCTCCGATGATCTCCATCTCATAGCGCATGGCGCTCAGATCGCCGGCCAGCCTTCGCTCGCGTCTGCGGGCCATGTCGGACGTGCGCTCAGGCGAGAGGAGGAGGTCCAGCTTCAAAGTGCCCAGGTCGGCGGCCGTGGCGCCCATGAGCGCCAATCCCGCCGGGTTGGCATAGCGGATGACCGCGTCCAGGTCGTGCAGCAGGATGGCGTCGCGGGTCATCTCGGCGAGCAGGCGGTAGCTCTCCTCGGAGACGCGCAGCGCATCCTCGGATCGCTTCAGGTCCGTCACATCGACGAGGCAGAACATGACATGCGGTCCATCGGCCAGATCGACGGGTTCGGCCGACGCCAGGATGTCCACGGCGGTTCCGTCGTCTCGGCGCAGCCGCGTCTCGAAGGGCTCCACACGCTCGCGGGCGATGAAGGAGGCCAATGCGTCGGCGCTGTGGGACGGGTCGACGACCCAGTTGAGGTCGCCGATGGGCGCGCCGACGACCTGGTCCCGGTCGGCCCCCGCGAGCCTCGCCGCACTCTCGTTCAGGTCGAGCAAGACGCCGTCGGCGCGCCGCACGAGCCCGATGCCGTAGGGAGCCGCCAGGAAGGCCTTCCGGAACAGGACTTCGCTGGAGGTGGCCTGGTCCATGAGGCCCGCGTTCACGGTCAGCTGCAGGAAGAGCGTCAGCGCCACGAACATGATCAGGTAGGCCAGGATGCTCACAGCCAATGCCGGGCCGGCGCTGTACAGGTCTTGGCCGGAGATGTGGGAGACCACTCCGTCGGCGATCCGGACCAGCGCCACGGCGCCGTAGCCGGCGTACGCCCAGCCCAGCGGCCGGGTGAACCGCCGAACGCGGGGATCGGCGCCGCGCAGCCCGACGTAGGCGCCCTGGGCCGCAATGACGAGGACCCCGGCGGAGAACGCCGCGAACCGGCCCACCACGCTCGGACTCACGTACAGGTGATAGGCGATGCCCGCCGCGACAACGGCCATGGCCGTGTAGTTGGGCCACTGCGGCCAATCGACGCCGGCCAGGCGCTGGACGCCCCGGTAGCTCAGCCACGTGGCGTAGAGCAGCAGCATGGTGGCCACCAGCACGCACAGCCAATCGGGCGCGGCGCCGGTCAGCATCAGCAGCGCCTGGCCGACCATCATGACGGCCATGGCCGCGGCGCAGCGACCGATGCCGCGCAGCCTGCCCGCGCTCCGGCGCCACAGCAGGACGGTGACCGCGCAGCAGAGCGCGGTCAGCATCAGGCCGACTACCATGACCGTCGGAGTGTGCAGCGTAACCATGTCGGTCCTCGCGGACTGGGTCCGGCCGCTTCGGGCGGCGGTGCGGTGCAGCTATCCGGGCCGAAGTGTACCCAAGGTTGGGCGGGCCGGCGCGGCGCCGAGGAGGACTCGGCGCGTGGTCCGAGGTACCATCCGGCTGTGTCTTGCGCACCGGGCGGCCCGGGCGGAGCGTGGAGCCGCCGTCCGGTGGGCCTCGGGAGGATGCCGATGAACCGTAGGGAACTCATCCTGGCGGGCGCCGCCGCATTGGGCGGCGCCTCGGCGGGCGGCTGCGCGCCGCCGCTGCGGCGGCCCAACATCCTTCTTTTCATGGTGGACGACATGGGCTGGCAGGACACCTCCGTGCCGTTCTGGGAGCGCGAGACGCCGTTCAACGGCCTCTACCGCACGCCGGGGATGGAGCGGCTGGCCGCCGGAGGGATGGCGTTCACCAATGCCTACGCCGCGGGGCCCGTCTGCACCCCCACCCGCGTGAGCCTGATGACGGGCTGGAGCCCGGCTCGCACCCGCGTCAGCAACTGGACCCTTCGCCCCGACACCGATACCTCCGGCACGCACCCCGGCCTGCTTCCGCCTGAATGGAACCTGGGCGGGCTCAGCAACAGCGCGGACACGCCCCACGCGTGTGCGGCGCCGGCCCTGCCGGCCCTGCTGCGCGGAGCGGGCTACCGGACCATCCACGTGGGCAAGGCCCACTTTGGGGCCGTTGGCACGCCCGGCGCCGAGCCGAGGAACCTGGGTTTCGACGTGAACATCGCGGGTCACGCCGCCGGCGCGCCGGGCAGCTACCTGGCCCGCGAAGGCTACGGCAGGGCCCTGCCGAACAAGGACCGAGCCTGGGACGTGCCGGGCCTGGAGAAGCACATCGGCGCCGACACGTTCCTCACCGAGGCGCTCACCCGGGAGGCCGTCGCCGCGGTGGACGGGGCGGTCGCGGATGGGAAGCCATTCTTCCTGAACATGGCCCACTACGCCGTCCACGTTCCCTTCGCGCCGGACGAGCGCTTCATGGGCCGCTACACCCGTGCGGGCGTCGATCGCACCGAGGCCATGTACGCCTCCCTGCTGGAGGGCATGGACAAGAGCCTCTGCGACCTGCTCGACCTGCTGGACCGGCGTGGCATTGCCGACGACACGCTGGTGGTCTTCGCGTCGGACAACGGCGGCCTCTCCGCCCACGGGCGCGGCGGCCGGCCCCACACGCACAATGCCCCGCTCAACAGCGGCAAGGGTTCGGCCTACGAGGGGGGCGTCCGCGTGCCCATGCTGGCGCGGTGGCCGGGCAAAGTGGCGGCGGGGACGCGGCGCCACACGCCCGTTATCACGCAGGACCTGTTCGCCACGTTCCTGCGCGCAGCCGGCGTGCGTGGCGCCTCCGACGCCGTGCGGGCCGGCGACGGCAGGGACATCGCGCCGCTCCTGCGCGGCACGGGCTCCCTGCCCGCCACCAGGCCCCTGCTCTGGCACTACCCCCACGTATGGGGCGTGGCCGGGCCGGGCATCCACCCCTACAGCGCGGTGCGCTCGGGCGACTGGAAGCTCGTCTACTTCCATGCCGAGCCGCGCTACGAACTATTCAACCTGGCCGATGACATCGGCGAGAGCCGCGACCTCTCGGCGGCGGACCCTCGCCGGACTCGGGGCATGGCCGAGCTGCTGCGTCACGAACTGGAGCGGAGCGGGGCGCAGATGTCCATCCGCCGCTCCGACGGCCGCGCCGTGCCCTTGCCCGGCGGTCGGGCGTAGCCTTGCAGGTTCCGCGCCGCCGCATCATGGAGTACCGTAAAGAAGGGGCCGTGACGCCGACTATCGGCGAGCCGCCCGCAGGAGCGCCAAAGTGATATCCGCACTGGGAGTGATCGCCGCCATGCTGCCTACCATGACCCTGCCCGCCGCCGGTCCATCGTCCGCCCCCGCGCCGTATGGCGCCCTGCCCAGCGCCGCGCAGGTCCGGTGGCAGCAGATGGAGTTCATCGGCTTCATCCACTTCACCACCAACACCTTCACCGACAAGGAGTGGGGCTTCGGCGACGAGAGCCCGGGCGTCTTCAACCCGACCGACTTCGACGCCGAGCAGATCGTCAGCTCCTTCGCCGCGGCTGGCATGAAGCAGATCGTGCTCGTCTGCAAGCACCATGACGGCTTCTGCCTCTGGCCCAGCAAGTTCACCGACCACTCCGTTGAGCAGAGCCCCTGGAAGGGCGGCAAGGGCGACGTGGTCCGCGAGATCAGCGACGCCTGCCGCCGGCACAAGCTGAAGTTCGGCATCTACCTCTCGCCCTGGGACCGTAACCGGGCCGACTACGGCTCTCCCGGCTACGTGGAGTACTACCGTAACCAGCTCCGCGAGCTGATCACCACCTACGGCCCGGTGTCGGAGGTCTGGCACGACGGCGCGAACGGCGGAGACGGCTACTACGGCGGCGCCCGCGAGACCCGGAAGATCGACCCGACCAGCTACTACGACTGGCCCACGACCTGGGCGCTGATCCGCAAGCTCGACCCCAACATCGTCATCTTCAGCGACGTGGGTCCCGACATCCGCTGGGTGGGCACGGAGTCCGGCTGGGCCGGCGATCCCTGCTGGTCCACCATCACCCCCGTGGCCGAGGAAGCGGGCCGCAAGCCGTCGCCGGGCGTCGGCATCAGGGACCTATGGCACGGAACGCGCAACGGCGAACGGTGGATGCCCGCCGAGACCGACTTCTCCATCCGTCCGGGCTGGTTCTACCACGCCTCCGAGGACGCCAGGGTGAAGACGGGCCCGGAGCTGGTGTCGCACTACTTCGGCTCCGCGGGGCACGGATCGGTCATGCTCCTCAACGTGCCGCCCGACCGGCGCGGCCGCGTCCACGAGACGGACCGGGCCTCGCTGGAGGACCTGGGCGAGCGCCTGAAGGGCATCTTCGCCACCGACCTGGCCAGGGGCGCCGCAAAGCGCGTCGGCCCGGCACGGGGCGGCGAGAAGCGGTACGGCCCCGGCAGCCTGACCGACGGCAAGGCCGACACCTACTGGGCCACCGACGACGGCGACGCGACGCCCAGCGCCGTGCTGGAGTTCGCCAAGCCCATCACCTTCAGCGTGGTGCGGCTGCGCGAGTACCTGCCGCTGGGCCAGCGTGTGGACGACTGGGCCATCGATACCTGGGACGGCTCCGACTGGGTCGAACTGGCCAAGGGCACGGCCATCGGCTCCTGCCGCCTCGTGCGCGCCAAGCCGGTGACGACGACGAAGGTGCGGCTGCGGATCACCAAGTCGCCCGTCTGCCCCTGCATCTCGGAGATGGGCCTCTTCGTCGAGCCGTAGGGCCGGGTGCGTGGGCCCGGCATCAGGCGGCAGGGCCCACGCGCTCGGTACAGGTTTACCGCGCCGGGGCGGTGGCCAGGCAGGTGTAGACCTCGCTGCCGCCGTAGTAGGCCCGCCACTTGCCGTCGCGCCGCGTCAGCCCGTTGAAGAAGATGCAGTCGAGCATGCGCGAGATGGGCCTGTGGGGCGCTTCGGCGGTGAGGCCGTTCTCCCACGGGATGGCCGGGTCGGCGGTCAGCACGGGCCGGGGGAGCCACTCCAGGGCGCGGTCGGGCCGGTTGCGGTCCACCAGCACCTCGCCCACCGCGTAGAAGTGGCCCGAATGGGGACCGCCGGTGAAGACGAGGATGTTGTCCGGGCGCCGCTCGTCCCAGTCGACCACGGCGAAGCAGTTCTCCCCGCCGGGCCACGGGTCGGCGACGTCGTGCGCCTCCCAGTGGATCAGGTCGTCGCTGGTGGCGTAGATGCCCTCGTTCAGGTACATCACGAAACCGCGGCCCAGTCGCGCGGCCTCGTTCTCGGGTGTCTGGACGATGACCGGGTTCCGGTGGATGCGCGTGGCGTCGGGGAAGCAGAGGCCGTGCTTCGTCCACGTGCGCAGGTCCGGCGAGGTGGCCACGAAGGCGCCGCTGGTGGCCGGGTTCTCCATGTCGGGCCAGAACCACCGGTTGCAGAAGAGGTAGTAGAGCCCGCCGTAGCGCACGCAGCTCACGTCCTCGAAGCTGTACTTGAAGTCCTCGCCCTTGCGGAAGAAGGGACTGGCCTCGGTCTCCTTCGTGAAGGCGACGCCGTCGTCGCTGAAGGCCAGGCCGATGTCGCACATGTATCCGCCGGCCATGCCCGGCACGGCGCCCGGCTCCATCCCGCGCTCGCCGCGGTAGACGTACGCGAAGCGTCCATCGACCTGTAGGATGGAGCCGTTGTGGACGCCTCCGCCGAAGCGGCCGCAGTCCCAGGCGCCCGCCGTGGGGGCGAGGACGGGGTTGCCGGCGTGCTTCGAGAAGGGCCCGATGGCCCACGGCGGCGGAGTGTAGCCGGCCTCGTCGAAGTCGCGGTCCCACCGGTCCCAGCGCACCTCCTCGGGGAACGTGATGGGCGGACCCTCCTCTGGCGCGATATCTCGCTCCCAGGAGAAGGCGGGCTTGGGGGTGGACGCGGACGAAACGGGTTGTTGGGTCATGGGTGGCTCCGTGGCAGTTGCGGCCGGACGATGATGTTCGCCGGCTCAGACTATCCTACCCGCGCGTACTCAGGGAGACGCTGAGGGCGGTACCCTTCGGCATGGCCATACGCCGCGCGTCAGGGAGACGACCGATGCCTTTGCCCCAACTGCTCTGCGTGCTTATCGCGTGTTTCAGTCCCGCCCCGTCCACTGCCGCCACGCCCCTCCGCCTCGTGGTCTCTCCCGGCGGCGGGCTGCCCTCGCTTGAGGCGGCTCTGGCGCAGGCGCGGCGGCTGCGGCAGGGAGCGAGCGCCCGGCGCGCGCTGCGGATCGAGATGCGGGACGGGGTCTACCGGCTGCATAGGCCGCTGCGGCTCACTCCCGACGACTCCGGCACGGCGTCGGCGCCGACCGTCATCGCGGCGGCGAAGGGCGCGCGGGTAGAGATCACCGGCGGGCGGCGCATCACCGGGTGGCGGCGGCGGGGCCGCGAGTGGGTCGCTCCGCTGCCGGCCGAACTGGCGCAGGCGAACCAGCTCTTCGTCAACGGCCGGCGCCGAACCCGCGCACGGACGCCCAACGAAGGCTACCTCACCGTGGACGGGCCCATCGACGGCGCATGGACCTGGGGGCCCAACGGCGCGCGCCTGGGCGGCGGGGCCGCATCGTTCCGCTACCGACCGGGTGACATCCTGCCTCAGTGGGCCTCTACGGGACGCGCCGAAGTGGTGGCGCTGCAGGTCTGGGCCGAGATCCGCATGCCGATCCGCGCCGTGGATCCGGGCTCTCGGCGGGTGACCCTGTCAGCCATGTGCTGCCCCTCGAACCGCGAACGCGACGCCCGATACTGGGTCGAGAACGCCCCCGAATGCCTGGACGCGCCCGGCGAGTGGTACGCGGACCCCGGGGCCCATGAGATCCGCATCATCCCCCTGCCCGGCGAGGACCCCCGCGAATGCCTGGTGGAGGCTCCGGCGCTCACCGAGCTCCTGCGCGTGGACGGCGACCCCGCCGCGGGCAGGCGGGTGCATGACGTGCGGCTGGAGGGGCTGGAGTTCCGCTGCGCCGACTGGCGGCTTCTGGCCGACGGCTATGTCGACGTGCAGGCGGCTTTCGACGTGCCCGCGGCCGTGATCCTGACGGGCGCCGAGCGCGTGGCCTTCGCCCGGTGCCGGTTCGCGGGTCTGGGCGGCTGGGCCGTTGAGGCGGGGCGCGGCTGCCGGGCCTGCCGTCTTGACCGGTGCCGCATGGAGGACCTGGGCGCGGGCGGCGCGCGTCTCGGCGAGTTCTGCCGCAGGCCGGATGTCTTCGACCAGTCGGGCGGCCACGTCGTCGAGCGGTGCCTGGTGCGGGGCATCGGGCGCGTCTTCCCGGCGGCCGTGGGCCTCTGGATCGGCCAGAGCGGCGGCAACCGCGTCGAGGCCTGCGAGGTGACGGATACCTGGCAGAGCGGCATCTCCGTGGGCTGGTCGTGGGGCTTCGAGCCCAGCGCGGCACGCGACAACCTCATCGCCCGCAACCGCGTACACGGGATCGGGCAGGGGCGCCTCTCGGACCTTGGCGGCATCTACACGCTCGGGATGCAGCCCGGCACCCGCATCGTGGGCAACCGCGTGTACGACGTGCGCTCGCGCGCGGGCGGCGGCTGGGGCATCTACCTCGACGAAGGAAGCAGCGGCATCGCGGTGGAGGACAACCTGGTCTATCGCACCACGAGCGCAGGCTTCTTCCTCCACTACGGACGCGACAACGTGGTCCGGCGCAACGTGTTCGCCCTCTCCGACGAGCCCAACATCCTGCGCCACCGAGCGGAGCTGAGTACGGGGCTGCGGTTCGAGCGCAACGTCGTGCTCTGCTCCGGCGGCCTGCCGCTGGGCGGCGAGTGGGCCGACGGCGCGTTCACCATGGAGCGCAACCTCTACTGGAGCGCCGGGGGATACGGACTGCGCTTCGGCGACCTGACCTGGGACCAGTGGCGCGCCCGGGGCCACGACGCCGGCTCGCAGGTAGCCGACCCTCTCTTCGTGGCCCCGGAACGAGGCGATTTCCGTCTCAAGCCCGGCTCGCCCGCACAGGCGCTGGGCGCGGGACCTGCCGCCGGTCAGTGCGCAGAGTGGCCCGCGGCGCTGATCGAATCCGACGGCGGGACGAGCCGGTCGTCGAGGAAGTAGCGCACGTTCACCACCACGACGCCCGGCCTTTGCGACAGGTAGAAGCGTATCAGTGGGCCGTTGGCGTTGTGCAGCAGCGAGTGCCACCAGCGGAGCGGCGCCAACTCGGGCAGCACAACCGTGACCGTGTGGTCCTCCCGTTCGCGGATCACCTCGTCCACATACGCCATGAACGGGCCGATGAACGAGCGATAGGGCGACTGAAGGATCACCAGGGGCGCCTCGTCGCCCACGTTGGCCTCCCACTCGCGCATGAGCCGGGGGACCTCGCCCGGGTCGATCTCCACGTGGATGGCGCGGCAGTCCGGGCTGAGCCCGAAGGCATAGTCGAGGGCGGGGAAGATGCCCCGGTGGAGGCTCGGCACGGGCAGGAGCACCGTGTTGCACACCGTGCGCCGCTCGGGCAGGCCGGTGGCGATGGTCAGGCTCGACCGCATGAACTCGTAGTGCCGGTTGATGCCCCGGAAGACGTAGATGATGAGCAGCACGAGGATGACCACCACCCAGGCGCCCTCGCGGAACTTCTCCGTCGCGATCACCAGGAGCACCACGCCGGTGCAGAGGGCGCCGAACCCGTTGATGGCGGCCTTCACGCGCCAGCGCGCGCCGCGCTCCTTCATCCAGTGCCGCACCATGCCGGATTGGGACATGGTGAAGGCCGTGAAGACGCCGACGGCGTAGAGCGGGATCAGTCGGTCGACGCTGCCGTGGAACACGGCCACGAGCAGGGCGGCGAAGAGGGCCAGGATGACGATCCCGTTGGAGAAGACCAGCTTGTCGCCCTGGTTCGAGAGCTGCCGCGGCAGGTAGCGGTCGCGGGAGAGGATCGCCGCCAGCCGCGGGAAGTCCGCGAAGCTCGTGTTGGCGGCGAGGACGAGGATGCCCACGGTCGCCGCCTGCATCACGTAGTAGAGCGCCGAGCCCCGGCCGAAGACCGCGCCGGCAAGCTGGTCGATGACGGCAGGCGAGGTGTAGTGGTGGCCCGCATGGCCGTAGACGACGCCCAAACGCACCGCGAGGCCGGTGATGCAGAGGAACAGCACGCCCAGGATGATCGCCATGGCGGCCAGCGTGCGGGAGGCGTTGCGCGACTCGGGGGCGCGGAACGCCGGGATGCCGTTGCTCACGGCCTCGGTACCGGTCATGGCCGCGCATCCGCCGGCGAACGCCTTGAGGACCAGGCCCACCAGCGCCAGGCCCGCCAGGCTTCCCATGGGCTGGAACGCGCCGGGCGGAAGCGAGCGGGTCACGGCCTCGGGGTGGAGCTTCCATCCGAACGCAGGGCCGAAGAACCCCAGGAAGGTCATCAGCAGAACCATGGTGACGAAGAGGTAGGTCGGCGGCGCGAAGACCGTACCGGATTCCCGCAGGCCGCGCAGGTTCGCCAGGCAGATGATGCCGATGAACGCCAGGCAGACGGCAACCTGGCTGTTGGCCAGGCCGGCCATGACCGGTGTGTCCAGCAGGTTCTGCACACCGGACGCGATGGAGACCGCCACCGTGAGCACGTAGTCCACCAGCAGGGCGCCGCCCGCAACCAGCCCGGCGAGGGCGCCGAGGTTGTCCTTGCTGACGATATACGAGCCGCCGCCCGAGGGGTAGGCGTAGATCGTCTGCCAGTAGGAGATCGCTACCACGGCAAGGAGGCCCACGATGCCCGCCGTGATCCAGAGCGGCAGCGTCCGATAGAGGCCCGCGCTGGTGGACCAGAGCCCGGCGGCGCCGATCACGAGCAGGATCTCCTGCGTGGCGTAGGCAGACGAAGAGATGGCGTCCGACGCGAACACGGGCAGGGCCACCCGCTTGGTCAGTCGGGCGTGGTCGCTGTTGTCCGTGGAGATGGGCCGTCCGAACAACAGCAGGCGTATGGGGTTGACGCTGTGCAGCGTCCCGCCCCGCGGCGCCGCCCCGGGCCGCGGACATGAGCCGTTAGTAGGCATGGCTCTCGCCCCTCCCCGGACCGTAGCCCAGCACCGTATCGAGCCAGCGCCGCATGGCGCCGGTGAGGTCGTCGGCGCGAAGCAGCCCGTCGGTCGGCACCTGCGCGTTTTGCCAGAGGTAGTTCGTCAGCACCTCCTCGCAGAGGCCGCCCCACAGGGCCACGCCCGTGGCATCGCCCTCGGGCTCCGCATAGGCGTCGACGCGCTCCACGAGGCTCGGAGCCAGCTCCACCGTGCAGTTCGCCACATCGCCGGCGGGCGTGCGCACGCGGAAGGTCTGGCGCCTCGGCGAGCCGTCCGCCGGGCTGATCGCGTCGCGCGCCTGAACGCGGAACCCGTTGACCGTCGCCAACCCCAAGCCGTGGGCGGCGCGGGCCTCGTCGTCGTCGCCCTGCAGCACCGCCGCCACCGCGCCGCGCAGCATGTCGGCGGTGAAGGGCTTGCGGAGCAGGTCCCGGGCGCCGAGCCGCATGGCGTTCACGGCCAGGTCCACCGTGCCGAAGGCGGTGATCATGATCACCCTGGCCGCCGGGTCGATCTCGCGGATGCGGCGCAGGACCTCGATGCCCTCCATGCCGGGCATCCGTTGGTCCAGCAGCACAAGGTCCCACGCCTGGCCGCCCTCGAAACGGCTGAGACCGTCGGGGCCGTCCGCCGCCGTCTCCACCGTATGCCCGACATGCTGAAGGGCGAGCCGCACCATCAGGCGAATATTGTGTTCATCATCGATCACCAGAATCCTGGCCATCATGCTCCTCCTGCCGCGCCGCTCTGCGTGGCGCTCTGCGTACCGGGCAGCGTCAGCGTGAAGGCGCTGCCGTTCCCCAACCGGCTGACGGCGCGGATGTCGCCGCCGTGGGCCCGGGCGATCGTACGGGCGATCGCCAGACCGAGACCCGCGCCGCCCCGCGCCGCACCGGGCACCTGGACGAAACGGTCGAAAATGCGGGGCAGGTAATCCGGTGGAATGCCCGGCCCGGCATCGGTCACGATGATCTCCACGCCCGCGGCGCCGGACTGCGAGGCCCTCGCCGAGACCGTCACCGCACCGTGCTCCGGCGTATAGCGGATGGCGTTGCTCAGCAGGTTCACCAGCGCTCGGGCGGCCTGCGACCGGTCCGCCTGTACGTCGCAGAGGCCCGGCTCCACGCTGACGTCGATCGACACGCCCCGCGCCTGGGCCTGCGCGGCCACCGCCTCGGCGGCGTCGGACACCAGCGCGGCCACGGGCACCATCGCCAGGCGCGGCGCCATGCGGCCGGAGTCCATGCGGGCGGTGTCCAGCAGGTCGCGGGTCAGCCGGTCCAGCCGCTCAAGGTCCTCGCGCTGCGCGGCGACCACCTCGAGCTGATCGCCGCTCAGGGGGCCCACGGCGCCCTCCTGCATCAGCTGGACCGAGAGGAGCAGCGAGGTCACGGGCGTCCGCAGCTCGTGGGACGCCACGCTGATGAACTCCGTCTTCAGGCGGTCGACATCGCGCAGGAAGGTCACATCCTCCAACGCCACCACGGCGCCCAGCGTGGCGCCGTCGTCGTCGAGGATGGGCGTGCTGCGGAGCCGGTACGCCCTCTGCCTGCCTCCGTCCCGCAGCACGACGCCGCCCGCGTAGTCGTCGGCCGCGGTGGTGCGGCCGTCGGAGACCGCGCGCTCCACGGCGGCCGCGATCCGCTCGTCCCGGACCACGGCCGAGGCCTGCGCTCCCAGCGCGCCCGGCTCCGGCCCAAAGAGCGCCTCGGCGGCGCGGTTCAGATGTACGACGCGGCTCTCGGCGTCGGTGACGACCACGGGGTCATAGAGGCACTGCAGCGCCTGGACGCTCATGAGCTCGGCCCGATGCAGCCGCCTCTGGTCGGCTGCCTTGGCCGCCTGCAGCCGCTCCGCCATCCGGTTGAACGCCCGCGAGAGTGACGCGATCTCGTCGGATCCGCGGACCTCCAGCGCAGGGTCGAGGCGCCCGCCGCCGATCTCGTCGGCCCTGGCGGCCAGCGCGCGCAGCGGTCCCAGCGCCCGCCGCACCATGACCACCGCTCCCAGCATGGCCAGGAAGAGCGCCGCGCAGGTGGTGGCCACGGCGGTCCAGGAGGCGTTCCGCGCCTCGGCCTTGGCCTGGCGGTTGGCCCGAACGATGGCGTTCTGGTTCAGCACGAGAACCCGGTTGGCCTGCTGCTTCAGCCGCTCGAAAGCCGGCTCCAACACCTGCACATAGTGCCGGCGGGCGCCGGCGGGCGAGGGGCCGCCGCCCACGAACCGCTCCAGCTCGGACCGGTACGCAACGAACTGCGCGCCGATGGAGTCCGACAGCTCCTGCTCGCCCGCCTCGGTGATGTTGTTCGCTTCGTCGCGGTGCGCCGCCTCGAACCGCGCGAGGTAGGTCGCGCACTGGCTCCCGGCCTTGCCCGTCTCGCCGGCGAGCACCAGCGTCGCGGAGTTGTCGAGCCGCTCCAGCGCATCCTTCATGGCCTGCGCGGCGGTGACGCTCCGGTAGTTGTCCTCCATGATCCGGTCGATGCTCCGGCCGAGGTGGAAGAAGCTGTAGACCGAACCGACCATCGCCGCCAGCATGACGGCCAGCGCCAGCAGGTGTCCGGCCAGAAGTTGTACTCGCAGGTTTCGCATAACGACCCCCGACGGCGCCCTCGCCGCCGAACCACCCAGAACAACGAAAGGCCGGAAGACTCGCTGAACAAGGAGGCGCGCCCCCGCTCCGCGTGTCTTCCGGCCTCCAGCTTGCCCGGCGGCTCCGATGAAGCCGCCCTGCATCCCGGCAACCGGGCGCCCGCGTGTCGCCACACGGCGCTCAAGCGATCAGTCGATCAGTCGTCTCTGCCGGCGAGGTCCCTGGCGCGCTTTCTGAACGCCTCCTCCAGGTTGTCCTTCAGCACGAACACCTCGACCTGCTCGGCCGCGTCCACGTTCACGTCGTAGTAGCTGCGGAGCACGGTCGAGTGCGTCAGGCCGGCGATGATCCCATCCATCTCGTCGTGGCTGATGGCGTGCAGCTCCTGCCGTGCGCTGCGGACGAGCCTGCGCCCCTCTTCCGTCGCCGAGAGGCGGGCCTCCGTGGCTGTCAGGATATCGGTGCAACGTACGACCAGCAGCGCGCCGACGATGTGCGCCCGCACGTCGCCCGGTCCGCGCCCCTGCTGCTCGCGCTGGAACCGGACCACCGCGTTGGCCACCATCGCTTCAACGGCGCCCTTGGTCGGCTGGTCCACCGAATCGCACTCCTTCGCCCCTCGGCCACACACGCAAAAGGCCGGCACGGACCCCGTACGGCATGGCCGTACAAGGGTCGGGTGCCAGCCTACAGCGTTGCACTGAACCGCGTCAGCGGCTCCCTGCGTCTGTCAACCGAAGCTCATCTATGGGGTGACTGTAGCACCTCGCCGATCAGCCTGTCAATGGCGGGCCGGCGCTCGCTTCAGTTACTCGCGCTCCCGCCGCGACGTGGCGCCCCGGCGCCCTTCCTTCTGCAAGAGGTCCTGCAGCTTGGCTTTGTAGGGCTCCGAGTATTGCCGCCCCGGCCCACGCTTGGCGGCCTCCTCGGGCGACGTCCATTTCTGTGCGGCTCGGGCATCGTCCGAAGCGGGCTTGATGAAGGCGAAGTAGACCACGCCGAGCGCGACCACCACGAGGGCGATCACGAACGGAATGGGGTTCACCTGCTTGTCGCGGAGACTTGCCATGGGTTACTCGACCGGCTGCGGAATCTGCTCCATGCTCCACCACTCGCCCTTGATGGCGGATGGACGCAGCGACTTGGCGTGCCCGTCGCACCAGGAGATGTTCATCGACTGCTGGTGCCGCTGGGGATCCCTGATCAGCGTGCTGTTGTCGACCCGGCCGCCACCCGTGAGGAAGAGCTGGGCGATGGTCTGGCTGCCGTCGAGCTCCACTGTCTGAACGGAGCCGGGATCGGAAGCCGCGAGGGCCTCGAGATTGGCCCAGTTCGTCAGGCCGGACTGATAGATGGAGGCGTTGGAGTCATAGAACCAGATCGTGCTGGCCGGGGCCACGAGCTCCGCCAGAGCCGGGCTGTACTGGCCGGGCTTGGGCGTCAGGTCCGTGCCGCCGTTGCCGTCGTTCCAGTTGCCGGGCGGCGTGGGCGCGCCGGGGAACTCGTCGTTGGACGAGTTGACGTTGATGGAGTAGCCGAAGTAGGGCTGGTTGCGCCGATCCGGGCAGGAGTAGATGTCGAGGTTCTTCATGTAGGGCATGATCGCCTCGGGCCAGCACATCCAGTTGCGGCTCCAGAAGTAGTTGGAGTACTGGGTGGGGGCGGGTCCGCCGCGGCGGCGCGTGGCCGGCCCGACGAGGACCTCGTCGTAGTCCTGCGAGTACATGATCGCGCCGAGGGCGACCTGCTTGATGTTCGAGAGACACGAAGTCTTGCGAGCCTGGGCCCGGGCCTGGGCAAAGACCGGGAACAGGATCGCGGCCAGAATCGCGATGATCGCGATCACCACCAGCAGTTCGATGAGGGTGAATCCGTGCTTTCTTGCCATGCAACCGCGCTCCTTTCTAGATGCGCTTACCGGTGGCTCATGCGGCGCGGCTTCGGGGAGGCGTCAGGGCCGGCGCCCCACAGACGTGGCGCAAGAGCACTGCACTGCATTACGACGGTTAGTGCGTCGGTGTGCCCGGTTGGCGCACGGAATCGCCGGGTGCAGATTACGGAAGAGCCGCGCATGATCATCTGCCGCGACCCGGGTGCTTTCGCGCCTCAGGGTCCAGCACCTGCGTGCGAAGGGCGTCGGCCAGCTTCCCGGCCAACGCCGCGCTTCCGGCAATGTCGGGGTGCAGCGGGCCCGCGTACCATCCGGCAGTGTCGACATAGAACACCTGGGCGTCCCCGGCGGCACGGCGGGCGTCGACCGCGGCCGGGATGGCGGCCTCCTGCGCGCCGCAGAACGGGCGCAGCGCCACGATCTTCGCCTTAGGGTAGGCGGCGCGGATCATGGCTAGATAGCGGCCGTAGAGCCGCTGGTACTCATCCTGCGGGATCGACCCTTCGTTGGTGCCCTGGTTGACGATTGCCACATCGGGCCGCCAGTTGTCGCGCGGACAGCCGGCGTAGAAGGAGCCGAACGCCTCCAGGGCTCCCGGCGCTCCGCCGCTGCCGACGAGCAAGAGGCCCGTCGCGCCGAACCCCACCTGCCGCCACTCCGCCCCCAGCGCCATGGCGGTCTGGGCCGCATAGGATTGCCGCGCGTCCGCAAGCCAGGGCCAGGTGAAGGGGATGCCCTTGACCACGCCGGCGCGGCCCTCGTTGACCACCACGCCCTCGGTGATGCTGTCGCCCAGGAACTCCATGGTCAGGGCGGGCTTTACCCATTCGCGGAGCGGCTCCACCAGCCGCCCGCCGACAGCCGGCGTGAAGCCGGTGAACGTGACGCCGGCGACGAGCGGAGGCGTCCAGCGGCTCTGGTGCTCGTCAAGGCCGCGGACCATCAGCATGACGCTGTGCCGCCCCTAGCCCAGCCCCTCCGCCAGCTTCACCGAGGGAGCGATCTCTGCCTCCCGCCATTCGCCCGCGTCGATCCGCCACGCGATCGTCGGGTACGAGCCCTCCGTGGTGCAGACGCACTTCGGTTGGTTCACCGTCAGGTCGAAGGAGGCGCTGAGGCCCGCGCCCGAGAAGCGCGCCCGGACGTAGCTCCCGCTGTTCACGGTCACGGCGCGTCTGGCGGTGCGCAGGTCCCACCGCCCGATGAAGCGGTAGCCTGCCGGCCAGCTGCTCGCCGTACACGAAGCCGCCGCCGGCAGCAGAAGGAGCGCCACTGAGGCGAGGGTTGTGGACCAGGTCATTGCTCTACTCCGCTCATTATATGGGACCCCGACGGCGTTGCCTGGCTACCCCCCGGCGTCGTCGCCGCGCACGACGTGGACGCCAGGCCCGACCGTCCGCTCCGGCTGACCGGGAAGCGTCACCAGGGCCTGCGTGTTGGGCGGCACCGTCAGGTTCAGCGTCAGGCGGCCGCCCTGCGTGCGCCAGTGGACGGCGATGCGGCCCGTGGGCGCGTCGAATTCGCCCATGGCCCAGGTAAGGCCGCCGCCGGGGATGGGCCGGACGCGGAAGCGCCGCCAGCCGGGCGCCTTCTCGTCCGGCGCGAGACCGACGACGCTGCTCCAGAGCCACTCGGCCACAGATCCCAGAGCCCAGTGGTTGAAGGAGTTCATGCCGGGGTCCTGGAAGCCGCGTCCCTTCACGTAGCCGTCCCAGCGCTCCCAGATGGTGGTGGCGCCGTTCTCGATCATGAAGCCCCACGAGGGGAAGTCGGTGCGGTTCGCCAGCGTGTAGGCCAGGTCGCCCCGCCCCCAGCGCGAGAGCTCCAGCATCATCCGGTGGGTTGACTGGATGCCGGTGGAGATGTGGTCGCCGTACCGGTGGATCGCCTCCACGAGCCGCTCCACGGCCTTCGGGCGCATGGCCTCGGGCAGCAGGTCGAAGTGGAGGGCCAGCGCGTAGCCCGCCTGGGTATCGCCCACGAGGCTGCCGTCGGGCCGCACGAACGCCCTGTTGAAGGCCGCCTTGATGCCCGCCAGCTGCTTCTCAAACTCGTCCGCGTCGCGACCGAGGCCCAGCACGCGGGCCATGCGCAGCGTCAGGTCGGTGGAGTGGGCGAAGAAGGCCGTGGCGAAGAGGTCGTTCGGCACGGCGCCACCGCTTTTGGGCCAGCCCTGCAGCACCAGCGTGTCGCCGTTCAGCCAGTCGTTGTAGTCGGCGTTGCGGCCGTTGCGCCAGACCAGGTCGGGGTTCAGCTTGCGGATGTACTCAAGCCAGCGGCGGCAGCTCGGGTAGCTCTCCGCAAGTAGCCGCTTGTCGCCATAGTTTACCCAGACGCGCCAGGGGACCACGACGCCGGCATCGCCCCAGGCGGGCACACCGGAGAAGCTGCCAGACGCCTTGCCGGGGTTGGGAGCGAAATCGGGCATGCGGCCGTCGGGCGTCTGGGCGTCGCGCACGTCCTGCAGCCACTTGGTGAAGAAGCCGGCCATATCCATGTTCATGATGGCCGACTGGCTGAACGACTGGATGTCGCCCATCCATCCCAGCCTTTCGTCGCGCTGCGGGCAGTCGGTGGGCGTGCTCATCAGGTTGGCGCGCTGCGTCCAGAAGACGTTGCGCATGAGCCGGGTGAGCATGGGGCTCGAGCAGGCGAACCGTCCCACCTCCGGCGAGGAGGAGCAGAAGACGCGCCCCACCAGGTCGGCCGGCGTGGGCTTGATGAACGAGCCCGTCACCTCCACGTAGCGGAAGCCGTGGTAGGTGAAGCGCGGCTCGCAGACCTCGGCGCCGGAGCCGGCGAGGAGGTACCGGTCGATCTGCGGCGCTCCCCGCAGGTTGGCCACGTAGATCGTGCCGTCGTCGTTGAGCATCTCGGCGTGGCGCACCTGCACCATCGCTCCCGGCTTGCCGGTGATCCGGAGCCGGGGCCACCCGACCATGTTCTGGCCCAGGTCGAAGATGAAGACGCTCGGCTTCGGCTCGGTGACGGCAACGGGCCTCAGCTCCTGCACCACGCGGATCGGCTCGTTGCGCTGGCGGACGAGCCTCGCCTTGACCCCTGCCACCGTGGACGCGGGCTGCCATGCGTGGTCATCGAACCCCGGCAGGTCCCATCCGGGCATGGCGCGGCGCAGGTCTACGGTCTCGCCGTCGAGGATGTCGGCTGCGCGGACGGGACCCTCCAGCGTCGATCGCCACTTGCCGTCGGTAACGAGCCTCCGCACGGAGCCGTCGGCCATCTCCATGCGCAGGTGGAGGCGTAGCGCGGGCTTGCGGCCGTAGTTTGCGCGGCCGGGGAAGAGCCCTATGCGTCCGGCGTACCAGCCGTCGCCCAGCATGGCGCCCAGGGCGTTGGCGCCGGACCGCAGGGCGCGGGTGACGTCGAAGGCCTGGTACTGCACGCGCACGCCGTAGTCGGTCCACTCCGGCGCCAGCAGGTTCGGCCCGACCCGCGCACCGTTGAGGCGCAGTTCCATCAGACCCAGCGCCGATGCATAGAGCACGGCCCGGCGCACGGGGCCGCTTACGCCAAACTCGCGGCGCAGCATGGGCGCGGGCAGGGCGAGCTGCGGTTGGGCCTGGCGCGACCTCTTCTCGCCGTCCGTGAGCCGCGCCGCCGACCATCCGCCCTGCTCCAAGCTGTCCAGCGCCGTCACCGCCGCTCCGCGCGCCACGTCGGCCTCGCCGTCCAGCGCCTCCAGGGCGCTCAAGCAGAGAGCGTAGTTGCCGGGGTCGCGCATGGCCAGCCGCGTGGCGGCAAGCCGCACGATCCGGGCGCGGCGGGGTTCGAAGCGGTGCGTCACCGGGCCGTCGCCGGGGTTGGGCGCGTCTGCGGAGGTCTGATCGTCCACGACGACGAACGGACCGTCGGGCTTCTCTGCCGTCTCGATCCGGTACCGGACCGGGAAGAGGAAGCCCGGCACGTCTGCCGCCCAGTCCACCGGGCGGGCGGGCCAGAGGCGAACGCCGTCGATGCGGCGCGCCGAACCCATGTCCACCTGCACCCATTTGGCGACAT
>JAPLCQ010000169.1 GCA_026392115.1 Armatimonadota bacterium | reverse complement strand
TTGACACAGAGGGTGCGCGGCAGGGCGCGCGGCTGGCGAGGAGAGCATCTGGCGTATGGCAGGTTTCCCTACGGACACGAGTCTCCTTCTCTCGTTCCAAGGCTTGTCTCGGAGCTCCGTGTGTTGCTGCGCTTGCGTCCGCCCACGCTTGACTACACCATTGACAGCCTCCGCACCATTGACCGGAAGGTCGGCCGGTCCGGCCTGCCCGAGCGTTCTGGCGATGCCTCGCTCTACGCGCATCTCGTCGCATATGCAGGGGAGACGAGCCGGGCGGCCGTTGTTGTTGGTGCCGCTTCGGACGCTCCAGCGGGTCCTGGCCTGCAGCCCATGTATGCCTGCCTACGGTGTGGTCACGCCTCCGACAGAGGCCAAGGGTTCGCGCCTCCCGTCGGGCAGCAGCAAGACCAGACTCGCCGTATCCGTCACTGCACCCTGCGCCACGACCACCGCGATACGGACACCGGCGGCCACGACACGGGGGTCTGTGACTGAGATCAGTTCGCGCGCCCGGTCGGCACTGAGCCGGCCAACAGGGGTGCCGCCGGCCTCGTTCATGCCGCGCCGTTCCGCCTCCGTTGCGCCGGCGTACCAGACCAGGGCGCGCCGTTGTCGTTGGGAAGCGCGACACGCGACGGTCTCGCGTTCCAGTGTCACCGGCCCATCGCGGTAACAGCCCAGGGCGTCAAGTTGCTCGTTGGACAGCGCTGCCATCCGGGCCACGTCGACCAGGGCAAGTGGCCGCCCCTCGCGCTTGGCGGACAACCATGGATCGGGATGGGGCCACGGGGCTTCCCGCGGATCGTCCTCGGACCAGAGCAGCCTGCGGGCGAGGAGCACCCCGTCCCGAATTCGGAAGGCCGTGGCATAGGCGCCCACGACGCCTTGGAGAAGCTGCCGCAGCGGCGCAGTGCGGGCTTCCGCTCGGTCTGCCAGTGTATAGTGGTCAGCCACGATCGCAACGCCTACCGCATCCGCAAACTGGCAGAGGAACTCCGTGCGCAGAAGCCGCCGGGTCGGCATCTCAACCTGCCTGCCGGCCTCTTCCTCGCTGTCGATGGTGACGGCCCTGTCCGGTCGGCCGATGTCATCCGGCACGCTGCCCAGCGCTGCCTGGTTGGGCGGCGGATTGGCGCGAGCCCAGTCGGCCGTTTCGGCGGACGCCAGCGCGTCGAGCTTTGCAGGCGAGTAGGCCGAGCCGAACACGGCGAAGGTGGCCGTTCGTCCGGCGTCTCCGGGCCGGGCGATCTGAACATCGACCCCGACGCCGTCGGTCGAAGTCAGGGCAACCGAGCAGCGCGGCAAGTCCGCGGCAAGGCGGCTGTTGAAGTCCGTCGCCTCGCGGCTGCGGCCTGTGAGCCATGCTCCGAGCACGTCGCGCTGGCCTTGCGTTAGCTCTTCGGCAGGGATGACGAGCGCGGGCGGCGGATCGGTGGCTCGGGCGCCGCCGGGCCGGACGGGCGTCATCTCCATCATGGACTGTGACAGACGGTCCAGCGCCGCAGGGGGAATGGTCTTGAGGAACTGGGTCAGCCCGCGGTCGAGCGAGCCGCCCGCGTCCCAGTCCGGGTCGTCGACATGGCTCAGCGCCTCGTCCATGTTGCTGCGAATGAACCGGCGGCCCACCTCCTTCGCACGCTTCTCCGCGTCCGCGCGCGCCAGCGCACGCCGGCTGCACCAGTCGCGGACGCCGGGCAGCCGCTCCAGGCGTTGAGCGCCCTTGCCTGCCGCAACCCAGCGCGCGCCGAGCAGTTCGGCGACCGCGGCGAGAACTCGGTCCGTCGGCATCTGTCTCACGATCACTACCAGCTTCTGTCCCGCGAGTTCCTTCGACACGGCCAGATCGCGGCCCGATGACCTCGCAACGGCGGCGACAACGCGGCTGGCGGGCTCACCGACGGAACGCAGCGAGATGACCGGGCTGGCCGCCCGCGCTTGGCCCGCCGTGGCTCCACAACGAACTGTCGCGCCGACCAGCAATGCCACTACAGTGAACTTAATCAAGTGCATTCCAAACACCTGAGCCGTCCCTCCTTCCAGTGTGAGTGCCATAGGGCCCTCGTACTCCGGCGGCATGCCGCAGAGTCAGCGTGAGCGCCCATCACCGGTCCATCGGACGCTCCAGCGGGTCCGTGTGCGTCCAGCGGGTCCGTGTGCGGCGCGAGCCTGACTTCGCCACGGACACACACGGACGGACACGGACGTCCACGGACCGCCGAGGCGACGGCAAAGGCGGCGCGGGCAGGCGTGGAGGAGGGCGGTTGGCTGCATCCGCCTGACTGTGCCGTGCCGGCAAGCGCCGGCATGAGAACTAACCGTGCCGTTTGCATCTCTGCCCATCCCACGAGAACCACGAACCAGCCCGTTACTGACCTGTTGAAGACTTTATGTACTTGACGCACACACATGATAGCGGGTTGCATCTGGTTCGTCAAGGGGCGATTCGGGCGCTCGGCGAGCTTGCCTCCGAGGCCGCCTGAATGCCGGGGCAGATCGTCCGTCGGGGCGCATGGGTGCGGCGCCGGCGTCGCCACCATCTGCTGTTGGACGGGGTCCAGCCAGTTCGCCACCACGTCGGGAGCCCACCGGACGACCTTGGCGGGCGCCAACGACGGCTTCGTGGCCAGGTTCAGCTTCCCGTCGGGCGATCCCACGACCGTCTCGGTGGGCAACCTGAGCGCGACGGTGGGTAGCCGGGTCTCCATCCGGGGCCGGCTGACCGACGCGACCGGCGCGGGCATCGGCGGCAAGCGCCTCCAGTTCAGCATCGACTCCGGCGCCTGGACCGACTCCGAGGTCCTCACCTCCGCCTTGGGCTACGGAACGCTCACCATCACCGCTCCGGCA
>JAPLCQ010000150.1 GCA_026392115.1 Armatimonadota bacterium | reverse complement strand
AAGGAGTGCTTCGTTACCGGTTCGCATGGCTCGGTGCCCCGGCAACATGAGCTGGCCGTGCGGTTGCTGGAGTTAGGCAAGGTGCGCGTCGACCCGCTCATCACCCATACCTTCGCGCTGGCCGACGTGCATACGGCCTTCGACGTCATGCAGGGGCGCGACGGCATGAAGATCGTGGTGCATCCCAATGAGTAACCAAACAGACGGACCGACGGCTCTCACCGCCCCTGTGGAGGCCAAGCTTGGGGCCCTGCGCAAGTTGATGCGCGAGATGGGCTCCGTCCTTGTCGGCTACTCCGGCGGCGTGGACAGCACGGTGGTGGCCGCGGTGGCGTATCAGGAGCTGGGCGCCTCCGCGGTGGCGCTTGTGGGCGACTCCGAGGCGTTCCCTGCCGGCGAGGTGGCCGAGGCGCTGTCGGTGGCCGACGTCATCGGTATTGAGGTGATCCGGGTGCCCACCCACGAGATGAACAATCCGGACTTTCGCATCAACAGCCCGGATCGCTGCTACCACTGTAAGTCGGAGCTGTTCGGCGTCCTGCGCAAAGCCGCCGACGAGAGGGGCATCCCGTGGATCGCCGACGGCTCTCACGCCGGCGATATGGACGACTATCGCCCGGGTATGCGCGCCGCCGCCGAGCTGCAGGTCCGGAGCCCGCTGAAGGAGGCCGGCCTCACGAAGCCCGAGGTGCGCGAGTTGGCCACGCATCTGGGCCTGCCCAACTGGGACAAGCCATCGTTCGCGTGCCTCTCGTCGCGATTCCCGTACGGCACGGAGATCACGCCAGAACTGCTGGCCCGGTTGGACGGCTGCGAGCGCCACCTGCGTTCCGCTGGCTTCCGGCAGTTCCGGGTCCGGCACCACGGCGATGTGGCGCGCATCGAGGTGGAGCCGCAGGACATTGAACGGTTGGTCGCTCAGAGGCAGTCGGTGCTGGAGGCGTTCCGCACGCTCGGGTACCTCTACGTTACGGTCGATCTTGAGGGCTATCGCAGCGGAAAGATGAACGACGTGCTGCGCATCGCCCCGCGGGGCTCCGTCTAGCCATGGACGAGTCCGCGCTTCGCGCACTGCTCGAAGAGGTTCGGGCGGGCAGCGTCAGTTCCGACGACGCGGTCTCAAGGCTCCGTGACATGCCTTACGAGAACCTGGGTTTCGCCCGGATCGACCACCACCGGAACCTGCGCACCGGCTTTCCGGAGGTGATCTACTGCCCCGGCAAGACCGTGGAGCAGATCGTGGCGATCTCCGAGCGGCTCGCCTCGAACTCGCACAAGGTGCTGGCCACGCGCATAAGCGATGAGGCCGCGCAGGCCCTGACGGCGCGGTTCCCCGGAGCCGAGCTGCGAACGCCGGCCCGCATTATGGTGGTGCCGGGAGATAGGCCTGCGCCGGAGCCGACGGACGCCTTGTGCTACGTCCTCGTGGTCTGCGCCGGCACGGCCGACATCCCCGTGGCCGAGGAGGCGGCTGTTACGGCCGCCGAGATGGGTTCCCGCGTGGAGCGCCTCTTCGACGTGGGCGTCGCCGGTCTGCATCGCCTACTTGACCAGATGCCCCTCCTCACGGGAGCCGCCGCCATCGTGGTGGTGGCCGGCATGGAGGGTGCGCTGGCGTCGGTGGTGGGAGGGCTGGTGCGGAGCCCCGTGGTGGCCGTGCCGACCAGCGTGGGTTACGGCGCCAGCTTCGGAGGCGTGTCGGCCCTGCTGACGATGCTCAACTCCTGCGCGGCAGGCGTCGCGGTGATGAACATCGACAACGGTTTTGGGGCCGGCTACTTCGCCCACGTGGTGGTTCGCGCCGCGCACGCCTGAGCCTTGCGGCCCAGCGGGCTTCCTACGGCTGCTTGCGGCTGGGCGCCCGATTGGCCGCCGCCCCGGCATCGAGCCAGCGGAATAGTTCGACCCCCGCTGCCTGCTCCCGCAAGCCCCCCTCGGCGTCGCCGCCCGTGCGCCACGCGCCGGCGATCTTGCCGCTGTAGCGTGATAGGAGTCCGCACCACCGCAACGGGTAGAACCAGATCGTGCGCCACCATGGCGCCTTGCCCAACTGGAACTGCTTGGCGACTACGCCGACCGGTGGAAATGCGGCTCCCATGGCGGCGGCCAGGCGGCCGGTGGTCGCGCCTTGCGCCAGCAGGTCGACCACGTGCGTCTCCTCTGAGTCCGGAGTGTCGTGGTCACCCAGCGGCGTGGCGAGCGAACTCCATGCGCGGAGCAGCGCCTCGCGCGAGATCCGGTCGGTCCCGCACGCGCGCAGGGACTCCAAGGCCGCGTCAGGGATCGGGGCATTCAGCAACGACTTGCACATTGTCAGGATGAGCCAGGCGTAGTTGCACATGCCCCATGCCTCGGCGTCCGAAGCGAGGTGCCCCCAGTCGATGGTCTGGTTGGTCACGAGGCCCGCGACATCGCAGAGCGCCCCCACGGTGGTGACGCGACCGTCCTCACGCGGGTGGACGCAGAGATCCAGGAGGGCGTGTTCGGGGCTCAGCGTCATGACGCCTGGCATGCCGATCAGCGCGGGTCGCACCGCCGTCCAGATCGCCACATCGGGCATGCGGAAGGGCGTGTAGCGTCCGAGGACCGACCAGTGCAGGTCCAAGCTCAGGCCCGTCGCCGCATGTTTGTACGACGCCTGGTTGTCAAGCGCCATGTTGGTCGCGAGGTCGCTGGCGAGAAGCCACTCGGTGGAGGTGAGCGCCAGGTGGACCGCGGGCAGGTCGGAGGCTCGGATGAGGAGGTCGATGTCGTTCATCGGCCGTGCGCCGGGGTTCGGATAGGCCACCGTGGCCAGATGCGCGCCCTTCAGCAACGCGACCGGTATGCCGGCTCGGGCCAGGTTCTGCAACACCGGTCGAGTGACTGACATGAGCCGATCATAGTGGACCGCGGATGAAGTGAATGCGCTGCGCCAGCGGGCTACGATCTCCGGCGGCGGAGCGCTCTTAGGCGGAAGGCGCTTGGCGCCCGCGAAGGCCTGAGGCTCCACATTGGCGGCTTGGGCGAACTCCGCGATCCTCTCCCACTGCTCAGGGGCCTGGATCACGCGTTCGGGGTCGTACTGGAGTCCGAGGCCCGCCGACAGGATGGCGAACAACCCCTTCCCCGTCGGGTCGATCATCTGGCGATCAGCCCTCCGCCTGTTCGCCGGGCAGCAAGCGCGCCGTCATCGCCCGAGCCGCTTCGTGCGCGACGGAGTAGGTCATGCGCCACGCCGGCGCTCGCGTTAGGAGGCGCCCCACGCACTCGACCGTCTCCTTCTCGTGGTTCGGCAAGTCCAGGCACTGCTGGAGGAGGGCAGCCGCCGCGCGTCCGGGCCCGACGCGCTCCAGCGTGGTGGCTGACCCCGCCACATAGGCGGGGAACACCAGCGCTGAGATGCCCACGGGCTCTCGGGCGATCTGCGCCTCGTGCAGCTCTACGATGGCCTTGCTCAGGAGCAGAACCTCGGGCTCCTCAAGATGCGCAGGGCCTCCGAGCCGCATGGAGGGCGTTTCCGGGAATGGTACGGCGCACAACGACGGCATCTCGATGGGCGTCACATCGTCGGAGAGGTACCGCCACCCCATCGACGGGAGCAATGCGGCCAATGTGGACTTCCCGCTGCCGCGGTTGCCGGCGAAGACCACTGCCTCGCTGCCCCGGGCGGCGCAGGCCGCATGGAGCCACAGAAGCCCGCCATTGGCGTAGCGCAGATGCATGATCACTTCGTAGGTGGCGTGGTCGGCGGCGCTCTGCTCCGTGAGGCCCGATGCGGCGGCCCAGGGCGCGCCATGGCAACGGTAGGTGTCGCCCTCTCGAACAAGCCTCAGGTTGCCCACAACCGCCTGGGCTGCCGTGCCCGGCATGTGCCTGAAAGCCGTGCGCAGGTGAGTGGCGATGTAGTCGCTATCGGTTTCAACCGCAACCGTGGTGTACCGGAAACCCACCTGGAGTGTGTGCATCGGCGTCGGCGAACTCCGTCAGTTCCTGGCGGGCGCCAAGACCCCGAGCCGGGTCATCTCCTGGGCAGCACCGAGGACATCCTCGGTGATAGTGGCGGCCTCTATGCCCAGATCGTCAGCTATGAGTGCGGCGACTTGCTCCAGCGGCGTCGCTCCGTCGCAGGTGATCAGGACTGCCAGGGCGGATGAGTTGACGGTCACCGCCTCGCTCGACTCGGGCAGGTGGATGATCGCCTCGTCGAACATGGCGTGTACTTTGGCGCCATCGACGAGTTGCAGCTTGGACTGGAGTGTCACGTCTGGCATGGGGCTCGACTCCGCGGCGGCGTGAATACCTGAAACACATCGTGTGCATCTTACCACAACGTTTCGTCGGGTGGGCGGGGATGTTGAGAACGAACGGCACAAACAGAAAGGCCGACGGCGCTCGACGGTTCCAGATCGGAACCAGCGAGCGCCGCCAGCCGTTTCGCCTACGGGTTGGTCGGCACTACCGCGTTAGCGGTCGGCCTGACCGGCCTTGCCGCCGCTGACGCCGCTGTCGGTATGGCTATCGACGTGCGGGCCGCCGTTGGGTCCGAAGGTGTCCGTGTGGATGTCGGTGTGGGCGTCGGTATGGTCCGAGTGACCCGGGCTGGCCTTGGCGGGGGTCGAGAGGCCCACTGCCAGCACTACGGGTACAGTCCAGCCCGCCGCGATCAGCGTGCGGCGCGAGAACTCCGCAGTCCGAGTGTCCTGATTCTTGACTTCGTCCATTGTGCGTCCTCCAGTTCCAGTACACAATTCAGCCTGATGCCCGATGGTACCACGAATCCGGCGGCAACGCAAGGCCCACGGCGGTCGAAATGGGCGAATGGAGACCGTTTGGGTCCGATTCCGTTCAAGCCGACCGGCGGTCCCGCGCCGGGGCTCATACCGGCGAACTGCAGAAGCGAAATGCCAGCGGCGCCGCAGTTCCGGGATGGGAACCTGCGGGCGCCGCCGGCCGTTTCGTCTACCGGTTGGCCGGCGCTCGTCGCGTTAGCGGTCCGCCTGACCGGCCTTGCCGCCCTGGACGCCGCTGTCGGTATGGCTATCGACATGCGGGCCGCCGTTGGGGCCGAACGTGTCAGTGTGGACATCGGTATGGGCGTCCGTGTGGTCCGAGTGACCCGGGCTCGCCTTGGCGGGGGTCGAGAGGCCCACCGCCAGCACTACCGGCACCGTCCATCCCGCCGCGATCAGCGTGCGGCGAGAGAACTCCGCGGTCCGCGCGTCCTGATTCTTGACTTCGTCCATTGTGCGTCCTCCAGTTCCGTACACTACTCAGCCTGATGCCCGATGGTATCACAAGCCCGGCGACGGCGCAAGGCTCTTGACCCAGACGGTGAGCGCCTGAGTACCGGACTGGTTATGTACTGGTCTGGTCTACAGCCGGTCCGGAGCCGGCAAGAGCGACGCGCGACGTGTATGGGAACCCCAGACCTCTCGCGCCCTCGTCCGGATAGGCCGTCCCTTCCCGTTCCACGGTATAGCGGACGCCGGTGGCGTCGGTCGGGGTGCTGATCTTGCATATGGGCGTGGTGATCTCGGCGATGCCGTGCAGTGCCGACCACTTGATGGGCCACGAGAGAATCTCGCGCGTCCAGTCCATGGCCTCGCCGAGGCTGTTGTCTCGTGCGACGCCCGCAAGCGCCCGGGCAAAGGAGAGCGTACCGGGGCAGTCGAATCGGCATGGCAGGCTGGGCACGGGACGAACGCCGCCCCAGCGCCAGAGGATGTTGGACTCCCAGGCGCTCTCAAGCCGGATGGTGGCCTCATCCACCCGTTCGCAGGGCGACGCCGCGGCCATGGGCCAGGTGGTGTCGATCATGCCGCCCTCCACCCAGACCGTGCGGAAGAACTCGGTGCAGCAGGGAGGGTAGCCGAGCATCAGGCCGATCGTATCGTTGTCACAGGCTTCGACGGCTCGAACCATGCGCTTCACGTCGGTGAGCCGTCCCACGATCAGACGCAGGCCCACGGGACGCCCGGGCGCATCGGTATCCGTGCCATCAACGGCGCCGAGGTTCACTACGTCGACGAGGTGCGATGTCAGGTCATGCGACAGCCACCTTGGAGCCAGACGCAGCATCTCGGCCGGCGTTACGGTGGCGATACAGCAGGGCCGGATGCCCGCTTCGACCGACATCCACTCCAGGTCCAGCGAAGCCGTGCGCACGGCGTGCAGCCGCGGCTCCCACACATCGCGGGCGTTGTCGCTGGCCCAGGCGATCCGCGTGAACGTGGGCATGCTCAGTTCGTATCGATGGTCAGGGTAAACAGGCATCGTCGTCGTCGCTCCCATCGTTGCCGCCTGCTACTCGTTCTGCTGCGCGGCAGCCGCAGCTCTGGCGTCCAGCACTGCCTGATAGTAATCCGGATTGGTTCCAGACCACCACGCGGACAGCATGCGATCCTCCACCTGCTTGCGCACCGGATCAAGTGAGAGCGGAGTCCGCCCTTCGGCGAGCGCCTCCTGCTCCAGGGTCTCGTACATGGTCAACCAGACGCGACAGTCGCGGGTGCGGTTTCGCCAGTCCCCGTCGGTTGCCGTGCCCGGGCACTGGCCCTTGCACATCAGGAAGAACCGGCAGTCCTTGCAGCCGCCGTACTCGTAGGGCGTGTGGTAGAGCGAGATGTAGCGCTCGAAGCCTTCTTGCGGCGACTTCACGTAGTCCACGCCGTCCTTGTTGGTTCGGCCGCAGTTGCTGCTCTGGCCATTCCCCTCGATGCCTCGGACGGCTCGCGTGGTGTACGAGTCACAGCCCTTCCAGATGCAGGTCGCCTTGGTGTCGTCGCCGGCCAGCAGGTTGCGCATATCGTTGAAGACGTCCAGAGAAAGGGTCTTCAACTCCTTCTCGAGCGCGGCGAAGCCCATGAAGGCGGCGAGGTTCTCGTCGTCGGTCAGGGCATAGCCTCGCGCCTCGTCGTCGTCCTCCACCTCGAGGATATGGAGGCGCGCCGCCTTCACGCCCATGGCGTCGAGTTCGTGCAGCCACTCATGCATCCGGGGCAGCCGCTCGGCGGTGGCATTGCCCCTGTGCAGGGTGATGATCACCGTGGGGCTGAAGCCCTCGTCGCAGAGCCGCTTGATGGCCGCGTGGGTCTTCGCCGTGGCCTCGCGCGTCTTGGCCAGCGATCCGGCCCAGCGCACGTCGTTCAGTTCGTCAGGCCCATCTACCGAGACGCCGACCGCCACGTTGAACTCACGGAACAGCTCGATGTGGGCGTCCTTGATGAGCGTGCCGTTGGTCTGCATGTCGGTGCGCCCGTACTTGCGCTTCCCGATCTCCAGCAACTCGCGGAGGACCGGTATCGGAGCAAGGAGCGGCTCGCCGCCGAAGAGCGTGAAGGCGCGTCCGGCCTCCTCCACCGCCTTCTTGAGCTTGGGCAGGTCGTACATCATGCGGGCGTTGCCGGCATCCCGCTGCGGCTCCTGGTAGCAGTATCGGCACTGGATGTTGCACTTCACGCCCAGGGGTCGGACTTCGATTCCCATCGCTGTATACTCCCACAGGATGCTACGTGGACTAGATGAGGCCGGAGGCTGCTGCTGGAGGGCTCCGTCGTAAGGTTGTTCATGCCCCGGCGGTGGCCGCAACGCCCGTTCATTCTAGATTACCGCACCGACCGCCTTCCGCGCCTCGCGCCGGCCCCGGTGCGGCCTATGGGGGTGTACGTATGTGCCCAGCGATTCTACAGCCCGTGGCCGGCGATGTCCTGACGCGGGCCGATCTGACCAGCGCGCCAGGCGAGCCGCGCGTCACGGTTCGTTGGCGTTCCGCCGTCGACGGGCTTGCGACGCTCAACGGGACGCATGTCCGAACCGTCGACGGCATGGGGTCCGCAGAGGTTGCGCTCAAGCCCGGTGCGAACAGCCTGATGCTGGAGGACGCCTCAGGCGTCGCGGAGTCCCCGGTCTGGTTGGATGCGGAGCCCGGCCCACGATACCGGGTCTCGGTGGACGACTGCATCTGGTGCCTGCGCGACGTGGCCCGCGGCGGCTGCGGGACGCTCTTCGACAACGCATGGCTGGCCGGTTGGCGCCGGCTGCACGAGAGCTACGGCGTGAAGGTCCAGCTGAACCTCTACCTGGAGGATCCGGAGAGCGGCTTCGCACTGGCCGAGATGCCGGATCGGTTCCGCGGCGAGTGGGCCGACAACGCCGACTGGCTGCGGCTGACCTGGCACGCGCGCTCGGACAAGCCGGACAGACCCTACCTCGGGGCGTCCGTTCAGACCGTCATGCACGACTACCGGCAGGTGACCGACCAGATCCTGCGGTTCGCCGGTTCTCAGTCTCTCACGGGGTTCACCACGATCCACTGGGGCGAGGCGTCGCGCGAGGTCTGCGCGGCGCTGCGGGCAGAGGGCGTGCGCGGCCTTGTCGGGTACTTCAACATGGACCAAGGTCGTCCGTCGGTCGCCTACTACCTGAACGCCGAGCAGACGGAGCATCTGTCGCAGCGTGACGCCTGGGTCGACGCCTCGCTGGACCTCGTCCTCGTGCGGCACGATGCCGTGCTGAACCTGCTTCCCGTCGCCGGCGTGGTTCCTCACCTCGAGGCCGTCGCCGGCAAGCCCCACGAGGCCGAGGTGCTGGAGCTGATGATCCACGAGCAGTACTTCAGCCCAACCTATGCCGGCTACCAGCCGGATGCGTGGCAAAAGGTGGAGTCCGCCGTGCGCTGGGCCTCCGAGCGCGGCTATGCGCCGGTCTCCTACGGCGAGGAGGGGCGCCTGGTCTGATCCCGGCGGCTCAGGCGCCGCGCAGCAGCGGGAAGCCAGCCTCCTCGCGCTGGCGCAGGTAGGCGAGGCAGCACTTGCGCGACATGGCGCGGACCCGGTTGATGAAGACCGCCCGCTCCGTCACCGACACGCTGCCGCGCGCGTCGAGCAGATTGAAGAGGTGCGAGCACTTGAGCGCGAGGTCGAAGGCCGGGAAGACCAGCCCCTGGTCGGCGATCCGGTGGCTCTCACCTTCATAGGCCGCGAACATGCGGCTCAGGGCGTCCACGTCGGCTTCGTCGAAGTTGTAGCTGCAGTGCTGGCGCTCGGAGTCGCGCTCCACGTCGCCGTAGGTCACACCGTGGGCCCACTCCATGTCCCAGACGCTGTCGACGCCCTGCAGGCAGGTACAGAGGCGCTCGGTGCCGTAGGTGATTTCGGCGCAAACAGCCGCGCACTCCACGCCGCCCATCTGCTGGAAGTAGGTGAACTGGGTGATCTCGGTGCCGTCCATCCACACCTCCCAGCCCACGCCCTGGGCGCCCAGCGGCGGCGCCTCCCAGTCGTCCTCGACGAAGCGGATGTCGTGCTCCTCGGGACTGATGCCCAGCGCCCGGAGGCTGCCCAGGTAGAGGTCCACCACGTTGTCGGGCGAGGGCTTCAGGATCACCTGGTACTGGTAGTAGTGCTGCATGCGCATGGGGTTGTTGGCGTACCGGCCGTCGGCGGGCCTGCGCGACGGCTGCACGTAGGCCACGTTCCAGGGCTCGGGGCCCAGCGCCCGGAGCGTGGTCGTGGGCGCGTTGGTTCCCGCACCGACCTCCACGTCGTAGGGCTGCATCACAAGGCAACCCCTCTCGGCCCAATACCGCTCGAGGGTGATCAGCAGGTTCTGGAATGTCATGGCGCAACCTTCGCAGTCGAGTGTCCCGCCCGCCGGGCGAACGTCGGTAGGGTACCGGATGGTCCCGCGCGGTGTCAACGCACGGCGGCTCACGCAGGAGACGCCGGCCTCGGCGATGAACCTAGGTGCAACGCCGTCGTGCCGAGGAGCGCCGTGCCCGAGACCGCCCCGCCCATCTCGTTCAGCGCCATCACCGTGGCGGACCTGCCGCGCCTGGCCCGGTGGCTGGCCGCGGGAGAAGCCCGGCGATGGTACGCCCGCCGGGATATGAGCTACGCCGACATCCAGGCCGAGTACGGTCCGAAGATATCGGGCGCGGAGCCGACCCATGGGAGCCTCATCGAGCTGGGCGGAGCGCCGATCGGGTACATCCAGTCGTACCTGATCCGCGACTACCCGGCCTATGCCGCCGCGCTGCAGGTGGAGCCGGGCGCGGCGGGGCTCGACCTCTTCATCGGCGACCCGGCGTATCTGCACAGGGGCTTCGGCGGTCGCGCGCTGGCGCAATACATCCGGGAGCGCCTCTTCGCGGATGAGATGGTCTCCTGTTGCGTCGTCGGACCGGACCCCGACAACGCCGCCGCAATCCGCGCCTACGCCAAGGTGGGCTTCGAGTACATCAAGACGGTCCAGGCGCCCGGCGAGGATTGCCCGGAGTACGTGATGCGAGTGACCAGGGAAGGACTGAGGTAATGAAGGTCTGGAACAACCGTGTGCTGGCTCTGATGCCCCATCCCGACGACATGGAGATTCTCTGCGGCGGCACTCTGATCCGCTTGGCCGATGCCGGCGTGGAGGTTCATGTGGCCACCATGACCGCCGGCGACATGGGCTCCGCCGAGATCGGCCGCGACGAGATCGCCGCCATTCGCCGCGCCGAGGCCGCCGCCGGGGCTCAGGCGGTCGGGGCCGCTTCCTATACGTGCCTCGAGTTCGGTGATGTGGACTTCGTCTTCGATTCGGACGCTCGCCGCCGCGTGGCCGGCATGCTGCGCAAGGTCGATGCGGGGCTCGTGATCACCACGCCGCCGTACGACTATATGTTCGACCACATTGTCACGTCGCAACTGGTCCGCGATGCCTGCTTCAACGCGCCCATGCGCAACTACGAGACACCCGGACGCGGGTCGCCCACGTCCGGGGTCCCGTACCTGGTCTACACCGACGCCCTGGAAGGGCACGACATGTTCGGCGCCGAGTGCCCGCTCAGCTTCGCGGTGGACATCTCCGATGTACTGGAGCGCAAGCTGGCTGCCCTGGCCTGCCACGCCAGCCAGCGCGACTGGCTTCGGCGGCAGCACGGCATGGACAACTACATCGAATCGGCTCGCCGGTGGAGCGGCATTCGAGGGCCGCTTGCCGGCGGCAGCCACGCCGAGGCCTTCCGACAGCATCTGGGTCACCCGCACCCGGCAGACAACCCGCTGAGCCGGTTGGCCGGCGTTGTCGACGTTCAGACGGCTTAGGCCGGCGCCCAGGCGCCGGCCGTCCACGAGGAGACGAAGACGATGAGCAGACCCCTGAGCCGCATCGCGCCCGACTGGTGGGACTACACCACGCTGGACCCAGACCTGCTGGCCGACGTCGCCAAGCTGACCGTAGAGGACATGGAGCAACTGAGCCGGCCCGGCTTCACCGTTCGGATGTTCGATTCGCTGGACGAGTTCTACCTGGCCGAGGCCCTGGAGTACATCTCCGCCTGGCGCCGCTCCACGCCCGACAACCCGGTGGGCATCTGCGGCCCCATCGGCCCCACGGAGCAGCTCCCGCTGGTGGCGCGGCTCGTCAACGCCATGGGCTTGTCGCTCAAGGACTCGCACTTCTGGGGCATGGACGAGTGGTACCTCGACGGCCGCGAGGCGCCGGTGGACCACCCGCTCTCCTTCGAGCGGGCCGACCGCGAACTCTGCTTCGGCCGCATCGATCCGGCTCTCGCCATGCCGGAGGCGAACCTCCACTTCCCCAAGGCCGACGCCGCGGCCTACGAGGCCTCCTGGAGCGGCGTGCGTTGCGCGGTGATGCAGGGCGGGCAGGGCGAGATCAAGCACTGGGCCTTCAACGACCCGCCACGCCGCAACGGAGCCTACACCGAGGCGCCGCCGCCTCCCGAGGTCTACCGCCGACAGGGAACGCGGGTGGTGGAGCTCCACCCGCTCACCCTGGTGCAGAATGCCCGAACCAGCGGCGGCGGCAACGTGGCTCTGGTGCCCACGCACGCCATCTCGGTGGGTCCGGTGCAGACGTGGCAGGCCGAGAGGGTCTCCATCTGGCAGGCTGGGACGCACGACAACCCCTTCGGCCAGCGCCTGACGGCCTTCATGATCTCCAAGGGGCTGGCCGACGCGGCCGTGCCCATGTCGCTGCTCGCCGACCACCCGGACGTGCTGTTCAACTACTACCGGCCCGGCATCGGCACGTGCGCCGCCGAGATGCACTGATGAAGGCCATGCTCGCCCTCTGCCTGGCCGTCTGCCTCCATGCGGCGGCTCTGTCGGCCCCGGCGCAACCGAGGATGGCCTCGCAGAAGCCGTTGCGCGTGCTGGTCGTCACCGGCGGCCACGCCTTCGAGCGCGAGGCCTTCACCGCCATGTGGAATAGCCTGGACGGAGTGGAGTGGACCGAGGCGAAGCATCCCGAAGCCCACAGGCTCCTGACGCCCGAGGCCGGGAAGGCCTACGACGTGGTGGCGCTCTACGACATGTGGTCGCCCATCACGCCCGAGGCCCGCGCCGCCTTCGCCGAGTTGGTCCGCAAGGGGAAGGGCGTCGTGGCGATGCACCATTGCCTGGCGGGATACCCCGACTGGCCGGAGTACGACAAGATCATCGGCGGCCGCTACTTCGAGCGCGTGCCCGCCGGCGCCCCGACGGGCCTGAAGGCCTCCACCTTCACCGACGCGGTGCCGTATCGGGTCCACCTGGCCGACCGGAAGCACCCGATCGTCCGCGGCATCGAGGACTTCGATATCACGGACGAGGTCTACGGCAGCTTCCGCGTTGAGCCCGACTCCAAGCCGCTCCTCACCGCCACGGAACCGCGCAGCGGACCCGTCATCGGCTGGACGCGCACCTACGGCAAGGCCCGCACCTGCTACCTCATGCTGGGCCACGACCATGTCGCCTACGAAAACCCGAACTACCGGAAGCTCGTGGTGCAGGCGCTGTTCTGGGCCGCGCGCAGGTAGCCGCGGCCCTCAGCTCCAGCCCAGCTCGTAGCAGGTCTCATACATGGCCACGATGTTCTCAGGCGGGCTCACCGCCTGGATGTTGTGGCACGGCGCCAGGATGTAGCCGCCGCCCGCGCCGAGGATCGCCAGGTTGTCGGCCACCTCCTGGCGCACATCCGCTACCGTACCCATGGGGAGCGTGTACTGGTTGTCCACGCCGCCGTGGAAGACGATGCGGTCGCCGAAGTCGCGCTTCAGCCCCTCGCGCTCCATGCCGGTGCAGCGCCACTGGACGGGGTTCAGCACGTCGATCCCGGCGTCGATCATGGTCGGCAGGATGGGCCGCACCGCGCCGTCGTTGTGGTGGAAGACGTACGCCCCGGCCTGGTGCGCCAGGTCGATCATGCGCTTCATTCCCGGTAGCAGGAAGCGGCGGACCTGCGCCGGCGACAACATCATGCGGTCCTGTGAGCCCATGTCCTCGGCCACGTACGTGATCATGATGCGGCCGGACGCCTGCTCGTAGGTCCGCAGGGTCGTCTCGTAGGCCAGGTCGAACAGCTTGGCCAGGCAGTAGTCCACGATGTCGGGATGCTCCAGCATGTCCATCATGGCCTGCTCCATCCCGCGCAGCAGGCAGTAGGTGAGGAAGGGCTCGGAGCCGCCGCCCCGGATAGGCGCCTCGCCTGCCGCCGCCACCTGCGTCGCGATGCCGGTGTAGTCGTACCAGTCGGCGGTGGGCCATGTGTAGGCCGCGTCGATGGCCTCCACGCTCTCGAACGCGGCCAGCGGGTGCGTCTCGGCCTCGGAGTAGGCGCCCGTACCGTAGTCGATGCTCCGGTACCGAATGCCGAAGGCGTCGTGGCGCTCCCGGATCGGCGGTCCCGCGTAGGCCGGGCCGACGTTCGCCACGGCGTCCACGTGGAGCCGCGCCAGGGCTTCCTGGATCGTGCCGCAACCCATATGCTCCACGAGCTTCGCGGACGCCTCGGGCGTGGCCCAGTAGTCGGTCGGCACGCGGTCCGGGCTCTTGCGCTGCAGCACCGCCAGCCAGCGCTCTCGCGGGGTCATGGTCTCGACGGGCATGGTCCACCTCCTGAAGTGCGCCCAAGTTCGCTGGCGACGGCCGCGAGTCCTCCATGGCCCGCAGGTAGAATCCCGCTATCGATGTCTCGTGTAAGCGGAAGGGGGCCGTCATGCGCTTTGGTGTGGCCGACTACGGGATGAACGTCTGGGACGGTGGAATGCTCGACCTGGATGAGCGCCTCACCCGTCTGAAGGCGATCGGGTACGAGGGCGTCGAGAGGCTCGAGGCGTCGGATACGGCCCAACTGGTCGATCGCGCCGTCACGTTCCGCAAGCTCGGCTGCGCCTGGGGCACCTGTCGCGGCCCCAACGCCGAAATGACCCACCGCTGGGCCGCGGCCATGGGTTCCCTGTACGTGTGGGCCTCGGCGCCCGCGCGCGACCTCCCCACCTTCTGCCGCCAGGTCAACGCCCAGGCGGCGGCCTGCGCCCGGCTTGGCCTGCGGGTCGGCCTCCACAACCACATGGGCTCGCCGGTGGAGACCCCCGGGCAGTTGGCCGAGTTCATGGCCCGGTGCACCGATGCGGGCCTGATCCTGGACACGGCTCACCTGGCCGCGGCCGGCGGCGACCCGCTGGAGGCGCTGGAGACTTACGGCGACCGACTGGTGGCCGTACACCTGAAGGACTGGGAGGTGGTCAACCCAGACCTCGGACTGGCGCGCTGGACCGAGTGGGGCCGATTCTGCGGGCTGGGGCGCGGCAACATCGGGATGGACAACGCCGCCGTCCTTCGCCGCCTGGTGGCCATGCGTTACGACGGCTGGGTCTTCGTGGAGCATGACACGCACCTGCGCGACCCCTACCTCGATCTGGCCGACAGCCGCCGCTACATGGCGGACGCGCTGGCCTGACCGCACGCCCGCAACGAAGCTAGGATCACCCCATGGAGGATGCGATGGACCCGAAAACCCTGGGCGCCTGCTGCTGCCTGGCCGCGGTTGCCGCCGGAGCCGGAGCGCAGCAGACCGCCGATACCTTTGTAGAGAACGCCGCCATCCGCGTGGGCGTGAACCTGAAGTGGGGCGGCGCCATCACGCACGTCTCCGTGCCCGGCGGGCCCAACATCATCAACTCGGCAGACCTCGGGCGGCAGATCCAGCAGTCCTACTACTCCGGTCCGCCCAACTATCAGCGCGAAGGCAAGCGCAAGAGCCCTGCGTGGTCCGGCTTCCCATGGAACCCCATCCAGACCGGCGACGCCTACCACAACGGCTCCAAGGTGCTGGAGCACCGCGTGGCCAACGGCGAGTTGTACGTCAAGACCGTGCCCATGCTCTGGCCCATGGACAACGATCCGGGCGAGTGCGTGATGGAGACCTGGATCAAGCTGCTGCCCGGAGGCTCCAAGTTCTCGTACCGCGCCCGGCTCACCAATGCCCGGAGCGACAAGACGCAGTACAAGGGCAGTAGCCAGGAGGTGCCCGCCGTCTACGTGAACGGCCCGTGGCACCGGCTGATGACCTATCAGGGCGACAAGCCCTTCACCGGCGGGCCCATCACCGAGGTGCGCAACGACCACAACGAGGGCTGGCCCTGGGTGAACTACCTTCCCACCGAGGCGTGGGCGGCTCTGGTGAACGATCAGGGCACGGGCATCGGCGTCTGCGTCGAACGGCCCATGGAGTTTCACGGCGGGTTCGCGGGGCAGCGCGGCAAGGGCGGCGAGAAGGATGGGCCCACCGGCTATATGTCGCCCATCGCCACGGAGATACTCGACCACAACCTCGTGTACGAGTACCAGTGCACCTTCGTCGTGGGCAGCCTGGAGCAGATACGGGCCGAGGCGAAGCGCCTGGCGCCGAAGTCGCCGCCCTCGTGGCGCTTCGACACCGCCCGTCACGGCTGGTACTACGCCAACGGCCGCGACGCCGGGTTCCCTCTGGCTGAGCGCGGCCTCGCCGTGATCGCCGACCGTCCCGGCGAGGCCGTGCGCCTGCTGGGCCCGAACACGTTCTGGCGCGCCGAGGCAGCCGGCACGGTGCGTATCCGCCTCACTTCACGCGCGGCGGGCAAGCTGCGCGTCTACTGGCGCGGCGCCCCGCCGCTTGTGGCGTCGACCCGGCCCAGCGAGTACTCCAAGTGGCGCGAGACGTGGTGGGACGCCGCGCGGTCCGTCGAAGCGTCCTTCCCGGCCGGCGACAAGCAGTGGGTGGCGCTGAAGCTCGCCGGAGCGCCGGGTTACGAGGGCGGACTGACGGGATTGGCGCTGGACGTGCCCGACGGCGTCGCCGTGTTCGAGGTGACGCTGGGCAGCGGAGCCGCGGTGCGTCCCGGTCGGAGTTGACAGCCCGCCGGGGCGCGGCTATACTTGCCGAGTGGCGTCCCTGCTGGGGCGGCTGACCGCGTGTGCGTCCGGACCGTACGGACGGCCGTGATGGGAGAGATCAATGGCGCAGACCACCAACAGTCGTTCCGACCTTCTGGAGCGCGCGTATGAGATAGCCGTTCGGCTGGCTATCCGGGGCGTGGTCATCCTCGTCGTATCGGCAGTCCTCCTGTGGATTCTGAAGCTTGCGAATCTCTACCAGCTATGGCCCGTGGCGGCGCTGGGCATGGCCGCCGGCGTGGTCATCATGTCGGTCGGCTGGTTCCGCGCCAACCGGGCCCGTCAGCGACCGAGCCTGGCGGTCTACTGCCCCTACTGCGAACACCAGATGCTCTTTTTGGCGCAACCCACCGAGGACTACACCTGCGAGGGCTGCCACCGCCGCGTGCAGTACGAGAACGGGCTTCCCGTGCCTGTGCGCGACCTCACTTGCCCCATCTGCCGGGCCAGCCACAAGGTCTCGGTGAAGGCTGTTCGTTTCACCTGCGACAAGTGCAACCGCGGCCTGACGCTGACCGATCCGAACGACCCCAAGTCCATCGTCGCCGAAGCGTCGGACATGATGCAGAACTTCGATGTCATCCTTACCCAGGTCGGGCGCAACCCCACCGATGTCGCCATGGCCCTTCAGGACATCCTCGTCTGCAACCTGATCGATGCGCGCCGCCAGATGGAGGCCCTGCCCCTGACGCTGGTTCGCAACGTGCCCGAGCGCAAGGCCGACGCCATCCGCCGCCGCATCCGGGAGTTGGGCGCCACTGCCGTTGTCCGGCTGACGGGCGATACCGCGCCGCGCCCCGGCCGCTGACGCGCCACGGAGAACCCGCAGCCATGCCGCAACCCGGGGTTGTCGCCTATACCACGTCATGGTGCTCCGACTGCCACCGATCCAAGCGCATCCTCGCCAGCCGCGGCGTGGAGTTCGTAGAGATCGACATCGAGCGCGCGGCCGGAGCCGAAGCCGCCATGCGCGGGCTGAATGGGGGATCCGGCAAGGTGCCCACGATCCTCCTGGGCGGCGAGGTTCTGGTGGAGCCGACGGACCGGGACCTGGAGGCGGCACTGGACCGCTGGCTCGTCTAGAAGAAGGGGCGGAGGACCGATGGGCCGCCGGCCGGTGGCGGCCCAGTCTTGAGCCTACTCGTCCAGCTTGTGGAACATCCCCGCGAAGTACCAGCCGACCAGGCCCAGGAACGTCATCAACTGGGCGGCCCAGTGCATCGCATTGGTGGGATCGGTGAAGGGCATCAGGCCGTTCAGCGATGCGCCGATGGGGGTGCCGACCGCCATATCCAGAGGAATACGCGCCAGCAGCGAGACGATGAAGATGCCCGCCAGGGCCGGGTTGGCGTCGCCCTTGATGAGCCCCAGGACACCGTAGGCGATACCGCCGACGAATGGGCCGCCGATGCCTGCGAAGCCCACGAACCAGCCCACGTCGGTGGAGTCGTCCTCGCCGTACTGCGCCACGCCGAAGAGCGGGAGCGCCATGCCCGCGGCGAAGGTCACCATCGCCAGGAAGAGCAGGTACCAGCCGGGCATGAAGTGCGTCAGCAGCGCGCCCACGATCACGGTGGCCGCGAGGGCGCCGGAGTAGAGGGTGATGCTGCGCACCAGCTGGCTGCGCTCCTCCTCGGCCATGCCCTCCACGGTGACGACGGGCTTGCCGGCGACTTCGCCGGTGTCCGCGTCGTACTGCGTGCCGGAGACCTGATCCACCACCTGGTCCTGGTAGTACTTCGACTTCGTGGTCTGGACCCGGGTCATCTCCGGGATGCCAACATCGGCGGGCTTGGGCTTGGGCGTCGGCGCCTGCTGTTGCGGCGGCTTGGGGGCTTGCGGCTTCGGTTGCGCCGGTTGAGCGGCCTTGGGCGCCGGTGCGGGCTGCGGGACCGGCGGCGTCGGCGCCGGTGTCGGCGCGGGTTGCGCCGGCTGCTGCTGGCCCTTGCCCTTGCCCGCGGGCTTCTGTTTGCCGGTCGGTCGGCCGGAGATGATCGGACCGCGGCCTTGCTGGCCCGATGAGGGCAGGTTACGCAAGTCCTTGCGGCACCAACTGCACTTGTCGCTGGCTTCGCTCTCCATGCCGCACCAGCGGCAGTACCATGTGCGTCCGCCTGCCCGCGGCACCGCAACGGGCGCTCCCGCCATGGGGGGTACGGCGGCGGCGAGCGACGGCGGCATGGCGGGCGGTATCGGCGCGATGGGAGCGGCCGGCCGAGGCTGTGGGCCGCGGACCTCGGCGACGGGCGCACCCGGTATCGGGGCTCCGGTCAGGTCGAGGCGGCCCGACGGAGCGGCTTGCACCGGAGGCTCGTCGGCGATGGTGGCCAGCGGCGGTAGGTCGAGATCATCGGCGGATGCCGCCTGGATGGTCGGCCTCGGTCGCTCAGGCGCCGGCGGGGCGGGCGGCGGCGGCGCGGGCGCCGCGGGTTTCGAGATGGGGATCGGAGCCGGTGCGGCGGGCTCCGGCTGCTTTGCGATCGGTATGGGAGCCGGCGCCGCGGGCTTGGCGATCGGAATCGGCGCGGGCGCCGCGGGCTTCGCAATGGGTATCGGCGCCGGCGCCGCGGGCTTGGCGATGGGGATCGGCGCAGGCCCGGTGGGTCTGGCGATCGGTATGGGCGCCGGCGCGGCAGGCGGGGCGACGGGTATGGGCGCGGGCGGGGCCGGCTTGGGCGCCGCGATCGGCGTCGGCTGCAGCGGCTGCGGGGCGGCAGGGCGCAGGTCGAGGGGCTGCGGCGCGGCCGGGCGGGCGTCCAGAGGTTGCGGGCGCACTTCCGCGGGCTGCACGGGTGCGGGAGCGGGAGCCACCGGCTGTGGAGCCTGGCGCACGATGGGCGGCTCCGGCGGCGGGGCGGGCGCAGGAGCGGGGCTCGGGCGGACAGGACGCGGAGCAGGCGCGGGGGCCGGGGCGGGACGCGGCTGCGGTCGCGGAGGGGCCGTGCTCTGGGCAACGAACGGGACCGGGTTCAGGTCGTCATCAAACATATCCGGTACGGAACCGGACGTGTTCTGCGAACCCGCAGACGAATACGACGAACCGCCGGAGCTTGAGCCGGACGTGTCCGTGCCGGCGGCTGAAGCTGCGCGTGCGGAGGCGAAGGGCTTCCTGCACCAGCTGCAGACGTCGTCAGTCTCGCTCTCCAGGCCGCACCACTTACAGAACATCCAGCGTCTCCGCAGGTACGCGCAATGTGAGGCGCTCACTGATGTCGATCTGGCGCAGGTTCATTGCGGGTGTCGCGATCCTCGTCTTGCAGCTCATGGCCGTTTGCGTCTCGGCGAACACGTGCTCAAGGGGGCGCGTGGATAGCCGTGGGCGCGGTTACTGATACTCCCGAGGCGAACGAGACATTATAGCCCGCGCCCATAGGCGAGTCAACGACGGAACCGCCTCCGGATTCGCGCTCACGGTAGAACTTCCGCGTAATGGACCGCCCGGGGCGAGCTCGTGTTCCCCGATAGTCGGCCGCGGTCCTTGCCGGTTGCGCGCCCGCTTGGCTATACTGCCGGTTGAGATGACACGGCGAACAGCAAATATCGAGCGGCCCGCGGAGGGTCCTCTGGCGCGCATTGGGCGCGGCATACGGCCCTGGTTGATCCTCGGCGTGGTGTGCGGCGGCTTCTCGCTGCATCCGGCGTTCGTGTCCGCGTTCTGGACGCGAGAGTACCTGCCGAACATACTGCAGCAGGCGGCCACCAACGTTATCCTGGCCGTCGGGATGACCTTCGTCATCGTTACGGGAGGCATCGACCTCTCCGTCGGCTCTGTCCTGGCCCTGTCCGGCGTGGCGCTGGGTATGGCCGCCACCGATCGTCCGCCGCTCTTCATGGCGGCCCTCGCCGCGGCGCCCCTGGCTGCCCTGGCGCCTCTGGCTCTGCGGAGGCGCGCGGGACCGCCGTGGAGCGTAGCCCCGGCGTTCGTCGCGGCGCTGGCCATGCTGACGCCGGCCATGGCGGCCGTGGCGCGTTCCGGGGCTGGACTGGGCGTCGCGCTGGCTTTCGCCCTGCTGGTGGGGCTTGGTTGCGGGCTCATCAACGGCGCGGTGACGGCCTATGGGGGCATCCCGCCCTTCGTCGCCACGCTGGGGATGCTCACGGCCGCTCGCGGGCTCACCGTGTTCGCAACGGACGGCAACAGTGTCTCCGGCCTGCCCCGTGCGCTGGGAGTGGTGGGCGGAGGCGCGCCGCTGGCGCTGGTGGCCGCCGCCGTGGTGGTCACGGGCGTGGTGGCGCTTTCGCTCACGGGGTTGGGGCGCTCATTCCTGGCCGTAGGCGGGAACCGCGAGTCGGCTCGCCTGGCGGGCATCGACGTGCGGCGCGTCACTCTTCTCGCCTACCTGGCCTCCGGACTCACCGCCGCGGTGGCGGCCATCGTGCTGACGGCCAAGTTCGGCCTGGCCGACACGGGCGCGGCCTCCGGGGCGGAACTGAACGCCATCGCCGCGGTCGTCATCGGCGGCACGTCGCTCAGCGGAGGCCAGGGGAGCGTCCTGGGTAGCCTCGTGGGCGCGCTGACGATCGCGGTGCTCAACGCGGGTTTGGTGCTCATCGGTGTGCCCGATACGATGCAAGGCGTCGCCATCGGCGCGGTGATCGTTGTGGCGGTCCTGCTGGACCGCATTCGCCGGAAAGGGGATTAGCATGACCTACCGTTACGTACTATCCGGATTGGCCGCGTTGGCGCTGTTGGCGGCCATCGGCTGCGCTCCGGCCGAGGAGAAGAAGCCCACCGAACCCGCCAAGCCCGCGACTCCCGCCGCAGCCGCTGTGACGGGCGCCGACCTGGACGGCGTGGCCAAGGCGGACAAGCCCTTCAAGCTGGCGCTGATCGTGAAGACGCGCAACAACCCGTTCTTCGACCCCATGATCAAGGCAGCCGAAGAGGCCGCCAATGAACTGGGCGTGACGCTCGAGGTTCAGGCGCCGCCGCAGGAGGGTGACAAGGAAATCCAGTTCTCCATGGTGCAGAACGTCGTGGCCAAAGGCGTGGACGCCATCCTGATCGCCCCGGCGGACTCCAAGGGCATCGTACCCGCCCTGAAGCAGGCGGCGGACAAGGGCGTTCTGGTCGTGAACATCGATAACCGCGTTGACGCCGCCTCGGCCGCTGCCGCCGGCCTCGCCTCCGGCGGCTATGTGGGGGCCAACAACGAGGAGGGCGGCCGGCTGGCAGGGGAGAAGATGGCTAGCCTGCTCGGCGGTAAGTGCGACGTGGCCATCCTCGAGGGCATACGAGGGGCCGACAACGCCGAGGCCCGCAAGCGCGGCTTCGAGGCCGGCGTCAAGGACAAGCTAACGGTGGCGTCCCGCGAGTCGGCCGAGTGGGACACGCAGAAGGCGTACGCCAAGTTCCAGTCGATGCTGGCGGCCAAGCCCAACCTCGCGGGCGTCTTCTGCGCCAACGACAAGATGGCCATCGGCGCCATGAAGGCCATCCAGGAGGCGGGCAAGCAGGGCAAGATCGCCGTCATCGGGTACGACAACATTCCGGACGTGAAGGCCGCACTGGCGGCCGGCGACCTGAAGGCGACCATCGAGCAGCATCCCGACCTCATGGGCCGCTACGGCGTGAAGATGGCCGTGGGCATGCTGTCCGGCAAGTTGGCCAAGGGCGGCGAGTTTCTTGTCCCGCTGGAAGTGGTCACGAAGTAGGCCGCACCGGCCCGCCGCGCGTTCCTACGGCTGTGGCGGGCCGACCACGACCCTGGCGCGGTGGCCCTGGGCTGCTCGGGCCACGCGCACGACGTCCTCCGCGGTCACCTTGGCGATCCGCGCGCCCAGCGCCCCATCGGCCGACGCCCCCAGCGTCGTACCGGCCCAGACCGCCAGGTGGCGGGCCCGGTCGCTAACCCGTTCGTGCGCCAGCCGATAGGCCCCCGAAGCGAAGCGCCTCGCACGCTCCAGCTCGGCCTCGCCGGGCGGACGGGCAACGAGGCCCGCCACGACGCCGTCGAGAATCTCCTCCGCCCGCGCGGCCTCAGCCGGCGGCGCCTCCACGCTGGCCACGATCTGGTTGCCCGCGGCTTGCCACCGGCATTCGGCGCCCAGGGCGTAACCGATGCCCTCGGCCTCGCGGAGTTCGCGGAACATCCGGCTCCCCTTGCCGCCGCCCAGCAGGGCCGTCAGCGTCAGCGCGGCCGGGAAGTCATCCGAAGCCGGCGGGGGCGCGGGCAACAGCGTCATGACGAGGCGGGTGCCGGAGCGCATGGTGATCGCCCGGCGGGCGGGATCGGACGAGGGCTTCGCCTCGGCGACGAACGAGCGCGGCACGGGTTGGCGCTCGAAGTCGACGAGGTAGTTCTCCAGCGCGCGCCGTGCCCGCGTCGCCGTCACGTCGCCGACCACCGCAATGGAGCATCGCTCCGGCCGGAACCATGTTTGGTAGCACCGGAGCACATCGGCGCGGGCGAGGCGCCGCAGGGCGGCGTCGGCTTCGATGCGCGGCCTGCCGTAGGGCGAGTTCGGGAAGAGCGCCTCGCGGGCCGCCGCGGTGGCCACCGCGTCCGGGTTGGCGGCCTCCGCCCGCAGGGAGGCGAGGATGGTCCGCTTTGCCGCGGCGACGCTTTCGGCGTCCATCTCCGCGTTCTTCAGGGCCTGGGCGATGACGTAGAGCGCGTCCTCGAACCGGTCCGGGGTGGTGACGCAACTGATGGCCACTCCCTGCTCGTTCCAGGTGCACGACAGGTCGCCGCCGGTGGCGTAGACGGCTTGCCGGACGGCCGCCTTGGAGAGGTTCAGGTTGTCGCCGAAGAGGCAGCGCGTGGTCAGGTCGGCCACCCGCGAGCCCTCGGGGTCGGCTTCGGCCCCGGCGGCGACCATGACGCAGATGGCGGCGGCGCCGGACCCGGGCTCGTAGCGCAACGCCGCGCGGACGCCGACGGGCAGCGTGAACTCCGCGACGGCCGGCGCGGGCGGCGCCGGCGCCTGCAGCAGTGCGGCCAGGGCGATCAGCGGCCAGACGCAGGCGATCACGGGGCCGCCTCTGCATGGGCGACGGCCTCGGCGCGGGCGGCCTTGTTGAGCCATTGGGTGGCGCGTGCGGCGATCTGCGCGCCGGTCACCGCGGCGGAGGCCTCGCGCAGGCTCAGGTCGGTCACCGTGCGGCCCAGGGACAGGTTCTGCCCCGCGGCCCGAGCGGCGCCGGCGCAGGTTTCCAACTCGAAGAGGCGCAGTCCCAGGAGGCGCGCCCGGATGCCCGCCACTTCGGCGGCGTCGGGCGGGCGATCGACCACGGCCTGGAGCGTGGCGCGGATCGCGGCGAGCGACGAGGCGCCCATGGGACCGTCGGCGGCGCCGCAGACGATCGTCACCGAGAGGCCGGGCAGCGAGCTCGTCTCCACCGAGACGCCGCCCGTCACGGCGGTGGCGGCGGCCTGCGCCAGGCGGCCCACGGCGGGATCGGCCACCAGGAGGCCGAGCATCCGGTCGCAGAGGTCCGAGCCGCCGTCGCTCACGGCAAAGCCCGCGGCGAACCAGACGCGGCCCTCGGGAGCGGAGGGAACAGCGACGCCGATCGGCGCCATCGCCGCGCCGGGCAGCAGTTCCTCGGGGCGGCTCGGGTTCGGCGGGGCCGGGGCGGGCTCGGCGGGCTTCGCCCAGTCGCCCAGCGCGGCCTTCAGCGCGTCTACGGCCTCCGGAATCGCCGCGCCGCCAGCCATGGCCACGCAGAGGGCGTCCGGCCTGTAGAGGCGGCTGTGGAAGCGGCGCAGGGCCTCCGTTGTCAGGGAGCGGATGCCCGCCGCGGCGCCTGACGGCGGCGCCGCCGTCGGTGAGCCCGCGAAAAGCCCGGCCCAGACCGCGTCGGCGGCCGCGACACCGCCGTCGTTGGCGCGGCGGGCCAGCTCGGCCAGCACCACGCGGCGCTCGCGCTCCATCTCGGCCGCATCGAGCGTGG
>JAPLCQ010000076.1 GCA_026392115.1 Armatimonadota bacterium | reverse complement strand
CTGTGGGCCGCACGGGCATGCCTACTGGACTCCTCGACGCCATGGCGTTTGTCAAACCGTTCTTCACCTGATGCGATCCTTTCCGCCCTCGATCATCCTGGAGGGAATGGAAAGTGTCTCACTCCATGTTGACACAGAGGGCCTACAGGTTCGATGGCAGGAGGATCTACCACCGTGCTGGACCGCTCTGCGTCTGGGGCAGACTCATTGCCGTCGTCGGCCGACAGCCACAGATCATCCGGTTCAGCGGTAGCGGCTTCCGTTGGTCGTAGCCAACCGTGAAGCTTGTCGCACCGCAGGCCGATCTGGGTCAGTAGAGCCTGTTGCCTGGCTAGCGATGCCGAGCGCTGGTGAATACCTTGAGGACTTTCTGCCACTGCAGTAGCGTAGTCGGTAAGATCCGTTGCCAGTTGCTTGAGCTCGTCGGCCGCTGCTTCCACTTGATGGCGCGGGCAAACTGCAGGGGTCCAGTCCGTCCATGGGATTTCCAGCTCGATGAGGGCGCTCTCTAAACCTTCCAGTGCTTGCATCCCCGACGCCAGTGCCCTTTCCGGCGCACTGCGTTCCTCAAGCCTCGTCTCGCTCAACTCGCTCAGCGCAAGGACAAACGCGCCAGAGTAGTCCCATGCAGGGCTGTCCGCTGGCAGTTCACGCAGCTCCGCCAACCACCCTGCCCACGGATCCGGTAGCGCCGCTGACGTATCATCCTCGGCGGTCTCCCCAAGCGGGTCCTCTCCAAAGGGGTCTCCGCCACGGGGATTCTCCGGCAAGCAGCAGGCACCATGGGTCAGGCATAGCATAAGTGCGACATCGTCACGGTCCCAGTTAGAATGCACTGCGAGAAACCGGTCAGTCCATGACTGCAGTTCTGACCCCGCCCAGGCAAGAGCGAACTTACCGTCAATGGGACACTCATCGACAACCGACAGGCTGTGCACGCCAGCAAACGTACGCACCGCGGCAGCGAGATCTTTGCGGACACAAGACCAGCAGTGCAGGACTGCGGCCGCGATGGACGGTCGTCTACGGAACGCCATCACAAGCCCAGGCGCAAGCAACGTACTTGGAGCCAGGTCTGGATGGTGCTGGAACCCACGAGGTCGCAGTTTGGCGTCCCTGATGGCAGCCTTCATCTCACGACTCAAGTGCTCGGGTGCCGCCGTGCGTGCGTCCAGTGCCTGCTGCACAACGCGGAGCAGGAACTCCTGGTTCATGCAGGCTGCAATCGACTGACACGGCATCGCGTCACCACTCACCGGACCTGATGGCATGGATTCTGCTCCTAGTAACGAGATACTTCTCAAGTCTAGACGCAATGGCGTCCCAGATGCAAGACCAGTGACCGCCGCCCTGCGGCAAGGCGATACCCTCTGGCTGCGGTTGGTGCGTCGCGGGAGGTAACCTCATCGGCATGGAACGCATGACATCCCGCGAGCGGCTCGCCGCCGCCCTGCTTGGCCGTCCCGTCGACCGGCTGCCCTTCGCCCCGTTCCTGGCCTACGTCTGGGAGAGCTTCCCGGCGGACGTGCAGGCGCGCGGCCAGCTGCGGTTCCACCACGACATCGGCGCCGATCCGCTCTGGCGCGGCGCGCCCTGCCCTGTGAGGGTGAGGACGCCGGGGCTCGAGGTGCGCACGCGGCAGGAGGGACGGCGTGCCTACGCCGAGTTCGAGACGCCGGTGGGCACGCTTCGAACCGTCCACACCACGTCGCCGGACGCGGGCCAGACGGCCTTCATCGTGGAGCATCCTGTGAAGACCGTGGAGGACCTGAAGACCCAGCTATGGATCGAGGAGCATACCCGGATCGAGTTCGACCCCAAGCCCGCCGAGGATCACCTGGCCGGCGCCGGGCGGGACGGGTTGAGCCTGGGCATGCTCGTCTACCGGGGCAAGACCGCCTTTCAGGCCATGGTGGAGTACACCTGCGGCACCGAGGAACTGGTGATGCTGCTTGCCGACGCGCCGGACGAAACCGAGGCGCTGGCGGCCGCCATGACCGCGAACAACCTGCGCTGCGCCGAACTGGCCGCGCAGGCCCCCTACGACTTCTGGCTCACCTTTGAGGACTCCAGCACGCAGAACTACTCGCCGAGGCTCTACGAGCGCTTCATCGAGCCGGAGATCGCGCGGTACTGCGAGATGCTGGGCGATATGGGCAAGCATTATGTGCAGCACGCCTGCGGGCACCTGCGCCACCTCCTGCCCGCGATGAAGCGGAGCGGCGTAGTGGCCGTGGAGAGCCTCTCGCCGCCGCCCACGGGCAACATCACGCTGCGGGAGGCCCGTGCCATCCTGGGCGCCGACGTGGGCATCATCGGCGGCATCGAGCCGACGGCGTTCCTGAACCTGCCTGACGACGAGTTCCCCGCCTACGTCGAACAGGTGATCCGGGACGGCTCGGGCGGCCCCTTCATCCTGGCCAACTCCGACTCCTGCCCGCCCGGCGTCACTCCCGAGCGCTTCGCGGTGGCGGCCCGTGTGGCGAGGGCGGCTTCCGCGGCGCGGTAGGCGGCGTGCCGACAGCCTGGGCGCTCTGATCCGGCGCCGGCCGAGGGGACCGGCTGCGGCGTCACGCTCGGTTGTCGGCGTGCGTACTTGTGGATTGGGCGGATGCCGCTGCGGTTCGGCGGCAACAAGGCGAGGGAGGTCGGCAGAGTGACACTAACCATCGAGCTCAGCGATAGGGAGCAGCAAGCTCTGGCGGCCACGGCGCGACGCCAGGGGCTCGCGGTGGAGGCGGCCGCGCGCGCCCTTGTGGTGCAGGGACTTGCCGGCGCGTCACCAGAGGCATCCGATCCCACGATCCTCTTGCTGGATCGCTGGGCCGAGGAAGACGGCGCCGCCGGTCGGGAGCAACTCGCGATCGAGGACGCGATGTGGGCGGAGTTCGAGCGTGACATCAACGCCCAACGCCGTGCGGCCGGTATGCGCCTGCTCTGATGGCCACCATCGTCCTCGATACCTTCCCGCTCAGCAGCGTGACCAAGCACCCGGACGCCGCTCGAGCCTGCGTCTCGGGTCTCGATCGATGTCAGGCGTGGGTCTTCGGCGCTGTAAGGGCAGGCCATCGTATGCTCGTGCCGGCCATCGCCTACTACGAAGTGCTCCGCGAGCTCGAGCGGCTTGGCGCCGCGGCGCAGATTCGCCGCCTCCGCGACTTCACGCGCTGCGTGCCCGGTCGTTACCTGCCCCTCACGAATGGCGAACTGGAGGTCGCTGCCGGGCCATGGGCGGTCGCGCGCAACAGCGGCTGGCCCACGGCCGATCCGGCGGCGCTCGACTGCGACGTGATCCTCGCGGCACAGACCCTCACGGTGCGCGAAGGCTCACCCGATGCGGTGGTGGCTACGACCAACCCCGGGCATCTCACAAGGTACGTGAACGCCGAGCTCTGGTCGGAGATCACGCTGTAGGGCGAAACAGCCGCGAGAAGGCTGTAGCATCGTACGGACGGGACGCGCCATGGGCTGCGCCCGCGCCGCCAAGGAGACCAACCGTGACGCTGAGACTGCTCTTCTGCCTGCTGCCGCTGGCGGCCCTGCCGGTCCTTGCCGGCGCCGACCCGGCCTCGGACGCCCGCGCCGCGCTCCTCTCGGGCGTGGCCGAGATCGTCGCGCCGGGCGCCATTCCCGGCGACCTCGCCGTGACGGGCGCCGACGCCTTTGTCGTGCTGACCGCCCGCATGGGACGCGCCCGGCTGCCCATGGTGGCCGCCGCCCGCTACGGCAAGGGGCGCGCCGTGGCCGTCGGGCACGAGGGCTTCTTCGGCGGGCAGAGCCTGCAAAACCCCGGCAACGCCCGACTCGCCGCCAACGCCGCTCGCTGGGCCGCGGGCAAGGCCTCGGGCGCCCTGCGCGTGGGACTGCTGAACGGCGACGTCGCGCCGGTGCGGCCCGTGCTGGAGGCCGCCGGCTGCGCGGTCAGCACGGTGCGGCCGAACGACCTGCCCGGGGCGCTGGGCGGCGTCGATCTGCTCTGGCTGAACCAGGCGGGCCTCGACGGCGCCAACCTGCCCCGCACCGACGCCGTGCGGCAGTGGGTGCAGCGGGGCGGCGGCCTGGTCGTCTCCGGCCCCGCCTGGGGCTGGCAGATGATCAACCCCTCGCTGGACCTGACCCGCGACCATACGGGGAACCGCATCGTGGCGCCCATGGGCATCGCCTTCTCCAACGCCATGCTCGACGCCACCAGCCCCACCGGCTATGCGGTGGCCGGCGACACGCCCGACGCGGCCCACGCCGGACGCGCCCTCGAGGCCCTGCGGGCCCACGCCGACGGCCGCGCCGCGCTCACCGGGCAGGCGCTGGAGCAGGTGACCACGACGCTCGGTCAGGCCGTGGGCGCGCTGGGCGGCACGCGCCCGGACTTCACCCGCAAGGTGGAGGCCCTCTGCGCCGACAAGGGCGGCGACGCCGTGCCGACACGCGCCGCTCCCATCACCGCCGACCAGGTCTTCGCCCGCCTGAAGGCCGTGCTGGACCTGCAGAAGCTCCGCCGCCTGCCCGCCGAGCAGGTCCGCGCCCACCCTTCGGCCGCTTCGTTCCCCGGCCCCGTTCCGGCCGGGGCGCGCCGCGAGACCCGTACCGTGGCGATCGACACCCAGCGTCCCGAGTGGCACGGGCTGGGCCTCTACGCCGCGCCCGGCGAGATCATCACGGTCACGCTTCCGGCCGCCGCCGCCGGCAAGGGGCTGGCCATCCGCATCGGCGCCCATACCGACACGCTCTGGCATCTGGCCAGGTGGCAGCGCTTCCCGGAAGTCACCACCAGCCGCCCGCTGGACGCGCCGGTCACCAGGGTGGCGAGCGCCTTCGGCGGCACGCTCTTCATCGTCGTCCCCGAGCGCTGCAAGCTGGGGAGCGTGAGCGTGACCGTGGCCGGCGCCGTGGCCTCTCCGCGGTATGTCCGCGGAGAGACCGACCCGGCCGAGTGGCGCAACCGCATCCGCGGCGCGCCGGGCCCCTGGGCGGAGATGGAGGGCCGCCTCGTCATCCTCACCGTGCCCAGCGCGTCGGTCCGCGATTTGGACGACCCAGAGGCGCTCATGGCCTACTGGGACGAAGTGATGGAGCGTTGCTACGAGCTCTACGCCGCGCCGCGCCGCAGCCGCCCCGAGCGCTACTGCGTCGACCGCCAGATCAGCGCGGGCTACATGCACTCGGGCTACCCCATGATGACCGGCGACGATGTGGCGAAGGCCTTCTGCGACGTAAAGCTGCTCCGCGCCCGGAACGCGCCGATCTGGGGCTACTACCACGAGATGGGACACAACTTCCAGCGGCCCGAGTGGACCTGGGAGGCCTGGGGCGAGACCACGAACAACCTCTTCTCCATGTACGGCGCCGACCGGATCAACGCCACGCCCATCGGCGCACACCCGGCCATGGGGCCCGACGCCATCGAGGAGCGGGTGAAGGTCGTGTCGGCCGCGCCCGGCGCTTCGGCCTACTACGCAAGGGACCCCTGGTACCCGCTGACGATGCTCGACCTGATCCGGCAGGAGTTCGGCTGGGAGCCCTACCGCAAGCTCTTCGCCGAGTTCGGGGGCCTTCCGCAGAGCGCCCGCCCGCGCACCGAGGCACAGAAGCAGGACCAGTTCCTCACGCGCCTCTCGCGCATCCTGGGTCGGGACCTGTCGGGCTACTTCGCCCAGTGGGGCGTGAAGAACGGCGAGGCGGCCCGCAAGCAGGTGGCCGACCTGCCGGCATGGCTCCCCGCACCGTGGCCGGTGAAGTAGCGGCCGGGGCCCTCTCGCGCGGCGGGGCAGGAATGGGCGCGCGTTCCGGCGAATCTGCGCCTAACGCAACGAACCTCCGGGGCCCCAGGGCCTTCGGGCAGCATCGGACATAGACCAGGAGAGCACAATGGCGAAGCGCAAGCTCAACGTGGCCCTCATCGGCTACAGCTTCATGGGCAAGGCCCACAGCAACGCGTACAGGCAGGTGGCCCGGTACTTCGACCTCGACGTCGAGCCGGTCATGAAGGTCATCTGCGGTCGGACCGAGTCCAAGGTCCAGGCCATGCGCGACAAGTACGGCTGGGAAGAGTACGCCACCGACTACCGCGACGTCATCAACCGGCCGGACATCGACCTGGTCGACGTCACCGTGGCGAACAACCAGCACGCCGCCATCGCCACCGCGGCGGCCGAAGCGGGCAAGCACGTCCTCTGCGAGAAGCCGCTGGCCATGAACGTGGCCGAGGCCAAGGGGATGCTGGCCGCCGCCGAGAAGGCCGGCATCGTCCACGCCATCTGCCACAACTACCGCAAGGCCCCGGCCATCGCGCTGGCCAAGCAGCTCATCGACGAAGGCCGCATCGGCCACGTCTACCACTTCCGCGGCGTCTACCTGCAGGATTGGATCCTCGACCCGAGCTTCCCCATCGTCTGGCGGCTCGACAAGAGCGTGGCGGGCTCCGGTTCGCACGGCGACCTGGCCGCGCACCTGATCGACGCGGCGCGCTACCTCGTGGGCGAGATCACCGGCGTCTGCGGCATGATGGACACCTTCATCAAGCAGCGTCCGCTCCTGGCCGACTTCGACGACCGGCTGGGCGGCAAGGCATCGGACCAGATGGGCGAGGTGACGGTGGACGACAGCTCCATCTTCATGGCCCGCTTCGCGCAGGGCGGCGTCGGCACCTTCGAGGCGTCGCGCTTCTGCGCCGGACGGAAGAACTACCAGCGGTTCGAGATCAACGGCAGCAACGGCTCGCTGGCCTTCGACCTTGAGCGGATGAACGAGCTGGAGTTCTTTGACCGCACGGACCCGGCCCACGCGCAGGGCTTCCGCACCATCACCGCCACCGACGGTTGCCACCCCTACGCCGGCAACTACTGGCCCGCGGCGCATATCATCGGCTACGAGCACACTTTCATCAACCTGCTCGCCGACCTGCTCAAGGCCATCGCCGAGGGCAAGGCCGCCACGCCAAACTGGGTCGACGGCGTGAAGAACCAGGCCGTCCTCGAGGCGGTCGAAAAGTCCTCCGCCGCCAGGGGCTGGGTCACCCCCGAAGCCTGACGCGGCATCGCCGACGCGCACGGGGCCCGCGCCACTCCAGCCAGGGAGCGGCCGGGCCCCGACGCGCTCATCTACACTCCTGCCGAGCTGGAGCGGATGCGAAGCCGGAGGTTCATCGCCCAGGCCCTAACAGAGGGCGAGGTGATCTATGAGCCAGAGTAGCGATTCGTACCAGGCCACGCGGTGGCTCGATACGGCGAGCGATGACCTGCGCGCGGCCGAGGCACTTGCCCAGGGCGCCCTCTATGCGGCATGCCTGCTTCCAGGCCCAGCAGGCGGCTGAGAAGGCCGTAAAGGCGGCGTGGGTGCTGCTCGGCGAAGCGCCATGGGGCCATTCGATCCAGTCGCTGGTCCGCGACTTCCCGGCCGCACCGCAGGCCCCCGACTGGAGCCGGTGGCAGGCCCGGGCGGCGCTCCTCGACCGGTTCTACATCGCCACGCGATACCCGTACGGCCTGCCGGACCTCACGCCGTCGGAATCCTACTTCGAGGCCGATGCCGCGCAGGCGCTGGCCACCGCCCGCGAGTTCGTCGAAGCAACGCGCCGCTGGATCGGGGACAAGCGGTCGTAGCCCGCCCGGTTTGACGAAGCGGCGCCGTACAGGTTATACTTGTGGCCCGTCGCAGGCGGAACCGTCGTGCGAGCCCTTGGTGGCATGCAGCCGCCGGAACCGGGCCTAAGGGCAGGCCCAACAATCAGGAGCCATCGAATGCGCGTTCGCAACAAGGAAATCCGCAACGCCCGCAAGCGGCTGGAAGAGCGAATCAAGTCCCGTATTCGCGACGCCAAGGCCGCCGCGGCCGGCGCGACCAAGGGCAAGAGCCGCCGCAAGGCCGCCGCCGCCGCCGAGTAGGCCGTCCGCCGAACAAGCGAAGAGCGGCGCCTCGCCACCAAGGCGAGGCGCCGCTCTGTTTGCGTGAGCCCCATGCGCCGGGTCTATCTGGGCCGCGGCGCCCGAACGCTCAGCGTCTTTCGGCCGGTCACCTCCAGGTCGCCGGCGGCCGCCACGAAGCGCAGCTCGTGCGCGCCGGGCGACAGGGCCTTCGGGTCCAGCAGGAAGCGGCCGGTGAGGTTGGCCGGGCCTCGGGCCACGCCGTCCACGTAGAGGCGATAGCTGAACGGCCCCATGCCCGCCGCCCTGACCGCGACGCCGCGGCGCGTGGCGAGCGTTTGGCCATCCTTAACCCCGGTCACGCTCACGCTCGGGGTGACGCCCCAGGGCCGGCAGAGCGGGTCTGCCACGAGGAGCTGCTGGTACGGCCCTCCGATCGACTGGTAGAAGGCCTCGGCCAGCGTGCAGCCCTTCGCGTAGTACACGTGCAGGAAGGGATTGGGGAACTTGGCCTGCAGGTTGTAGGGCTCGGTCACGGTGCCGCACGACCCGGCGGCGCCGTTGCGGATGAACTCGCTCAGGAGCGTCTGCCCGCCGCCGCCGGCCATGATACCCCCGCAACTCGTCAGGTGGTCCAGGAAGGCGCCGGGGAGGATGACGCTGCCGGAGGCCTTCCAGTCGAAGGTCGCGATGCCGATGACCGCCCCCGCCACGTCGGCCTTGCCCTCGGGCAGGACGCCCTTGATGACCTCGGCGTTGACGCCCAGCTTCTTCAGAGCCGAAGCGGCCGAGGCGAAGGCCCACTGCCTCGGGCCGGTGCGAGCCCAGTCGGTCGACTCCATGAAGTAGACGGTGCCCGCCGGGCGCGTGCCGTCGGCCGCCGCCGACCGTCGCAGCGAGGCCAGCGCCTCGTCCAGCGTGTTGGCGGGTCCGCCCGTGCAGGCGAGCATGGCGCTGAGATAGTAGGCGCGGCCGTCCGCGGCCTCGGTGACGGCGCCGCCGGCAGCGAAGCGGTCGGCATGGTTGAACGCCAGCGGCTCGCGGATCGCCACGGGCTCCGTGCGCATGGCCGTCATCAGCTGCTTGAAGTCATCGCGCTGCTTCAGGGCCGTCAGGTCGCTGTCCGCCTCGGTGAGCGTGGCGTTGCGCCAGCCGGAAGTGTGGGCGGCGTGGAGGGCGGCCATGGCCTCCTCCTGCTTGCCCTGCACCGAGAGAACGCAAGCGAGGTCGTAGAGCGTCTCCGGGTGGCCGGGATGGCCCTGGCGGAGGGACTTCAGAACGGTTTCCGCCTCCCGCAGCATCGCCAGCGCCTCCGCTGAAGGCGCCTTGGCGCGGTCGCCCAGGACGGCTTGCACGCGGGTGAGCAGTTCGGAGGTCTCCCGCTGCCGCTCCTTGTCGCCGGCGCTCCAGGCCGCGTCGGTCTCGCCCCTGCCCGGCCTGCGGAAGTAGCGGTTGGACTGGAGCGAGAGATAGTCGATGTCCGCTGCAAGCACGGGCTGGTACAGGTATGTCAGCCCGGTGATGGAGGCGGGCTGCGTGATGTAACGCGGGAAGGGCTTCCCTGCCATGTCGGCCGAGGTATCGATCGCGTAGGGGAAGCCCGCGGAGTAGGCGATGACCTCGATCTGCGAGGCCAGCTTCCGCTCCTCGATCTGCTTCAGGATCGGCCGCAGTATCTGGTCGCGGAAGAGCGCCACGGGCACGGCGCCGCCAGTGGGCAGGTCGCGCAACTCGATGACGTTGCAGGCGGGGACGCCCCGCAGCCGGACGTACTCCCGGGCGACGGCCGCGGAGTCCGGCGACGCGGTGTTGACGATCACCGCCACGTTCTCCGGACCCAGGGCCGGCGAGGCCGACGGCTGGCCCAGCAGCATGGCAACGAGGCCGGCGAGCCCGGCGAGGAGACCCTTCATGCGGACGCTCCGATCAGGCGCGGCGTATGAAGGGCGCCGCGCCTAGGGGAAGAAGTACTGCAGGCCCTTTACGCAACCGTAGGCGATGCCGGCCGAGGCGGGCAGCGTGAGCAGCCAGGCGCCGACCACATTGCCCACCACCTTCCACCGCACCGCGCTGAGCCGCCGCGACATGCCGACGCCCATGATGGTCGAGGAGATGGTATGCGTCGTGGAGATGGGCGCTCCCAGGTGCGAGGCCGTCAGGATGATCGTGGCGGCGCTCAGCTCGGCCACGCAACCGTGGATCGGCTGGAGTTCCATCACCTTGCGGCCCACGGTCTTGATGATCTTCCATCCGCCCGCGCCGCTGCCCATGCCCATGGCCGTGGCGCAGGAGATCATGACCCAGAGCGGAATGTGGAACTCGGCGCCGTGGACGCCCTTGCTCAGCATGCTGCTGCTGAAGAGCGCCATGGCGATGACGCCCATGGACTTCTGCCCGTCGTTGCTGCCGTGGCTGAAGGCCATCAGGCCGGCCGAGGCGATCTGGATCAGGCGGAAGCGCCTGTTCACCTTGGTTGGGGAGACCCTGCCGAACAGCCACAGGAACACGATCATCAGGATGGTGGCGCCGATGATGCCCACGATCGGGGAGAGGATCAGCCCCGTGAAGACCTTCTGTGTGCCCGCCCACTGTAGATGCTGGATGCCGCAACTGCCCGCCACCGCGCCGATGATGCCGCCCACGATGGCGTGCGTGGAACTGGTCGGCAGTCCGAAGTGCCACGTGATGAGGTCCCAGATGATGGCCCCGATGAGCGCCGCAACCACCACGTGGTGCGTGATGTTCGCGGGGTCCACCAGGCCCTTGCCCATGGTGGTCGCCACCTTGAGCCCGCAGAGGGCCCCCAGGAAGTTCAGCAGGGCGCAGAGCAGGACGGCGTTGCGGATGCTGAGCGCGCGGGTGAGAACCGAGGTGGCGATGGCGTTGGCCGCATCATGGAAGCCGTTGACATATTCGAACGCGAGCGCCAGGACGACGACGACCCAGACCCAGGTATCCATAGGCGGCTAGCCGTGGCCCCCTCTAGCTTGTGTGGTGCTGCCGGCCATGTTAGGAGTTCTTCACCAGGGCGGCTTCGATGGTGTTGACGGTGTCCTCGCAGTGGTCGATGGCCTCCTCGACGTAGTCGAGAATCTCCTTCCACTTCAGGATCGTGATTGCGTCCTTCTCGTTGGCGAAGAGATCGGCCAGCCCCTGCTTCAGCACGCTGTCGGCGCGGTTCTCAAGGGCGTTCACCTCGGCGACGAAGGTCGTCTCAGCGGACCGCAGCTTGGCCAGGCTGCCGGCGGCGGCGTGCATGGCCGACGTAGCCGCCACCAGGATATCCGACATCTCGACCACGGCCGGCGGGACGGTCGTCACCTTGTACAGGGCGGTGCGGTCCACGGCGGCCCGGGTGAAGTCCACCACGCTGTCCAACTCGTCGGCCAGGTCAAGGATGTCCTGGCGGTCGAACATGATGGGTGTGACGAAGGTGTTGTTGAGACGGTTGATGCACTCGTGCTTCAGGTCGTCGACCTCGTGCTCGAGGTCCATGATGGGCCCTTGCAGCACCTCGGCCGACCGGCCGCCGTGGAACAGCTCCTGCAACAAGAGGGCGCCCTGATAGGCCCGTTCGGCCATGTGCTCGAATAGGCCGAAGAACTCCTCTTCCTTGGGAAGAAAGAACTGCATGAGGCGCTGAATGCCACCTGCCGCACCGCGTGCCATTGGCTGCCGCTCCTGTACCTCAGATTCCGGCGTTCGCTGAACCGTCCCCGCGCACCCGACCAGCTAGGAGTCTACCCCGTGAGCGGCAATATGCCAAGACGGTAACGAAGCCGGTTTGCCCGTGAGCCTCCGCTCGGCCGGGTCTGGTAAACTTCGCCGAGTCCCAAACCCGCCTCAGGAGGTGCCGTATGCGCCGTCCGTGGTCTGTCAACATCGCGCTCATCACCGTAGCGCTCGCAGCTGGTTGCAGTCGTCCCGCCGAGTCCACTTCCAATGCGCCGCAGCCGCCTGCCGCAAGCGAATCGCAGGCCGCCGCGCGGCCCACGTCGGGCGGCTCTGATTGGCCGCAGTTCCTCGGGCCCGCCGCCACGGGGTTGTCGGGCGAGAAGGGCATCAACAAGGCGTGGGCTTCCCGGCCCCCGAAGGCGCTTTGGCGCGCACCCATGGGTGACGACGGGTACGCCGGGCCCGCAGTGGCCGGCGGCCTCGTCTACATCCTGGATGTGCAGAACGGCCAGAGCTGCGTGAGGGCTCTGAACCTGGCCACCGGCAAGCAGAAGTGGGCCACCAACGTGCCCGACTCCGGCGGCTCCAACTACGGTTTCGGCAAGTCGACGCCGGCCGTCTCGGGCGGCAAGGTCTATGCCATCACCCGCAACGCGCTCGTCGTCTGCCTCGACGCCGCCGGCGGCTCGCTGGTCTGGAGCAAGGACCTGATGGCCGAGGCCGGAGCGCGCAAGCCGACCTGGGAGTTCGCCACCTCGCCCGTGATCGACGGCGACCGCGTGCTGGCTGCCGTGGGCGCGACCGGCGCCTGCCTGGTGGCCCTGGACAAGAACTCCGGCAATATCCTCTGGCGCGGCGGCAACGATGACGGGCCGGGCTATTCCACGCCCATCGTGGCGACCCTGAACGGTCGGAAGCAGATCATCATCTTCTCGGCCAAGCAGGTGATGGGCATCGCGCCCGATACGGGCCGCGCCATCTGGAGCCACCCGTGGCAGACGTCGTATGACGTGAACGCCGCCACCCCCCGCGTGCTGGACAACACCGTCATCGTCACCAGCGGCTACGGCACGGGCGGCGCACGGCTCGATATCTCCGGCGGCTCGGCGAGCGTCCGGTGGCAGAACACCGATCTGCAGTCGCGCTTCACCACGCCCATCGTGGCGGGCGGCTTCCTCTACTGCACCGGCGAGCGCGGCGAACTGGCCTGTATCGACGCAGGCAACGGCCGCGTGGTCTGGAGCCGGAGCGGCTTCGAGTGGGGCGGCCTGGTGGGTGTCGACGGTACGCTGATCGTGCTGAACGGCTCCAACGGCGACGTGGTGCAGGTGGCCATGAGCCCCGCGGGGTACAAGGAGCTGGGCCGCGTCGCGCCGCTGGGCGGCCAGGCCTGGACGGCGCCCATCGTCGCGCAGGGACGGCTGCTGGTCCGCAACAAGAAAGAGCTGGTCTGCCTGGACCTGAAGTAGGTTCGGGCCAGGGACAGGAGAAACACGATGCTGGTGCCCATGATCGCCGCCCTGCCGCCCTCGTCCGAGGTCGCGGCCCCCACCCTCGCTCTGGCAGGAGCCTGGCGGGTGCGCCTGAGCCCCGGCAGCGTCAAGATCGGCAAGGCGGTGGTGCGCATCGCCCAGCCGGTGACGCTGACGATCAGCCCGGCGTCGCGCCTCGTCATCGCCGACGAGAAGTTCGACTCACTGCCGCCCTACGACGCCACGGCGGCGCCGTGGACGCGTGGCGCGCGGCTCAAGGCCGTCATCACCAGCGAAACCACCGGGCCCGACCTGCTCAAGGCCGACACGCTCGTTTTCAAGAACGGCCCCGGAAGCGCGGGCAAACGGCTCCGCGTGGGGACCGAGATCGGACTGGAGCCCCGTTGGGGTACCTTCGGTCGCTTGGAGGCCCTGCCCGCGGGCACGCCGGTCTGGGCGGACTACGAGGTGGGCCTGCTCCGGATCGACTCCATCGTGGTCGACGGCAAGGGCGCAGTCTCGGTGCTCAAGGGACAGCCGCACAACGCCACGCCCAAGCCGCCCGTCGTGGGCGCGGACGAGGCGGTCGTGGCCAACATCTGGGTGCCCGGCGGATGCGAGGCCCTCGCCGCCGAGAACCTCTACCCGGTCGTCGAGGCCGCCTACCCCGAACCCGTCCGCAAGGGCGCGCCGCCGGCCGCCGCCCTCCTGCCGCGCACATGGGCCAGGCTCCGCGCCGGCGAACCGGTCAGCGTGCTGGCCTGGGGCGACAGCGTCACCGCGGGCGGCGAGGCCAGCAGCGTGGAGACGCGCTACCAGAACGTCTTCGTGCAGATGCTCGGCCGCAAGTACCCCAAGAGCCGGATCACCCTCACCACGGCCGGCTGGGGCGGCCGCAACAGCGACAGCTTCCTGCAGGCGCCCGCCGACAGCGAGTTCAACTTCGAGAAGGCCGTCATCCAGCGGAGGCCCGACCTGATCGTCATGGAGTTCGTCAACGACGGCTGGATGAACCCGCAGCAGGTCGAGGAGAAGTACACCTACCTCGAGAAGCGCTTCAAGGAGATCGGCGCCGACTGGATCATCATCACGCCGCACTATGTGTGGCAGGACTGGATGGGCTCCAAGACGATCCGCATCGAGGAAGACCCCCGGCCCTACGTCGCCGGCGTCCGCGCCTTCTGCGCCAAGCACAAGGTGGCCATCGCCGACACGTCGCTCCGCTGGGGCCACCTGGTGAAGGAGGGCATCCCCTACATCACCCTCGAGGTCAACTCGCTGAACCATCCCGACGACCGCGGCCACGCCATGTTCGCCAAGGCGCTGATGGAAAACTTCTAGCCCATGTCCGGCAAGCGCGTCCGGCAGGCGGTGATCGTGGCGGCGGGCCACGGGAGCCGCCTCCGGCCCATCACCCGGGCGATCCCCAAGGAGATGCTGCCCATCGGCCGCAAGCCGCTCTTGGAGTACGTCGTTGAGGAGATGCGCGGCGCGGGCATGGAGCGCATCCTCCTCGTCGTCTCGCCGGACAAGGAGATGATCCGCCGCTACTTCGGCGACGGCTCCGAGTGGCGCGTAGAGGTGGAGTACGTCATCCAGCCCGTCATGCGCGGATTGGGCGACGCGGTGCTCTGCGGCGGGGAGCGGGCCGGGGGCGAGCCCTTCCTGACGGCCTTCGGCGACTGCATCGTGGGGCCCGGTTGCGGTCCGGCGGCCCGCCTGTCCGCCGCCCACACGGCCCACGGCTCCATGGCCACGGCCCTCTGCGAGGACGTGCCGCCCGAGCGCGTACGCCACTACGGCATTCTCGCGCCCGGACCCGACGGCTTCGACGACGACGGCAGCTTCCGCGTGGTGGATATGGTGGAGAAGCCCGACCCCAACCGCGCGCCCAGCCGCTGGGCCGTGGCGGCTCGCTGGGTCCTGGGCGCCGAAGCCATACCCTACCTGCGCCGCATCCAGCCCAAGGCCAACGGCGAGTGCTGCCTCACGGACGCCATCGCCGCCATGGCCGCCGACGGCCTGCCCCTGCGCGGGACGCCGCTGGCCGGTGCCGAGCGGAGGCTCGACATCGGTCGCTGGGAGAGCTACCTTCCCGCCGCGGCCGTGGCCGCGCTGGACGACGAGGAGGCCGGCGACCGCGTGCGGCAGGCCGTCGCCGAGCGGCTGGGCCTCAGCGCGGAACCAGCACCCAGGCGTTGCTGATCGGCCGCCCCGGTTTGCCGCCCACGTAGCGGCCCCGCAGCCAGAAGCCCCGCGAGGCCCCGCCGTCGGTGCTGTAGGCGTCCACCGCCCCCAGCGACGCCACGGCCGCCGCAGCAGCCTGCAGCGTGCCGCCGATCACCCCCAGCATGAGCGAACCGTCGCCCTTCACGCCCGCGAAGCCGCGCATGCCCGCGCCGTTCACCACCTTCGCCTCGGTGAAGCCCTCGGCGCCGGGATCGCAGGCCGCCCGGCCGCCGGCCACCAGGCGCGGCCCGCAGCCGATGGCGTCGGTGGCCGAAGCCCAGAAGTCCTCGTTCGGGGAGCCGTGGTCGATCTCCATCTCCACGCGCGCGCCTTCGCCGAACTTGCGCCACTGCTGCGTCTCGCCGCCGGTGAAGACGATCACGTAGCCGTCGTCCGGTATCGGCTCCGGCCCGGTGGAGACGCGCGCCACGACGCCGTGGTCCACCACCACCTGCGATCCTGCCGCCGGCGTGCTGGGCCGTGCGTAGCGCCTCGTGTAGACATAGGCGCCGCTGCCGCCGGGCGGCGTGTTCATCCGGTAGGCCCACCAGCGGGCCGGTCGGCCGCGGATCTGCGAGACGGAGCCCCAGATGCGGACGCGCAGCCGCTCCATCCGGTAGGAGCCGTCCGGCCCGAAGCCCAGCACGGTGCCCACGTCGCCGATGTGCTCCAGCAGGCCGTCGAGGATCAGGTGGTGCCAGGGCGGCTTCACCGGCGAGGAGCTGTACGCATCGAAGTAGCAGCCGTTTACGGCGGCCGCGGCGGCGCGGCGCCGGGCGATGGAGGCGAGCTCGGCGGTGGCGCCCACCTTGCCCGACGCGGCGGTCGCCTTCAGGGCGTAGCGCTCCGACGACGCCGTGACCATGTGGACCGGCACGCCGCGAACCTTGCCGCTGAAGGCGCTCAGGCCCTCCGGTCCGCCCGCCGCGGCGCCCGCGAAGCCGACCAGCAGCCCGACGACCAGGAGTGTAAAGCGCATCGGAGGCCTCCCCGCCGCGCCCGTCGCTTACGGCGCGGTGACGAACCTGACGCAGACGGGCATCGGCACGGCCACCGTGACGCCCGTGGGCGCCGGCAGCCCGGTCTGCGGGTCCAGCTTGAAGACGACCAGGCTGCTCGAGTCCTGGTTGGCCGCCAGCATCCACTTGCCGGTCGGGTCGATGACGAAGTTGCGAGGCGTCTTGCCGCCCGTCGCCACGCGCCCCGCCACCGTCAGCTTGCCCGAGGCCGGGTCCACCCGCATGGCCACTACGCTGTCTTCGCCCCGGTTGGAGCCGTAGACGAAGCGACCGTTGGGATGCACGACCACTTCGGCGGTGGTGCTGGCGCCCTTGAAGTCCGCGGCCAGTGTCGGCGCGGAGCCGAGTAGCGTGAGCGTGCCCGCGTCGGCGTCCCACCGGTACGAGCAGATCGTGTTGCCCAGTTCGTTGATGACGAAGGCCATCTTGCCGCCGGGATGCCAGGCGAGGTGGCGCGGTCCGGCGCCGGGTGCGGCCTGGGCCGCGGAGTGCCGCGTGATCCGGCCGGCTGCCGCGTCGAGCTTGTAGACGATGATCTGGTCGGTCCCCAGGTCGCAGGCCGCGGCGTACCGGCCCGTGGGGTCCACGTTGATGGAGTGGGCGTGCGGCCCCTCTTGGCGCTGGGCGTTGGGACCCGTGCCCTTGTGCTGCACGGTGCAGGATGCCGTTGCCAGCCCCTCGGCGCTCACCGGAAGCGCCGCCAGCGTGCCCGAGCCGTAGTTCGCCGCCATGACGAGCCTGCCGCCCCTGTCGATGCAGAGGTGGCAGGGGTACGAGCCCGCGGAATCCTGCTTGTTGAGCAGCTTGAGGCCGCCGTCGGGCTGCCAGGCCAGTGCGGCCACAGAGCCCGTGCCGGTCTCCGAGACGGCGTACAGCCGCTTGCCGTCCGGCGACGACGCCAGGAACGAAGGGTTCTCCACCCCGCTGAAAGCGCCAGCGGCCTCCAGCGCGCCGGTCTTGTCGTCCCATCGGAAGAGGAAGATGCCCTGCTCCCGCCCGTTGGTGTAGGTACCCACAGCAACCATTCGCCTGCCCCTCGCTCCCGTGGAAGTGGACGCCGGCGCCCATGCGGCCAGTGCCGTCAGAAGCGCCAAACAGACCCCAATCGAACGCATAGCCGTCCTCCTTGCGCCCGCCGCGCCGTGCGGCCTGAGTATAGCAGAGGCGCGCCGACCGCGGTCTCGATACGCCTGTACGCCTGTCCGGGGCGCACGACGTCGCCCTTGCCGTCGTGCTGAACGCGGCGAAGGAGCGCGAAACCGTCGGCAAGGTGGCTTGACGGGGTGCGGGCGGTTGAAACCGCTGCAACGAACGGCGGGAAGTCGCCCTTCGGCGACTGGGCGTCGGCGGCGGGCCCTCGCTGGTCGTCCTGAACGCAGCGAAGGAGCGCGACTCCAGCGCTGCGGTGGCTTGCTCGGGGGCCTGCCCTGGTGGCTCGGGCCTCCGTGCCCGAGTCCCCCGGGTGCGGCGGCTCGCGCCGGGGGGGCCTTCCGCTTCGAGTCAGGATGACGTCAAGGGCACGGCTTGACCGTGTTGACCGGACTGACGCCACTGACGACCGCCCTTGCCGTCATCCTGAGGCCGCCGTATGGCCGAAGGACCCCCCGTAGTCCGCCCGCCGCGCTTCCGCGCTGCACGGCGCTTCCGTTGGCGTCGCGCTGCACGGCGGGGCGGGGTGGTCCCGCGGGTACGGCGGCTCAGGCCGGGGGGTCCTTCCGCTTCGCGTCAGGATGACGGCACGTTCTTGACCGTGTTGACCTCGTTGTCGCCCTCGCCCTCCGGCGCGGCCGACGGCCGCACCAGGAGCGCCGCGTCCCCCCACGCGCCGGGCGCCGCGGGGCGCACCAGGATGTCCCCGGGGCTGTGGGGGTTGCTCGCCGGGCGGAGCAGCGTGGCGGACTGGGCCTCCAGCGTGGCGCGCTGCTGCAGCACTGCGATGGCCTGGGCCGCCGCCTGCTGCTCCTCGGGGTCGGCGCACTTCAGCGCGAAGGCCCGCACGGGCTCCAGCGCCCGCCCGGCGCCCACGGCCCGCAGCGCGCGCAGCACCGAGATGTGCAGGACCGAGCTGCCCGTGCCCGCCGGATCGGTCGCCCACTTCATCTGCCAGGCCGAGTCCGGCGCGGCTTTGAGCAGCCCCGCCAGCTGGTCGGTCATCTCCGGCGGCATGAGCCCATAGTGGTCGGCGGTCAGGCCGTCCAGCGCCACGGGCAACGCCAGCCGCGCGGCCTCCGCCAGGGTCGCGTTGCTGTCGCATGCGGCCGCGCAGAGCACGGGCGCCGAGGCGGGTCCGCCGACCATCGCCAGCGACCTCGCGGCCATCAGGCGGACGCGGTCCTCGAACCGGGCCGCCGCCGCAAGCGACAGCACCGCGGGCAGCACGAAGGGACTGAAGCCCACGCAGCATCCGACGAACGACCATCGGCTCGCCTTGATCCAGCCGTTGCGCGCCTTGGGGTGCAGCGCCTCGATGAGCGCGGCCTCGGCCCCGGCCCTCTGCTCGGGGTCGCGCACGAGGCCCAGCATCCAGGCGGCGGCGGCCCGCTCGCGCCACCGGAAAGGCGTGCCGCGCAGGCGCTCGCCGAGGATGGCGAGGTCGGCCCCGGCGAAGGCGGCATCCCGCGCCCAGCGGTCGTACACCTGCCGCACGGGCACGCGCCTACCCAGCGGGCGCACCGCATCCGGCAACGCGCGTCGCTGCGCCAGGCGCTCCCTGATCCTACCGATTAGGCCCATACAGCCCACTACGCACCGCCCGCCCCGCCGGTTGCGCGCCCAGAGGCCGCGTATGGCCCGTCGAAGAGGATGTGGGCGGCTCTCTGAGAGCGACGGTCGCACTGCACGCCATTCGCGTTGCAGTTGCCGCCGCAGGAGAACACCAAGGCCCGGCCCCGCGCCGCCCGCATCCTACCTGCCTGTGGTGCGGAGGGGAAGGGGAGCGTCATTCGGCGGAGGAACCCGAGCCGAACACCGCAGCTACCCTCGCCACCTCATCGGCCCGCAAGACCGGAGGCAAGCCGCTGATGTGCTCCGTCACGCGCCCGGACTGCAGTGCCGTAACGCGCGTCCGCCCTGGGTTCACCTCATCAGCCCCGATGAAGACGAGGAGCGGCATGACGGTAAGTGATATAGGGCAGTCCGGTCCGAGAGATGATCGGATATAACGGTCGACCGCATCACGGTTGCCGAGAGCCTGACCAGAGATGCCCTTTGGGATGCGCGTTCGCCAGCCGTTGGACTGCACCCGGTGCCACGCGCCACGGTCGTGTACGATCACGCCCGAGTAGGTCTTGGCCTCTACGACCAGCACGCCGGGAGGACCGACGAGTATGAGGTCCACGTCTCCCCGCTGCTCGTCGCGGGGCACGAAGTTGGTGACGGCGGTCCACCCATCGCCAAGCGTTCGAAGGCTATGCAATAGCGCCCGTTCCCCAACCCAGCCCTTTACCCAGGACCAGTGCCAGTCGAGCGCCTTTAGGCCCACGATCAGCGCACCGATGGGAAGCAACCAGCTCCAGCCAGTACCGGCAATCAGTCCTCGGGTCAGTACGAACACCAAAACGCCGACACCGAGCACAACCAGCGTCCCAACGGCCATCAACTGCGTCAAAGACCGGTACCGCACCACATGCATATCTTGCACACTCCCGTGCCGCCGGGCTCGCGCCGGGGTCCGGCAGACGTTCACCACATCGGAGCCGGTCTCCTGCGTACCGTGGAGCTTCGTCTACGCCGCGAGGTGGAGGGGCCAACCGCACTGCGCCGAACGAAGGCGCTCCATCGTCGGCGTCACCCTACCCGACGAACGTATGCTCCCGGTGCCACTCCAACGCCGTTGGGTCCGGCGCGAACCGCTCCGGAAGGCGCAGGGGGATGCCGCCCAAGTTGGTCACCATCTCGGTCAGCACCCTGCTGTGGGTCCGCATGGCCGGAGCGGCGACTACGATCCGCAGGTCGTCGTCCACTGCCACGAAGCCGTGCTCGAAGGCCCGGTCGTGGATGCCGCAGAGGGCCATGCCGTTGCGCGGATCGCATCGGCGCGACTCGCAGGACGACCACGGGATGATGTGCGCGGCGGTTAGGTACTGCGGCGCGTCCACGTCGCACATGGCGCATCCGTTCACGTAGCTGGACAGCACCACGCGCCGGAAGATGCCCTGGACACGGCGCACGGCCACCTCAGTCAGGTTGGTGGTCGGCCCCACGGGCGGCGTGAAGGCCGGCTCAACGGGCACGGGCTCCGCCCCGTCCGTCATCAACCGCTCAAGGGCGTCGTTCGCCTCAAGGATCACGCTGTCGTGCTCGCTCAGGAACCGGCGGAACAGGTCCTTCTCCACCTGGGCCGCATTGGCGCTACCCGTCCGTCCGCTGGCGCGGAGGTCGGGGTCGCACGAGGCGATGTTGGTCAGCTTCCGCGCCACGGCCCCCGGCGTGCGGCCCAGCCGCTCGGCCAGAGCGATGATGTCGGGGTTGCGCTGATGCAGCTTGCCGTAGGGCGTGCGGCAGTAGTAGGCGAAAACAGGCGCCACTTCAGCCAACGTCCAGTCCGGACTAGCCATGCATCATCGTGTGCGGCATCGCAGCCCCTTCCTCGCGATCCCTCGCATCCTAATCCAACCTGAACTCTCTACGATGCGCCACCGCGAACCGGGACTTGGCGGTCCTCAGCTCGGCCTCGATGGCGCTCATGATGCGCTTCACATCCTCTTCAGTGTACTCGTAGGCGTACGGGTTCGCGCAGTTGCTGAGGATGCGGATCTTGTCGATCACCGTGTTCGTGCGCTTCTCCGCGAGCCGCAGGAACGCCTCCCGCTTGGTGCTCACTGGCTTCTCCTTCACAGTTGTGCGGGTAGAGTACCACAAGCGTGGCGGTCCGACGCCTTCTACGTCAAAATAGCGACGGTATTTTGAGGCTACCGCCCCGCCAAGGCCATCGGCACGCTCCGCCGCCGCCCCGCCGCGCCTCCGCGCCGTCCGTGTGGGTCCGTGCCCGTCCGTGTCCGTCCGTGCAGGCCCCGCCCTGCCCCTTCACCCCCGCCTCACCGAGGTCCAGCGCGCCACGGCGGGCGTGTGCCACAATGGGTTACGGAGAACCCACGATGCCTACCGCCTTGCGACTCGATGCCACCGTGCTCCCCGGCCACCGGCTGGAGGTCACCGCACCGGAGCTCCCTGAGGGCGCTCTGGTGAGGCTGATCGTCATGCTGCCATCGGCTGAGGTTGCCGAACCCGGGGGCAAGGGCCGCATGTCGATGCTGGACCTCATCGACAGCCTGCCTCAAGGCCCGCGCTCGGCGCCCACCTGGGAGGCCGTTGAGCGGGGCCTACGGGCGGAGCGTGACGCTTGGGATCGTTAGCGCTCCCGAAGTCCGGCACGGTCTATGTCGACACCGCCGTAGTGATCTACTCCGTGGAACGGCACGCGCTCTATGAGCCGCTACTCAGGGATTTATGGGCATGCACCGGTGAGCGGCTGGACCTGGTGAGCAGCGAACTGACCCTCCTCGAGACGCTGGTTGTGCCGATGCGGCTCCGCGACGCGGCCCTTCAGCAGGCCTATGAGCACGCGCTGCTCGACACGGACCTGCGGCTACTCCCTCTCACGCGTGAGGTGCTCTGCCGGGCTGCCGGCCTCCGAGCCGCCATTCCGGCCCTGCGCACGCCGGACGCCCTGCATGCGGCGACTGCCATTGGTTGCGGGTGCGCAGGCTTCATCACCAATGACCCCGGCTTTCGACGCGTCCCGGGCCTGCCCGTCATCCTGCTGGACCGTTTCCTGCACGAGGGGTAGGCCCCGCCCTGCCCCTTCATCCCCTGTAGAGCGCGCAGCGGGCGGCGGAGGTGAAGCGCAGCCTCTCGCCAAGGCCGGAGAAGGGCTTCCACATCGCGCGCGACGACGTGGCGACGGAGCGGCGTTTCGTCGTCTACCCGGGCGCCGAACCGGCGCGGCGTTACCCCGTTGGCTCTGACGACGGCGCGCGCCCCTCATTCGGTGGCTCGGGCCTCCGTGCCCGAGTCCTCCAGGCCCGCCGACACGGACGGGCACCGACGGACACGGACGGACACGGACCCGCACGGACGGGCACGGACCACAGCCCTTCGGAATCGGGCACGGAGGCCCGATCCACCGGGTCAGCGGCGACGGCCCCTCCTCATCTCCTCACTGCCGCACCCGCACGCACCCCACGTCGTACGGGCCGATCTCGCCTGCTATGACGGCTTTGCCGCCTTGCCGCCGCCTCCGCGCCGGGGCGCCTTGCCATAGGTTGTCGACGCGGGCGGCGGGGCTTGCGGTTACGGCCAGCAGGTCGCCGCGGAGGGTGGCGGGCGTGGCGTTGTAGAGGGTGTAGATCGTCTCGCCGCCCAGGCGGAAGCGGTTGGCGTAGAGGCCCGGCTTCAGCGTCGCGACCAGCGGGTCGGCTTGGCCCAGGCCGAAGGTGCGGCTGTGGCCGTGCAGGATGGCGTAGCAACGGCGGATGGCCGCCCGGGTCTCCGGCGCGAACCACTCGGTGGCGGGGCCTTCCAGCCAGAGCGCCTCGCCGTTGAAGAAGGCCTGCTTGACGCCCGTTGCCCAGGAGGCGGTGGGCTGGTCGCAGTAGAGGATCTCGATGGTCTTGAAGCCGGGCAGGCAGAAGCGCGCGGCGTTCAGCGGGGCGCGGGTCGCGGCGCCGTACGCCTGGTTCATGGCGTAGGTGAAGGAGCCGTCCTGCATCTCCGAGTTCACATCGACGGGCGTCTCCTCGGAGTAGATGGCGACCTCTGGACCCACCGCCCGGCGGATGCGCGCCAGCATGCCGCTCTCGGCCGTCACCGAGTAGCTCGGCACGCCGTGGCCGTGGTTGGGCGCCCAGCAGTCCTTGCCCTCGTCGCCGAAACCGAACTCGTCGACGTACATTCCATTGGGGCTCAGGTTAGCCAGAGCGTCGGCGTAGGTCTTCGCCTGGATGCCGCGCCACGGCTCCACGGCGGGGCAGATGAAGCGTTCGGTGCTTTCGGGATAGAAGGCGGGCGCGCCCTGCCGGCTCAGGATCTGCCACCGGCTCGCCTCGGGCGTCTTGCCCAGCTTCCCGTTGCTCTCCAGCAGGTAGCCCTCGATGTAAAGCCCCGTGCGGATGCCCTGCGCCTTCACGCCGGCCATGGCACGGGCGAGACCCTCCTTGCCGCCGCTCAGGTAGGGCCACGGTTCGGTGTCTCCGGGCCTGGCGTAGCTGCGGCCCAGCGGACCGGCGTTGCCCCAGTCGAACAGGTGGAGGTAGTCGATGCCGCCGAACTCGGCCTTCGCCTCGGTGACGGCCCGCTGCAGGTCGATCCGCTTGCCGTCGTCCAGCGGGTCGAGCCAATGGAGGAAGCGCTGCCGGAAGTTGAAGACCTGCCGGAACCAGGGCTTGCGCGGGGCGATGGGCCGGTACCAGGAGGCCACCCAGGAGCGGTAGGCCTCCAGCCCGGCGGAGGCGCGGCCGTCCGTGATCTCCAGCACTACGGGCGCCAGCTCGCAGGTCCCGCCGGGCCGCAGGTCGGCACGAAGCTCGACGGCGGCGGTGAGGGCGCTGCCCGATTTGGTCAACAGGTAGCGCTTCTGCAGGCAGTCCCGGTCCTCGCTGCGCAGGCTGACGCCCACGCCGGATGCCGGAGCGAAGGTATCGACGAACTGCAGCGGGAAGAGCCCGGAGTAGCGCTCGGAGTAGGCGCAGTCGCGATGGTCCAGCGCCGCTCCGCGCTTGGGGTAGAGGTACCAGCTCCCGGCCGCGCCGCCGGGCAGCGTGTACGGCCCCACGCACAGGCGCACGACGAGCCGATGGGACGCCGTGGCGCCCCAGACGTCGCCGTAGGCCATGAAGCCATTGGGCACAGGGGCGATGACGAGGCGCACACACACGCCGGGGTCGGCCTCGGTGCGGTAGGTCGCCTCGGCATGGCCCCTGTGCATGGCGGGCTCGGCGGCCGGCACGAGGCGCGCCGGCTTGCCGTCCAGCTCAACCTGTAGCAGAGGGCGCGGCGCGGCGATGAGCGTGCGGCCCGAGGGCCTCGCCTTGAGACCCCGCAGCGTTGGAACGCCCGAGAAGTCGATTTCCGCCGAGCAGTGCCCCGCGGTGACCCGGACCAGGCGGCCGGCGAGGGCGAGGCGGGAGCCGCCCGGCGCGGCCCCGGGGGCGCGATGCGCGGGCAAGCCTGCCGGCGGCAGGTCGGGGCGGGCCAGGCGGGCGCCGGACCCGCGCACGGATACTGCGAGTAACCGAAGCGATGCCTGGGCGCAGGCATCGACCACGCCCACGGAGACCAGCCGCCGCCGCGGGTCCGCCGGCACGGCCAGCGCCTGCGCGCCCTGGGCCAGGCCCGGAAGCCCGCCCGGGAGGCCCACGGGCAGATGCTCGTCGATCGTGCCGTCGGCGTAGGACAGGCGCACGCGGAAGCGGTCCACGTCGCGGATGGCCCGCAGCGCGCCGCCGCCGTGGATGGCGTCGTCCCTGCCCGTGAGGTCGGCCTCCAGCAGCAGGTAGACCTCCGAGGCGCATCGGTCGGTGGCCACGGTCACCGTCTGTTTCTCCGCCATGCCGGTCACCAGCGCCCGGGCCTGCCCCAGCCGGAAGGGAACGCCCTCCACCGTGATGCCGCCGTCGGCCGCCGCGCGGATGGCCGGGTCGAAGGGCGCCTGCGCGGCCTGTGGGCCCAGCCGCAGCGGCTGCACCTCGCCGAAGGCCGCGCCGGGCCGTTGGGTGCAGGCGTCCCACGGGCCGGCGGCGGGCGGCGCATCCGTCAGCTCGATGGCCTCGATCTCCAGCCAGGCGCCGGCGCCTGCCGCCTGCACGTCCGACGCCGCTCCGGTGATCGTCTTCAGCTTCCGGGCGACCGGCGCCATGTCGGCCCATGCGGTGTGCCAACGTGTGTCGGCAATGAGCTCGCCGGGCGCGATTGCCGGCAGGTAGTCATCTGTGCCGACCCTTGGCGCGCCGAGGAAGCAGAGCGCGTAGTGCGCCTGCCGCGAAATGCCCTTGGCGCGATAGCGGAGGGTCACGACTCTCCCCGCGGCGGGGTCGACCTCGGCGGCCAGGCGCCAGTGGAACTTCATGCCCGTGCCCGGCGCGGCCACGCGAAGCCGGACGCCCCGCTCGGTCGCCTCGGCGCCGAAGCCGCCGGCAGGAGCGGGATTGCCCACCCACGAGGGTTGGCCCACCCACGCGGAGCCGCGCAGGGGCGCGCTCCAGGTCTGGGCCACCGAGGGCGGCGCCGGCAAGATGATCGCGGCTGCCAGGGCCAGCCACGGGGCACGGGTCATGTCGCTACTCCTTGCCGGTCGGCTGCGGGACCGCCGGCGTCTTCCGGTAGGCGTCGCGGATGGGTCGTGGCCTCACTGAGGTCGCCTTGCCGGCCAACGTGGCGGACCCAGGAATGCTACAAGGCGATCGCGCAGAATCTCGTGTCGCTGTGTCTCGCACTCCCACACAACGAGTACGTCCCAGCCGAGGTCATTGAGAGCCGACAAGGTCGACCGGTCGCGCCCAACGTTACCGTCGAGCTTCTTGTCCCAGTACTCACGGTTGCTCGACGGCCTGCCCGCGGCGCGACAGCCCGGGTGTTGATGCCAGAAGCACCCGTGAACCAAGACCGCCTTGCGCCTTCGTGTGAATGCCAGGTCAGGCTTGGCGGGAAGCCCACCGACATGAACCCGGAACCGGTAACCCGCTCCGTGAAGCAACCGCCTCACGCGGAGTTCCGGGGTGGTATCCTTTGACCTGACTGCCCGCATGACGTGGCTTCTGGTATCGGCGCCGTACGTATCCACGACGTGCTCCTCCAGTGCTGCTCGCTCGTGAGCCGTCAGGCATGTCCAGTGGGAGCCCGTAGCCCAATGCACACAACCCCGCATGAGTATGCGCGATCCGCCACCGCCGCGGCTGTTCCACCATGTGATCTCCGTGGCGAAGTCGACGATGGGAAGTCGGTCGCCGAGTATTTCGCCGGGATGGGCCTGATGCGCATGGGGCTGGAACGCGCAGGCTGGCGCACCGTCTTCGCGAACGATATCGACGCCAAGAAACTGGAACTCTACACGGGCCACTACGGTGACAGCAGTGGTCTGTTCGTCCTTGGCGATGTGCATGCGTTGGCGCCTGACCAGGTGCCGACGACCAGCCTCGCGACCGCCTCGTTTCCTTGCACGGACCTCTCGCTCGCCGGTGCGCGCGGAGGGCTGCACAGCGGCGGCTCAGCCGCCTTCTGGGGCTTTGCGCGGATGCTGGAACTGATGGAGGCCAGACGGCCTCCGCTCGTCCTGCTTGAGAATGTCGTCGGGTTCCTGACATCAAAGGGAGGCGCCGATCTGCGTGAGGCGATCCAATGCCTGAACGCGCTCGGGTATGCCGTTGACGCGCTCGTCGTTGATGCGGCGCACTTCGTGCCACAGAGCCGGCAACGGATGTTCATCGTGGGCGCCAACGTGCAGCGCCGCTCGGCAGACCGCGTCGCAGACCGGGACCTGTTCGGCGGCTCGGCTGTCAGGCCGCCCGCGCTCATGGACTTCATATTCCGCAATGGCGATCTTCATTGGGATATCCGGGATGTGCCTGACCCTCCGACACGCCGCCTGAACCTGGCTGACATACTTGAGGACCTGCCGGCAACGGCTCCCGAGTGGTGGAGCGATGACCGGGCCGCCTACCTGCTTGGTCAGATGAGCGAGCGGCACCGGGCGCTTGCTTCAGCAATGATTGAGGCCCCGATGGTTACTTACGGGACGGTGTTTCGCCGGGTTCGACAGGGCCAGTGTATGGCCGAGCTACGGACCGACGGCGTCGCAGGGTGCTTGCGCACGCCTCGCGGCGGTAGTGGCCGCCAGATTCTGTTTCGGGCTGGACACGGCCGGTACCGTACGCGTCTGCTGACGCCGCGCGAGTGCGCAAGGCTGATGGGCGCCGACGATTACGTCGTCGACGTGCCACTGAATCAGGCCCTCTTCGGGTTCGGTGATGCCGTGTGTGTTCCGGTTGTGGAATGGGTCGCCACGCACTGCCTTGAACCCAGATACCGTGACCTCATCGACGCGCCGACGCACGCCTATCGCGTCTAGCGGCGCCGGAGCCGAGGCCGGTTCCGCGTCGGTTTGGGAGCGCCCAAACGCATCCGGGCGCTGCCGGCAGGCGTATCGCCACTGGCTGGGTTACGCTACTCCAGCGTTGCCGGGATATCCAGCAGGACCGACGTGTCGGTCTCCACAGCGGCTACCCTCTCGTTGTAGAGGCGGAGCATCTTGCCCAGTTGGCGGGCAGTGGCCGGGCCCGAGAACTCGGCCAGTTCGTCCACATTGCATCCGATGAAGGCCTCAAGCGCCACGGCCGCGATGACGCCTGGTATCTCAATGGCAGCGTTCTGCCGGGCGCCCTCCACCATTCGCTCCGGGACCAGCAGGTAGACCCGGAGGCCGTCACGCACATTGGCCCGGCACTTGGCGTAGTGCCCGCTGTTGGGTGCTACGGTGACGTGGAACGCGGTAGTGCCCACCTCGAAGTCACCGCGCGCCTGGGTCTGGGCATCCGATGTGCTGTAGCTGGTGTTACGGACGGTCAGACCCGGGAAACGGAGTTGGAGCTTGGCCCCCACGAGGTACTCGGCGACCTGCCCTTCCTTGCCATGCTCCCTCGCGGCTGATAGCAGATCACGGATGCACTCGGCCGTCGACTTGCCCCCGTCATAGGTCACCCTCAGGCGTTGCAGCCCGAAGTACTCACGGACGCGGGCCACCAGGAACTCCTGCATGGCGACCAGCGCGGCATCACGCCCATCCGCGCTCAGGCCGTCGAGCCCGGCCTCCTCCAACGTGCCGAGAAGCGCCTGAGCCGTGGCGATCAGGCCCCGGTTTGTGCGGCCGCCCTCGGCCACGAACGGGCGAGCTTCGCCGTAGTGGGCCAAGATGCGGCGGACATTGGGACCGCCGACGCCACGAACCTGCCCCTTGTTCGGTGTCAGGTGGTCGTCCAGCGACAGCGAGGCGCCATCCCGGATGTTCTGGATCAGGCCAAGGCACCCCGCGATGTTGCCCTTTGCGACCAGGCCGTCCCCCAGGACCGGCAGCGTCGCGTACCACTGCTCAAACGCCTTGCAGACCGACTGCACATCAGCCACTCGCGGCTCCTCCTGATGACGAGTTCGTACCGACGCCTTTATGTTACTCCGGGCGCTGGACCCGTATCGCACCGCCGGCGTCTTCCGGTAGGCGTCGCGGTAGAGGCCGGCCTTGTGGAAGAGCGTGGGCTGGAACCCGGCTTTGAGGGCCGGGGAGCCGGGCTTCAGGCGATAGTCGCCGGCGGCGGCGTTGAGGAAGCCGGGGTCACCCTCCGTCGCGTTACCGGTCGCCTCAACCACCTTATCATTCAGGCCGTCGAGCCAGTCGATCCACTTCCCCTTGCCCACATGGATGTTGCGGACGATGCGGTTGTACTTGGCGGCCGGCGGATCGTCCTCGAGGATCGCCGCCAGGTGCGGGTACTTGTCGTAGGGCGGGCGGTTGTAGGGCACGGCCTTCAGGTTCTCGAAGATGGACCAGCCGCCGTTGGGCTTCATGTACTCCGCGGCCCAGCCCTTGGCGCGCTGGTCGATGTGGACCGAGGGGTTGCAGTCGATGAAGACGTTGTTCTCCACCGTGTTGTCGCGCCCGCCGCCCAGCATGATGGCGCGCCCGGCCCGCAGAAAGAGGTTGCCCGCGATGGTCCCGCCGCTGAAGCAGTCGTCGAGGTAGACGGCCATCACCTCGGTGTAGCGCCCCTCCTGGCCGGCCGAGATGGTGGGGCCGATGTCGTGGAAGCGGTTGTGGCGCACCACGACGCCCCGCATGGCCCAGTCGCGGCCCATGTAGACGGCGCCGGCGTCGCCGGTCTGGGTGCAGACCCGCGAGATATCGTTGAACTCGATGACGTGGTCGTTGCCGCCCAGCAGGATGGCGTTGTGCGGCCCGTCTTCGATCAGGTTGTGCGAAGCGCGCACGCCCACGCCCTGCATGCCGATGGCCGGGCGGTAGGTGCGGCACCAGCGGCTGTGGTGGTGGATGTGGCAGTTCTCGGCGAAGTGGCCCGACGGTGTCAGCGTCATGCGGTCGCCGCCGGAGAGCTGCACGCCGGTCTCGCCCACGCCATAGATGTCGCAGGAGCGAGCGCCACAGCGGCTGCCGCCCTCGACGCTCATGCCGGAGCCGCCCATGTTGCGCAGCGTGCAGCCGGCCACGACGCAGTCGGTGCAGTCCTTCATGTGCAGGCCGTCGCCCCGGCCATTCTCCAGGATGAGCCCCGCCAGCGTGACGTTGCGCGCGCCCTTGAGGGTGACGAGCGGCTCGGCGGCCATGGTGACCACGGCGGGGCCGGACTTGCCGGCAGGCGGGATGCAGTAGAGGAGGCCCGCCGCGCGGTCGAGCCAATACTCGCCCGGCGCGTCCAGTTCCTCGATGAGGTTCAGGACGTACCAGCGGCGACCGGGTCCGTAGCCGTAGACGCCGTGGGGCGGCACGGTGGCGATCTCGCGTTTGGCCGGGTCGATGGAGGCCACCTTCTCGTAGGTGTCGGCCCAGTCATACATCCAGTAGCCGTGGACCCATGCCTCCTCGGCGGATGTCCAGCGGCTGGGCCGGTCGCCGGTGTAGGCGAACCTGCCGCCGTCGGGCCCGGCCGGCGCCGCCGCGATGGTCGCCCAGCCCTCGTTGGGCCAGCGGGCGGGCGTCATGGGAGTATCGGCATAGACCAGCTCCAGGCACGCCGCGCCGCCGGCGGCGAAGCCGCGCCGGGCCATGGCGCCGGTGTCCGTGATGCCCTGGGCCCGCAAATCGGCCACGCGCACCAGCGGGCGCGCCTCCTCTGGTATGCGGGCCAGCACGGCCGCATCGGTGACGGGCTTCCAGCCGCCCACGGTCCGCCCGCCGGAGAGGCGCACCTCCTCGCCGCGGACGGCGCGGTATTCCACGGGCGCGCCGGGCGCGCCGCCGTCCTCCGCCTCCAGCGCGAAGCTCGAGGCACGCTCGTAGAGGCCCCCGCGGAGCCATACGGTGGCCGGCCCCCTGGCTTTGCCCGAGGCGCGAAGGGCGCGCAGGGCATCGCGGGCGCGCTCCAGCGTGGCGAAGGGGCCGTCAGAGCCATTGCGGATCGGCGCGGGCTTGCGTCCGCTCCAGGCGTCGTTGCCGTTCGGCGCCACATAGAGCTCCACCGCGGCCCCCGAAGCCGCCGAGAGCCAGGCGAGGCATATGAAAGTGAACAACAGGGTCGCAGTCTCGCGCATGGGGGCCTCCGGTTCGTGGGTTCAGATCGCGCGTAGGTTACCCGCTGCGGGGGCCGCGCCCCCTCGCGGGCCGACATTCCGGGCCCGGCTCAACCTTCATGAGCGTGTAGAACTACTCATGATACGGGGCCGAACGGCCATGGGCGGCGGGTACAACGTAGCCATTCCGTACCGTCCGCTTGCCGCCAGGGAGGGCCGCCATGCACCCAGCCACTCGCCGCTCCGCCATGCTCGCCGCCGCCGCACTGGCCGCTGCCGCCTGTGCCGTCGCCGCTCCGCCGTCCAGGGGCCCCGCCGCCCGGCGGCCGGGCACGTCCGCCGCGCCGAGGATGGCGCCCGCGCCCCCGGCCGGGAAGGGAACCACCATGAACACCGACGTCGGCCTCTTCCCGGGCATGGCCTCGCTGCCCCTCATCACCGGTGCGCGGACCCGGTCGGTCTGCGCCGAGAACCCCACCGGCGAGAAGGGCAAGGGCGGCATGGCCGTCCCCGACCCCACCGAGAAGCAGTGGCCCGCCTCCGGCCGCGCCGCCGACAACCTGGGCCAGGGCTGGAAGGTCCGACCCTTCATCCGCGTCAACGCGGGCCAGACCGCCATGCTGATGGACGTGAAGGGCCCCGGCGTCATCCAGCACATCTGGCTCGTCGAGGGGCTCAACCGCGAGCTGGTGCTCCGTTTCTACTGGGACGGCGAGGAGACCCCCTCCATCGAGGCGCCGGCGCCGGACTTCTTCGCCGTGGGCAACGGCCGCTTCGCCCGCGTCAACTCGCTGGCCGTCACCGTGAACCCCGCCAACGCCCTGAGCTGCTTCTGGCCCATGCCCTTCCACAAGCGCGCCCGCGTGACGTTGACGAACGAGGGCGGCAAGGACGTGGAGCTGGTGGCCTACCAGATCACCTACGCCGAGACCCCGGTTCCGGCCAACGCGGGAATGCTGCACGCCCAGTACCGGCGGGCCACGACGGAGAAGGTGAACCCCTACGTCATCCTCGACGGCGTGCGCGGCGCCGGTCGATATGTGGGCACCTTCCTCTCCTGGATTCAGAAGGAGAAGGGCTGGTTCGGCGAGGGCGAGATCAAGTTCTACCTCGACGGCGACAGGGAGTTCCCAACCATCTGCGGCACCGGCACCGAGGACTACTTCCTGGGCAGCTACGGCTTCCCGGAGCCCTACAGCACGGCCTACTCCGGCACGGTGCTTCCCTCCAGCTACGCCGCCGAGCCGCCCACGCCCTGGAGCCTCTACCGCTGGCACATCGCCGATCCGATCCAGTTCGCGAGCGACCTGCGCGTCACCATCCAGGCCCTCGGCTGGGGCAAGGATGGCAAGTACAAGAAGATGGCAGACGACATCTCCTCGGTGGCCTACTGGTACCAGCGGGAGCCCCACGCCGCATTCCCCGGGCTTCCCTCGGCGGGCGACAGGATGAAGTAGGACGGGACGCCGGTCGAGCCAAAAGGGCAAATCGGAAAGGGTGGGTCGGCGGTCGCCGCGTTCGGGTAGCCGACGACGTTGACCCATCCTTTGGTCTTTCGGCTTCTGGCTGCGCCCGCCTCGTCGCCGGAGTGGGTACATTACGCTACCTTCGTTCGCCGGGGAGGGGTGATGAACCCACTGCTTGCTCTGCTTGTCTGCTTCGCACTTCCGGGAGGCGCCGCCGGGGAGCCTCTGCCTGGGAATGACCTGCCCATCGTCATCGGAGCGGACCAGCGCGGCGGGTCGCCCTTCCGCGGCCGCATCGGCCTGGTGCGGCTATGGAACCGGGCTCTCACCGAGGCGCAGCTTCGCCGGCTTGCCGCCTCGCCCAACCTGCCCGCCGGCGAAGCGGGTTCGCCCGTCGCGGAGTGGGATGGCCGGAGCGCCCCGCTGCCCCTGCATCCGGGCGTCGGCGCCTGCCCCGCGCTGAGCGAGGCCGCAACCGTGGAGGCCTGGGTGCAGCCGGGGCCGGGCGGGTCGGGCGGCGGCCGCATCGTGGACCGCATCACCCCGGGCGGCTCCGACGGCTGGCTTCTCGACACCTGGCCCGGCAGCGCCCTGCGCGTCATCGTGGGCGGGGCCACGCTGCAGACCGCCGCGACCGTTCCAGCCGAGACCTGGACGCACGTGGCCGCGACGCTCACGTCCGACGGCGAGGCCGCGGTCTTCGTCAACGGTCGCCCGGTGGACGGGCCCCCGCCTGCGGGCGAGCCCGGCGTCGCCTTCGTGGGCGAGGCCCCGCCGCCGACCGGCGACCTGACGCTCTGGTACCGGCGACCCGCGTCGGCCTGGATTCAGGCGATGCCGCTGGGCAACGGCCGGATGGGCGCCATGCTCTACGGCGGCGTGCGGCAGGAGCGGTTGGCGCTGAACGAGCAGACCCTCTGGTCTGGTGAGCCGGTCGACACCATGCCCCCGGGCGGCCCCGCCGCCGTGCCCGAGGTGCGGCGCCTGCTCCGCGAGGGCAAGGAGGCCGAGGCCGAGGCCCTCACGTCCGCCAAGCTGCTGGGGCCCTACTTCGCCTCCTACCTGCCCATGGGCGACCTGGCCATCGACTTCGGACAGGCCAACCGAGCCGAGAGGTATCGCCGCGAGCTGGACCTGGCCCACGGCGTGGCGGGCGTTACCTATGGCTCCGGCGGCGCACGATGGACCCGCGAGGCCTTCGTGTCGCACCCGGCCCGCGCCCTCGTCTACCGGGTGGCGGCCACGGGCGGCAAGGGCATCGACCTGCAGGCGTCGCTCACCTCGCCGCTCCGCGGGACGCAGGCGGCGCGTGGAGCCGACCTGGTTTTCATCGGGCGGGCGCCCTCGTTCATGGACGCCTACAACGGCGCGCCGGCCCGCTACGACGAGCGCGGTATGCGCTTCGAGATGCGCCTCCGCACGCTGGCCGAAGGCGGCCGCGTCACTTGCACCGATGAGGGCGTACGGGTCACCGGAGCCCGGTCGGTCGTCTTCATCCTCGTGGCCGCCACGAGCTACAACGGGCCACAGAAGAGCCCCAGCGCCGAGGGGCGCGACCCCAAGGCGCTGAACGAGGCCGCGCTGGCACGGCTCAAGGGCAAGGGCTATGCCGCGCTCCTGGCCGAGCATCGTGCCGACTTCGGGGGCCTCATGGGGCGAGTGGCGCTGAACCTGGGCCGCGGCCCCGGCGCCGCCCTGCCCACGGACGAGCGCCTGCGCCGTCCCGCCTCCGCCCGCGAGCCCGGCATGGCCGCCCTCTACTACCAGTTCGGCCGTTACCTGCTGGTCTCGTCCTCCCGGCCCGGCGGCCTGCCCATGAACCTGCAAGGCCTCTGGTGCGCCCAGCTTCCCCCGCCCTGGGCCAGCAACTGGACCCTCAACTGCAACGCGCAGATCAACTACTGGCCCGCCGAGACGGCCAACCTTGCCGAGTGCCACCTGCCGCTCACCGAACTGGCGCGCGGCATTTCGGTGGACGGCGTCCGCGTCGCCCGCGAGCTCTACGGCGCCGGCGGCTGGATGACGCACCACAACGCCGACGTCTGGATGCGCGCCACGCCCGTCGCCGGGAGCCCGCTCTGGGCCGTCTTCCAGACCGGAAGCGCGTGGCTCTGCCGCCACCTCTGGGAGCACTACGATTTCACGCGCGACCGCGCCTACCTCGCCTCGGTCTTCCCGCTGATGAAGGGCGCCTGCCGCTACTACCTCGATACCATGCTGGAGGACCCGGTCACGGGCCGCCTGGGCACCGCTCCCGCCACCAACTTCGAGAGCTACTACCGCAAGCCCAACGGCGAGACCGGCTGCGTCTGCATCGGACCGACCGCGGACATGCAGATGGTGCGGCAGCTCTTCACGGACACGCTGCGCGCCGCCGAGGTCATGGGCGGCGAGGCCGAGCTGACGGCCCAAATCCGGGCCATCCTGCCCCGCGTGGCCGTCGACACCGTCAGTCCGCGCACGGGCCAGATCCAGGCGTGGATGCGCGACTGGGACTACGCCCACGCCGGCAACGGGCAGATGCTCACCACCTGGGGCCTCATCTGCGGCGACCAGGTGACGGCCGACCGCGACCCGGTCCTGGCGGCGGCGCTCCTCAAGGAGATCGACGACCGCAAGCCCTGGCTCTCCGGCGTGGGCAGCTGGACCGGCGCCTTCATGTCCAACGCCTTCGCGCGGCTCTGGCAGGGCGACCGGGCGCTGGACATCCTCGGCAAGCACCTCCGCTCTTCCGTGAACCCGAACCTCTCGGCGCGGTTCGCGGGCATGGCCGACTGGGAGATCGACGGGAACATGGGCCAGGCGGCCGCCATCGGCGAGATGCTGCTGCAGAGCCACGCCGGGAGCCTCCACCTCCTCCCCGCGCTGCCGGCGGCCTGGCCGCGGGGGTCGGTCCGAGGCCTGCGGGCGCGCGGCGGCTTCGAGGTCGCCATGAGCTGGTCGGGCGGCAAGCTGCGCGCCGGCGCCATCCAGTCGCATCGGGGCGGGCCCTGCACCATCCGGGGCGAAGGCATCCTGAGCATTCGCCGGGACGGTCGCGCCGTAGCGGTCACGCGGCCCGCGCCGGGCCTGATCCGCTTCGAGACGAGCCCCGGCGCCGGCTACGCCCTGGAGGTGAAGCCATGAACCCCTGGCCCGGCGCCGCGGAGGCGGCGCTCACCCTCACTTTCGACGACGCCCGCCCCAGCCAGCTTGAGGCGGCCATGCCCATCCTAGACCGCCACGGCGTCCGCGCCACCTTCTTCGTCTCCTTCCCGACCGTGGAACAGCGACTCGGGGAGTGGCGCGGGGCCGCCCGGCGGGGGCACGAGATCGGCAACCACAGTTGGACGCATCCCTGCGCGGGCAACTTCGGCTTCGCCCGCGGCAACCCGCTGGAGGCGTACGACCTGGCCCGCATGGCCGACGACGTCGACCGGGCCTCCGGGCGCATCGCCGAGCTCTTCGCCGCGCCGCCCCGCACCTTCGCCTACCCCTGCGGCCAGAAGTACGTCGGCCGTGGCGTCGAGGCCGCGAGCTACGTCCCGCTCATCGCCCAGCGCTTCGCCGCGGGCCGGGGCTTCCGCGACGAAAGCCACAACACGCCCGGCTGGTTCGACCCGGCGCGCACCATGGCCTACGACGCCGACGGCGCCGACCTGCCCGCCCTCATATCACTGATCGACCGCGCCCGGCAAGAGCGCGGCTGGGTCGTCTTCGCGTCGCACGACGTGGGCGACCATCCAACCCAGGCCATGCGCCCCGAGGTCCTCGACAACCTCTGCGCCTACGCAGCCGACCCGGCCAACCGCGTCTGGTGCGCCACGATGGCCGAGGCTGCGGAGCGGGTGGCGTCAGCGGTGGCCTGACGCCCCTCCCGCCGCCACCTCGTACCACTTCGCCCCGCCGGCGGCGTCCTGTACGGTCAGCTCGATGCCGCCGGGCGCGGTTCGCCAGGGCGCGGGGCGGCGCCGGCCGTCGTGGCTTACCTCGGTGACCTTGACGGGCGGGGCGAGGCCGGGCAGGATGAGCCGACCGTCGGCGATGGAGGCGACGATGCGCACTGTGCCGACGACGGCCACGAGCGCCTCGGCAACGGAGCCGCCTCGCAGCCGCAGGGCCTCGACGGTGGCGCGCCCCCGGCTGTCCACGCGGCGGCAGATGGCACGGGCCGGGTCGTAGACGATGCGCTCGCCGGTGCGGACCGGCGCCTTCGCCGCAAGCCGGGTGAGGGCGCCGAGGCGGCGCAACCACTCGGTCGGAATGGGCGTGCGGCGGTTGGCGGCGTCGCCCCTCCAGAGGGCGCTCATGAGCGTGAACGTGCCCCAGACCACGCGCTCGCAGGCCTGACCGGGCAGGTAGGCGGCGTAGGCGTTCCAGTCGTCGCAGTTGGCGATCTCGCCGAGCGCGGTCACGGCCTCGGCGCGGCGCCGGAAGAGCCGGGGGTCGCCCACCCAATCCTCGTTGAGGCGGCAAACGTCCTGCACGTCGCCAAAGAGCGGGTTGGCGCAACCCAGCGTCACCAGCGCGCCGGGCTTGGCGGCCTTCACCTGCGCGTACCACCAGCGAAGCACCCGGGCGCGGTACTGCTCGCCGGCGCCCCAGGCCGGGTCGGCATGGACCGCCCAGACGGGTGCGGCGGTATAGGGGAAGTCGAGCTTCAGTCCGTCGGCGTTCCAGCCCTCGGCGCCGATGTAAGATCGGATGTCCCGGGCCACCTTCTGGCGCACCTGCGGTAGCGTGTAGTCGAGGAGCCAGTTGGCGGGATCGTAGGCCCAGGGTCGGCCTGCGGCGTCGCGCATGGCCAGGTGGGCGTTGTGGGCCGGGTCGGGCTGCCAGTGGGGCTGAGTCCAGAGGACGACCTTGCGCCCCTGCGCGTGCAGCTCCGCCACCAGGGGCTTGGAGAGCTGCCACCAGCCCGCGTCGAGCACGACCAGCGGCGCGGCGATGCGGGCCGCATCCAGCGCGCCCAGCCACGAGCGGACGCGCTGGTCGGTGAGCCCGCCCACGTCGCTGCCGCCCTCCTGCGACGCATAGCACTGGTCGCCCCAGGTGCAGTACTCCGGCCCGCTCCACCAGGGCTGCCGCGTCCTCGCCGGGCGCGGGGGAAGCGCAGCGAGGTACCGGCGGAGGATGTCGCGCTTGGAGGAGCCCGTCAGGATGGCCATGCGCGGGCCCTCCACCCATGGGCCGGGCCCGGGCGCGAGGAGGAACGGGCAGGCGAGCGAGCCGTCGCGCCACTCGATCCGCAGTCCGTCCTCGGCGCGAGGAACGTCCAGCGTGCCCAGACCCCACCAGCCGCCGGCGCCCTCGATGGCGGCCACGTAGGGCGGGAGTTGGAACCGACCGCCGGTGGTCACGTTCTCCGGCACGGCCTCACGGGTGCGGTCCATGGAGGTGAGCGAGACGGTGAAGCGGCCCTCCAGCGGCTGCCGGTAGGCGTCCGGGCACCAGTGGTGGAGCGCCTTGCCCACGGCCCAGGCGCGCCGCCAGCCGTCGCCAACCCGCAGCGCCGACGCGGGGCCGAGGACGCACGGGCCGCGCCAGAGGCCGCCGTTGCCGGCGCTGTTGGTCACGTCCACGGTGAGCATCCGCTCGCCGGAGCCGGCGGGCGCGGGATACCGGCGCACCTTCGTCCATGTGTCGACGCCCGCGACGGCATCGGTGCGTCCGACCTCGGATCCGTCCAGCCGGGCCACGTCTCCCTCGTCCACGCCGCCCAGGGTCAGCAGGTGCGGCTCAGCCGACGTGGCCCGCACGGGGCGGCGGAACTGGACCATGCCCGTCCGGCCGACCACGCCGGGCACGGGCGCGGGAAGCCATGCGCCGTCGACGTCGCGCTGCTCCCAGAGGCCCTCCAGGTCGATGCAACCCGGCGCAAGGCGAGCGCCGTAGACCATCCTGACCAGCCTCGACGGCCTGGCGCCGGTCCGCCAACGTGCGCGGACACGGACCTCCACGCGGTCGGGCAGGAGCTGGTAGCTCTCCTCCTGCTCGGCGAAGGGCCACGGCGGAGCCAGGCGCAGCCGCCACGTCAGGGTCGTCACGCCGTCGACGCGGGACACGGTCGGCGCTCCCCGCAACGCGGGCTGCGGCTGGGCCGGCTGCTCGGGATCGGCGGCCTCGCAGGCCGCGCCCACCGGCCAGCCGGTCAGGAGGCGGCCGGCGGGCGTGGTGATCGCAAGGGCGTCGTCGGTCCAGTGGGCCGCGTAGCCGGGAGTGCGGTAGGTCGCCATGGGCGCGCCCAGGGCCGGGAGCCCGAGGCCACACATCAGGAGCGCGGCCAGGCGCCTCACGGCTCGCTGTTGGCGGGCCGGCGCGCGGCCTGTTTCAGGTACAGCCCGTGCAGGTCGGCCACCTTGCCCTGCTTCTCGGCCTCGTAGACGCGCCAGATCACCCGCAGCCCCTGCACGCTGTCCGGTCCGTCGGTGATGGGCGTCGCCCCGGTTTCTATGCAGTCGAGGAAGTGGGCCATCTCGCGGTCGCCGTACTTGCTGAGCGGGCCGCAGTCGAGCAGCGGCGTCTCCTCGCCGGCCTTGATGAAGGAGAGCCGACCGTGCGAGATGTCGGCCTCGAGCATTCCCTGGTCGGTATGCGCGTGGATGGAGTAGCCGAGCCGGGAGCCGCGGGCGCCCCAGGTGGCCCCGTGGTAGCCGACGGCGCCGCCTTCGAACTTCAGCAACAGGTCGCTGGTGCCTTCGCGGGCCATCCAGGGAGTGCCGAGGTTGGTGCCCAGGTGCGAGCCGATGACCGGACGGCCCAGGTAGTAGAGCAGCAGGTCCACGTAGTGGCAACCGTGGCTGAAGAGCTGCCCGCCGCCCAGCTTCTCGGGGTCGGCCACCCACGAATCCGGCGCGACCTCGGTGAGCTGCTCGGTCCAGATGGAGACGCGGAAGGCCTGGCCGTACTGCCCGCTCTCCATGGCCTCCTTCAGCGCCTGCACGAGCGGGTGGTAGCGCATGCAGTAGGCCACCATGAGCGTGCGCCGGGCCCGCCGCGCCGCGCCGATCAGCTCCAGGCACTGCGCATCCGTGTTGGCAAGCGGCTTCTCCATGAGGACGTGCTTGCCGCCCTCCAGGAAGGCCATGCCGGCCGGGTGGTGCAGGTGATGCGGCAGGGCGATAAGGGCGGCGTCGCAGTGCTGGATCGCCTCTTCATAGTCCGTGACCCAGAGGTCGGCGCCCACGTCCTCGGCGGCCTGGCGGGCGCGGTCGGCGTCGATATCGGCGGTCACCGAGACGCGCATCCGGTCGGCCAGAGCCGAGAAGCGCTCGCGGTGCATCTGCGAGATGCCCCCGCACCCGATCAGCGCAAGACGAAGCATGAGTACCTCCCTATGCCGTCGAGGCAGGGCCAACCGTCGCCCCATCGGCCACTGTCCCAGAGATGGGGGTCAGTCCAAAGCGCCTGACCGTGCTGACCTCGTTGACCGTGTCGACCGTGCTGTCAACGGCGGCCACGACGCTACCTCCCCGCCGTGCCCTTGCCGACCGTCTCCACGTACCAGTCCAGGAAGCCCGCCTTGTCCGGGTTCACCAGGAAGGTGCAGTTGGGGGCGCCCGGCTCGATGGTGGTGACGGCGTCGTCGCGGATGTCCAGGCGCAGGGGCTCGGTCTGCCAGAACGTGACGCCGGCTGCATCGGCTACGGCCACCGGGTCGAAGAGGGTGGGGATGGTGTTGCCCCAGATCACGGTGAGGGCTGCCAGTGCGTCGGTGACCGGAGTGCCGTAGGCGAAGAGGCGCTTCTGGCGGTCGAGGTCGAGCTGCATCATTGTGGTGGCGTCCAGCGCGGCCACGCGGAGCGGGAGACCCGCGGCGAAAACGATACGCGCGGCGGCGGGGTCGCAGACGATGTTGCACTCGGGCACGGCGGGCGGCTGGTTGTTGTATCCCACCCGAGCCGCGCCGCCCATGATGACCAGGCTCTTGATCTGGGGCTTCACGTCGGGGTACTTGGTGATCAGGTCCGCCACGTTGGTGAGCGCGCCTATGGCCACGATGGTCACCTCGCCCGGGTTGACCTTGATGATCTCCCGCATCAGCTCCACGGCGCTCTTCTTCACCATGGAGCGCGACCGGAAGCCCGCCGCCCAGTCGCACTGCGGGCCGACCCTGGCCTCGCCCGCGCGGCCCGCGGCCACCGGTACGCCGGGCAGGCCCATGACCTTCAGCAGCTTGGCGGCCAGAGGCACGCGCTTCGGGGTCTCGCCGTAGGCCGTGGTGACGGCCATGAGCTTCACGTTGGGCAGCGCCGCGAAGAGGGCCAGGGCGTAGGCGTCATCCACGTCGCCGCCGATGTCGGTGTCGAGGATGATCTTCTGCACCGGCGCGGCGGCGACCGGGCACGCAGATCCGGCTGCCAGTGCGGCCAAGCCGCTGAGGGCGAGCAGGGCGGTGAGGCTCATGGGTCTCTCTCCTTGGACGGGTCTACGGGCGCGCGCGCTGGAAGGTGAGTTCGGCCCACGCGGGCACGGGCCGGGGCAGGCGCAGGCTGTCGTCGGTGTACGCGGGCAGGTAGCGCATGACGGCGCCCTCGGCCCGCACGCGCAGGGCCACCGGGCCGGCGGGTACGCCGCGCAGGTCCAGCCGGGCGCGGGTGGCCTTGAGGCCCTTCGCCACCGGCTTGCCGTTGAGCAGCACGGTGTAGGAGGCGGGCTCCTTGCCCAGCGACGTCCACATCACGTCGAGCCAATCGCCGCGAACCGTGTCGCCACGAAGCGGCGCGCCGATGGCCACCACCGTGGTGACGGGCTTCGGCTGCCGGTAGAGGTCGACCAGCGCCTTGGTCAGGTTCAGCATGAGGTAGCCCCAGCCGCCGTCGCCCCGGTAGGCGGGCGTGGTGAGCGAGACGGGCTCGATGTCGTCGCTCAGCTCGGCGCTGTAGCTATCCACATAGATATCGTGGTTGGAACCGTAGCCCTGCCCCTCGGGCTGGCCGGCGTACTCCTGGAACTGGTGGAGCTGGATGAAGCTCGGCCGGTGTTTCAGCGCTCCGCGGAACGACTCGACGTAGGTCCAGCCGTTGCGGTGGCCGTAGGCGTCCTTCGCCAGCCAGCCCCCGCCGGCGAAGAAGCCCGCCGAGACCGTGAGCGCCTCTGCCTTGCCGTCGCGCCGGGTCACGGGCTGCTCCAGCGTGCCGTCCATCCAGGACCAGAAGCCCTTCTCGTTGTCCCTGCTCCCCTGGTGCTGCGAGGAGCACCAGCGCACGGTCCACTGGCTCTCGTCGATGGGGTGCTCGGCGCGGCCCTCCAGCCAGCCCGGCCCGCCGCCGTTGAAGACCAGGATCAGCGGCTTGCCCTCCACCATGACGAAGAGGTCCTTGAAGCGCGGGTTGCGGACGTAGGCGTCGTAGGCCCAGGCCATCTCCTCGTTCACGGCCTCCACGGTGGTGTAGGGTCCGTTGTTCAGCCCCACGAGCAGCACGAACTTCGGCGGCTGGATGCCCTCGTCGCGGAGCATGGCGGCGGACTCCAGGCCCAACTGCGTGCTGTGGATGATCTCGTTGGTACCCTCGGGCCGCTCGGACCAGTGCTTCTTGTCCCAGATGTGGTTGGTCCAGTCGACCACCAGGAAGTCGACGCCGCTCTCGGCGAACCAGAGCATATGCTGCCGCGTGACGTCGGCGTTCCACGACCAGTAGAAGCCCATGAGCGGCGCCACCTGCGCGGTGGTCCAGTTGGCGTTCTTCGGGGTGAACCAGGGCTCCCACTGCATGCCCACGAGGTGTTTGGGGTCGCTTGGGATGGGCCGCAGGGCGCGGCGATCGACCTGAACCTGCAGCGTGTTCGAGACCGAGGCGCGCTTCGGCAGCAGCGTCCCGGCGATGAGGCCGGACTTGTCCAGCACGGTGGGCCAGCGGGTGATGCCCGCCGCCCAGAGGCCCTGGTCGATGCGGTCCAGCAACCGCGCGGGCACGCCGCCCGACGCGGCGCCGGGCCAGCCGGCGGGCTCCGAGACGAAGCTGCGCCAGCCCGGACCGGAGCGAGCCAGCACGGTGCGGCCGTCGGCGGCCAGCAGGAGCGCCGCGAAGCCCGCCGGTCCCGCGCCGTTGCGGCAGGCCGCCGAGAGCACGTTCCGGCCCGCCCTGAGCAGTCCAGGCGGCACGGCCACCGGCCGGCAGTCGGTCCAGCCGCCGCCCTGGTAGAGGCGCTTGCCGTTGACGAAGACATCGCCGCCGTCGTCCACAGCCACCCACAGGTTCGCGCCGGGCTCGGACCTCTTCAGCGTGAAGGCGCACTGGAGCCAGACCGGCTGCGCGTCCGACGTGGTGGGCGCCCAAATCCATCGCTCGACCGGATGCAGCGGCGCCGCGCGGCCCTCGACCAGAACCTCCTGCGGGCCGGGGTTGGGCATCGGCATGAGGAAGGTGGCGCGGCCCTGGGCGTCGGCGACCTCATGGCTGCCCCACCGCTTGCCGTTGACGTAGGGGAGCAGGAGCGCTCCGGCCGCGGGCTTGCCTCCCAGCGTGGCCTGGGCGCGGACCGCGACCGGCAGGCCCATGCCGACGCGGGCTTGCGCGGCCTCGATCCTCACCTCCAGCGGGGCCGCGTGGGCGGCGGCGGCCAGCAGGATCGCGGCGGCCATGGCCGGCACCCTCATCGAGCCCACCAGCGGTCGATGCCCTGCTTGGCCAGCTCGACCCATCGGGCCAGGCGCATGGGCTCGCCGGCCAGCGTGTGGACGTCCTTCATGATGACCTCCAGGCTGCACCCCGCCGCCGCATGAAGCGTGGCGCGCAGGTCCTCCACGATGGCCTCCTCGTCCCAGCGCTCGGTGCTGACCAGGGCCGGGTTGGGCTTCCGCGAGAAGGCGATCCCCCGACCCAGCGCCTCGGCCATGAACGTCTCGTGGCACCATGGCGAGACTGAGACGCGGCGCAGGTTCTTCAGCTTCTTGATGACGTGCCAGCGGTTGTTCACCGGCTCGCAGCATCCGTAGTAGCAGGCGCCGAACCGCTCGGCAACGGGCCTCTGGTACTGGAAGACGAACTCCTCGAACATGGACGGGCTCACGGAGACGGTCTCCTGCGACTCGCAGAGCGTCCAGAGGTCGCACGGGCGGGCGGGCGCGTCGGCCGTGTATCCCTCGGTGGGCAGCGACGCCGTATAGCCCATGCTGCCGGAGCCGATGTAGTCGTTCTCGTTGTTAAGCGTGAAGAGCCCCTCGGCCTCGAGCCAGCTCGTGTACTCCATCAGGTCCTCGCTGAGGAAGGCCATGAGCCGGTGGATGCTCTCGCCGTCGATGGCCATGGCGAGCATGAACGGCTCCAGGCCGATCAGGTCGATGGCGCTCCACGTGAGGCCCGTGGTCCACCAGAAACCGCCGCGGATGCGCACGCCCAGCGTGCCGTCGAAGACCTCGGCCAGATGGTCGCACCAGGCCAGCGAGGCCTCGCGGTCGACGCTGAAGCTGCGGGGCTTGAGCAGGTCCAGGTCGCGGGGCAGGTCGGTGAGAGGCGGGTCCCAGTGGCGGCTGCTCACGTTGCCGCTCACCCGGTCGGCCCACGTCGTCTTGGTCTGCACGCCGTAGTCCGTGGTCGAGACGCGCCAGCCGGTATTGACCCACGGCTCCAGCACGTGGTCGTCCTTCATCACCTCGAACTGCCAGAGGTCGAACCGGAGCCCCGACTCCAGGTCGCGAGCCCACTGCTCGGTGCACTGGGTCTGCGACGCGGGCAGGTCGGCGAAGGAGACATGCGACTCGGCGAGCACCAGCGGACGCTCGCCCCGGCCGGCGTCGTGGGCCAGCCAGAGCGCGCGCCGGGCCGCGTTGTCGGGGTGCGCCGCGGCGTCCAGCTTGCGGCGGGCCAGCTCACGGAGGATGCGGAGGTCCTCGGGGTTCACGGTTACGTTGGGCGATGCCATGGCGGCGCTCCTGGTTCGGTCGGGTTCACCCCTCAGGTTCGGCGGCGGGGGCGGGGATACCTGCCACGGGTCAGCGCAGCGGCTACGTAGCTCTGCCACCGGGCGTCGACGATGCCGTGCCTATGACCACTCAGGAGGCCGCTGCCACCTATGGGTAGAGCCGTGGACCACATCTGGGAGCTGACTCGTCTTCAAGGCGTCTTCCCAGATCTGTTTGGTTTGCGAGCAAATGTTCTGAAGCTCTTGGCACTTTCGGCCTGGAGGCATGACAGCCACGATCTGCTTGGCCGCGAAGTTGGCCTGCACTGCGCGAACGGCCGGCACCAGGTCAGCATCGGCCGATATAACCAGTGCTGTATCGTAGATATTAAGGAATGCATCACTGACAATGCATGCCACGAGTTGCGCGTCGGTCATCTTCTCCTTAGGCACCGTCCATTCCGCGCCGCAGGTCCGGCATCGAGCCGGCTCCTCCTGGTACTTTCCATAGAGCACCTCACAGGCAGGCAATGACTCGAGGGCCTCGAGGTAGGTCAGTTGCCGTCTACGTTTGTCCTCAGGCCGGCTGATGCGTGCCGTGCAGTAGACCGTGCGCACAATCTGACTTCCCGCACGTGCTATATGGCTGACCAGCTTGGTTGGGTCGAGCCAGTAGTAGCGGCGCCAGCCGCACGATCTCATGCCGAAGTACAAGTTGAAACCGTCAATATATGCTGCCACCCGCTCTACTGCCATGCCGCGACTAGCCTGCGCCACTAGATCACCTCGCTCCGGACCGCCGCCCTGTTGACGCCTCGTGGACTGTGCGCTATAATGCGAGCAACACCGCCGAAGATAGCATCTTCGGACCCAGCGCCCCCACCTTCGGGTGGGGGCGCTTCTGTTTGTGCGGTTCACCCCTCAGGTTCGGCGGCGGGGGCGGGGATACCTGCTGATAGGGGCGGGGGGCGGCACTGCCGCTACGGCGCGATCGGGGAGCCGACCAGCCGGTTCCGGTGCGCCTCGTAGTCCGGCAAGATGCGCGGATGGGCCGAGGCCATGAGCGGCGACGAGACGAGGTAGTCGGCGGTTGCGAGGTTGCAGGCCACGGGGACGTTCCAGACCGCCGCGATGCGCAGGAGGGCCTTCACGTCGGGGTCGTGGGGTTGCGCTTCCAGCGGGTCCCAGAAGAAGATCACCAGGTCTATGGCGCCCTCGGCGATGCGCGCGCCGATCTGCAGGTCGCCGCCGAGCGGGCCGCTCTGGAGCCTGGTCACGGGGAGGCCCAGCGCCTCCTCAAGCAGCCTGCCGGTGGTGCCCGTGGCGGTGAGGTCGTGCTGCGCCAACGCCGAGCGGTGGGTGCGCACCCACTCGATGAGCTCCGGCTTCATGTTGTCGTGGGCGATCAGCGCGATGCGCTTGCTCGCCGCCACGGTGCTCGCGTCTGGCGTCGGTATGTCGGGCTCCTTTGGCGCGGGCGCCGCCACCCACGGCCTCGCGGCGCCCTGCGTACGGCCTGCTACTTGCCGGGCGGCGCCGGCTTCGGCTTCCTGTCCTCTTTGGCCTTGTTGTCGGCGACCTGCTTCGTCGCCTTCTGCTTCTCGCTCTTGTCCTTATCTTTCTTCCCGCCCTTGTCTCCCATGGTGCGTCTCCCTTCCTCTCGGCTCTGATCGGCGCCATTCAATGGTACGTCATATGCCGGGCAATGACCGCATCGGGCGCCGAATGGGCAGGCGCTACTCCCATTCGATGGTGCCCGGCGGCTTGCTGGTCACGTCATAGGCCACGAGCCCGATGGCCGGGAACGCCAGGATGGCCTCGGCGGCCTCGGCGAGCATCGCCTTCGGCAGGCGGGCGGGGGAGGCGGTCATGCCCCGTTCGGTGCGGATGGGCCGCAGGATGCAGCACTCGACGCCCCGGCCATCCACCTTCAGCGGCGCCAGCACCACGGGGCACTGCCAGACCTCGCCGTAGAGGCCATGCCGGAGGAGGCCCTCGGTCACGATGGCGTCGACCTCGCGGAGGAGGTCCAGACGGCTGCGCGACACCGATGCGGCCACCACCTCGTAGCGCTCCGGAAGCGGGCCCGCCAGGCTCCATATGCACCGGTTGATGCCGGACACCGACTTGAAGAGCGTCCCCGCGGCCTCCTCCAGCGTGTCCCAGTCCGCCTCGCCGTGCAGCAGGACCGGGCTTTCGTAGGAGCGCAGGTCGGCCTTGACGCCCACCGACTTCAGCGGCAGCACACGGCCCTTGAGCCGGTACTGCTCCAGCAACGGATCGATCTGGGACTGCACCGCACCCAGCGCCTCGCCATCGAGGGCCGGCGCCCCGTCGGAGCAGAGGAGGCGCACGCCGAGGCCCGGACCGGGGAAGGGATGCCGCCCGATCAGGTCGGCCGGGACGCCCAGCTTCTCGCCCAGGTCGCGGACCTCGACCTTGTAGAGGTCGACCAGGGGTTCGACCACCTTGCCCGCCGCGATCATCGCCTCGATGATCGGCACGCGGTTGTGGTGGGTCTTGATGGTGTCGGCCCGCTTGGTGCCGCCGGTCTCGATGGTATCTGGGTAGATGGTGCCCTGGCCCAGGAGGTGGCTCTCCAGGTGCAGGCGGCGCGCCTCTCGGTCGAAGACCTGGATGAAGGTGTTGCCGATGGCCTTGCGCTTCCGCTCCGGCTCCACGAGCCCCTCCAGCGCGGCCAGGAAGTCGTCGCCGGCGTCCACGAAGTGCAGGTTCTCGCCGATCCCCAGTCCGGCCAGCATCCGGACGACCTCGGCGCTCTCGTCCTTGCGCATGAGCCCGTTGTCGATGTGCAGCAGGTGGAGCTGCTCTGGGGCGAGGGCGCGGCGGAAGAGGTAGGCGGCCACCGTCGAGTCGACGCCGCCGGAGGCCAGAAGGAAGACGGACCGGCCGTCCACCTGCCTGCGAACGCGGTCGACCTGCTCGTCGAGGTAGCGCTCCATGGTCCACGAAGGCCGGCACCCGCAGATGCCCAGCACGAAGTTGCCGATCATCTCGTCGCCGTGCACCGTGTCGTCCACCTCGGGGTGGTACTGGAAGCCGTACCGCCTGAGCGAATCGGAGGCGATGGCGGCGTACCGGTGCGGGACGCCGTTCGCGCCGAGAACCGAGGAGGCAAGCTCGACGAACTCGGGGCCGATCTCGTCTACCGAGTCGAAGTGGCTCATCCAGACCTGCTCGACGGGCTCGAGGCCCGCGAAGAGCGCGTGCTCGCGGGTGATGTGCAGATCGGCCCGGCCCCACTCCTGCCGGCCGTGGCTCACCTTGCCGCCGTAGCGCTTGGCGATCTCCTGGTGCCCGAAGCAGAAGCCCAGGATGGGAACGTCGAGGTCGTAGATACCCTTGTTGTAGGCCGAATCCTCGCCGAAGGCCGACAGCGACGGGCTGCCCGAGAGGATGATCCCCTTGTATGGCGCGAACGCTTCGATCGGGTCCTCGGGCTGCCTGATCTCGGCCAGGACCCGGTGCTTGCGCACCTTCGTGGCGATCAGATGGGCGTACTGCCCGCCGAAATCGACAACGGCGACCGCGTCATGGACCATCCCCTACCTCCGCAAGCTGTCGGCGCCGGTGCGCCGTCCGATGCGCGCCACGGCCGCCGCAATAGGATATAGCAGCTCCGCGTCGGCGGCGCGGACTACCGCCGCCTGACCGCGACGATGTTCTGGTAGGCGAAGATCTCGTTTCGGGTGGTGTAGTTCCCGAGACGCATCATCCCGCCGCGCCGGAGCCGATAGAACGACCATCCATCGAGGATCGTATAGAAATCCCTGAGGAAGGCCTTGCTGTCTATGTTCATCACGTTGAACTCAAACTGGATGACGCCGATGCGTCCATCGGCCAGCAGCCTTGACGCGCCCTTGAGGGCGTCGAGCTCAAAGCCTTCGATATCCATCTTGAGGAAATCGATTCGGTCGATGTTGATCTCGGCGCATAATGCATCCAGCGTCGTCAGTTGTATGGTGACGCTGTTTGTAACGCACTTCGGATCCGCGGCGATCAGGACGCCCGGCAGAACGGTCGAACGTCCCGACGTCGGCTCATCCGATGGCGAGTAGAGCGTGGCCGAGCCCGGCGCGCTGCCGACGCCGACACAGAAGGCGCGCACGTCGAGCCGCTCGGCCTTCTCCTGAAGCGCGGCAAACGTCAGGGGGTTGGGCTCGATGGCGTAGATCGTGGCTGCCGGGACCGCGCGCCGGAGGCGGGCAGAGTACTCGCCGACATTGGCCCCGACATCGAAGATCACCGGGTTCGGCGGGAGCAGGCGAGGCAGCTCCTGCTCGATGAACCTGTCTTCCGCGGCGTCGACGGTCTTGGCGCCCGGATCGATCCCGTGCTGTCGGTAGGCCAACCGCAGCAGGTCGATGTCGAACGCCGTGGCGGACGCGAGCGTCAGATCGCCCAGCAGCTTGCGGGGCACAAGCCGCCTCACGGCAGTTATCAGCGTGTACCGTAATCCCATGGGTTGGGCAACTCCCGCTCGCACCAGCTGAGCGCTACGCGATATTGCGGCGAGACCACAGAGGCCCTGTGAATCCGGGCCTGAGGGACTAGCTTACCCGCAAGCCCTTCCCCAACGGCAGTCGTCTCCTACGTCGAGCCGTGCAGCGGCAACGCGACGCCGGTGGCGGTGATGCGGTCATGAAGGGGCCCCGGGGCCAAGTGGTCCAGCCGCACGGTGTCGGTCCGCCAGGGGAGACATGACTCCTCGAACGTCTCGACCAGCTCCGACCAGCGAGTGGCGCTCATGCCGGGCGCACTGATGGCGAGGTCGATGTCAGATCCACGCTGCGCCGTGCCCTGGGCCCGTGAGCCGAAGAGGATGGCGGCATCCACCTCGCCGAACCGCGCCAGGATCGTCAGGAGGATGTCGAGGTCCTTGGGCCGCAGGTCCAAGTCTGCCGAACCGCAGGTCACCATGCCAGTGCGCCGAGGCGCTCGGCCATTGCAGACAGCCGCGGCGCGTGCGACCGAGCCACGCGCTCCGACACGCTCACCGACAGCGCCTCGATGTAGGTGTGGCTGGTCAGGTTCCTGTCCTCGAGCATGTTGAACCATGCGTCCAACTCGTCCTCATCGTCCGCAAGGCGGGCGGGGATGAGCGCGCGGATCGCCTGGCGCGGGCTACCGGCCTCGAGGCCGAGGTGCTCGACGTAGGACTTGATGGCCTTCCATGTGGCCTCAAAGGTGAACTCGAACCGTTGGATCAGCGCATCGCGCAGCATGTCGTCGCCGCCGTCGGCGCACCGTTCCACGGCCTCCAGCAGCCGAGCCGACGCGCGCAACGCCTCGTCTCTACGCAACTGGAACTGGTCGTAGCTCGTGTCCGACATAAACCCGCCTCCATGCGCGCCCCATGCCGCTCAAGCATTGTAGACCGAACCGCCCCGGACAGGCACGCCAGGGAGCCTCTGAGCCAGGACCCCGCCCGGACACTCGGTTTGAGTGCGGGGTTCCAGGTCGAGTCCTGCGGCCATGAAGGGACCCCGGGGCCAGTGACACCGCGTTGGCGGTGTATACTCCCAGAGTATACACAGGAGAAGCCCATGACGCGCACACAGGTGTACTTGACTGAGGGTGAGCGGGACCGGTTGGCCGCAGAGGCTCGCCGGACCGGGACCAACCAGAGCGCCCTGATCCGGGAGGCGGTGGACCTCTACCTGGATACCCGAGATCGTGACAAGAGCCGGGACGCGCTGCTTGCCGCAGCCGGTCTGTGGCGGCACCGAACAGACCTGCCCGACTTCGACGCGCTACGTCGTGAGTTTGACCGGGACCGCAGGCCGTGAACCCGTCACTCCTGCTCGACAGCGATGTGCTGATCGACTACCTGCGCGGGACTCCCGCGGCCGTGGCGTTTGTCGTCGACCACGCAGGCTACGCCGCCATTCCCGCCATCGTGGTAACCGAGCTCTACGCCGGCGCCCGTGGCGCGGCTGAGATCGCGACCTTGCAGGCGCTGACCGAGGCGCTCGTGGTCCTGCCGGTCACGGTCGAAATCGCGCGCTCGGCAGGCCTCCTCAAGGCGCGCTACGGCCCATCGCACGGCGTCGGGCTTGCAGACGCCATGGTGGCCGCGACGGCGCTTGAGCACGGCTTGTCGCTGGCGACCCTGAACACCCGCCACTTCCCGATGATCCCGGGCCTCGAGCGTCCGTACGCCAGGGAGCCTCTGAGCTAGTCCACCGCGCATCCCGTCGCGCGAGGTATGATCCACCTGTGCCGCCGGCGACGAGTGCATGGCCGCGACAGAACGGGGGGCGATACCATGAAGCAGACCGAACCGCGCGTTTCGCGCCGGGGGTTCATTAAGACGTCGGCGCTGGGCGTCACAGCGGCGGCCATCGGCGGGCCGCTCGCGCTCAAGGCTGGAGCCGCATCCACGGCGCAGAACAGCAAGCTGAACCTGGCGGTCGTCGGCTGCGGCGGGCAGGGACGCGGCGACATGAACGGCATGTTGTCGACGGGGCAGGTGAACCTGGTCGCCCTCTGCGACCCCGACGCGGCGCAGATCGACAAGGCCCGCGCCGTCGCAGGCAACCGCGGCGGAGCCTCCGCCAAGGGCTACGAGGACTACCGCAGGCTCCTCGACGACGCCTCGAGCTACGACGCCGTCCTCATCGCCACGCCGGACCACTGGCACGCGCCGCTCTGCAAGGCCTTCATGCAGGCGGGCAAGCACATCTACTGCGAAAAGCCGCTGACGCACAGCATCGCCGAGGCTCGCGAACTGCGCCTGCTGGCCCGCAAGAGCAAGGTCGTGACGCAGATGGGCAACCAGGGCAGCGCCAGCGACTCCCTGCGCCGCTGCGTGGAGATCATCAAGGCCGGGGCGCTGGGTCAGGTTCGCGACGTCTACCTCTGGGGCATCGGCGTCGGCGCCCGCGAAGGCAGCGCAGAGGGCGTTGACCCGATCCCGGCGGGCTTCAACTGGGACCTCTGGGTCGGCCCGTCCGCCATGCGCCCGTTCAAGAAGGACGTCTACCATCCCGCCACCTGGCGCGGCTGGTTCGATTTCGGCAACGGCGGGCTCGCCGACTTTGCCTGCCACGGCATCAACCTGCCCATGCGCGCGCTGGACCTGAGCTACCCGGTCCGGCTCGTGCCGCACCTCGGGCCGGACGGCAGCCAGGAGCCCGGCCAGGCGGCGGTCGAGATGCACTTCGCCGCCCGAGGCGCGCTGAGCCCGGTGGTCCTCCACTGGATGGGCGACCAGAAGCCGCCGGCCGAACTCACCCGGCCGCTGGCCGAGCTCAACGGCGGCAACGCGCCCGACGGCGTGATGCTCATCGGCGAGAAGGGCTTCATCCACACCAGCCACTGGAACACCGACGGCCTGATCCGGCTGAACGGCGAGCCCGACCTGCACCGCGTCTGGAGCCACGAGGCCACCAAGCCCATCCCCCAGAGCCTGCCGCGGGTGCGGGGACATGACCAGGAGTGGCTGGCCGCCTGCCGCGGCGAAGGGCGGGTCTATTCCGACTTCGACACCGGCGGCCACCTCACGGAGATCGGGCTGTCGGCCGTCGTCGCCCTCCGCGCCCGCGAGACGCTGGAATGGGACGGCGAGAAGATGCGAGCCAGGAACGCGCCGGACGCCGACCGCTTCATCCGCCCGCCGCATCGGAAGAAGTGGCTGGTCTGAGGCGGGCAGCGGCCCAAACCAAGCCCGCCACTTCTCAGCCATAGGAAAGTGGCGGTCTTGACCCGCGCCGCTGTTGCCCTTGACGTCGCCCTGAGTGAAACGAAGGGCCCCGACCCCGGCACAGCACCTTCGTACCCCGGCGCGGAGCGCGGGCCTTCACATGCCGCCGAGCCGCCCACGCAAGCCACTGCGGCGCTGGAGCCGGGGTCCTTCACTGCGTTCTGGACGACTGGTCAGTCCGGTCAACAGGGTCAACACGGTCAAGCCTTTGCCGTCATCCTGACGCGAAGAGGAAGGCCCCCCGGCGTGAGCCGCCGCGCCTGCGGACTCGGGCACGGAGGCCCGAGCCACCAAGGCAAGCGCGAAGGGCCCTGCTGACCGGACTGACGCCACTGACGACGGGACGGCGCGGGCGTTCACGCGCCGCCTCCTATGGCTCGCGCACGGGCCAGGCGCGTCCGACCGCTCTTGCGAAGAACGCGCACTCGTTCGGGCGGCAGTCGGCTAGCGTGGCCGACAGGGCGGCCTCGCGTCGAGCCGTGTCGACGACGAGCGGCGCCATGGCCACAACGCACACGACCGCCGCCCAGCGCGTGATGCCGGACAGCGCCTGCACGAACGGCTTCCGTGCCACAAGGCCGACCGTCAGCGCGGCCAGGCCGACGATGACCACGGTCGCCCCGATCGCTCCGGGAACGACGGCCTGCATGAGGACGATGCCCGCCGTCTCAGGCCCTGTGGCGGAGCCCGAGCCGCTCAGGTCGCTCAGGACCATCGCATAGACCGGAAAGAGCCGTGCATTGGCCGCCTGCGTAAGGGTCATCCACGCTCCAAGGAGCAGGCCGAGCGTGACGACGACCGCCACGGGCCACACCCGTCCGCGGGTGCGCGCCAAGAGCGACGAGGCGGCCGCCATGGCGATGCACCATAGCCCGATGGCCATGAGCGCCAGGCCGAGCTGCCACCTTGCGAGCAGCAGCCGCGACGGCGGGCTGAGCAGAGGCGACCTCGGCAGGCCCTCTGAGAAGATCGAGACCGCGTCGCGAGCCGCACTGAACTGGCGACGCGCCCACTCGGCCTCGTCGCTCCGGCCGATCGAGCCCAGGTACCGCAGGTACTCGGCCTCGAGCTGCCGAGCGTTGGGCCTGGCTCCGTTGGCCCCCGCGTCCGGCGCAGCGGCGCCGCCTGGCCGCACGCCGGCCATTCGAGCCATGGCGGCCGAGACCATCGCGTCGAGCCCGGTTCGGGCCTCGGCGCGCATCAGGGCGGCCAGGCTCATCAGGTCGTGCCGGATCGCCAGTCCCTCGGATCGCCGCCCTCCCTCCTCGGCCTGAACCGCCTTGTACACCGCGATCCGCGCCATGCCGCGCAACAGGACCAGATGGGGATAGAGCGAGGCCGCGGTGAGGGTCATCTCGGAGAAGGCGCCGTGCCGTCCGAACGCCTCGCGGTCGAGCCGGAGGCGCGCATCGGTCTCGACCCAGGTGAAGTCCGCCCACGTTCGCGACTTCGCCGAGGCCTTCATGGCGGCGAGCGCGCCAGCGTCCTTCCTCTGCGCGAAGAGGCCGACCGCGCGCATGGCGTGCAGGTAGCCGTTGCCCGGGTCCGCCCGGCAGCCGGCCTCCGCCGCCGCCACGAAGGCCGCGAGTTGCTCGGGGCTTGAGCGGTCGCCGGCGTTCCAGTAGTTGGCCGACGGCGGCGAGAGCGTGCTGACCTCCTTGTCGCGCCCCAGCCGCACGGCGCCCATCGCGTCATAGCGGAGGATCGCCGCCCAGATCTCGGCGCCGTCGGGCATTGCGCGGGCGGCCCCGCGCAGGCCGCGGGAAGTGCGGGAGCCGAGCCCCGCTCCCTCCGACCCGGCATTGAGGGTGGCCAGGACGATGCGCGAACCCGGGTCCGCCGGATGCCGCATGGCAGCCCGCCGTAGGGCGTCTGAGTAGGACCGGCCGGAGCGCGGTGTGGAGCCGTCGGGCAGTTGGCTGACGCCCAGATGTGCCAGTAGCGACTGCATATAGCTCGACCTGCCGGTCTGCAGCCGGAGATGCTCCACCAGCACCCATCGCGTGGACGGCCGGACCAGCAGGGCGATGACGATGCAAGCGGCAACCGCCGCTGGCCAGTGCCAGAGATACTTAGATCGCATGGCGCCCTCCTCATCCGGCGGCAGTTCGGCGGCGACCCAATGACTGCCGATCGGGGCCAGCTCCGCGGATACACAACATAGTACGCCACAGAAGCGTGTCGCCGTGGCGCGCCCTGCTCCGCTTGCGCCAGATCATCCTTCGCGCCTTGGCCGATCCCTACGGCCGCGCGGCGCTTCCCACCGCGTAGGTTTGCGCCCTCCATGGCGCCAGGGTGACTGGCGCGGCGACCGGCTTGCCGATCCGCAGGGCCGCGTCGGCCGCGCGGCAGGGGGGCAGCCTGGCGCGTAGCGGCGTGGGGCCCATGTTGCAGAGCCGCAGGAAGAGCGCGCCGTCCTGCGGGAAGAGGGCCTGCACCGCCGCCTGGGCCGGCAGGTTGGGCAGCGACAGGGCCGAACCGGCGGGCGGCTCCTGGCCGCTCCGGCCCGCGAAGGGCAGGGCGTAGAGCGGACGGTCGAAGGCCAGCGCCTGCGTATGCGCGTCGGCGCGGCCAGCCGGACCCCCGTAGGGCGTCAGCGAGAGGTCGAACTCGTAGTCGCCCTGCAGGAGGTTGTCGCCCCAGACGTACTCGCCGCTGTAGGCCAGGATCGGCTCCAGGCTGCGGCCCGCGCGCCGGAGGCCCATGGAGCCGCGGTTGGCGATGGCCAGTCCCGCGCCGCCGGCCTCCAGGCCCGCCCAGAGGTTGGCGTCGATGGTCTCAGCCTTGCCCGGCATCTCCGCGATGATGAGCGGCTGGTGCCGCACGGCCGCGGCGCTCTCGGGCAGCGCGGTCTCGATCACCAGCCGCAGCTTGCCGGCGTTCTGGTGGCTCATGCCGGCGTTGCGGCGCGAGTCCGGCGTGCCGGTGTCGGCCGGGCAGGCGATGCGCGTGCCCTTCGGTACCTGCAGCCGCACCTTGATGTCCACCCTCGGGCAACCCGCCGCCAGCGTGTAGATGATCTCGTAGCCCACCTCGGCGATGCGCCCGGTCTCCACGGCGCGCCAGACGCAGGGGCCGTCGGCGGTGACGGCCACGGCGCCCCGCGACTCGGCCGATGCGCTGTTGATGAGCCCCCGGAGCCTGCCGGAGGCCCCGCCCGGAGCCACCAGGTCGCGACCCGTGGACCGATCGCGCAGACGCACGATGCCTCCTTCGCGGCCGAACTCCAGCGCGAAGCTGTCGCCGTTCAGCGTCGGCGCCGATGCCAAGGGCGCTACCCGCGCCTCGACGGGCGCGAGCCGGTAGGCGGCGTAGCCCAGCGCAGGCACGGCTCGAGCCGTGAACCAGCCGCCCGCGCCGTCGCGCTGCAGGGGCGCCTGCTTGCCGTCCGGCCCGATGACGGCGCCGAAACCCGCCGCATCCCTCACGAAGACGGCCTCCGTGCGGGCGTGGCCGGTGGGGTTGAAGACGAAGACCGCCGGGCCGGCCACCTTCAGCCTGCCCGCCAGGTAGCCTGCCGCCTCGGCGGCCAGGGCGTCGGAGGCGCGCGCCGAGGGCTCGGTGTAGTCGCGGCCCTCGTTGAAGAGCGCGCAGATCAGGGCGTCGTGGTGCTCGGCGACCATCAGGTCCTTCCACGCCTGGTCCAGCCGCCGCTGGTGGCCGGTGGTCCAGCGGAAGCCCTTCAGGATGGCCGCGGAGGCCAGCGCCTCGGCCGTCAGGGCCCGTGCGGAGGCCATGCGCGGGGCGGTCCAGGTTCGGTTGCCGGTGTAGCCCCAGGGCTGGCGCGGCCGGAAGTCGTTGGGCCCGCTCCGCATGATGGGCGCGGGCTTGCCGTACTTCTCAAGGAGGGTGAACACCTCCTCGGCGGTGGCCCAGTGAACGTTGTCGGCTTTGTGCGCCCGCGCATCCTCCAGCAGGGGCTTGCCGGGCCGGGTGTACCAGTCCTCGCACCGCGAGACGATGGGCTTGCCGACGCCGCGCGCCAGCATCTCGGTGCGGAAGGCCTCCATGTCGGGCCATGCGCAGGGCGCGCCCTTGTACCACTCGATGCCCGGCTTGTAGTTGATCAGCAACCACTCGTTGCCCAGTGCGTGTTCGCGGCCCGTGTAGGCCGGCACGGCGCGGACGGTCGAGCCGTCGGGGCCGGTCCAGCGCACCCAGTCGGCGTCCATGGCCGGGCCGTCGCCGCCGTAGTCCATATGCGTGCGTAAGAAGGCGCCCCGGTAGCCCATGCCCGCCAGCACCTGCGGCAGCTGCGGCATGGTCTCGTGCTCGCTGTGGATGTAGATGCGGTTGTCCCAGCCCAGGTGCTGCTTCAGCGCGCGCGTGCCGTAGAGCATCTGCCGGAAGCCCGACTCCTCGGAAATGAAGGTGAAGTAGGGCTGGGCGTAGGAGCCGCCGCCGGGGAGCCAGCGCCCCTTGTACTCGGACATCCAGCCCCTCGCCTCGCGGACGAAGGCCGGGTCGTTCTTTGCCAGCCAGTCCCAGGTGAAGCCCTCGGCCTGCAGGCCCACCCGCAGCTCGGGCCAATCCTTGAGGAACGAGGCCGACCTGCGCGCCTCCTCCTGGATCCGCGGAAAGCCCACCGCGTGGTCGTAGTTGACCAGGTAGAGCGGGCCGTCGGCCGGGCCGGGGAGCGGCTTGATGGTCGCCGTGATCTCGCGACTCGCCACGGCCGCCTCGGCGTCGGCCACGCACTGCCGAGCGTCGACGTCGGGAGCCCCGGCGAGGCAGAGCACGAAGTCGCGGTTGAAGGCGGAGGCCTTGCCGGCGCCGGTGTACCAGTAGTTGCCGCCGTCGGTGTAGAGCTGCAGGAAGCGGGGCACGCGCTCCCAGAGCTGCCGCAGGAACGGGTAGACCACGGCCAGCCTGCCGCCGGAGGGGCCGCTCAGCGCCACGGCGGGGTTGGCCGAGGCGAGTTCGACGCCCATGTCGTCGCCGGCCCAGGCGCATGGGCCCGCGTAGAACTCGCGTTGCCGTCCCCGCAGCGAGCGAGTGCGGAGGCTGCCGGAGGCGTCGGCGAAGGCGATCTGGTCCATGCGCTCGATGTCCACATCCAGCTTCGGCCCGCAGCGCAGCAGGGCCAGGCCGGCAGGCGGCGCCTTGGCGGCGTAGCGGCTGCAGACGACGACGCACCGGTCCAGGCAGTCGTACTGCGCGGTGTGCGTCACGCCGCCGGGGCCGTCCAGGACGCATCGCACCGTGACCGTCACGCCCCGGGCGTGCTTGCGGAGCGTCACCGTGGGCTTCACGGTCCGCGTGCTGCGGCCGCCGCCGTCGTCGGTGTTGTAGCCGTACCAGCCCATCTCGCCGCCGGGCCGCATGACGGAGGCCAGGCCACCCCTGCCGTCGGCGGTGAGGAGATCGAAGACGCCCTCCCTCCGCGAGAGGCGCAGCTCATATCCCGCGCCGCGGACGGCCAACTCATCGGGCCCATCGCGCACGACGGGCGCGGCCAGGGCGGGCGTCGACAGGCCGGCAAGAGCGGCAACGGCGCAAGCTGCGATCAGCAGGACGGTGGGCATGGCGGTACCTCCACGGACGGGTCGGGCTCACCCGTCAGTGTGGCAGGTTTGGCCCGGAGGCGGACTCGGGCACGGAGGCCCGAGCCACCCGGGCGGACCCCCGGGCAAGCCGCCGCCAGCCCGGACTCGGGCACGGAGGCCCGAGCCACCCATGCAAGCGCGGAGGGCCCTGCTGACCGGACTGACGCCACTGACGACGGGACGGCGCGGGCGCTACCAGAGGCGCGCAACACCGTAGGCGTCGGCGGCTGCATCGGCGCTCACCAGCGCCATGCCCTCGTGAAGCGCTTGCGCGATCAGGAGACGGTCGAGGCCGGATCGCCCAACCAGAGAAAGCTATGCGTATCCAGCAGCAGCCTCACTGCATATACTCTTTGAAGTCGGCAAGAGGTGCGTCGAAGTCGTCGGCCATGCGCAGCACGAGGCCGCGCGCCGTTCCCCGCCTCGGGCTTGGGCGGCGGGGAACCTCGCACACGAGGCGCGCGACCGGCACATCATCGCGCGTGATTACGACGTCCTCACCGCGTTTGGCCAGGTCGATGAGCCCGGCCAGACGGGCGCCGGCTTCGCCTATGGTAACAACCATCATGGTTCTACACCTCGCTCGCACGTTGCCGCGACACCACACGGACACTCCCATATACCCATGCCTCACACGACCGGCGCCGACCGAGTCGCGCGGACAGACCCGCGCCGACGAACGCCCTGAGCCCCTCGGCAATCCGCTCGCCGGTACAGGTTGTTATGGCACAAGCCGCATCACTGCCTGCCGCCCCACTGCCGACGGGCCGTGAGGAACATGGCCCCGGTCGCCCGCGCTCCCCTCCACACGCCCAAAAGGGCCCGGGGTATGCGCCCCGAGCCCCCTGCGGCCTCTGTTCGGTTGTCGGACTGCGGTTACGGCGTGACGGTGATCTTGGAGTAGACGTTGTTCGTTCGGGAGGAGGCGGTTACCAGCACCAGGGTCGACTTGGTCACTGCGCTGGTGGTGATCCGGAACTGGGCGGTCGTGGCTCCGGCCGGTACGAAGACGCTGGCCGGGAGCTGCAGGCAGGCGTAGTTGGAGCTGAGGTTGATGGTGACGCCCGCGGTGGGGGCCGGGGCCTCCAGCGTGATGCTCGCCGCGGAGCCCGCGCCGCCCTTCAGGGTCGTCGTGGTCACATCCACCGAGTTCACGCGGAGCGGGCGGACCGTCAGCGTGGTGGTGCGGCGCGATCCGTTGGCCACCGCCGTGATGAGGCTGGGTGTGTTGATGTCCACGTGGTAGGTCAGGATCGGGAAGTCGACCGTCTGCGCTCCCTGCGGCACGGTGACGGTGGACGGCACGGTGGCGACGCCGGGCACGGCGCTGGTGAGCGTGACGGTCACCGGACCCGCCTTGGCGATGGCCTGCAGCGTGATCGTGCCCACGGCGCTCTTGCCCTCGGGCAGGTAGTTGATGGAGACGTTGGCATGGTCGATCTGCACGCTGCCCACGCCCACCGGGCTCAGGGTCACGGAGCCCTTGGTGCTGGTGCCGGCCACCGACGCGGTCACCGAGTCGGTGGTGGTGGTGGCAACGGGCGTCGTGGTCACGGGGAAGGTCTGCGTGGTGGAGCCGGCGGGGACCACGACCGTGGTCGGCACGGTGGCCGTGGTGGTCGTGGTGGTGAGCTTCACCTCGGTATCCGTGGAGACCGGCTCCTTCAGGCGGACGGTGCCTTCGGCGCTATCGCCGCCGAGCACAACGCTGGGGCTCACCGCGACCTGCGTGACGGCGGGCGTTACCAGGCTGGAGTCGAACTTCCAAGCGCCGATCAGCTGCTGCGCGGTGAAGGCGCCGGCGCCGCCGGTGAACCCGACATGGGCGGTCTGGCCGCCGACGACCTTGGCCACGTCCACGGTGTAGCTCCGGGTGGAGGAGGCGCTGGTCTTCAGGTCGGTGACCTTCACGCGGAGGGTGACTGCGTCGTAGTCGATGGAGGCTTCGTAGATGTTGCCCGAGTTGAAGTCGATGCCGCTGGAGGCCAGGCTGATGCCGCCGTCGACCGAGGCGCCGTTCACCAGCAGGCCCGTCAGGCTCACACCCTTGCTGCTCGCCACGTTGTCCACGGCGAAGCGGACCGCGACGCTCTTGGAGATGCTCTGCAGGCCGCCGCCGTTGTTGTCGGGACCGTAGCCCAGGCCGGAGCCCGGTCCGCCCAGGGCGTTGGGCCCGGAGGTCTGCAGGCAGAAGGTGATGCCGTAGGCCAGGTTGTGGGTGGCGGTGGTGCTCATCCGGAAGCGGAACATGGTGGAGAACTTGCCGATGGCCAGCTGCTTGGTGGAGAAGGCCGAGGAGCGGAGGTGCGGGAGCGCGTTGCGGCGAAGGGCGGGATCCTCGGTCAGGACCAGGGCGCCGCTCTGCACCGGCTGCCAGGTGTAGCCGCTGGGGCTCGCCTGGGTGAGGGTCAGGCTGTTCTGGCCGGCGAACCCGTTGCTGTAGTCGAGCTTGTCGGCCCGCGCGATGCCCGCCAGGCCGACGAGGGCCGCGGCCAGTCCGGCTGCCCGGCTGATGCTGTATGTGGAGGTCTTGAAGTTCATGGTAGTCCTCAGATCCGATGCGGTGCGCTTGGTTGCGCCCTGCGCGATGGAGACATGATGCGGCCCGCCCATTAGGTTTCCATTAGCACGCCGCCCACAACGACGCCGGGGCCCGGGGATGATCTCCCCGAGCCCCGGCGCGTCCGACTGCGGCCTGCAGAACTGCGGATTACGGCTCTACGGTGACCTTGGCGTAGACGTTGTTGACGCGGGAGGAGGCGGCGACCGTCACCAGCGTCTTGGCGCCGACCGTTCCGGCCTTCACCGGGAAGGTGGCGCTGGTGGAGCCAGCCGCGAAGAAGACCGTGGCGGGGACCTCGACGGCGGCATAGTTCGAGCTCAGGTTCATCGTCACGCCGCCGGCCGGGGCCGGGGCCTCGAGCGAGAGGGTGCCGGTACCGGACCAGCCGGACTTGGCGGTGGCCACGCCGCCGAGCGTCACCACATTGACGCGGAGCGGGCGAACCGTCAACGTCGTGGTGCGGCGGGTGCTGTTGGCGGTGGCGGTGATCAGGCAGGGCGTGTTCACGTCGACGTGGCTGGTGCCGATGGCGAACTGCGCGGTGGTCTGGCCGGCCGGGATGGTGACGGCGGCGGGGACCGAGGCCACGCCGGGAACCGCGCTGACCAGGTTCACCGTTACGGCGCCGGGAGCGGCGGGAGCCTGCAGCGTGATGGTTCCGGTGGCGCCCTGACCCTCGGGCAGATAGTCGACGGAGACGGTGACCACGTCGATGCCTACGGGGGCCACGGTGACCGGCGCCCTGCTGCTGGTGGAGCCGCGGGAGGCGACGATGGAACCGGTGACGTTGGTGGTGACGACCGCGGTGTTGACCGAGAAGCTCGCGCTGGTCGCTCCGGCCGGGACGGTGACGGTGGACGGGGCGGCGGCGGCCGAGTTCAGGCTGGTCAGACTGTAGACGGTGGCCTGCGGCATGGCCTCAAGCAGGGTGATCGTTCCGGTGGTCGTCTTGCCGCCGGGCACCGCAACCGGGCTGACGGTGAAGCTCTTGACGGTGGGGACCAGCGGGATCGACTGGTAGCGCCAGGCGGAAACCACCTGCAGGGCGGTGCAGGACCCGGTGCCGCCGGTGAAGCCGACGTAGGCCGTGGGGCCGCCCACCACGGTGGGGATGTCGACGGTGTAGGTCTGGGTGTTGGTGGCGCTGGTCACGAGGTCGGTCAGCTGGACCGTGAGCGTCGGGTTCGTGTAGGCCATGTCGGCTCGGAAGGTGTGGCCGCTGAGGAGGTTGATGCCCAGCGGGTTCAGGTCCTTGCCACCCACGGGAATGGCGCCGTTGGCGTAGATGCCGGTGCAGCTGCGGGAGGGGTCGATCCCGTTGCGCCAGACGTCGAACTTGATGGCGACGCTGTGGCCGATGTTGGGACCGGTGCCGACCGAGGGGTCGGGACCGTAGCCGAGGCCGCCGCCGGGGCCGCCCAGGGCGTTGGGGCCGGCGTTCTGGAAGGTGAAGGTGAAGCCGTCGGCCAGGGTGGACATGGTGGTCGAGGTCATGCGGAACGTGAACGCGTTGGTGAACTTCTGCACGTTGACCGGAGTGGAGGCGAAGTTGGCCGACCGCTCCATGGGGCTGCCGTTGCCCGGGGCGCGCTGCTCGTCGGTGATCACAAGCACGCCGTTCTGCACCGGCTGCCACTGGATGTTGCCGTTGGAGCCGTGGGTGGCGGTGATGCCGCTCGCGTTGGGGAAGCCGTTGCTGTAGTCGATCAGGTCGGCGTTGGAGACGCCCGCCAGGAACGCCGTGGCAAGTGCGACGCCGACGGTCCGGTGCAGGCTATTTGCGAAGGTCTTGGTGTTCATGGCAGTCCTCACATCCAATGCGCGGCGCACGATTGCGCCCTGCGCGATGTAGACATGATAAGACCCGCCCATTAGGCTTCCATTAGCGTTGACCAGAGACGGCGCCAGGGCCCGGGGGAACGATCCCCCCGGGCCCTGGCTGGTGCGGCAACGGCATGCAGGCCTGCGGTTTACGGCTCAACTGTGACCTTGGAGTAGACGTTGTTGACGCGGGAGGAGGCGGCAACCGTCACCAGCGTCTTGGCGCCGACCGTTCCGGCCATCACCGGGAAGGTGGCGCTGGTGGAGCCAGCCGCGAAGAAGACCGTGGCGGGGACCTCGACGGCGGCATAGTTCGAGCTCAGGTTCATCGTCACGCCGCCGGCCGGGGCCGGGGCCTCCAGCGAGAGGGTGCCCGTACCGGACCAGCCGGACTTCACGGAGAGGACGCCGAGGGATACCGCGCTCACGCGGAGCGGACGGACGGTCAGCGTCGTGGTGCGGCGCGAGCCGTTGGCGGCGGCCGTGATCAGGCAGGGCGTGTTCGCGCCGACGCCGAACGTGTCGATCTTGAACTGCGCCGTCTTCGAGCCCTGCGGGATCGTAACGCTGACGGGGACCGAGGCCACGCCGGGGACCGCGCTGACCAGGTTCACCGTGACGGCGCCGGGAGCGGCCGGCAGTTGCAGGTTGATCGTGCCGACCGTGCTCGCGCCTTCGGCAACGTAGTCCGCCGCGACCGAGACGACATCGACGCCGATAGGCGCCACCGTCAGCGTGGCCCGAGCCATGGCCTTGTCGCGGGCCACCGAGATGGAGCCCGGCGTCGCGGCGGCCACGACCTTCGTGGTGATCGGGAAACTCGCCGAGAGGCTGCCAGCCGGGATGACGACGGTGGCCGGGGTAGTCGCGGCCGCGTTGGCGCTGGTGATCTGGAAGATGGTGTCGGTGGCCATGGCCTCCTGCAGCGTGACCAGGCCGGTGGAGGGAATGCCGCCGCACGCCGGGTTCGGGGAGACCGTGAACGAGCGCACCGCGGGAACGAGGGCCCCGCTCTGGAAGCCCCACGACGTGATCGCATGGCGGGAGACCCAGCCGCCGGTCGATGCGGTGAAGCCCACGTAGGCCGTCGTGCCGCCCACGACGGACGGGATGTTCACGGTGTAGTTCTGCAGGTCGGTGGCCGATGTGGCGAGGTCGGTGAGCTTCACGGTCAGCGTGAAGAGGGTGTAGCTGATGTCGGCGCGGAACGGATGGCCGCTGAGCAGGTCGATGCCCGACTTCGCCAGGTCCGTGCCGCCGATGGGGGTGGCGCCGTTGACCGCGATGCCGGTGCAGCCGGTCGACGGGTCGCCGCCGTTCATATAGGTGTCGAACTTCACGGCCACGCTGTGACCGATGCTCGGCGACGTGGCGCCGCCCGGCGCGGGGCCGTACCCCATGCCGCCGCCCGGACCGCCCAGCGCGTTGGGGCCGGCGTTCTGGATGGTGAAGGTGATGCCGTCGGCCATTTCCCGGTTGTTGGCGGTGATCTGGAAGCCGAAGGAGGTCACAAACCGCTGGATGCTCACCGGCGTCGCGTAGAACGCCGACGAGCGCTCCTCCGGCCCCGCGCTGTTGGGGCCGCGCTGCGTGTCGGTGAGGATCAGTGCGCCCTTCTGCACGGAATCCCAGACCAGCGGGTAGCGGGCCGCCTGAGTGACGCTCAGGCCCGCGGCGCTGGTGAAACCCTTGGTGTAGTCAATCCAATCGGCGGACGCGGCGCCCGAGAGGGCCGCGGTGAGGAGTGCGAAGCCGGCAACCCGGCAGAGGTTCCATCGGTACGCTCGTGGCTGATTCATGGCCGTCGGGCTCCTGTCGCGCTCTGAACGCCGTCGGATTCATACCGGACGCAGGCGCGATGACACTTTCAGCCTGAGGCATCGCCATTAGCGGGTCATTAGGCCGCTTCCCTATCTGGGCACGGGCGTTCGGTCCACGATCTCGGCGATGACGCTCTGGGCGTCGGCGCCCGCGTACCTAGCCTTCGTGTCCAGCATGATGCGGTGGGCCAGGACCGGGCCCGCGAGGTCGCGGATATCCTCCGGCAGCGCGTACGGCCGGCTGCTGAGCAGCGCCGCCGCCTGCGCCGTACGGTAGAGCGCCAACGAGCCGCGGGGCGACACGCTGAGGGCCAGGCGCGGATCGGTGCGGGTGCCCTCCACCAGCCGGAGGATGTACTCGGCCACGGCGCGGTCCACACGAATGCGCTTCACGGCCTCCTGCAGCGCCAGCACGTCGGCGCACGTGGCCACCGGCGCCAGGCTGTCGAATGGGTGGGAGTCGTTCTGGCTGTAGAGGATTTCGATCTCGTCGGCCGGGGCCGGGTAGCCCAGCGCCAGGCGCATGGTGAAGCGGTCCAACTGCGCCTCGGGAAGCGGGTAGGTGCCGTGGAACTCGATGGGGTTCTGCGTGGCGATGACGAAGAAGGTCGCGGGCAGCGTCCTGCGGCGGCCGTCGATGGTGATCTGGTTCTCGCTCATCACCTCCAGCAGGGCGGACTGCGTGCGCGGCGAGGTTCGGTTGATCTCGTCGCCCAACAGCACGTTGGCGAAGACCGGCCCCTCATGGAACTCGAAGTTCGCCTCCTTCGAGTTGTAGTAGCTGCTCCCGGTGATGTCCGCGGGCAGCAGGTCGGGAGTGAACTGGATGCGCTTGAAGTCTCCGTCGATGGAGCGCGCCAGCGACTTCGCCAGCGTCGTTTTGCCGGTGCCGGGCACGTCCTCCAGCAGGACGTGACCGCCGGCCGCCAGCGCCACGAGCAGTTGCCGCACCGTACCGGCCTTGCCGCGAATAACGGTCGCAAGGTTCTCCTCGATCCGCCGGGCCGTGCTCAGGGTCTTCATCATGCGCCTCCTTCATGCTCCAGTTGATCCAGCATCGCTTCGAGATCGGCCAGGCCGCCCGGCGTCTCGCCGCCGAACCGCTGCTCGTTGTAGAGGCTCACGAACCGGGCAGCGGCCTCGGATGCCGGCGCGCCCGGGTGCTGCCGGACGTGCGCCAGCCAGGGCACGGTGTCGGGGCAGTCGGCCACGTTCGGCGCGCATGCCTCGCGGAACCTCCGGGCGATGGCGCGGAGGCGCGGCGACGGCTCGGTGTAGAGACGCCCCATGCTCTCCGCCGCTCGCCCGCGCCTCTTGCGGGCAAGCCGCACGCCCAACAGGCCCAGCAGCAAGGCGCCCAGGCACGCCGCCAGGCGCATCCCCGACGGGCCGGCCAGGGCCGCCGACGCGGCCTCCCACTGCCGCTGGAGCCACTCCTGCAGGCGCATGCACCAGGGTATGGCCTCGGCCGCCTGATCCGGCAGGCCCGAGGCGGGTGTGGCCTCCACGGTCACCCATCCGACGCCGTCGATCCACGCCTCGCACCAGGCGTGGGCGTCGCGCTGCCGCACCACCAGGCCGTCGGGACCGTCCGGCTCGTGGGCGTAGTACCCGACCACGTACCGCGACGGCACGCCGACGCAACGGAGCATCAGCGTGGCGGCGGAGGCGAAGTACTCGCAGTACGAGGGCTTGCGGCTCAGGACAAAATCGGACACGGGGTCGCCGCCGCCGAGCCGGTACTCCAGGCTGTAGGCGTGGTCGGCCATGAGCCGCTGGGCGATGGCCAGCGCCTTGCGCTCCGGGCGCTTCTCGCGGCCCACGATCTGGATCGCCAGCGCCCGCACCCGGGGATCGAGCGAGCCGGGCGCCTCCAGCATCCTCGCCCGGTCCGCGGGAGTGGGCGGCACGCAGAGGGGCCCCTGGCTCCGTTCGTTCTCCGGCAGGCGCAGCGTGTAGGAGACCGGCGCGCCGCCGCCCAGTCGCACCGGGCCGCCCAGCTCCGGCGCCCAGAGCGCCTCGACGCCGAGGTCCGCCGGGACCAGCCCCGCCATGTTCAGCGGCGCGCAGACCAGGCCGTCCAGGGGCCGCGAGCGCGTGACGACGGCTTCGCCAAGCCTGCCGCGGACCTCGGGGGCGAGTTCGGCGGGCGAGGCCGGGCGCAGCTGCCGCTGATCGATGCCCGGCAGCCACGCGCCGCGTTCATAGTCGGTGAAGGAGAGGCCGCGCAGATGCGGCGACGGCATCGCGCCGCGTATCTGGAGGATGCGCTCCAACGAGAGGGCGCGGCTCCACGACGGGCCGAGCCGAGGGTTGCCGGAGAGGCCCACGGCGTCGGGAGTGCGCGGAATCTCGCGCAGCAGCCGCATGCCCCACTCGGTGATGGGCGTCTTGTAGACCGTCAGGGCGCCCGACCCGGCGGCCCCGAGGAGCACGGCGGCGGCCCACGCCGCGCCGCGCACCACCACGCGTCGGCGGCTGGACAGGCCCTCCGGCGGGTCGTCATGCGGACGCATGTCCCGCACCGCGCGGAGCAGCAGGAGCGCGTATGCCGGCACGAACCAGGGCGCGAAGGCGGTCTCGAAAGTGTTGGACGCCGCCAGCATCAGGATGCCGCTGATGAAGACGAGCAACGCGCCGCGCGAGCCGGAGGCGCGGTTGCGGCGCCAGGCCTGCAGCACGACGAGGGCCAGGCCCGTGTCGGCCACCAGCGCCAGGCGGTCCGGGTCCAGCATCGAGTCGGACCGCGTCGCGGGGAAGGTCCCGCGCAGCAGCGTGGCGCCGATCACCAGGGCGAGGAAGACCGGCCCGGCCTGCGTGACGGCGTCGCCCACGCGCACGGGCGCGAACCGGCCCGCCACGAGAAGCAGGAGCAGGACGGCCGCCGAGACCGTGGGCCCTTCCGTCAGCATCATGGCCGCCACCGCCGCCACGGACATGAGCAGGATGGACCAGGGCATGGCGCCCTGAACCGCGGGACGCGACGGCGGCGGGGGCATCTAGAGCTCCCTCACGCTCGAGGCGAACGTCGCCGCGTCGATCAGCACGGTGTGGCCGTCGGCCGCCGCGGCGGGGTCCATGGCGCAATCGGTGTCGCGGACGCAGATCACCTTTACGCCCGCCCCTTCGCGCCGGAGCCGATCGACGAACGCCCGCCGCGCCTCGTCCCAATCCATGAAGACGCAGACGATCGTGGTGATCCGGGACAGGTTCTGGATCACCTCCGGCTCAAGGGCCTCGAACGGCTCCTGGTGCGAGGCGTCCACGCAGGCCAGGATGTCCAGGATCTGGTCGAGATAGGCCAGGCTTCGTCCGGCGGTGAGGTGGTAGAGGTTCGGGCCGGCGGCGAAGAGGTCGACGATGTAGTCCGACCGCGCCATGTAGTCGCACACGGAGGCGCAGACCGAGATGGCTCGCTCGAAGTTTTCACTCGCCTCCGCCGGCGCCTTGCGGGGCACGAAGGTATCGAGCACGACGCCCACGCGGAGGAAGTACTCCTCGCGGTACTCGCGCACGATGGGCTTCTGGAGGCGCGCGGTGGCGCGCCAGTCGATGGTGCGGACGTTGTCGCCGTCGCGGTACTCCCGGTTCCCCACGTACTCGAAGGCATTGCCGATGTTGGACGCCATCGCCACGCCGCCGGGGTGGTACCGCGTGCCGGCGGGTATCGCCAGCCGCACGAGGGGCGTGAAGCTGGGATAGACCAGGACCCTGTGATCCTCGGCCACGTTGCGGTAGGCGCGGAGAAGGCCGAACGGGTAGTCCGTCTCGAGCCGGAAGCCCCGCCACTCCTGCACGCCGCGCCGGGGGCAGCGGAGCGTGATGCGGACGACGGCCTTCTCGCCGGGGCTGAGCTCGGGCGCCGAAACGCCTTCGCGGGGCCACAGCTCCAGCGCCCACGGCAGCCCGTAGGGAACGATGCCCACGGGCACGAAGGCGCCTCGCCGTTGCTGGGTCACCTCGATGTCGACAGCCAGCAGCTGCCCCACGCCGATGCGGTGCGGATGCCGCGTGCGCAGGGCCATCCTGGGGCGGACGAACCAGGTGGCCGCCACGGCGGCGACCCAGATGCCGAGGAGGTAGATGAAGGTGACGTAGAACTGGACGTCCAGCGAGCTCTGGGCCACCACGAGAAAGATGCCCAGCGAGGCCACGAGCCACCGGCCGGCAGGGGTGATCCGTTGGGTCCAGAAGCGCCAGACGAAGGGCGAGATGTGCGCCTCGCTCATGCGGAGCGGCAGGCATGCGTAGTTCTTGGTCCGGGAGACCGGGAAGCCGGCCCATACGGCGGGGCGCTCGTCGGGCATGGAGCCGCTGCCCGGCCCGGGTGGAGGCGGTGACATGGGGGAGTGTTCGCCCCGAGCCGCGCGGATTCCTGTCCGGCCCATCAATGGGCGAGGGCCACGCGCGTGGCGTGGCCCTCGGTGCGTCTTAGCCGGCGCCGAGGCCGGGGCCTACCAGCGCTTGCCGCCGCCGCCGCCGCCGCCACCGCGGTTGCCGCCGCCGCC
>JAPLCQ010000050.1 GCA_026392115.1 Armatimonadota bacterium | reverse complement strand
CTCCGCGTTCAGCTTCACGTTGACGAACTTCCGAGATGCGGCGACGACTTCGGGATCGGTGAAGACGTCGCGGTCGAGCACCTTGCAGAAGGTGCACCAGTCCGTGTAGAAGTCCACCATGATGAGCTTGCCCGTCCGCCGGGCCTCCTTTTGCGCCGCGCCGTAGTTGCGCGCCCAGGCGATACCTCCGGCCAGCGCGGACGAGGACGAGACGCAGCCGAGCAAGGCGGCCAGCGCGACAAGGCGGGTCATACGCATGCGATCACAGTCTCCATTCATCTCAGGCCGCCGCGAACGGCGCCCGATGCCACTCTATACGTACTCCGGCGCCGCGATGCGGCGGCTGCCATGGCGTCCCCGCAAACCGGGCGCTCCCGTGCGGGTTGGGCCACTGGCCGCCCGTCACACCGCCTCGGCTAGCCTTGCTTGCCGACGCCGTAGACACCCTCCGCGTTGTTGTGCAGGATATCGGCGGCGATCTGATAGAGGTCCGCCGTTGGGACCCGCGCGCTCCGGCCCGCGGCGGACAGCTCCTCTGCCAGGATCTCGCGGACGATGAGCGAGGAGCCTGCCGCCATCTCCACCGACGTCGAGTCGTGGGCCGCCATGATCTTGTGCGCCGGCACGAAGCCGAGGTAGGTCCGCACGGCGTCGCGGTAGAAGGAGGGGCTCAGTACCGGCAGCCAGTTGGTGTCGACATAGACGTTGGGGTGCATCTTGGCCAGCCAGGCGGCCTCGTTGACGAAGGGCCAGGCGTGGATCTGGACGATCTTCATGCGCCGGTAGCGCTCGGCCAGAGACGCCAGCGGCAGCGGCGAGGAGTTGGGCAGGTTGTGTGTGCCGACGTGGACCTGATGCGGCCAGCTGCGGTCGTGGGCCTGCTTGCAGCACTCGTGGACCACCCAGTCCTCGAAGGTGCGCTGCTGCGCCTCGGTCAGGTCGCCGGACCAGGTCACCTCGGCGTCGGTGGGGCGGGTGAACTCCAGCGAGCGCGTGTAGGCCTGGAGCTGCTTGATGCCCACGCCTCCGCCGGCCGCGGCCAGGTCGCACAGCCCGGCGATGAAGCGCCTCCAGCCCGCCGCGTCGCCGGGGTCTTCGCCGGTCATCCGCACGAGGTCGGCGCGGCCGGGCGCGTCGTGGCGCCAGAGGCCCAGTATGGGATCGATCCGCAGCATGGTCCGCGTGAAGGCGGCCTCGGCGGCGGCGGTCTCGGCGGACTGCTTCCGGCAGTAGTAGACCGGGTGTACCGGGCGAATCAGCGCAGAGAAGCGCGCCTTCTCCATAGCCTCGCGGTACCAGCCGAAGATGTCGCCGTAGCGCTCGCCGATGGTCGCGTCGAGCTTCTCCAGAGCCGCGGGCGACGCCGTCTCCGGGTCGATGTCGTAGAGGAGGCGCAGGCCGCGGCGCAGGCAGGCGTAGGCCCCGGTGAGGCTCTGGCGGGCCAGTGCGGGATGCAGCGCACGGAACGCCTCGGCGGCGGAGCGCTCCTGAAGCTGGGCCAGGTCCTTGCCGCCGGCCTCGCGTGCCAGCCGCTCAGGGTCGCTGCCCGCCATCCAGATGAAGCCGCCCAGGTAGGGGTCCAGCAGCAGGTCGGTGAGCCGCGTGGTGCGGTTTGGGGTGGCTCCCTGCTCCGTGTCGCCTCGGAAGCTCTCGGGCGACATCCCGATGGAGTTGATGCTCCCCCAGTGCTCGTGGGCGCAGAAGTTGGGCAGGCGTGAGATGTCCAGCCGTGCCGCGGCGTCGCTCATGGTTCGTCCTCCGGTGCGTTGGGCGGGCGGCGCAAGGGGCGCGCCCAGTGCGGCCGCCAGGGCAAGCGCCTCGCGACGTGAGGGAGCCTGCCCAGGCGGCGGATCGGCCGTCACGGGGCGGCCTGGGCTTCGGCCATCTCTCGCTTCATGCGGGCGTACCAGTCGGCCAGCGGCTGCCGGACGAGGTAGAGCCGCGTGAGGCCCCAGCCGGTCTCGCCGGGCTGCAGCGCGCCGAACGAGGGCCCGCAGTGGATACAGGAGTACTCGCGGTTCTGGAAGAGGAAGAGGCCCGGCTTGGAGGCGGCCGCAACCAGCCTCTGCCCGTCCGGCGCGACGATAGCCGTCCACGGCTCCAGCGCAACGTCGTCGGGGCTGCAGCCGAAGTTGCGGACGAAGGGGATGTCGCGCCAGCCGGGGCCGCCCTCGACCGGGTAGAGCTGGATGGCCGGGCGCGGGCCGAAGCGCCGGGGCAGGCGCCGAAGCAGCGTGGGTTTGCCGCGAAGGCCCACCCAGTGGCGCAGGCACTCGTGGTTGCGCACGTCGGGCACGCCGATGGGGCTGAAGCAGTTGAACGCCAGGCTCTGCGCCCAGGGCGTGCGGCTACGGTTCGTGACCCGGATGCGGATATCGACCGTATCCTCCGTGCTGGTGAAGGTCGCGGTGTAGTCCAGCTCGCCGGGCTGCTCTCCGGAACTGGTCGCCTCGCCCGCCGCCCCCACGCCCCACGTCGGCTTGATGCTGCCGAACCAGAAAGGCGCCGCCGAGTTGCCGATGGCCTCCGGGATGGAGGCTCCGAACGACGCGCCGGGGAAGGCGGGCGCCTGGCTGAGCGTCAGGCCCATGTTGCCCGGCATGCCCGTAATGCGGATGGCGGCCATCACTTCACCTCCCGAACGCACCGGAAGCCGATGAAGAGGCTCTGGTTGTTGTCGAAGCCGCTCATGCCCCGTGCGGCGACGCGGAGGTTCAGCGGCGACTGGGTCATCCAGCATCCTCCTCTCAGGATGCCGCTGCCGGGTCCCGGCGAGGAGGCGGTCCACTCGGCCACGTTGCCGGCCATGTCCATGACGCCGTAGGGGCTCGCACCCTTGGGGAAGGCGTCCACGGGGAGCGTCTCCACGAAGGCCCCCGCGCGGTCGCGGTTCCAGCAGCAACGGTCCGGCAGGAAGCGGTCGCCCCACGGGAAGGCGCGGCCGTCGCGGCCCCGTGCCGCCTTCTCCCACTCCTCCTCGGTCGGGAGCCGCTTGCCGGCCCATGCGGCGTAGGCCTGGGCGTCGGCGCGGTTGACCATGACGACGGGGTGGCGCTCCGTGCCGTTGCGCGGCTCCGGGCCCTGCCAGTGGCCGCGAGGCGCGTAGCCGGTGGCGCGGCAGAAGGAGTGGAACTGGGCGTTGGTCACCGGGTAGCGGTCGATGGCGAAGGCGGGCAGGACGATGGTGAGCCGCGGCGACTCCGACTCGGCCCACGAGCGATGGAAGCCGTAGCGCCGCGCCGCCGCAGCCGCCTCCTCCGGCGAGGAGCCGAAGAGGAAGGGTCCCGCCGGGATCATCACGGCCTCGTCGTCGCCCGCGCCCTGGGCCGAGGCCCCGGCGGCCAGTCCCGCCACAACCGCCGACGCCGCCGCCAGCGCCTCGCGCCGCGTCTGCTTTACCATTGGCCTTCCCTCCCACCCCTTAGAAGATGGTGCACAAGCGAGTATGGCCCAAACAACGGCAATGGTCCTACGGCAACGGGATCGTCTGAAGTCTGCCGGGCTTGATCTCCACCGACCACGCGCCCATGTCCTCGAAGGCGGCCCAGGATCCGCCCTGCGAGGTCTCCCGGTGAACGGTCCGCAGCGACACGGCGTACCAGCCCGGCGCCAGCCCGGAGAAGAGCACAGGGCCCTTGCCGACATCCTTGTCCTGCCCCAGCGTGGTCCACGGATCCGGGCTGTGTGGCGCTCCCCTGGCCTGCGCCGGGCAGACCATCACGTTGGTCGGCTTGCCGGTGCGCGCGACGGCCACATTCAGGGCGCCCAGGCGGCGCAGGTCGACCTGGATCGGCACGCTGACCTTCGCCTGGCCCGCCGCCACGGTCACGCGGCGGCCGAACGTGGCGGTGTCGCCAGCACGCACGTAGACGAAGTAGGTCCCCGGATCGACCCTCTCGTGGCGGAACCGGATGCCCGCCGGGTCGAACTCCATCACGCTGATGCGCGGCTTGTAGGTGGTGCAGACCACGGAGCCGCGCGTGGACGAGAGCGTGGCGCCGGCAAAGCAACTACGGTTCTCTCCGGCGTTCGTCACGCCCACGTACCCGGCGCGAAGCTCCGCGGGTCGGCGGCCCAGGATCGTCACGGCCCCCGTGACCTCGCCCGCCGAAGCCGCTCCCGCCGCCAGGCCGGCAACTGCCGCGGCCACCCATCGAAGCGGGTGCATCGCATCCCTCCCCGGCCCGCGCCTCGGCGGCCGTTGTATAATGCCCCGGACCATCGCCACCCGGGAGCCGCCTGCCATGTCCTCCGACGTCGCCGCACTGCACGATTACATCGACAGCCTACCCGTCATCAGCACCCATGAGCACCACCGGCCCTTCCCGCCCGACGAGCCCTGCACGCTGGAGGCGCTCTTCAGCCACAGCTACGTCGGCTGGAGCGGCGTCCCGCTGAACGGCCCGGAAGACCGGCGCGCCTTCCTCGAGTTGATGTGCGGCAACAGCTACTTCCGCTGGTACGAGCGGGCCCTGGCCTCCCTCTTCGGAATCGAGGAGATCACCACCGGAAACTGGGACAGCGTGTCAGAGGCGGCAGCCGCCACGCTGGCGCTGGATGTCAGCCACGAGGTGATCCTCCGCGACCACACCAAGTGCCGACGAGCGGTCCTCGACGCCTACTGGGCGCCGGGCAGCGACAACGGCCTGCCGGACCTCTACTCGCCCACGCTCCGCGTCAACAGCTTCGTGTACGGACGGACGCTGCAGACGAGCGACCACAACGGCAACAACGCCCAGCGCCTCTACGGCGCCTGCTCCGACCTGGACGAGTACGTGGCCATGGCCGACCGCGTCATCGCCGAGCATAAGGCCCGCGGCGCCGTTGCCCTCAAGTCCGCGCTGGCCTACGACCGCCCGCTCGACTTCCGCCCGGTGGACAAGCGCGACGCGGCCCGGGTCTTCAACGATCCCGACGCGGGCCCCGAGGCCGACCGGCTCTTCGGCGACTATACCTACGACCAGCTCTGCGCTGCGGCCGCCCGCGCGGCCTTGCCCTTCCAGAACCACGTGGGGCTGGGGAGGCTGGGCGGCTCCAACCCCATGAACCTGCAGCCCATGATCGAGCGGCACCCAGAGACGCGCTTCGTCCTCTTCCACATGGGCTATCCGTGGATCGAGGAGGTCTGCGCCCTGAGCCACAACTACGCCAACGTCTACCCGGACCTCTGCTGGCTACCCTCCATCGGCGCCACGGCGACCGTGAGGGCGCTCCACTCGCTCATCGAGACCGGGCGCGACGCCTCACGCGTCTGTTGGGGCGGCGATGCCTGGATGGTGACCGAGACCTACGCCGCCTCGCTGGCCATGCGCCACGCGCTGAAGGCGGCCCTGACGGAGAAGATGGAGAGCGGCTACCTCACGCCCATGCGGGCGCGGATGTGGGCCGAGAGGATTCTCTGGAGGAATGCCGCCGAACTCTACGGATTGGCCCCGTAACGAGGCCATCTCTCACGATGCTATCACGGTAGACCTTCATAATGGAGGCTGGCACAAGAGTGCTCGTCGCCGATGCGGCAGGCGTACGCTCCCCGCGGACCGCTTGCCGCCGCAGCGGCGCTCCTAGCAAGCTGAGAGTTAAGGGCGCCCTGCTCGCCACCCGGCGCCCTACTTTTTTCGGTTCACGCCCAGGGGAACGCAGGAGCAGGCAGGTTCCAGATCATGCCGGGCACGCTCCATAGCGCCGCCATGGAGCACTCGCCCAGCACCATGCCCAGAGCCACCTGCCGGGCAACGCGGTACGGGCGAATGCCGCCCCAGCGCAGCACGATGGCCTTGGCCAGCCACGCCATCAGGCAGGGGAACCAGAGCACCATCATGGTCCAGGAGCCGCAGAGCGCGTAAGCCAAGGGATGGAACGGGAACGCAAGGGCTCGGGCCCGTGCGGCCATCATCGCCACGGTGAGCGCCAGGCCCGCCAGGGCGTTCGGCAACGCATGCCACGGAAGAGTCGCACGCTCGCCGGCCAGCATCCGCTTGGCCTCGTCGAAGGTCCATACGTTGGGCCCGAGGTAGGCGTAGTCGTACATCCTCAACGCGCCGACATGGTAGGGCAGCCAGACTTGCACGACGCTCGAGACGACCGCCGCCGTGCCAAGCGCCACCGCGAAGACCGCCACCAGCGAGCGCCGCGAGAGCCGCACCTTGTCCGCCAGGGCCATGCCGTCCAGGAAGGTGCAGAGGACCAACCCGCGTTGGTCGCGGCACCAGGCGGCGTCGAACTGCGCCATGGCAGTCAGGTTGGCCGCGCCCAGGCTTTGCGGGTTGCCTATGAGGCGGAAGAGGTCCATGGGCAGGAACGACGTCTCGGTCATCAGCATGCCCGCCTCGGCCGTGCTGCGCGCCATGACGACGGCTACGACGAAGAGGAAGAGCCCGAAGGCGGCCGCCGCCAGCCAGACCTCCAGCCCCAGCAGCGCCAGCCATCCCACGGCCACCGCCGTCGCGCCCATCAGCCCGAGCAGGGCCGCGCGGTACGAGAGCGCCTCGGAGCCCTGGTCGCGGGCGCCGGGCCTCAGGCTCGAGAACGCGCGGCGCAGGTGGTCCCGCGCCGACCAGAGGACCCAGCCGGAGATGGCGACGTAGGCCCCCATGTTCTGGTACCCCACCGCCATGGGCGTGCCGAACATGGGCATGTCGTCCACCTTCACGCCGCGCAGGCTCGCCGCGACGTCCAGACCCCGCGTCAGCGCGAAGAAGAACCAGAGCGAGAAGACCAGGTCGGTGGGAAGCAGGAAAAGGAAGCCCATGGCGGCGAACGAGACGAAGACGTGCGTGAAGTGGAGCGCGTCCCACGGCGGGCCCGTCAGGACCGTCTGTAGGTCCAGGTGGGTCACCACGTCCGGCACGTCGGGGATCAGCCGGTGCAGCCCCTTCAGCGTATAGACGACCGCCGGCACTGCGAACCCCGCCCAGAGCGGCGCGCCGCCCAGCCCCGCAGACCCCGGAGCGCCCGACTGCGCCAGTTCGATGGGTAGCTGCGCCAGCGGGAACGAGAGCCGCTCGTGGTCCGCCCAGGGCTTTCGGAGCAGCGCGGCCAGGCAGAGGAATGCGAAGCAGACGCATCCCACGAAGAGGCCCCACATCAGCAGCGGGACGATCCACGCGCCCCAGGGCACCGTCTCGCCGGGCTTGAGCCCGTTGTAGAAGCCCGAGGAGACCTGTTGCCGGGGCGGGCCGGCCGGGTCCCAGGCCACCGCCCACCGCGGGACGTGCGCGAAGAACGCCTCCCGCCAGCCGCCGCCTTCTCCTGCCTTGAAGTTGGTCGAGACCAACAGGGGGATGACGCGCTGCACCACCCCGCGCGACGAGAACATGGCCGCCAGCGCCGCCATGATGTAGAGCACGGCCATCTCGTGCGGCGCCAGGGCGGGGCGGCCCGTCCGACGCATCCGTGCGCCCGCATAGGCCAGGCCGAAGAGCAGGCCCACGGCGATGGGCGGCAGTTGCATGGCCCCCACATGCACGCGCTGCACGACCAGTTCGGAGTAGGAGACCGTCAGACACGTGACGACGACGCAGGCGAGGCCGAGGGCCCAGGCCCGGCGGGTGACATGCAACCGATTGTCTGCGGAGGTCGGCGTCGGCATCATTCGGGTGGGTGGTCGGGTTCCGCCTGTGCGTGCGTCTCGATGCGACCTCTATCTGCCCCTGGCCCTGCGGAGGCCGTCGGTGTACTCGGTCCAGAGCGTCTCCAGCGTCTTGCCCGTGGCCTGCTCGAAGAGCTCGGGCTTGTAGGACCGATCACGGCAGGCCTTGTCCAGCTTGCGGACCAGTCCGCGGTCGTAGCGCCCTGTGGCCCAGGCAAGGAAGGCGGCGGTGGTGCGGTAGCTGTCGGTCACCTTGGCGCGGTCGGGGTCCACCGGCGTGCGAGGGGCCTCGGGCTCGTAGCGCCACCAGCGGATGTAGTCGGCGATGCCTTCCACCAGCCAGCCGGGCGTGCTTCGGCTGCCGGGGTAGCGCTGGATCAGGTGCGTCATCTCGTGGACGACCATGCCGAAGTCGTCCGGGTGCCCCGCGATCCACTCGGAGTCGATGGTGATCTCGGAGCCCGACGCGTAGGCCGGCGCGCCGATCTTCGGCTTGAACGTGAGCTTCATGGCCTTGGGCGGCCGGAAGCCGTCGGTGGCGAGCAACTGGCACACGTGCGGGAACCAGTCGGCGGCTAGCCTGGCGGCGCGCTCGGCCCAGGGCTTGGCGGCGGGCGCGGCTGTTACATCGATCTCCACCTTCGGAGCCGCCTGTAGCGGCGCCAGCGTGTCCGCGTAGGCCGACAGCGCGGGTTGTCCGTCCTGGGCGGAGCAGGGCAGGGCCGCCACGGCCAGCAGGGCTGCCAACGCGGTCGGAAGGGAGTTGAACGTCATGGTGTGGTCTTGCCTCCAGTCGGTTGCGGGGGGCCGGTGCGCTGCCCTCGTCAGGATACCGCCCTCACGTCTCTGCGCCGTCGGCACAGCTTACCGCCGCAGCACCGGAATCGGTTTCCATACGTCTGCTATAATCGGGAAAGGACCGGGGCATCTCCTCCCGGCCAGAGGACCACATGGCAGCTGCCCGCCGCACCGAGGAACCGCCGCCCGCCAGAAGCCGCCGGGTGGATGATACGATAGGCCTGGCTCTCTTCTTCTTCGGGCTGGCCTCGCTCGTCTGGCTCATCTGGCGTCCCGATGGGCCGGTTGCGAACGTCATCGTCGTGCTCCTCCGGGAGACCGCGGGCGTTGGCTCCTACGCCATGCCGTTGCTGCTCATGGCCTTCGGCGTCATGTTCATCGTCGGGCGCCCCGGCGTGGGGCGGGTGCATGCCGTGGCGGGCGTCGTGCTGGGCTACCTGACCTTCGTGGGATGGGTCCACGTGGGCGGCCACCCGCCGGTGCGCCAGCCGGGCGTCATCTACCCGGGGTTGTACGGGAACGACGCAGCCGACCTGCGCTGGTCAGTGGACTACCTCATGTCGCACGGCGGAGTGGTGGGCGCCTCGGTCGGCTCAGCGCTCCTGTATGCCCTCGGTGCGGCGGGAAGCCACCTGGTCTTCGTCTTCGCCTCCTGCACCGCCATCATGTTGATCCTGGACCGCTCGGTGCTGGAGTTGCTCCATTCGGTCCGTCGCCCGGTGCAGTCCGGTGCGGCAGCCGTGCAGTCGGGAGCCGCCGCGATCCGCGCCCGGCAGGCCGACGCCCGCCCCGCTGCTCCGGTCCGCCAGACCCCCGCCCCGCCCCCCGCCGCGCCGCGCAAGCGCCCGCTGTTCGACTTCCATCGCCATGAGCAGGAGAGCCCCGCCCCGGCGCTGGACCTGCCCGAACCGGAGGCGGCGCCCAAGAAGGCAGCGGCGCCCCGCGTGCGGCGCAAGAATCAGGACCCGGCGCAGGACGACGCGCCCTTCGATACCGCGACCGCCCCGGGCGCGCCTGTGAGCCCCGCCTCCGCGCCGACCGCCGCCGCGCCTCAAGCCGACGCCTACAGCCCGCCGCCGCTGGACCTGCTGCGCAAGGCACAGCCCGTCGACACGCGCAAAGGGCAGTCCGAGTTGGCCGACAAGATCCAGCGCATCGAGCAGACGCTGGACGAGTTCGGCATCGGCGCCAATGTGGCAGAGATCGCCCACGGCCCAACCTTCACCCGCTACGAGGTGCAGTTGGCGCCGGGCATCAAGGTGGCCAAGATCGTCTCGCTGGCAGATAACATCGCCATGAAGCTCAAGGCCATCCAGGTGCGCGTGGAGGCCCCGATCCCCGGCAAGGACGCCATCGGCATCGAGGTGCCCAACAGCAACGCCGGCGTGGTGAGCCTCCGCGAGTGCCTGGAGACGCCCGAGTTCCGCAACAGCCCGAAGAAGCTCCTCTTCGCCCTGGGCAAGACCGTCGAGGGGCAGGTGAAGATCGCGGACCTCTCCACCATGCCCCACCTGCTGGTGGGCGGCACCACCAACTCGGGCAAGTCGGTCTGCCTCAACGCGCTCATCGCCTCCATCGTCTATCGCGCGCTCCCGTCCGAGGTCAAGTTTGTGATGATCGACCCGAAGATGGTGGAGCTCTCGCTCTGGGACGGCATCCCGCACCTGATCCACCCGGTCGTCCGAAACGTGAAGGCCGCGCCGGCCATCCTCAACAGCGTCCTGCGCGAGATGGAGCAGCGCTATGAGACCTTCTCGCGTCTCGGCGTGCGGAACATCGACAGCTACAACGCCAAGGCGCAGCAGAACGACAAGCTGCCCTACATCGTCGTCATCGTCGATGAACTGGCCGACCTGATGATGACCCAGGAGTCCGGCGACGTGGAGCACTGCATCGCCCGCATAGCCGCCGTGGCCCGCGCCACGGGCATCCACCTGGTCATCGCCACGCAGCGCCCCTCGGCCGACGTGCTCACGGGCCTCATCAAGGCCAACATCTCCAGCCGCATCGCCTTCATGGTCTCAAGCCAGTTGGAGAGCCGCATCGTGCTGGACCAGAACGGCGCGGAGAAGCTCATCGGCCGCGGCGACATGCTCTACATGCCCATCGACACCACCAAGCCCATCCGCATCCAGGGCTGCTACCTCTCCGAGGCCGAGACCAACGATCTGGTGGCCTACCTGCGAACCCAGGAGGCGCCTCAGTACTCGCTCAAACCCGTGGAAGCCGCCGCCAAGGCCGTGGCAGGCGGGGCGGGCGAGGACGACGAGTACTTCGAGCGCGCCGTGCGATTGGTGGTGGCCACGGGCCACGCATCGGCCTCCATGCTGCAGCGCCGCTTCGGCATCGGATACGCCCGCAGCGCCCGCCTGGTCGACATCATGGAGCAGCGCGGCATCGTCGGCCCGCAGGACGGGGCCAAGCCCCGCGAGATTCGCATTTCCCGCGACGAGGTGGAGATGATGTTCGGCGGCGTCGTCATCCCCGAGGATGACGGCGCAGACGACGAAGTCTGAGGCCCGCAAGAAAGGAAGCACCACCATGCCAGGCGCCGCATCGCCCTTCGCATCGATCCAGATGGCCCCTCCCGACCCGATCCTTGGCCTGACCGAGGCGTACAACGCCGATCCCAACCCCGACAAGGTGAACCTGGGCGTCGGCGTCTATCTGGACGGCGCGGGCAAGGTGCCGGTGCTCCACTGCGTCCGCGAGGCGGCTCGCCGCCTGCTGGAGAGCGAGGAGACCAAGACCTACCTGCCCATCGACGGCGCCCCGGCGTACAACCGCCAGGTGCAGCGGCTCCTGCTGGGCGAGGGCTCGCCGGTCATCGCGGAGGGCCGGGCCATCACCGTGCAGTGCCTGGGCGGCACCGGCGCCCTACGGGTGGGAGCCGACCT
>JAPLCQ010000043.1 GCA_026392115.1 Armatimonadota bacterium | reverse complement strand
CGCGTCAAGGCCACCCGGCAGCGGACGCCGGACCTGAGCGCCCTTCCGGTGGAGGAGATCGAGTACACGCTCCCCGAAGAGGAGCGCGTCTGCCCGCAGTGCAGCGGCGAGATGCACTCCATCGGCCACGAGGTGCGGCAGTGGCTGGACCAGACGGCGCGCCAGGCGTCGCCGAAGTTGCTCCTCGGCTCGGCGCTGACCTACTGCCTCAACCAGTGGCCCAACCTCTGCCGCTTCCTCGAGGACGGTCGGCTGGAGATCGACAACAACCGCTCCGAGAGGTCGATCAAGCCCTTCGTCATAGGCCGCAAAAACTGGCTCTTCGCCAACACCCCGAAGGGCGCCACGACAAGCGCCGTGATCTACAGCATCGTGGAGACCGCCAAGGAGAACGGCCTGAACCCGGCCGCCTACCTCCAGCACCTCTTCGAGCAACTCCCCAACATCGATATCCACGATCCCCGCCAGCTCGATCAGCTCCTGCCCTGGAGCGAGGTTGTCAAAGAGCGCTGCGCGGCCCCCGCCAACAAGCGGGCATAGCCAGACCCCAGATCAGGCCGTCAAACCGCGGGCCGCAGCATGTCCGACACCTGCAGCACCCCACCGGCGGTTCTACCACAGGCTGGAGGTAGGCCGCAATGTGCGGAGGGTTTGACGGTTACCAATATCGACCAGGCGCTGCCACCTTCCAACCCGGTGAAACGGGAGGGGAGTGTCACCCATGTCGCCGGTCAGAGTGTCACCCATGTCGCCGGTCAGAGTGTTACCTATGTCACAGGATGTTCAGGCCGTCGCGGCTGACCCGGTGGATCTGGCCTCCGTGCCCGGTTCCGAAGGGCTGTGGTCCGTGCCCGTCCGCGTCGGCGGGCCTGGAGGACTCGGGCACGGAGGCCCGAGCCACCGAACCCGGGGCGCGCGGCGTCGTCAGAGCCAACGAGGCGATCCGATGCCGGTTCGGCGCTTGCGAGCTGAGCGAACCTACATGGCTTCTTCGGGGAGCGACACATCCCGCTAGCTAGCGCAGCTTCTGACGCTCGATTCTCATCTGCCAATCGGCTTCGCCCTGCCGCTCCGCAGCAGAAAGAACGCCTCGCATGGTGTTGAGGTAGGCCGTCGCTTCGGGGGACGGGCCTCCTGTCGAGCGACGCTCGGCACGCTCCATCTCGTCCAGCGATCGCCGCGATACCTGAAACTGCTCGATCTCGGCCTGGCGCTGCATCATCTCGCCCTTCGTGATGGGGCCGCTGGGCTCTGCCGGGGCGAATGCGCCGCGCATCATGGGGGTCTGGTTCGCTGTATACGCCCAGAGGCCTTGCAGGATGCTGCTGAAGATGATCGAGGAGACCATCAGCGCCACTGCCCCGGCGATGATGGACACTCGGCCGTCCTGTTAGTCCACAGTCGCGCCCATCTACCGCGCGGGTGGGGCGGCGGAGGGCCTGCGGAGGCGGCGATGCCGCAGCGAGGGCAGAACGCCGCGCGTGGCGGCATCCGTTCGCCGCATGCCTGGCAGGACGCGATCATCGGATGCACTACCTGGGCCATTGGCAACCCTCCGTCAGTGGCGTGTGTATTCGTTGACGAATGGAGTGGGCGTCAGGGGCTGAGGGCTTCGGGCGGCATGTGGGGCGATCACCAATGAGTGGCGGGGCACCAGGCGAAAGGGCAGCCGCCCCTCATGCCGGCTCAGGTATAGCTCGGGCTCGGCCAGCTTGGCCTGGTCCTCCGGCGACTCCAGGTCCAGATAGAGGGCGTTTCGGGTTCCGGCGAGTTCGAAGGCCAGGGTGGTCTTGCCCACCTGGCGCGGGCCGAGGAGCGCAACGGCAGGCGCTTCGGCAAGCCGCTCGGTGAGGATCGGGAGGAGGCGTCGCTGTATCATGCCTGCAATCATGGAGTCTCGCTCCATGAATTGCAAGGTTCAGGCGTCCTCTAAGGCCCGGCGACCGGCCGATCGGGCACGTTCAGCGCCAAGGTCATTCACCGGCTCAGTTCGGCGGGGTCGGCGGCGCTGTACCGGCTGGGCCCGTCCTGTCGTCGCGCCGGGCCCGCGCATCGGCGTAGACCGACGGGTATCGCCGCTGCCAGAGGTACTTGGCGATGACCCGCAGGGCGTCCTCGGCGCAGGGCGCGCCCCAGCACTCGGTCTCGGGGTCGCCGGTATCGACGATCCGGGCGCCCGACCTCTCGCCGTAGCGCTTCAGGTCGTAGTAGTCGCCGTAGACCCAGACGGCCAGGTCGTAGTACCGCTTGTTGCCCGTGTAACGGTAGAGCGTGAGCAGGGCGTCGGTGTGGTACCAGATGGAGAGCGGGTTCTCCCCGTAGACCGGGCCGGAGGGCTTGAGGTCCGGCAGGGCCGCGTAGTAGCGCCGATCCAGCTTCAGGGACGGGACCACGGCCTTGTCCAGCCAGAGGTCGGCCTCGCGCAGGTACTTCGCGTCCTTGGTCGCCTGGTAGGCGTGCGCCAGGCCGAGGACCGCCCAGGTCATGTTCTCGCCGAAGTCGCTCATCTGGGAGCGGCCCTCGGGGGTCAGGATGGCGTCGGCCAGCGTGCGGATGTCCAGCATCTCCCGCGCGGCCCTGGTGTCGAGCCAGCGGTTGTACACCGCCTCGATGACGGCCCCGTTGGCGCTGGCCCGGCCGAAGAAGAGCCCGCTCGACAGCTTCTGGTAAACGAAGGATCGGAGCAGATCGTACTCGGCCCTCAGTTCGTCGGCGAAGGCCTTGTCGTGTCGGAAGGCCTGGATGCCCTCTGCCATGGCCCGCATGCTGTGGTAGGTGTCGACCTGCTGCCCCGGCGGCGCGTGCTTTCCATTCCACGGGGCCAGCATGTAGGGCATCGTGCCGTCGGGACGGGTGTAATCGATGACCGCCCGCAGGCCCTGCCGGGCGCGCCGGAGGTCTTCGGGGTCGCGGGTTACGCGGTAGCTGCGGAGGTAGTAGAGCGGGAACCTGGGCACGTCGTCCATGTTGAAGTGGGTGCGCCCGGTCAGCATGTTGAGCGGCGCGGCCAGCATGGGCGGCACGGCCGTGAGGGCCGCGGGCATCTGGGTCCAGAGCGCGAACTCGTACCAGAGGTTCCAGCGCGCCGAGTAGATCAGGTCGAGCTGGATGCGCGCCGCGGGCCGCCGCAGGTCCACCGGGCCGGTGGTGTCGAGGAGCCCGCGCTGCCAGTCGTTCACGGTGTAGGAGAGGGACCGCATCTCGTAGGCGCCGGCCGGCGGCCCGTACTCCGCCGCCTCGGGCAGGCTCCCGCCGTCGCTGAGCAGGAAGAGCGCCAGGTTCAGCGGCGTGTCGGTATCGTGCAGGTAGCCGACGCAGAGGCTGTCGCCGGCGCGCAGCCGGTCGCCCTGCTTCACCGGGATGCCCTGCCGGAGGATGCAGAAGGGCTGCCGGCGCCCCTGGCCGTCGATGACGCGGAGATCGCGCGGCCGCCGCTTCGCGGTCGTCTCGCCCAGAAGGGCCTCCACGGGAAAGTGCGCGAGGACCCGGTCCGGGCCGGCCTTCGGCTTCTCCAGCGGCGGGCAGTACCAGAGTGCGCTGACGGTGCGGAACGCCCGCCCGTCCAGCCGTATGGCGTTCCGGTCGCCGCTTCCGGCAGGCGCAGGCTCAGCCGGTGCGGCCATGGCGCCGCACGCCAGGAGCATACAAGAGGCGACAGACCATGCGACGACGGAAGCGATAGGCACGGAATCTCCCCCCTCCTCAGAGAGTACGGCGCAACCAGGCCACTTTCCTGCACTTCCGCGGCGCGTCGGCGCCTGATCGTTCAGGACGACCAGCGAGAACCCGCCGCCGCCGTCCAGTCGCCGAAGGGCGACTTCCCGCCGTTCGTTGCAGCGGTTTCAACCGCCCGCACTCCGCGCAAGCCACGT
>JAPLCQ010000013.1 GCA_026392115.1 Armatimonadota bacterium | reverse complement strand
CCACCGACTCGGCCACGCGAATCGCCTTACGCATGTTCTCCTCGGAGGCGCCCACCAGACCGGCGAAGACCTTGCCGATGTCGAGCCGGAGAAGCGGAAGCCTCCACTGTGCTCCGATGGCCTTCGCGGTGAGGCTCTTGCCGCAGCCCTGCACCCCGATGAGCAGCACGCCCTTGGGCTCCGGCAGGCCGAACTCCCGCGCACGGTCAGTGAACGCGGTGGTCCGCTTCTCCATCCAGCCCTTCAGGAGGTTGAGCCCACCCACGTCGGCGAACGCCTCGTTGGCCGGGTAGTACTCGAGGATGCCGGACTTGCGGATGATCTGCTCCTTCTCGGAGAGGACCACATCCACGTCGAATCGGTGCTTCTCCACCAGCGACTTGGCCAACACGTTCTCTGCCTCGGTGGAGGTAAGGCCCTGCGTCGCTTTGAGGACACGCTCACGCTCCTCGGGAGTCAGGTTCGTGTCGAGGCTGGGCATCTCGCGGACAGACCGGATGGTCTGGTCCAGCAGAGCCGAGAGCTCGTCGTAGGAAGGCAACCCGTAGTCGAGCACCGTGATGTCCTTCTCAAGCTCCGGCGGCAGCTTAAGGATGGGGCTGACCACGATGATCGTCTTGTAGCAGTTCTTGACGATGGCGCTCACGTCGCGCAGGCGCCGGGTGACGTTGGCATCGCTGATGAAGGCGTGGAAGTCCTTCAGTACGAAGATGGCGTGCTCCGGCGAGCGGGCGATGTAGTCCAGCGCGGCGAGGGGATCGCGCGTGGCGGCATCCCGCCGATCGGCCGATGTGGTGAAGCCCTGGGTGATGGTCCAAGTGTGGACCACCTTGGTGCGCTCGCGGGCGATGGCGCGGATCGCGTCCTCTACCCGGCGCTCCTCCCACGAGATGACATAGACCACCGGGTAACGCGCCCGAATGAAGATCTCAAGTTGTCGATCCGCACTGGATGGCACAGCCACCTCCGCATATGGGTGTCGGCCCCGGCCGCATGGAGTGGACGGGGCTGGAAATCATGAACCGTAGAAGACCTGCTCGACCTCGTCTTCACCGAAGGCCGCCGCCGGGCCGTCCCAGGCTACCGAACCAGCCTTGAGCGCCACGATCCGATCACAATGGCGGCGCGCGGCACGGACATCGTGGAGGCTCAGGACTAGTGTAGCACCGCGCTCATGGCCCAGACGGACGAGCAACTCCAGCACCTCGTCGGCGGTTCGGACGTCCAGGTTTGCCGTGGGCTCGTCGCCGAGGATGAGCTTCGCCTGCTGAACCAGGGCTCGAGCGATGCCCACGCGCTGCTTCTGGCCACCGGAGAGGCGGCGCACCTGCCGCTCCTCAGTGCCGGCCAATCCCACGTCGCCCAGGGCGGCTCGGGCGGCCTCCACGTCGGCGACCGGGAATCGACCCATCAGGCTCGGAAGCAACGGCGCGGAGCCAAGCCGACCAGCAAGCACGTTGGTCAGCACGGACAGCCGGTCGATCAGCGCGAACTCCTGGAAAATCATCCCCACATGTCGACGAAGCTCCATGCGGTCTCCTTCCGCCAGCGTCGACACGGACTGCCCCAGGACCACCGCGTCGCCGTCTGTCGGCGTCACCAGGCCGTTCAGCACGCGGAGCAGCGTGCTCTTGCCGGCGCCGGACGGCCCTACCAGCGCCACGCGCTCGCCGGGGGCGACGGCCAGCGTCACGTCGCGCAGGCCGAAGACGCCGGCGGCGTACCGGTGGGTGACGCCGTCGAGCCGGATCACGGCTTCGGTCGCACTGGACGCGGACGCCGGGGATGGGCCGGCTGTCACGGGCGTTTGGGCTTCTCGAAGCTCTCGATGCTCACGTTCTGCGAGCGGGCCACGGAACGAACCTGGTCGAACAGCTTGTCGTCGGCCGGGACGATCTTGTCGTTGGGCGCCTTGAGCATGGCCGCCCTGCCCTCCGCGTCGGTGTTCATATCCATGAAGGCCTTGCGGAGCTTCGCGACGTCGGCGTCGGGCAGGTCGCCGCGGGCCACATAGATGCCGTTGGGTATCGCCTCCGTCTCGGCCAGCACACGCATCAGCTTGGCCTTCTCCGGCGTCTCACGATAGGCAACCTTGAAGACCGACTCGTAGGCGCATCCGGCGGCGGCGGCGCCGTTCTCCACGGCGGCCACGACCATGTTGGCGTTGCCGGCGTTTCGGTACCCCTTGAGCTGCGCCAGGATGCCCTGCTTCTCCAGCATGGCCTTGGGGAGCAGGTAGCCGGTGGTGGACGAGAGGTCGCCGAACGCCACCTCCTTGCCCTTCAGGTCGCCCAGCGACTTGATGCCGCTGTCGGCCCGCGTAAAGATGATGCCTCGGTAGTTGAGACTGCCCATCGCCCAGGGCATGGCCAGGGGCTTCAGGCGAATGCGCCCCGACGCGAGCGCGTAGGGGAACGCCGACAGGTAGGCGACGTCGACCTGGCCCGCCTGCAGCGCGGCAAGCACGCCCGCGTAGTCGATCACCGGCATGAACTTGCCGTCGGCCACGCCCATGCGCTTAGCAAGGTACGTGGCCATGGGGGCGTACTCCTCGCTCAGCTTGTCGGCCGCCTCGTAAGGCACCACTGTGAGCCGTAGCGTAGAGCCGATGGGCTTCTCACGCGGGGCCTCGACAGCCTCTTTGCCCGTCTGCGGCCTAGAGCAACCCACCAGCCCCGCCGCGCAGAGCGCCGCCAGACAGACCCCAACTACCTTGCGCATGGTCCACGCCTCCCTATCGCCCACATTGGCGACGCCTCTATTATAGAATGGCCGCACACGCTCCGAGGAGGCTCTGCTCGATCCGGCGTCGGTTGACTCCCGAAGTGAGGGTCGGATACACTACGTGACGAACGCCGGGCGCCACGCGCCGCGGCGTCTTTTGTGCATGACAGGAGCGATATTCAACCATGCTGCTCGGCACCCAGCGCGTGAACGCCCAGGGGCGCTTGGAGATAGGCGGCTGCGACACGGTCGCGCTGGCTCAGGAGTTTGGCACGCCGCTCTACGTCGTCGATGAGGCCGAACTGCGCGCCCGTTGCCGGGCCTACGCCGCCGCCTTCGCAGACCGGTACCCGCGGAACCGCATCCACTATGCGAGCAAGGCCCTGCTCAACCTCGCCGTGGCCCGGATCATCGCGCAGGAAGGCCTCTGCCTGGATACAGCCTCCTACGGCGAGCTCTTCACGGCGCTGCGGGCGCGGTTTCCCGCGGCGCGGATCAACCTTCACGGCAGCAACAAGCTGGCGCCCGAGATCGAACTGGCAGTGCGGCGCCGCATCGGCCACATCACGCTGGACAACTTCGGCGAGATTCAGCTCGTCGCCGACGCAGCCGCCGCCCAGCAAAGGCCCGTCCGCGTGCTGGTGCGCGTTGCCCCCGGCGTCGATCCCGACACGCACCGTTTCATCAGCACCGGCCAGGCGGACACCAAGTTCGGCTTCAACATCCTGGACGGATCGGCCATGGAGGCTGTTCGGCGTGCACTCGCCTCTCCGGCCCTGCGGTTCGACGGCATCCACTTTCACGTTGGGTCCCAGCTGTTGGATACCGTCTCGCATGAAGAAGCCATCTCCGCAGCCGTGGACCTGATGGCGCAGATTCGCGCGACGACCGGCGCCCTCTGCCACGAGCTGAACATCGGCGGCGGACTCGGCGTCAGGTACCTTTCGACGCATGAGCCGCCCTCGCTGGAGACCTACGCCGAGCGCATCACGGGCGCCCTGAGAAGCGCCCTGGCCAGACACGGCCTGCCGATGCCCGTGCTCGCACAGGAACCTGGACGCAGCCTGGTGGCCGAGGCCGGCACGACGCTCTACACGGTGGGGGCCATCAAGACCGTTCCCACGCTGACGGCGCCGGGCTCCCGAACGTATGCAAGCATTGACGGCGGCCTGTCCGACAATCCGCGCCCGCAGCTCTACGAGGCCGTCTATGAGGTCATCGCCGCCAACAAGGCCGACCGGCCGCATGATCGGACCCTCGCCATCGCCGGCAGGCATTGCGAGACCGACGTGCTGATCTGGGACGCGTCAGCGCCAGAACTGGAACCGGGCGATACACTGGCCGTGCAGACGACCGGCGCCTACAACGCGGCCATGGCCAGCAACTACAACAAGTTCCTGAGGCCCGCCATGGTGCTTGTGGGCGACGACCGCGCAGACCTGATCGTCGAGCGCGAAACGCCTGCCGACCTCGTGCGTCATGATTGTGTGCCCGCCAGGCTCAAGGCGGGAGCAAGGACCTAGGCCATCAACCTCGAGAGCTTCATCATTACGATGGCGGTGCTCATCATGGCCATCACCGTGCATGAGTTCGCCCACGCCTTCGCCGCAGACCGGCTCGGTGACGACCTGCCGCGCCGCCAGGGCCGCGTCTCGCTCTTCCCCACCGACCACCTGGACCCAGTCGGCACGCTCATGATGGCGGTGACAAGCTGGACCGGTTTCGGCATCGGATGGGGCAAGCCCGTGCAGACGAACCCGTCGGCCTTCCGCAACCCTCGTCGCGACCAGGGCATCGTGGCCGTGGCGGGGCCGTTGAGCAACATCGCACAGGCGGCGCTCTTCTCGGTGGGCATCCGGTTCATGTATATGGCTTCGCCCGACGGCGCTTTGCGCGGTTCCATGTGGCTGGAGTTCCTGTACTCGGGCCTCATCGTCAACCTGGCGCTGGCCTTCTTCAACCTGATCCCCATCAAGCCGCTGGACGGATCATGGATCATGACCGCGGTGCTGCCCTACCCGCAGGCCCGGGCCTACGAGATCTTCATGCTTAAGTACGGCCCCATCATCTTCTTGCTGCTGATCTTCGTCTTCCGTGGCGCGATCAGTATGCTGATCGGCCCGCCGGTGGCGATCATGCGCAGCTTGCTGCTCTGGGGTCTGTAGCCCCGCAGCGAACCGCGATGGGCCGCCCGTCGCGCGTTTGGCGCTCCGTGTGGCGGCAAGGTCGTGCGGCAGGCGTGGACCTGCCGGCAAGGAGTGGACCGTGGCGGCCAAGCGCATCCTGAGCGGCATGCAGCCGACTGGCACGTTGCACCTGGGCAACCTCGAGGGCGCCCTGAAGAACTGGGTGCAGCTGCAGTACCAGTACGAGATGTACTGCTGCATCGTGGACTGGCATGCGCTGACCACGATGTACGACCGCACGGATCAGATCACCAGCCAGGCCATCGAAGTCGCCGCGGACTACATCGCCGCCGGCCTGGACCCGGAGCGGTGCGCCATCTTCATCCAGTCCCACGTGAAGGAACACGCCGAGCTCCATCTCCTCTTCTCCATGATCACGCCGTTGGGCTGGCTCGAGCGCGTCCCCACGTATAAGGAGAAGCGCGAGAATCTGGGATTGAACGACGAGTCCCTCTCGTATGGCTTGCTGGGATACCCGGTACTGCAAGCCGCCGACATCCTGGTCTACCGCGCCCACGCCGTGCCGGTCGGCAAGGACCAGATACCGCACATTGAGCTGACGCGGGAGATCGCCCGGCGCTTCAACCGGCTCTATGGCGAAGTGTTCCCCGAGCCGGAGCAGATGGTGAACGAGGTGGCGGCCGTGGTGCCCGGCATGGACGGTCGGAAGATGAGCAAGTCCTACGGGAACGCCATCTACCTATCGGATGATCCGGACGCCGTGCGGGCCAAGGTCAACGAGGCCTTCACCTGCCCCACCAAGATTCGCAAGTCCGACCCAGGCATACCCGAGAACTGTGTGGTCTGCCAGCTTCGCCGCACCTTCGACCCGGACGGCTACCTGCCGTCGTGGGAGGAGGACCGGGCAGGAACCCGTGGTTGCGTGCAGAACAAGCGCGAGTTGACTGATGTGATCAACGCTCGCCTGGCGCCCATCCGGGCCAGACGCGCCGAGCTGTTGGCGGACCCCGGCCAGATCTTGCGCTACCTAGAATCGGGCGCCGATCGCGCCAGGGCCACCGCCGAAGAGACGATGAAAGCCGTGCGACACGCCATGGGGCTTGGCTGAGCCACCCCATCAGGGAGGCGCCTTCCATGCTTAGGGTAGTGGTAATACCGGGCGACGGCATCGGCCCGGAGGTGACGGACGCGACGCTCAAGGTGGTCGAGGCCACCGGCGTCAACGTGCAGTGGGACCTCTATGAGGCGGGGGCGGACGTACTCACCAAGTACGGCACCCCCGTGCCGGACGAGGTCCTCGCCGCCATCGCGTCGGTGGGCATCGCCCTCAAGGGGCCCATCACCACGCCGGTGGGGACGGGCTTCGCCAGCGCCAACGTGATGCTGCGCAAGCGCCTGAACCTCTACGCCAACGTGCGGCCCATTCGCTCGCTCCCCGGTGTCAGCACTCGCTTCCCCAACGTCGACCTCGTGGTGATCCGCGAGAACAGCGAGGACCTCTACTCAGGGCTGGAGCACATCGTTGTGCCCGGCGTGGTGGAGAGCCTCAAGATCATCACGGAGACGGCCTGCCTGAGGATCGGCCGCTACGCATTCCAGTACGCCAAGCGGAACGGCAGGCGCAAGGTCACCTCGGTCCACAAGGCCAACATCATGAAGCTGGCGGACGGCCTCTTCCTTGAGTGCCTGCGCCGCGTCTCACGCGACTTCCCCGACATCGAGTACAACGAGATGATCGTGGATAACACCTGCATGCAGCTCGTCATGCGGCCCGAGCAGTTCGACGTTATGGTGATGGAGAACCTCTACGGCGACATCCTGTCGGACCTTGGCGCGGGTCTCATCGGCGGGCTGGGCCTCACGGCGAGCGCCAACATCGGCGAAGGCGGCATCGCCATGTTCGAGGCGGTCCACGGCTCCGCGCCGGACATCGCCGGGCGCAACCTGGCCAACCCCATCGCACTGATCCTCTCCGCCGCCATGATGCTCCGCCACACCGGGCACCCCGAGGCAGGCAAGGGCATCGAGGATGCCGTGCTCACCGTGCTGGCCGAGGGCTCCTGCATGACCCGCGACCTGGGCGGGACCGCCACCACCACGCAGATGCGCGACGCCATCATCGCAGCGATGGGGCAGCAGCCTCACGGCCGCAGGCAGGCTTCGGCCTCCTGAGTGAGGCGCCGGGCCTCGGCGTAGCGGCCCTGTCCGAAGTAGATCACGGATAGGCCGCGCCGAGGTCCGGCGCTTCCATCGTCCGCATGGATAGCCTGCAGGTAGCGCCTCTCAGCCTCGGCGTAGGCTCCGCGTTGCGCGGCGCAGTAGCCCAGCCAACCCAGCGTCTCCGCAGACCGCGGCTTCACCACGTCGGCCGCCAGGAAGGCGCGTTCGGCTCCGAGGGCGTCGCCCAGGCCCGAACGAGCCGCGCCCACCTGCCCCAGCAGGAGCGCCAGGTACTCCTCCGGGCGCCCGGCGCTTCCCTGGCCCTGCTGCACGCGACGGCGCACCTCGGGCCGCGCGGCAACCCCGGCGATCCGGTCCGGCTCCCACTGGCCCGGACCCACCAGCGAATCGAGCAACGCGGCCAGATGCGGTAGCGCCTCGGACCAGCGCTGCTGCAGCATGGCGTTGCGGGCCAGGTTGTAGCGCGCCACGCCACAGGCGGGGTCCCATCGCAGCATAGAGCGGTACAGGTGGGGCTCGGAGGCCCACATGCCCATGCTCGCGACGGCGACGCCGCCCCATCCCAGTAACGCCAGCGTAGCCAAGACAGCCGCCGGAGCGCCGCCCCATCGCCGCGCCGTGGCGGTCACCAGGTCTGCGGCAATGAGCGCCACGGCCACGCAGGCCAGCGAAGCCCGGTAGGGCGCCAGCAACAGGAACGGCAGCGGCACCAGGTTAACCACCGGCCCCAGAGCCAGGCCGCAGAGGAGCAACAGCCAGGCCGTCTCGCGCCGCGTCCGCCAAGCCATGATCACCCCGACCACCCACGCGGCGGCCAGGCCGAAGCCCAGGAGCGCCGGCCACGCGCCCAGGCTCTCGAACGGAGCCAGCGTCACCGCCGCCATGAGCCGAGGCCAGGGCGCGACGAGCATCAGCGTGTATGCCAGGATGCTGTGACCGGCCCTCATCACCTGCTCCAGGGGCGGCGCGGGCAGCACCGCAGGGCGCGGCAGCGAGACGAAGACGCCCATGGCCACGAAGAACACCACCACGACGCCATACGGGAGCATGGCGAACCAGTGGCCTCCCGGCAGGTTAACGCCTCGGGTGGGGCGGAAGCAGAGGAACGCAGGCGGGACCAGCAACAGAATGGCCGCCGTCTGCTCCTTTGTGAAGACTGCCAGCGCGAAGGATGCCACCGAGAGGGCGAGCCAGAGCGACCGGGTGTCGCCCGCGCTTCGGGCCGCCGAGACCAGGCCCACAAGACACCAGACCACAAAGAGGATCGATAGCGTATCGGTGCGGCCGCCGATCCATGCCACCGAGCCGCCCATGACGGGGTGCACGGCGAACAGCGCCCCGGCCAGCAGCGCCGCCCACCGATCGCAGAGGATGCGCCGCCCCAGGGCTACCACACCCACCACAGAGCCGGCATGGAGCAGCAGGTTCACCATATGCATGTGGACCGGCGACGCGCCCCAGAGCCGCATGTCGAGCCAGAAGGAGAGCGAGACGAGCGGCCTGTAGTAGAAGAAGAGGAAGGGCTGCGTGAAGCAGGCCGCGGCTGATCGACCGCCGCCGATGGCCTCGCCGCTGACGATCATGTGGTCGTCCCAGACCAGGGCGCCGCGCAGCGCGGGCAGGTAGAGCCCCACCGCGCAAAGCGCTAGGATGCCGGCCAGCAGCATGTCGGTGCGGCGTGCAACGGCGAGCCCGACCCCAGAGGCTTGCGCCTCAGGAATCGGGCCACCGGTCTGCGTCGGCGTGGCCGGACCCGTCACTTGCGGCTACGGGGCCTTGGCGGGCCAGCGATAGGTCGAGGCCGAACCCAAGCGCACGGTGATCCAGTTCCCCGACCGGCTCACCTGCGGCGGCGCGGCGTCGGAGGGATCCCCGGCGACGGCCTGGGTGGGATCGCCGAACCTGCCGGCCTTCAGGTCCACGCGGATGCCCGCCACACCGGGGCAAGGCGTCAGCACCCAGTCGGCGCCGCGGCGGACCAGATGGAACGCGCCGTCCGTGCGAGCGGGGCCGAAGTCGACCAGCCTGCCCGGCGCGTTGAGGCCCGCGCCGTAGGCGACAGCTATCTGCGGGTCCTTACCGATCTCGCGGATGAACGTGACCACGGTCCCGCCCTGCGCGACGCGGATGACGCCCAGCAGGATGCGACCCGACGGGTCCGTCGGCCCCTGCAGCCGAAGCCGGCCGCCGCCGCCCACCGCGTCCACCAGTCCGATGGTCCACTGATAGTCCCCGTCCTCGATGCCCGACGGGATCGTGATATCGTGGGGGCCGTCGGCGATGGTCTGGCCCGCCTTCCACTGGTCCGTCAAGGGCGTCAGGCCATGGTCCTGCTGGAACCGAATCCCCTCGTCGCCGCTCGACCCGGTCCTGCCGAAGTGGACGAAGCAGTGGTAGAGGCCAGGCGGAGCCTCATCGGCTTTCCATCGGTAGGCAGCCCGGAACTGCCGTGGCCCGATCTGCGCGAACGATGCGACGGTCGGGCGGATCAGGCTCTGGCCGCTGAGGCTCCAGTGGGAGCGAGGACGCGCGTTGGCGAAGAGGGACGTCGGCGTCTCGACGTAATCCGCCATGCCCCCATCGCGCTGTGCCGTCCACGCGGTGAGGCCCTTGCCCGTGGCGAGCCAGCCAAACCGGGGCAGCGTGAGGCCGCCAACGCTGACGGGCTTGTCGCTGGAGTTGCCCACCACCTGCAGGCCGGAAGCGTAGCGGACCCGCGCCACAGTCCGGCGGCCCGACTTGGCGGCGGAGGTACCGTCCACCCAGCGTCCGCCCTCAAGGTAGCCGATATCAACGGGCGTCGAGGCTCCGAACTGCGCCGAGACGGGGCTGACCAGATGGTGCTCCAGCCACGAGAGCCGATCGATACCCCACGTAGCCGCGCCGAGGAAGCCCGCGTGGCCGTAGAGGATCTCCTGCAGGCGGTACTGGTCGAGCAGCGTCATGGGCGGCACGCTACCCCGCTGCATGTCGGTCCACCAGCGCTCGTAGTAGCCCATACCGTGGTTGAACTGCAGCGGGTGGATCTTCAGCAGGTCGAAGTCTACCGCAAGCGGCGCGGTCTGCCCTCCGTTGCCCGGCCAGCCGACGCCGAACTGGGCCTCGACGCCGTCCAGCATGCCGCTCCAGTACCAGTGGTTGTTCCCCTCGCCGAAGACCGGTCCGCCGTGGGTGTCGCGCTCAAACTGCCACAGGTCGCGATGGGCCTCCCAGACGCGGCGAAACGTGCCCGCGCCCTGCTCGCCGGCGCGCTGGTCCACATGGAACCAGGGCGGAACCGCCGAATGGACATCGAGATAGTTCGCATTGGTTCCGAATCGTCCCTTTACCTGCGGGGACTGGCTCCGGGCTAACGGCAGGATGGAGTTGGGCTGAATGGCGTAGGACTGGATCCGCGTACCCGCGTTGTACCAGGCCAGCTGCTGCTTGCCGGACGAGTCCAGCGCGATGTCGTGCGGGTTGAAGCCCTCGTAGTTGGGGTAGTAGTCGACGTAGTTCTCATGCAGCGCCACCAGGTAGCCCAGACGCACGGCCGTGCCCACCAGGTCCTTCATGGCCGCATCGCCGCCCATGCCGGCCATGGCGGGAACGTGCGCGGGCAAGCCGTTGTCGTACCCGTCGCGCTGCCAGACATGAACCAGCACCACGGCGTTGCGGACACCCAAGCCGTGGAGGCGCTCCAGCATGCGGGCCATGCGCGAGAAGTCCGGGCCCCACGTATCGAGGATGATCTTGTCGGCCAGCGTCCGCCGGTAGGGCGACGGGGCGTTGCCGGGGTTGGGCATGACCTCGGCGTAGTGCCAGGCCGCCGTGAAGACCGCACGCTCCTTGAGCAGGTTGCGCGAGCCGTCGGTCAGGGCGTCGTACCGGGCAAGCTGGTTCGCGTGCAACGAGGCGCTCGATGCGGTCCAGTCCAGGAAGGCGCCCACGAAGGCGTTCTGGGAGGGCAGGTAGTGGATCTCACCGGAGTAGAAGGGCGTGGGCACGGCGCGGCGGCGCATGACGGGGCCCCACGCGCCCATGTCGACCTCGCGGACCACGGGCTGGTCGCAGGCGGCATCGACGATGAGGCTCTTCTGCACGATGGAGACCGATAGCCGAACCGTGGCGTCACGGTCGCCTACGCGATAGGTCCGAACGATGCGCAGCACGCCCCCGCTCATCGATGAGCGCACCGCGGTCGGCGTACCTTCGCCGGCAAAGCGCACTTCGGCGGCACGCGCCAGCGGCACACGCACGACCCGGTCACCCGTCATGTGAGCCACCACCTGCGCCTTACCCAGCAACGGGTCCGAGGGCTTGTCCGGCGGCATAACCTCGTAGGTGAGCGAGCCGTCTGGCCCTTGGTAGCTGAAGAGCGCCTTTCCGTTCCTCCAGACAGCCGTCGAGCGCCCAGCGAAGCCCGAAGTGGGGACGACCGACCGCGTTGCAGACGAAAGCAGGCGGGCCAATGCCATCGGTTTGGGCGCGGGCCGCGGTTGCTGCGCCACGGCGACGCCGGCCATCGTCAGCTTGCGGTCGCCCCAATAGGCGTAGTCGAAGCTGGAGTTGTCCTTGGGGCCCGGATCGACCTCGAACCGAACGGTCACCGTGCGCGGTTTGCCGTCTGATAGGCGCAAGCGGAACGGGACCCAAGCGTCGTCCTTCGTGTTCGCCTCCCAGGCGACACGGCCGTCCACGGTCACGCGGAAGGTAGCGCCGTCCGTCTTGCCCACCATGTCGGAGCGCATGGCCACGGAGCCGCTGACGACCGCTCCGCGGCACTTCGGCAGGGCGAAGCGGTACTCCTGCCACGTGACGCCCGTGCCGCCGCGCCAGGGGCAGTGGAGCAGGTGCGCTCGCTTGCCCCTCTGCTCACCGGCCGGAGCGCACGAGATGCCCATGGGTTCCACGAAGTGGCCGGTCCAGCCGTCGGGCATGATGACGGCGGGCTTGCCGCGGTAGGCCCAGCCCACCGAGTAGAGGCCCACGTCATCGATGTCCAGCACGGCGGCGTCCGGCGACACCAGAGGCGTCGCGGCGTATGTCGGCGCCGAGAGCCAGAGGCAAACAAGGGCGAGCGGCATCCGGCGCAGGTGAGCGAGGGTCAAGGTTCTTTCCTTACTGGGTCCAAGCGGACTGAATGCGGCCGACGGCCTCGGCGATGTCGTCCATGTCGGCCCCATCGCCGAGCAGCTGGGTCTGGAATATCCAGACGCCGTCGGCACAGAGCTGCTCGCAGACCGGGCACTGGACCTTCGTGTAGTCCATCTTGGCGCCCGAGCGGCACCAGGCGCCCTCGCCCGCCGAGCGCCGCGCGAAGACGACCTCCTTGTAGAGCGGCACGTAACCCGAGGAGACCGGGATGCCCTCGGCGCCCATCGCGGCAAGGAACTCATCTCGGCTATGGCCGCCGAACGCATCGGCATCGTAGCGCAGCGTGTAGAGGTGGTAGGCATGGCGCGTGATGCGGGGGTCCGGCGGAGGCGCCATGATGCCTGTGATACCTGAGAGCAGGCCTGTGAGCCGCTCGGCGTTGCGCGTCCGAACCTCGGTCTGCTGGGGCAACCGGCCCAACTGCGCCATGGCGATGGCGGCCTGCCACTCGGTCATGCGGAAGTTGCCGCCCAGCACATGGTGCTCGTACCACTTACCCGAGCGAGTGCGACCCACGTTGTGCACCGACCAGACCTTGTCATAGACCGTCTCGTCGTCGCAGACGATGGCCCCTCCCTCGCCGGCGTTCACGTTTTTGCTCGCCTGGAAGCTGAAGGTGCCGCAATCGCCCAGGGCGCCCACCTTGCGGCCCCGCCACTCGGCGGCATGGGCCTGCGCCGCATCCTCGATCACGATGAGGCCGTGCCGCCGGGCGATATCGAGTACGCCGTCCATGTCGGCGGGCCGGCCGCCGATGTGTACGGGGATGATGGCGCGCGTTCGCGGCGTGATGGCGGCCTCGATGGCTGCCGGATCGATATTGAAGGAGTGGGGCTCGATATCGACGAAGACCGGCGTAGCCGAGACCGCCAGCACGCTGGAAGCCGTGGCGATGAAGGTGTAGGGCGGCACGATGACCTCATCGCCGCAGCCGATGCCCAGCCCCCGCAGGGCGACCTCCAGCGCGGCGGTGCCGTTGGTAACGCAGACCGCATGTTTCGCGTCCTGTGAGGCCGCGAAGGCCTCCTCGAACTTCGGGACGTAGCGCCCGCCGATGCCCCACCACTGGCCGCTACGGAGCACGTCCAGTACAGCCTCTTCCTCCTCGGCGCCCCAGATCGGCCACGCGGGCCAGGGCTTGGTGCGGACCGGCGTGCCGCCGTCCACGGCTAGCTTCACTGCCATCGAACCCTCCTAGTAGCGCCGGCGCCCGCCGGCCTCGTTATCCTGGCTATCGGCCCGTGCCCAAAATGCCCACCGAATGCGCGTGGCAGACCGCCACGGCCAGCGCGTCGGCGGCATCGTCGGGCTTCGGGATGCTCTTGAGCTCCAGGATGCGCTGGATCATGAACTGCACCTGCTTCTTGTCCGCCCCGCCGTACCCCACCACGGCCTGCTTCACTTCCATGGGAGTGTACTCCTGCCACGGTATCGCCCGCATCGCCGCAAGCAGCAGAACCACGCCGATCGTCCGGCCAACCACCAGCGCCGTCGTCTCGTTGCGCGAAAAGAAGAGCCGCTCGGTGGCCAGGGTGTCGGGCCGATGCACGTCGATGAGGGCGCTGAGCCCCTCGTAGATCGTGAGCAAACGCCGCGGCGGTGACATGTCCGGCTCCGTCCGCAGCACCCCGTAGTCCAGCGGCGTCAGCTTGCCCGCCTCCTTGCGCAGAAACCCGTAACCGGTAATGGCGATGCCCGGGTCCACGCCCATGATGATCATTCAGGCCAAGCCTCCAAGAGAGCCCGGCCCGGTGTTGCACACGCTCCACGAGGCGGGGTATACTATCGTGCCGGACGGGTCGTTAGCTCAGTTGGCAGAGCAGCTGACTCTTAATCAGCGGGCCTCAGGTTCGAGTCCTGAACGACCCACCACGTCTTGCCGTTCCATTATACGGGATGCTCGCGAGCTTGCGAGCATCCCGTTTGCACGGGTGGCCATGATGGCCGCGACGCCACCGCTGATGCGGCGAACGAGGTTGATCAGCGGGAGTAAGTCACGCTCATGCACGAGGCTGACCGAAATGGGACACAACGGGTCAGCAAGACTGATCAGCGGGGGTTGTGACGAGGCGATCGATGATTTCCTGGCCGGCGTCGCCCCTACCAGCGCCGGCCCTTGACCCATAATCGTCATGCGGCGGTCATTGCCAAGCCGTCAACGGGAGTAGGCTCGATGGGCTCACGGGTCAGCACCAATCCAGCCGTGTGCCACGGCAAGCCCGTGATCGCAGGAACCCGGGTACTGGTGGCCAACATCCTTGCCGAACTGGCCGCAGGCGCCACCCATGCCGACATCATCGCCGAGTACCCGAGCCTTACCAGCGCCGACATCTGCGCGGCGCTCGAGTCTGGCAGCCGGCTCGCGTCTTTCGAGGAGATCCCGGCGACGGCGCTTTTGGCATGATCGCTCTCCGGGACCAGGACTTCCCCGCCCCCGTCAAACCTAACGCCGCGTTAGGATTGGCCCCCTGCCCCCGCCCCAACCTACGTCGTCCAGCCTCGCTCCTTTAGCTTGGACCATGGGGTGGTGGTGATGGTGAAGGCGGCTACGCGGGCTACTGCCTCCGGCGGCAGCGCGTCGATGGGGATGTACAGGATCTCCACCCGGTTCTTCTGGGCCAGTTCGGCTGCAGCCGGGCCGGGCGGGGTCTTGCTAATGTAGGCCAACGTGGTCCCGGCCGATGCCTCGATCCAGGTCTGCAGCCAGCCTTCGAGCCGATCGCCGCGGAAGCAGATCAGGTCCAGCGGCATCACGCACTTGTCGACGAAGCCTGTGAGGCGCGACCGTGCGCCTGAGCATGAATGGTCGAGGCTGGCGAACGCGGCCGCCCTCCAGACGAGGAGCGGCTTGGCCTCGCCCTGGTCGAGCAGGAGCGGGTCGCCCCAGCGCCGGGTCACGACCCCTACGCCGTTGGACGGATGCACGAACCACCAATCCTCAAACCGGGGACCGGGCCAGTCTTCACCGTACCTGCGGACGTCGTAGGCCTGGCCGGCATTGGCGAGGTCCACGAAGTCGATGAAGAGGTTGCTGACCGAGGGCTTCCCGTTGCGCGGCCGCGAGCCGCGCAGGTCGCCCCAGTCGCCGCCGGGCAGCTCGCCATAGACCGAGTAGGACGAGGCGAACTCCATGGCCCGTATGATGAAGCCCTCCAGGCAGAGCGCGTCGTCGGTGTCCTCCACCCTGACGGGAGTGTCGCCCTCCGGGAGATCGGGCAGCGTCCTGCGCTCCTCGGGCTCTACCGGCTCGCACTCCTCCTCCAGGCCGGAGCCCATGGTCTCGGCGGCGAACGCGGCGTCCTCGGGGTCCTCATACTCATGCCTCCTCACTTCCACTCCTCCGCCCGGCGCGGGGTGGAGGATCGGCAGGATGCCCACGGAGCCGCAGCCCGGCGCATCGCCCATGTAGAGGCAGACCACGTCCAGCAGCTGCTCCGACGCGGCCAGGCGCGCTGCGGCTCGTTCCTCGGCCTCGGGCCCCTCGACGGGTCCGGTGCGTGCCCGGGCCTCGGCGACGAGGCACTTCTGCAGCTCCTCGCCGAAGGTCGTGTAGAGCACGTGGCCCTCCTGCATGATCGCCGCGTCGTCGCAGGGCCGGCCGGCAGCCATGGCCTCGGTTGCCGCCACGATGGCGCGCCACGGCCGGGCGTCGTCATGGTCGAACGGGTGGCGTGCGCAGTACCAGGCGGCGACCATGGCGGGCAACCCGGTGAACTTCTCGAGGATGGCCGCGGAGAGCCGGTACCGGCTGGTGGGGCGCCTCTCAACCGTGCGGACATGGGTCGGAGCCGGGAAGCCGCCCAGGATGGCCTCCTCGATGGGCGTCCAGAGGCACTCGGGGCCGACCCAGACGATACGCGAGTGGACCCGCGTCAGCTCGCGCAGCGCCAGCGCCGAGAGCGCCCCGCGCGCCGACCGGAGATCTGGCGGCGTCCGTGCCTCGGCCTCCACATAGCCGTCCACCCACGGGCTCAGGAGGGTCATCCCGTACGCCTCGGGATACTGCAGGCCCGCCAGGTCGAAGTCGACGCACTCCATGCGGATCTGGCCCACGATGGCGAGGTCGGCCGCCGAGACGCTGGGGTCGATCTCGGTGAAGGGCAGGAGCCACCCCTTGCCCTGCACGGCGACCGGCGCGGCGCCGCAGTCCCTGGCCCAGACCAGTTCGTCCGCCGCCCACGCGGGCAGGGGCACGGCGACGCAGGTGACGCCAGGCTCGCAGACGAGCCTCTTCAGCTCGCCGTGCCCTCCCAGGAACGCCACCGTGGGGACGTGATCCTGGGCGTCGCGCATGTCGCAGTCGGCCTCGGGCCCCAGCGCATCGGTGAGCAGCGCGGCAATCCTGGCCCGGCCGACCGTCACCCGCCTGACCGCTTCGTGGTCCCTCTGCCGCCCGTCGCCGCTCGCACGTAGCACATCATCCTCCCGCCGCCCCATGCCGCCTTGCTGATCTACTCTGTCGGTCCCTGCCAACCCGGAAAGGAGGCCTGGGCGGCGAAACGCGGCAGCCGGGCGTTGGGCACGATGATTGTCGCCAGGCTCCCGGGCGCTCGACAGAGCACCGGCGCATGAGCCCATGGAGCAGCGCCATCAACACGGCGGTAGGTAGCCACCGTTGGGCAGCAGGCCAGGTTCTGCCCGCCACGGCGCGGCGGCGCCCATGCGCCGCGCCACAGACCAAGCTGGAACGATGGCCGGCGATCGCGGCCGTGCTCGGCGGAGTTACTTCGTGCGACGGGCCTGCGGCCGTACACCTGATGCGGCCTGCCGTAGCCGATGCAGTTCGGTCTGCCCCATACCGCGCATGGTCTCAACACCGGTACCGCAGTAGGCGGCGAAGCGGAAGAGTGAGCAGAGCTGCCAAAGGACCGAGGGTTCGGCCTCGTGGGGTCGCAGTACGGCAAACTCCACCGTTCCGACACACCCTTTGAAGAGCCGCTCATTGGTCAGCGACACAGACTCCACCCGACCGTCGAAGGCCGAAACCACCATGCGCTCGCGTACCAGGTCTAGCACGGCATCGTCGACGGGGACGTCACACCACAGGTTCCACCGGCCTTGCCATCCCGTCACGTACAGGACCGGATCGGGCAGTACCACGCTTCGCCGGAACGGTCCCAGCAGTTGGTGGGCCGTCGGACTGGCAAGCCGCAGGGCAACGCCTGAGAAGCCGGCAGGCGGCGGCGACATGAGTTCCTGCCACGAGGCAGACGAAACGAGTGACACGTCGCGTACAGTCCCGGTCGCCGAACCCAGGTGCAGCAAGCGAGCGGCTCTCCAGATCCCGTCTAGGAGCGGCTCAATGAGCCAGTCGGCCAGTACAGTGACCTGGAACGTAGCGGCATGCTCCTCGCAGTGCAGCGGCGAGATGGCGACCGGCCTAGGTTGGCCGGGCTCGTGGACGATCTTGCCAAGCCCAGCGGCCGCGTCGTCCAGCCATCCAAGCACAACAGCCTGCAGAACCGGGGCCGCGAAGGCATCCACTGGTACGGGCCTGTTCAGATCAACGTCAAACTCAATGCGAACCGGCACTCGGTCGTCTCCCCCATTTCGTCAACGCGTGGTCCCTGGGTCGAAACACCACCGCGCAGCGTCGCTCCGACGCACTCCAGGCAAGCATCGCAGAGGCACCCACACCATCTCCTGCTGCCTGGCCGCCGATACTCGCTTACGGGGCCGGTGGCCTCTGGCACACATCGGTCAACTGCACCTGAACCATCTCGGTGGCGCTGGGCAGGGGCCACCGCCTCTTCCACTGCAGCCCGTCGTCCCCGGTGATGCCAACCTGGCGTGTCTGGCCTTCGTTTGGCTTCGACTGCCAGGAGAGCAGCGATGCCAACGAGCGCGTACCGTCGACCTCCCACAACGAGGCTTGGCCCGGCCACAGACGGCGAACAAACTCCCAGTAGCAGTCGGCGATCTGCGCGTCTGACGCCGGCGCAATTCCTGCCTGCGGCGCCAGCACGGCAAGGCGCTGATCCCACTGGACCAAGGTGACCGTCACAGCATGGAGCCGTACCGAACCGAGACCCAGGTTCTTGCCCATGCCGATCTTGTGAGCACAGCCGTTCGGTAGCCGGATCGAAGCATAGAGGGCGCCCAGTTCAGCCCGCGTGAGGTTCTCGAAGCGAATCCGGCAGGCGAACTCCGCGCCCGCGCGTACCGGGCGGATGCGCGTACTCTGAGTATCGCCGCCGGCCACCGGTCTTGCGCTGATCTCGCGCAGGGCGGCGGCCTCCGGCCGATGCCAGTAGAACTTCCTGCCCCTTAGCTCTGGCGCCGGGACCCCCCAGTGGTTGGTCGCCTGGCCGCCCTGCTGCTGGAGGTACATCTGGAACGACGTCGGCTTGGGGCCGGACATGATCGACGGCGTACAGACCTCCGGCGCCGGCAACCAGGGGTTCTCCGTGGTGCACCGGGCATCTTCGAAGGCCACCCTGCCCCGGACGCACTCGCCCTTCTCGTCCGGCGGCACACGGCCGAAGACAGCCTGTGCCATATCGAGGCCTGATCCCGGACCCGCGCTCGTCATCCGGGCGACAGCCTCTATCGAGTGCGGGTATCGTAGCGCGTGCATCATGTTGGCGCCGATGGTGGCAACGCTCTTGCCATCAGTAGCGACGATGGCGAAGGCTACCTGACCTTCCTTGAGCTTCCGCGGGGCATCCCTTGTACCGAATCGGCTACCATGGGCCATCTGTCCCCAGGCTTGGTAGTCGTCTACGACCGATTTCGGCACGCGGTAGACGCGGGCCGCGCCTTCCATGGGTGTCAGCACCACCTGGTTGTAGTGACGGGTGTTGATGCACCGGCCAGGAAGCACGAGGGTGGCAGCGATTCCGCCTGGCTTCTCACGGCATTCCCATGCCCTGAAGCCATTGGGGTTGTTGTTGGCCGGTCCGCTAGGCAATGACACGACATTGTTCGACTTGGCGACAGTGATGTCCTGCGTTCGATGCATGCCGGTATATGAATGCGACTTGACATCTATCGCAAGAATACCGTTGCCGTTGGGTGTCGAGGGCGCCGTGGGCTCATTCGAGACCCACAGCGTCCATCCGTCCTGATCAGAGCGTAGCTCGCCCGCCACGAGCCGAGCCTGCTGGAACTGCTCGTTATAGTAGTTCCGCCAGTTGGTGACGCTGGACGCGAAGCTCCGGTAGAAGAGGCGACGCGGGCTCACGAACTCCAACTGGCTCTTCGTCAAGACCTCGAAGACCGATCTGACGACACCGCGCAGCGAGCTCCCCGCCAACACGGGCTTGTTCCGGTCGCCCAGATGGAAGAAGTCCGCTGGTTGGCCGTTCTGTGTGGCGGACGGAGGCGGATAGCCGGGCGAGGCGCCCGTGGCGGCTCGGGTGTACACCGGGGTCAAGGTCTCGATGGTTGCGTCTATCCACCCGGTCAGGCGGTCAGGATGGAAGACGTCATGGGCGGGCGGCGGCTCCGCTTGGACTGCTTGCTTGGGTAGCGGCACGAAGTTGTACGGCGCTCTCGCAACAGGCATGGTCACTTCACCTCCGCCAGCCGGGCGCCCGCAAGGCGAACCACACCGGTCTCATCATCACGTTGCATGTACTGGACCACGATCACGCAACTGCCCGGAGGTGTCACAGTGGTTCGTCCTTCACGGCTACTTCGGACAACGAAGCCGTCAGCCGCCTCGGCCACGGTCTGATTGGTATCAGTTCGGGCCTTGCCCGGCCGAAGCGTGACGACGGGATGATGGTCTGGCGGCTGGAACGTTGCCGACCACGTGACCGGGCCGGCGCCGTCCGCGCATCCGGGCCTGTCACTCAGAAGCCGGCCGACGATGCCTTCATCGGCCTGCCAGATGAGTACTTCCGCGTCCGGACCGAACACGCGCATCTCGATCAGAGCGTCGAGGCTGGGCCGGCGGCCGCCGCCGGGCACGGAGCTACCCAGGACCCACCCAGCGTCGCCGAGGATGCCCCAGACCAGCGCGTCGCTACACTGGATGAGCGCCCAGCGCGGGGAGAAGGTCTCACTACTCGGCTGTGGGCCCTCGCCTATCACCCAACCGGCGACACTCTCGGCCTCGGAAGGCGTCAGTCGCCTCACGATCGCCCCCAGCAGGGCCGAACCTGACTGGCTCATTTGCCACCCCCCGTAGCGCCCAGCAGGGCATCGACGTACTGCTGCAATGTACCGGCCGCCCCATCCAGGCGGCAGGGCTCCTCGCCCGCGAGGCACACCTGCGCCGTGCCCGCCACAATGCCCCGCCCCACCCCGGCGCCGCCGCCGATGGGAACCATGCCCCGGCATAGGTCGCGGGCCAGGAGACAGAGCAGCCCGACCGCCGCCTCCCACTGAAGTGAAGGGGTTCGCCTCAGCTCAAGCACTACTCGCAGGTTCCCACCGATCTGTGGCTGCTCGGTGAAGAGCGCCGTGTCCAACGCGCCACCCGTGAAGCGGTCTATCTTGACCCGGGTGTGATTGTGCCGGAGACCCGACGCAATGGTCGCCTCATCGACGTGGAGCCGGCTGGCCAGCGGTGAGGCCGGCTGACCGCCAGCCTCCGGCGCCTCCGCGCCGAACACCTCCTCGAGCGTGAGGCCGGACCCGAGCTTGCCATGGGCGTTCAGGGTGTTCAGTATCCTGCGCGCGTGGGACCGGAGCGCCCCGGCAAGCGATGTTCCCGGCACCATGCTGCGTCCGTCCTCCTCGAAGTGCACCGCGTCGGCGCCGGTCCCTCCTGGCCCGAGCGACCGGATCAGCAACGTGCCCGACACCTCCAGGTCGCACCGTACGGTGACCTTTTCGGCCCGGCCGCGTTCGACTGCCGGCAACGGGAGGCCCAGTTCATGCTCCACTGCGTCGGCAGGCGACGCCTGTGCCTCGCGAACGCCCAGGGGCTTCCGGGGATTGCACTCAGCGTAGGCCTGCCAACCCTCGCGCCGTGTCATATCGAACCGGCGCGCACGAAAGTCGCCGGCCGAGCACCGCCCCAGGCCACGGCTCTTACGAGCGCCCAGGGCGATGCGGCCCTGCTTCAGGCAATCCAAGGCGACGCAGACCAGGGCCAACAGCCTCGGCTCATCTTCGGCGGCGGGGCAGACCAACTCCAGGCGAACAGGGAAGACGAGCCCCGGAAGCGCGATCTCACGATCGTACTTGGCCTTCTCGGCAGCCACGCCCGTACTCGCTTGCAGGCGGACACCGTCGCGCACGGCCGCTCTGGGCGCCGCTGACCGGCTATCAAACACAATCAGGTGGCTCTGGTGGGCCGCGACACGACCCGCCTCACCGCCCGCGGTGACGCACCCGAACAGCTCGGCCGCGCAATCCGCTTCTGGGGTCCCATAGCCGGCAGCCTCATCCGAGAGCGCGCTACGGAGGGCGCCCGCAAGGGACGAGCCAGGAAGGACCACGGAGCCGTCGACGTCCCGTATGAAGGTCTCATCGACCAGGTCACCCGGAGCGCTGCCGATCATGGAGGCGCTCGTGGTGGTCAGGTCACACGTCATGATCCAGCGGGCGGCAATCTGCCTGCGGATCGTGTCCGATTGGCGCAGGTTCACGCGGCACCTCCCCTGCCAGTCTTGCACCGCTTTGCGATGGCGCTCAGCAGCTGGTCGATGAACCAGGTCCCGAGGCCTGCCAGGGCGGAGTCCCATGCCTCATCTGCCACGGGCTGTGCGGCGAACCGGTAGATGCGGCGCTCGGCCGCCTGCGCGCCGTCCTGTGGGCTCTCACCCGGCACCGGCGGACGCCATGCAGGCTGGGAGCAGAGCCGTAGGAACTCGGACAACGGCATGGTGTCATGCCTAAGCGCCGTGAGCCAGGTGCGGTTAGCCCTCGGGCCGCCATCAGCCCCTCGCGCTTCCGTCCACTCGCGCAGAGCGTCGGCCAGGCCGGCTTGCGAGATCGACGCTCGCAGGGCGTGAACCTGGGACGGGGCCGGAAGATCACCCCCCAGGCCGCGGGCCATCCTGATCGAGTATGCGGCCAGCACGCGTCGCAGGACCGAGGAGTAGAGCCGCTCCTGCGCCTGTGTCACTGCGCCGGCCTGGATATCCTCAGGCAGGTCGGCCTCATCAACCGCCCGCGCCTTGGCCTCCTGTTGCACCGGCAGGCGGGCGGGCCACGAGGCCTCCGCGACGAAGCAGCCAAGCCCATCGGCACAGCGCTCGCCCAGCGGCATCGCTTCGATCCGCTGCAGGGCAGCGGAATCCAGATCCTCTCCGGCGATCATCACCACCACGGATCCTGCCTCAGCGCAGGCTGCATCGGCCATCGCTGTGCGCCACAGGCGGTTGTAAGCACGGACCGAACCTGGCTTCACATAGGCGGTCTCGGCGACGGCCGCACCTCCGAAGCGGGCCTCGACGGCGGCCGAGAGCTGCCATGGATCATGGGCGCCGGTCTCAGGGTCGCGCAGGATCGCCGGCGATGTGAGCCGCACGAGGAAGGGCATGCCGTCGTCGATCCGGCCGGGCAACCGTCCGGCGATCTCGCCGGTGGCCCCGTCCGTGCTCAGCCGCTCCACCACCGGCGCCCCTCCGTAGCCGGCCCGGGCCGATCGACCCAACCAGACCGGGCCGGTCTCGAGCGTGCGCATGGCTGTCTCGACCAGGTCGGCCGGACCCGCGATCGCGCCTTGCAGCTTGGATCCTGCCGCCAAGGCCTCGTAGACGTAGACCGTAGCCGGCCCGTCCTTGTCCGTCGATGCGGTGGCCCGGTCCCTGCTCTGGTGGGTTCGCTGAACCATGGCCGGATTGGCCGGAATGAGGCCGATAGGGCTACTGGCCCACCACCTGTGGCCAAGCGGCTGCCTCTGCACGCCTCTCGGGAGTCTCCGGCCGTCCGCCAGGTCGGATGCCATGTCGCCCGCCTTGGCCTGAGCGTCCCAGTCCTCCAGCGTGGCGCCTTTGTCGCGCCGCCACGTCGTCGCGGCTCGGACCGTCCGGCGCCCGTCGGCTTCCGGCGTCGCGTCAAGGAACCTGACCCTGCCGGAGTGGATGATCGAGCGAACGTCATCGTGCCGGCCGGCTGCGGTGAGCGCGGCCGCCACGGCGCCGCGGATGGCGGAGCCGGGAGCGAAATCGAGCCCGACAGAGGAGTTGGGGTCGCTACCCTCGGTTCGGAACAGCGCCGGAGCCGTCAGGGTCAGCCGGTAGTGGACGACGGTGGCGGCCACGCCTGCCGGCGGCGCGACAGGAGGCGCCTGTGCCGTCGCATGCCACTCGACCCCCATGGCGATATGGCCCAATCCACGGTTACGGTCCAGGCCGGCGTGGCGCGTCGCCTTGGCCAGCAGGTCAAGAAGCCGTCGCTCGCCGCCTGTCAGGTCCCGTGAGGTCTCCAGATCGGCGGTCAATACGGTGCGTCTGGGAGCCACACGGATGCCGCGGAGCGTGTCGGTATTGGGCGCCCCGGTGACCCGGTCCATGCTCGTCTGGGCCCGCCAGCCCAGGAAGGCCGCGGGTACCGCCGACGGGGGCAAGGGGTTCTGCGGGCGCGACAGCGCCCAGGCCAGGCGGCTCCGGATCGCTCCGTCCATCCGGGCATCGGAGATTCGCAACACCGACTCGGCCCCATGGGACTGCGGCTCGCCCAGGAGCGCCAGACCGGCCTCGGCCTCATCGCCCAGGGCATCGAGCATCGAGAGCCAGGTGTCGCGAAGCAACCCTCGCAACGTCTTCCCGGAGACCATCGGCAGACCGAGCTCGTCGGTGGCGACCTCGGAGTCGACGGCGGCGGTTAGCGCAGCAGGCATGGAGAAGCAGGTATCGCTCAACATGCGCAGGGTGAGGACGCCTTTCACTCCGGCACCTCCTCGGCTAAGGGAAAGTGGATGTCGAAGAGCTCCACCGCGTCGATCAGCGGCGTGCGGTCCGCCGCGAAGCCGGTCGCACGGTCAAACCCATCGGGCACGCAGGCAGCAAGCCCCGCGCCGGGGAGGGGTCGCTTCTTCACGAGCTCAGTCACCGAGGCCGGCCCGGTCTCGACCGCCACCGCCAGGTCCTTCAGCTTGTTCCGGGCGCCGCCCAGGACATTCCAGAGCCCGGCCAGCACCCTGGACTCAAGCAGGTCCCAGCCCACGTCGGCCTCGGCGCCGGGATCGGTCCTGAGGCGGTAGGGCTTGCACGAGCCCTTGCGCTCCGTGCAGTGCAGGGCGCCCTCGCGGTTGACCCACCAGTCGATGCAGCTCGGAGGCGTTGACGAGCCGGCCTCCGCCGTGGCCCGGCGCTTTGCCCGTACGCGGACTTCCTCCGCCAGCGCCACCGCACGCCCGAAGGGGTAATGGGCATCGACGAAGAGGACGCCGGCGCTGACGGTCAGCGAACGGAAGAGCTCGGGCGTCTTCTCCTCGGCCGGTTGCTCCAGTCGGGCGGCCAGGTCGGCCGTCAGCCCCAGCGCGATGCGGGCATCACATACGAAGGTCAGGTCGTCGCCGCCCTGGTAGATGCGGCGGCACGGCAACTGGCGGCGCCCAGCGGCCGTACGGGGCCGGAGAGACCTCTCGCGGGTGTGCAGGTGGCGTAGCGCTCCGTCGTCGGCGTCGAAGCGTTGAGCCAACGCCTCAATGGCGCCGTCCCACGCGCGAGCCCACCGGCGCTTGACCGCCTCCGACCATCCGCTGAACTCTGCCCGGAAGCTCTCATCGTCCATCGCCTCGGCATCGGTTAGCCAGCGGATGACGCGGGAACCCATGCCCAGGCCGTCGACGCAGACGACGGCCATCAGCCCGGCTCGCTCAGGCTCCTCGGCGCCGTCGGGCCGCGTGCGGAAGCCCTCGAGGATCATCCGGTCCAGTTCGGCCGGCATCTCCCAGCCGTTGCCCATCGCCTGGGCGCCGGCGCCGGCCGGGGTCTCAACCGTCGTCGGCGCAGGAGCGTCGAGGCCGGGGAAGGAGGCCGCCACGCTCCGGGGCGCTGTCAGCTTCCGCCGCTCGAGTAGCTGTACCGCAGAGCTGTAGCCCTCGGCGAGCCGGCCTGCTTCGTACGGGGCTACGACGGCCGCCGCGTCCAGGCCTGACCCGCTCTCGATCATAGCCCGGCTGATGACTCCGAATGCTTCGCGCAACGCCTCGGGCCCGTCGGCGGTTGCCGATGCGATGCCTCCCGCCAGGGCCAGGGGGTTCGCTCCCGCCTCGGCGAATGCACCGGCGAAGAGCCCGTCGGGCCGGCGCGCCATCGCCTCGAGCGATGCCGACCGCTGCGCGATCTCTCGCAGCAGCGGCGTCCGAAACAGATAGGGCTGAATGCCCGACACATCCATGATCCCAATATGCGCCATGGCGGCCTCCTACTCGCTCTGCTGGTTCAGGAACTGCCAGAGGATATCGGCCCGGCCTTCGGTCCACCGGCGCACCTCGGCCTCCCCCAGGACCGCCAGTCGCTCACTGCCCACGGAGTCGGCCACCTGGGCCAGTTCGGCCTCCTGCGTCATGCTCAACAGCACGGCGCGGGCCAGGCCGCCGCCCAGCTGCCGCCCACGGTGTAGCGCCTCGATGGCCTTGGCCTTCGCCGTCTTGACCTTGGCCGAGGTCGTAGAGGAGATGACGAAGAGGCGCGTCCGGTGGACGACAACCGTATCGACCTCAAACTGCTGTCCGCTCACCCGGTAGTGGCGGGGGCCTTGCACCGCGTCGTCCGGCAGCAAGCGCCCGGCCTGCGGGCCCTCCAGCAGCTCCGGGCCGTCGGCGCCCAGGCGCCGGCAGACCGTGGCGCTCATCTGCTCCAACCACTGGCCTGCGAAGAAGTCGTAACGCCAGATGTCGCGAACCCGCTTCTGGTCCCATTCGCTCGCCGTGGCCGGCGTAAGGGCGGCGTGCCACCTGCCGCCCTCGTCCCACTTCTTGTCGTATTTCTCAGGGGGTCTGGGGGTCGTGGCGAAGGTCCGAACGATGCCGCAGAGGTCTGCCCACGTATGGGGCGGGCAGCCCTCCACGTTGTCCGGCGCCACGCCATGCAGCGCGGCCAGGTCGGCGGGGGAGAGCCGGAGGGGATAGAGCGGCTCCACCTCGCCGGAGCCCAGCCGAAAGGCGGCCGCGGCCTCGTCGAGGTAGAGCGTACGCGCCACGTCGTCGGCCCACGCCTGCACCGCGAAAGCCGACATCACCTTCGTGCCCCCGGTGAAGTTGAGGGCCGCGTCGGGCCAATCGCTGCGCACCTGGCGCATGGCCTCAAGCACAGCGACCGGGTCGTAGGCGCTGGCGATGACCCGGACCTTCACGAACATCTGCCGTTCGGCGCCTGCCAGCTGCTCGCGAAGCCGGTCTGCCACGTCCCTGGTGTGGTCGCTACAGACCAGCAAGAGGCGGGCATCAGGCGCGGCGACCTGCCTCGCCGCCAGGTAAATGGGCAAGGGGTTCTCACCCACAAGGCTGACCATACTTCGGAACCTGGGCATCTTTGCACCTCCTGCAGCTGGGTTCGCATCGCCACGCCCGTGCCGTCTCTAGTCGGGTATATCAGTTATCCATACAGCGGCCTATCCCCTGCCGCCCGGCGCGTTTTCGCGCAAATCACCTGCAGCAAGCCCGTCCGGGAGCTAGGGGTTCAGCGCGGACGGGCTCATAACCCTGTAAGGGGGCCTGTGCAGGCAAACGCGGCAACGCGGCGAACCCGACAGGCATCCGGCGCCCGGACGTCCTTCGGGAGCCTTGCAGGGCGAGGGGCGGCTGACCGGGGATGGATGTCACGGTGGGCAAGCAGGGCAGCAGTCCGGTGATCATGCCGGCCAAGCCGGCGGGATAGGAGGCAGGGACATGGCTCGGACCATCATCAGCACTGTGGGGACTTCGTTGCTCTCCAACTACCGCAGGACGCACCCCGGCGAGGAGCCGGGGGTGGACGCGCTGGCCCGGTACCTGAAGGGCGCCGACCCCGTGGCGGCATCGGCCGAGACCAACGCCCTGTCGAGCCCGCGCCTGGCGGAGAAGGGGGACGAGCTCCGGTTCATCGCCTCCGAGACCGCCGACGGCCGCACCTGCGCCGAGGCTCTCCGACGCCACTTCGCCGCACAGGGCGCCTCCGCCGGAGTGGCCGAGGCCACGGGCCTGCGAGCCAAGGAGTCGGTCTTCCGGGGCGCCGGGCTCCGGGGCCTGGTCTCCGTCATCGCGCAGGAGATCCGGGCCGCACGCCGCGCCGGGCGCGAGCCGCGCATCAACGCCACGGGCGGCTTCAAGGCGGAGGTGGCCTACGCGGCTCTGGTGGGCCTCCTCTTCCGCGTGCCGGTCTACTACATCCACGACACGTTCCGGGAGATCATCGAGATGCCGCCCATGCCCATCTCGTGGGACCTGGGCGTGGCGCTGGACCACGAGGAGCTGCTCCGGCGGCTGGACGAGGAGCCGCGCCCGGCCTCCGAGGTGGAGCCGCAGCTCCAGGGACTGCCGGAGGAGGCGCGGGTGCTGGTGGAGTCCGACGGGCAGACGCCCGCCGGCTACCTGCTATCGGTCACCGGCACGGTGCTGCTGGAGGCCTACGACGACGCGCTGGCCGAGGCCGCCGGCGTGGAGGTGCACCTATCGGGCAAGGCGACCCGAAGCCTCGAGGGCATGGACGGCCCGCAGCAAGCCGAGTTCCGGCGCCTACTGGGCGCGTTGCGGGTGAAGTCGCTCTGGGCCGGCCGCGCCGAGAAGGTGCACTCGTCGGACTGCCTCACCTGGCCCAAGGGCCACAAGTCGGAGAGGATGTTCTTCTACGAGGCGGACGACGGATCGGTACACGTCTGCGAGGTCTGCCTCCACGACGAGTATGAGCGGCTCATGGCCCGTCCGCGCGGGGTTCGCAAGGCGGCCTACCGCGACTTCGCGCCGGCGTAGCCCAGCCTTTCGCTCCGCCTACTTCCGGGGCCCGCTCACAACCTGCCACGCCGCCCAGGCCACCATCGCCACCGCCGCTATGAGCAGTAGCGGCAGGCCCGGCCCCAACAGCGTCAGGATGCCCAGCGCGAAGACCAGGGCATAGGTCCCGAGGCACCCGGCCTCGCCTTCCGTCGGTTTCTGCATAGCGCCACACCCCCGCATCATCCGCGCCCCAGTCCGCGCCGGTGGCGCCGGGAAAAGGGCAGGCACGGGAGCCTGCCCTCTACGCCCCGTCGCACATCCGCCGTAGGGGCACCCCACCCTGTGGTTGCCCCCATAACGCCTGATGGCATGGCCCTGATGTTCGGACTGGGTGAGCCCTGAAGGAGGTGCGGCTCCACTTGTTGTCACGACGCCTGATGGCATGGCCCCGGCGTTAGGACGAGATTCCCACAATGAAGTACGTCATCCAGCTGTGGATGTCTCAACGCCTGATGGCATGGCCCCGGCGTTAGGACAATGCCCGCAAGCTGGTCAACAACTCCATAGGTACGTCTCAACGCCTGATGGCATGGCCCCGGCGTTAGGACGCGCAAAGAGACTAGCAACTACACGCTGTGGCAAGATGTCTCAACGCCTGATGGCATGGCCCCGGCGTTAGGACCCTATCGATTGGTGATTCAAGGGTCGTTGGTCAATGTCTCAACGCCTGATGGCATGGCCCCGG
>JAPLCQ010000058.1 GCA_026392115.1 Armatimonadota bacterium | reverse complement strand
CCTGCCCGGTTTTCAAAGATCTACACCCCGCAGCTACACACCGCAGGACCGCGCCCCTTCTCAGGAGACGCTCCGACCGCACCCCACTACGTCAGGCGCGAAGAACATAGTACCAACTACCCACACCCTGTGTCAACCCTCCGGGCCGGCATTTCGAGAAAACAGCTCTCGGTCAGCACGGCGGGTCCTCAGGGACCGTCCATCCCCGACGCGGCAACAAGGGTTCAACATCGGCCTCGGGATGAACAGAATACCACATCATCCGGGAAGATCAAGGCCCGTGCGGGCTGATTCGCCGGCGTTTTCCAGATGCCTGGGGATCGGCTGAGCAATCCCGGCTGGAACTAGCCGGAGACCGCCGCCTCGTCCAGGCCCAGGAGGCGCGCTGCGTTGTCAAACAGCACGCGGCGCTTGGCCTCGTCGGACAGTGGGGCGTCGTGGACCAGGCCCAGCGCCGCCGCGGGGTCCACGTGCGGGCAGCCTGAGCCGAAGAGCACCCTGTGTACACCGAGGACCGAGAACGCTGCCGGCAGCTTTGCCCGGTCGGGCGGACCGGACGTTTCCAGATAGACGTTGGTGGCCGCGTGTGCCGCCGCGATGGCCGAACGCCAGTCCTCGCCACCCATGCCGAGGAAGACGACGCGCAGCATCGGGAAGGACTTGGCGATGTCCAGGGCGGCCAGCACGGACGCTTCGTTGGGCGTGTAGAGCATCAGGGGCTTGGAGTAGCGCCTGTAGGCGTTCAGAATCTCGTCGGCTACCATGCGGGTTATGGGGTCGCCGGGGCGCGGGGGCACGATCACCATGGCCACCATCCGCCTTGAGGCCATCAGCTCGCGCATGATGGCGATGGAGGCCTCGGTGCGGTTGGGGTTGGTCGTGATGCAGCCGTAGAGGCCGGGGCCCTGGTTCACCATCGCGCGCAGGATGCGGTTGCCGGAGACGAGGTCGACCGTCCTGGCGTGCGCCGAGATCGCCAGGCCGGCGGTCACTTGCCGCTCCGCCATGAGCGCTCGGACCGCGTTGGCGTTGTTGCAGACGCCGGGGACCACGCTGCCGCCGATGTAGCTATGGATGTCGAAGACCTTCATACCGGTGTCCATGCCGTCTCTCCTGGCCTCTCCGGCCCTACAGGCCCAACAGGCGAGCCGCGTTACCGCCCAGTACCAGCTCCGCCTCGGTATCGCTGAGCTGCGCGTGGTGCAGGATGCCGAGCGCTCCCGACATCGGCTGCGCGGGCGCGCCGGAGCCGTAGAGCACTCGATCCGCTCCGGCGGCGTCGATCATCATCCGGACCGAACCCACCGCCACGAGCCGCGAGGTCTCGACGTGGAGCCGCGCATCGCCGGCGATGAGCGCGGCGGCCTCTGAGAGGCTGCGCTCGTGTACGCCTGCCAGGATGATGGTGCAGCCGTAATCCCGGGTCGCCCGCGCGATGCGGCTTGCCGCGCCGCAGTCCCGCACATCCACCATGATGGGCATGCCGGCCCGCGCCGCAAGAGATGCGAGCTGGCGGAAGGGCTCGTAGTCGACCTGCCAACCCTGATCCTCGGGGAAGAAGCGCAGCATGCGGAAGCCGGCCTCCCGGAGGGAGTCGACCGCACGGTTGTCGCCGAACCAGGCCTGCGGGTTGAGTGTCGCCGTTGGGATCAGGCTGCGCGTCTCCGATGCCGCGGCGTTTGTTGCCGCGTTGCCCATGGAGGCGTCCAGCAGGATGCCCACGGTGGAGAGCGTGCAACAGGCTTGCACCTCGTTCTGGTGCATCAGGGCGACCAGATCATCCACCGAGAGGTCGGCCGCGCCGGTCGGCAGAGGGCCGAATCGCGTGTTGATATCGATGATGGTGCTCATGCTTCAGCCACCCATTCCCGGGCTCTCCGCAGGCGCGACATGACGCGCGCCTTGCCCAATGCGCTCAGCAGTTCGAACAGGCCCGGCCCTGCGGTTGCGCCCGTGGCCGCGATCCGGGTCGTGTGTATGAAGGGCGCCCGCGACTCACCCTCCGCGGGCAGCGCGTCGATGATCTGTTCGGCGGCCTCCGGTGTAAGCGGGTCGGGCGCCGCGGCGAACGCATCGATGATGCGCTCCAACCGGGCGGCCCCGTCGCTCCCCGACAGCCACTTGCGCCGTCCCTTGGGGTCGGCCTCGGCGGGGTCCTCGAAGAAGTACCGGCTCGCGTCGGCGACTTCGGAGAGAACCTTGAGCCGGTCGGCCACAAGCGGGATCACCGCGGCCACATATGCGGTCTCTTCGTCGGTGGGCGACCCGCTCATGAGCCCGGCCTCGCGCAGGTAGGGCAGACAGAGCGCCGCGATGCGCTCCGGATCGGCGGCGCGGATGTACTCGCCATTCATCCATCGCAGCTTGTCGTAGTCGAACACCGCCGGATTACGGCTGATGCCCGCGAGGCTGAAGGCTTCCACGATCTCGTCGCGGGACATGATCTGACGATCGTCGCCGGGCGACCAGCCGAGAAGGACCAGGAAGTTGAACATGGCGTCCGGGAGGTAGCCCTGACGGATGAAGTCCACGAACTGGGTGGAGCCGTGGCGCTTGCCCAGCTTCTTGCGGTCTTTGCCCAGCGTCAGCGGGATATGAACCCAGGCGGGCTGTGGCCACTGCAGGGCGTCGTAGATCAGCACCTGCTTGGGTGTGCTGGGCATCCAGTCCTCGCCACGGATGACGTGAGTGATGCCCATATGGTGGTCATCCACGACGACGCCCAGGTGGTAGGTTGGCCAGCCATTGGACTTGAGCAGCACCTGGTCATCGACGTTCCTGTTCCCGAACGTGATGTCGCCGTAGACCGCGTCGCTGTAGGTGGTGGCGCCCTCGCGAGGGACCGCCAACCTTACGGTGAACGGGGCGCCCCGTGCGGCCTTCTCGTCCGCCTCTTCGCGGCTGAGTTGGCGGCAATGGCGGTCGTAGCCGGTGGGCGATCCAGCGGCCTGCTGGGCTTCGCGCATCGCCGCGAGGCGCTCCTCGGTGCAGAAGCACCGGTACGCCATACCCATGTCCATCAGCCGCTTGCCGGCCTCCTGGTAGAGGGGTAGCCGCTCGGACTGCACGTAGGGGCCGTAGTCGCCGCCGGTCACCCACCATTCGTCGGGAGTGACTCCGAGCCAATCGAGGCTCTGCTCGATATCGCCGATGAACTCGGGCTTGTAGCGCGTGGGGTCGCGGTCCGTGTCCTCCAGCCGCGCCACGAAGGCCCCGCCGGTCTTGCGCGCCAGTAGCCAGTCGTAGACTGCGGTGCGCAGGTTGCCCACGTGCGGCGATCCGGTCGGGCTGGGTGCGTAGCGAACTCGAGCCGACAAGGCGCTCCTCCGAGGTTCAGGTTGACTGAGGATGAAGGGCCGGAACCCAGGTTCCGGCCCGGTTTCGGAGACTAGGCCTCCTTGCGGAGGTACTTCCGCTTGGCGCGGTCGAAGCCCTGGGAGAGCTTGCGGGCGTCGTACACCCACGCCTTGTTGCGCTGGAAGAAGCAGTGGTAGCCGGCCAGCAGCGAGGCCACGGTCCGCCGGGAGGCGCGCCGCGCGATATTGACCTCGGTGTGGGCGGTAATGAACTCGATGCCCTTCCGGTAGTGCTCCATGATCTCGCGCAGAATCTCGAATGTCGGCAAGTCCTCGGCATCGGCGCGCTGGCCCAGCTCCTGCAGCTCAAGAACGCGGTTCCGGCTCACGAACATGGTGGGCTCGGTCTCGTCGCCGCAACGCAGGATGAACTGATCCGGCTCCTGGCGCTCAAGGTAGAAGACCGCGCCGGAGTCGATGGGGAGCGAGTTGTACCAGTCGAGAAGGCCGTAGAGCAGCCGCGTGTCGTTGTTGACCCAGCATTCCGCGCGCTGGCCGTTGGGCAGGACCACGGTAACCTGCGCGATCTCCGGGGTGGCGGGGAAGAATCCGGCCGGCACCGAGCAGAGCGGCAGGGTGCCGATCTCCTTGTGGTGCAGCTTCAGGACGCATCGCGCGGTGACCGGCGGCGTCGGGTCCGGCTCCAGCACCGGCTCCTCGTCCAGCGCGTCCTGGGCGGCGGGGCTCATCTCTTCCTTGTCGAGGCCGCCGCTGAGGCCTTCGGTTTCCAGCAGCAGATCGACCGGGTTGCCTTCCATGTCCAGGTAGTTGGACTCGGGGATGGCCAGCATCTCGGGAACCGAGATGACGTAGGCCGGGGCGGCGCCTGCCGGGACGAAGCGCTCGGCTCCCACCCACATGACGCGCTCGTCGCCCTGGAGGGCGGACACGATGCTGTCGCGGTCGGCCTCGTAGGTCGGGTCGCCGGGCGACACTTCGAAGATCTCGTCCAGCATCTGGCCCGCGCGGCTGGTCCCGTCGACGGCCAGGACATGGGCCACGAGCTGCTCGACCTCGGCCTCGGTGACCACGAGGGGCATGACCGGCTCGGCGGTCTCGACCTCGTTGGGCTCCTCGACCTCGCGTCTGGCGATGTCCGGGAACATGGAGACCAGCGTCTGCGCCAGGGCGGGCCCGATCCAGCCGCCGTCGGACAGCCACTGGCTTCGGCCCTCGGCCAGCAGGGACGAGACGAACGCGGTGGGCTTGAACTTGGCCGGCCGCGCGTGCCACGCCAGGTACTGCAGGGCCTTGTTTGGGACCGGGGCGCCGACGGCATCCAGGAACTGGTCCACGCTGGCGGGATTGCCCGGGTCCAGTGAGCCGGCGGCGGCGGCGTAGGCGCCAAGGTCGCACCCGTCGAGGAAGTTGTCGTAGATCACGTCTTCCGGCGTGGCTCCACGCGTGTCCAGCAGCCACTCAGCCATGCCGTACCGACCATCCGAGGTCTGGAAGTACCACTGGGTCTGCCTCAGAACCTTGGGCAGCGCCTCGCGGTAGTGGTCTACCGAGCGGCCGTAGACCGCCGACATCTCGTATGCCAGGGCATCGACGGAGATGGGCTTGCCGTAGCTGCCGAGGACGCGCCCGAGGTTGAAGTCCATGGTGCTCTTGGGGCTGCTCTGCCGGCTGCGCGTGGTCCACTTGCGCTCCAGCGCGGAGAACCGGTCCTGGCTGGCGGCCAGCACGACCCGCGCGAGTTTGAGGTCCACGCCCGGATGGCCGGCCAGTCGGGCGGCTTCAGAGGCCTTCAGCGGCCCCGGCGCATTGAGGAGGGCGCCGTGAATGGTGTCGCCCGCGTATCGGAGCGCCAGGTTCTCGTATGGTGTAAGTTCTACGGCAACAGTCACTGCCAAACCTCCCCTACCGCGACGCGGCGCCGGCGAGAGCAACCGCTCCGGCCGGCGGAGTTCCGCGTTCAGCGGTGACACTCGCTACTAAGTCATATACGTCCGCATCGGTGACCCGTGCGGTTACAAACTCACCCAGACGGGCGCCCTGGCCGGTCAGGACCACGGAGCCGTCGATCTCGGGCGCATCGCGGAACGATCTGCCCAGCGCCGCGGGGCCAGCCGACCTGCGGCCCTCGGAGCGCCTGGTGCGGCCAGCCGGCGCCGCCATGCCCTCGACCAGCACGTCGATCTCCCTGCCGATCCAGGCGCGGTTGCGGCTCAGCGAGATCGGTTGCTGGAGGCGCATGAGCCGGTCCTTGCGCCTGGCGATGGTGGCCGGCGCCACCTTGTCCGGCAGCGCGGAGCTGGCCGCGCCGGGCTCATCGGAGTACTCGAACACGCCGACGCGATCAAACTCAGCCTGCTCCACGAAGCGCATCAGATCGCCGAAGCGCTCCTCGGTCTCGCCGGGGAAGCCCACGATGAACGTCGTGCGGATGGCGACGTCGGGCGACGCCTGGCGCAGGGCGCGGATCTGCTCGAGGTACTTGCCGCCGTTGGCGGGCCTGCGCATGCTCTTGAGGAGCCCGTCCTCGGAGTGCTGCAGCGGGATGTCGACGTACCGGCAGACGCCGCGTGTTTCGGCGATGGCCTCGATCACCTGCCTCGTCATGCGCGACGGGTGGCAGTAGAGCAGGCGGAGCCAGCCCTCCCCGATGATCGGCGACAGCTCGCGAAGCAGCTCGGGCAGCCGCGGCCCGGCGCCCAGATCGTAGCCGTACTGCGTCGAATCCTGGGCAATCAGGTTCAGCTCACGGACGCCTCGGGACACCAGTCCGGCCGCCTCGGCCAGGATGCGCTCCATGGGCTTGCTCTGGTGCCGTCCGCGGATCGACGGGATGGTGCAGAACGAGCAGTCGTGGTCGCACCCCTCGCTGATCTTCAGATATGCGGTCCAGGGCGGCGTGGAGAGCACCCGGTCGCAACCGTCGAGCCAGTGGTGGTGCGGCTCCGCATCGGTGACGGCGCCCCGGGCATCCGGGCCGACAAGGGCGGCGATCTCCGCCATGCGTCCGGGCCCCATGAAGGCGTCCACGGCGGGGAACCGCCCGGCAAGCTCCGCGGCGTGATGCTGCACCATGCAGCCCGTGACCACCACGCGGCCGGCGCGGCCCTGGCGCTTGCGCCTCACGGCGTCCTGCACGGCCGCGGTGCTCTCGGCGCGGGCGGGGCCGATGAACCCGCAGGTGTTGACTACGAGCACATCCGCATCCTCACCGGGAGGCGCGATCGTCCAGCCGTGCCCAACCAGAACGCCGAGCATCTCCTCGGCGTCCACGACATTCTTGGCGCAGCCCAGATTGATCATCTGGACGCGATGGCGGTGAGAGGCGGTCGGCATGGGAACGCGCGGGCGTGGGTGCCTTTCGATGGTCGACGCTCAGCAAACGGTGATTATACCCGTTTGGCCCATGCCGCCGCCGCGCGGGGCTCAGGCGCCCACGGCGGCCAGGCCGTACCCTCCTTGCGCCGACCATGCCGCCAGTTGCGCCAGCTCGGCCAGCAGGTCCCTGTCGGGCTCCTGCGCCATGAGCTGCGCGACGATCCGCATGAAGCCGCGGGGCGCCTGCGCCTTCGGTCCACGCGACGTCGCACCGGCCATGAGCCGCGCCAGCGTCCGGGTCCCGTCCTCGGTCATGATGCCCATGAGGCCCGACTCGAAGCGAAACCAGCCGCGCGTGTTCATGCCGCTGAGGACCAGGTCGGTGAGCTGGTCCGCCGCATCGACGGCTCCGGATCGTCGCAGCGCACGCAGCTCATCGAAGAGCATGCCATGGAAGACGATCCCCGATCTCAGGCAGCAGAGCTCCAGGACCACGGCGTTGCAGACCTGCTCCAGCGGGAGCCCGGCCTCCAGTTCGGCAAGCACGGATTGCGCCGCCGCCAGTCGGGGATCGCTGAAGTCGCCGGTCGTGTAGCCCTTGGCCAGCGGCGTGGCGATGGCACGGAACTGCGCCCAGTCGAATGGGTGGAACCCGTAGGTCTGCGCCACGCGCTACTCCTCCAGCGGACCCGGCAGATCGCCGGGCCCGCAACGGTGGGAGGTCATGTCGATGCGGCCGGAGCCCAGGAAGCGAACGCCGTCGGCGGTCAGTCTCGCGCGCTGCTCGGCCTCCGCGGCTGGGCTGAGCTTGCCGATCGGCAGCATTCCGCCCGCGCCCACGACGCGGTGCCACGGCACACCCTCGGGGCAGAGCGACATGAGCCGCCCCACCTGCCGCGCCGTGAGCTTGACGGTGGACGTGAAGTCCGCGACGTCGCCGTAGGTCGCCACCTTGCCGACCGGTATGCCGCGCACGGCGGTCCAGAGATCCTCCTGGATCGATTCTGCATCGGCGGCGGGGCCGGGCTTGTCGCGCATGGTTCGCCTCGCTAGAAGGTGTAGGCTTGCCCGGTGCGGGCGGCCTGGTAGCAGCCCTGCATCATCTGCGTCAGGTTCCAGCCGTCCTGGAGGCTGATCGTCATCTCCGTTCCCTCGCGGATGGCCGAAATCCACTGCTCCATGGGGCTGGGCAAGGCCTGGGGCAGGGAAGAGGGGAGGATGGCGCCCGCGATGCCCGCCGCGGCGGCGCGCGCGCTCTCCAGCACGATCCGCGGGCCGGGGCCCATGTCGATCGTCAGGCAGCCCTCGGTGCCGTAGATCTCCAGCGGGTTGGGTCCGCCGCGGTGCACCCAGGAGACATCGAGGATGCCCAGGGCCTTGTTCCTGAACTCCACCACGGCCACCATGTTGTCGTCGATGGGGTAGGCGCCGCTGAAGTTGTTCATGCGGGCGACGACCGACGCGGGCTCGCCCAGAAACCAGCGCATCACATCCACGCGATGGCAACCCAGGTCGAAGAAGGCGCCACCGCCCGCCGCCGCCTCGTCGCCGAACCAGTTGGTGCCCGAGTGGTCGTGCCCGGGGTTGAACCAGTGGTCGAGGGCCGCGTTGTGGGCGATGCGGGCGCGCATCTCGGTGACGCGGCCGATGAGTCCCTCGTCCAGCACCTTCTTGGCGAAGAGGGTCTCGGACCTTGTGCGCGCCGGAAGGGAGATCATGAACTTGACCCCGGCCCGCCGGACCGCGTCCACCACGATATCCGCCTCGGCCTGGGTGATGGTGAGCGCCTTCTCGGTGAAGATGTGCTTCCCGGCCGCGGCGGCAGCCGTCAGGACCTCGGTGTGGAGGCTCGTGGGGGCATCGACCACCACGGCGTCTATGTCGCCGTTGGCCAGCAGGGCCTCCAGGCTCGGCTCGAACGGCAGGCCGCGCCGCGCCGCCTCGCCGGCTCCCCGGATGGGGTCTTCATCCCAAACGGCGCGCAGTTCGGCGTGGGGGTTGGCGGACACCTGGTCGGCGTACCCCGGCGCGTGAACGTGCGCGAACGACAGCATGGCGATACCGATCTTGGCGCTCATGGAAGCATCTCCTGACCCGTGATTGTTCGGACGCACGGAGTATACGTCGCCTCCCGCGGTGATTCCTGCGGGCCTAGAGCCGGGGGAAGCGCACCGTTGCCTCGATGCCGTTGCGGTTGGTCATCTCGAACGCGCCGCCCAGCCCGCCCCGCACGAGGTCGTTCACGATCCTGAGGCCGAGGCGGTCGTTCGCGGCCGGGTTGAAGCCTTCGGGCAGCGGCTGCCCGTCGTTGGTCACGCGAATCTCGATGCGCTCGCCGTTGTCATCCAGGTCCACATGCACACGGCCCTGGGTGAGCTCCCGGAAGCCGTGCTCGACGGCATTCTGGACCAGTTCGTTCAGCACCAGCGCCACCGATGTGGCCTGCGCCAGCGGGAGCCAGATCTCCGGGCCGGAGACCGCCATATGGATGCTCATGTTGGGCTGAACGACGCTCTGCTTCGTCGCCGTCAGGATCTGCTCCGCGAGGCGGTTCACGCAGACGCTCTCCAGGTCGTCCCGCAGGAGCAGTTCGTGGACGGCCGCGATGGCGAGGATGCGGTTCAGCGTGTCCGTCATGGCGTCTTCCACCGTGATGTACTTGCTGAACTTCGCCTGCAGCCGCACCAGGCCGACGATCTGCTGCAGGTTGTTCTTCACCCGGTGGTGCATCTCGCGGACCACGGCGGACTTCATCATGAACTTCGCCGCCACGATGGCCAGCGCCGCCTGCGCCCCCAGCGACCGGAGGATCGAGACCTCCTCCGGCGTGAACTCGTGGACCGCCTCGGTATAGCAGTTCAGGACGCCGATGATGTCGCCCTTGTAGGTCAGCGGCACCGCCGCCATGGAGCAGAGCCCCGCCCGCTCGGCGATGTCCGGGAAGCGGTACTCGGGATGGGTGCGCACGTCGCGGACCATCACCACCGTGCCCGTCTCCACGGCCTGGCCCGAGATGCTCTCGCCGATGCGCACGCGCGGCTTGTTGGTGTACTCCAGGCTGCTGCTCTGGGTGGCCTTGATCTCCAGTTCGCCGGTGGCCTTGTCGGCCAGCATGACGGTGCAGACCTTGTAGTTCATGGTCCGGGCCGTCATATCCACGAGCGATTGGAGCATCTCGTCGACGTAGACGTTCTCGGTGACCGTCTTGCTCACCTCGGAGAGGTTGCGGAGGTGCGCCGCCGTGGTCTCCAGCCGCCGGGTGCGCCGCGCCTTGTCGATGGCGCCCGCCACCTGGTTCGCGATGCCCGACAGCATGCGGACCTGGATGCGGCTGTACTCGTGCGGCTTCCGGGTCCGAACATTGACGACGCCGATCAACTCGTTGCGCGAGACCAGCGGGACCGAGAGGATGCTCTCGTACTCCTCTTCGCGGATTTCCGGGAAGTAGCGGAAGCGGTGGTCGCGCGTGGCGTTCCGCGAGATGGCCACGTACCGCCGCTCGCGCGCCACCCAGCCGGTGATGCCCTCGCCCAGCTTCAGGCGGATGCGGCGCACCATGGATTGCCCCGTCTCGTCGGCGGCGCGGAGCACCAGGTCGTCGTTGGCGCGGTCGTAGAGGTAGACCTGGCAGCTGTCGGTCTCGGTGACCTGAATGGCGATATCGGCCGTGACCTTGAGAATCTCCTCCAGGTCGAACGCCGAGCCGGTGGCTTCGCCCACGCGCCGCAGGGCGTCGGCCTCCGCCTCGCGCTCCTCGATCTCGGCCTGCATCACCTCGATGAGCGCCATGGCCTCGGACATCTGCCGGTCGCGCTCTTCCAGGGCGGCGTGCAGCTTGGCGGGATCGGTCTCCGACCGCCAGGAGATGCGTGGCGAGAGGCGGAGGCGGTGCGGTCGCGGTGCGTGAGCCACCGGCGTCTCCTCCTAGACGTTGTGCGCGATGATGATAGCTTCGGCTATCTCGCGCATCGTCTTGCGGGTGTTCATGCTCTGAAGCTGGATGCGCCTGAACGCCTCCTGCTCCTTCAGCCCGTACTGGTCCATGAGGATGCCCTTGGCCCGGTCCACGACCTTTCGGGTCTCCAGCCGGTCCTCGAGGTCGCGCGCCTCCTTGCCCAGCGCCTGGTGCTCGTTCCACCGGGAAATGGTCAGCTCGATGGCGGGCACGAGGTCGGCTTCCTTGTAGGGCTTCACGAGGTAGCAGTAGACGCCGGCGTCCTTGGCGCGGTTCACCAGGTCGATTTGGCTGTAGGCCGTCAGGAGGAGCACCGGCGCGATCTTCTCCTCGCCGATGGCCTTGGCGGCCTCCAGTCCGTCCATGGAGGGCATCTTGATGTCCATGATGACCACGTCGGGATCCAGGGTCCGGGCCAATTCCAGGGCGCGGACGCCATCGCCTGCCTCGCCCACGATGTCGTAGCCCGCATCCTCAAGCATCCTCTTCAGGTCCATGAGGATGATCGGCTCGTCATCGGCTATGAGTACGCGGGTTCGCGGTGTGGTGCTGGTGCCTTCTATCACTGGCGGTGGTCCTTTCCTGGGTGAGATCACCCGATTGGAGGGCCGCGGTGCGGAGGTGTTGGACGGCAGCTCAAGCGGCTGCACAAGGGACGGGGACTGTGGGCAGGGCAGAGCGACGGGGGCCGCACCGTGGCGGTATGGCAGCGGGATCGGCGTTGATCCAGCGCACAATGGGCGCCCGGAGCGACGGACGCGCTCACAGGCCGAGGGTGTATTATGTGTTCATGCGAGGCGCAATGTCAAACCCAATGCCCCTTCGGGGCGCCGTAAGTTGAGCGAGATGCCGACGAATGGGGCGTCCGCCGCCCCGGCGCCCAGCCCGACGTGGGGCGCGGCGGCCGCCACGGGGCTCCTATACCTGGTTCTGTGGCAGGTGGCGCCCAGGATTCGCTGGGAGAGCCATATTCCCACCGTGGTCTCCACGCTGGGGTCGGTGACGCTCGCGCTGCTATTCGGCGCCTACCTGGCCCGTTCGGCGGTGTCGGCCCGAACGGCCCTCTGGCTCATCGGCGCGGCGGCGCTCTGCGCTGCGCCGTTGCGCGTCGGAGCGGCTCTGGGCGCCCTGCCCCAGCCCTGGAGGCTGATGGCGGGTGTCCCCGGGCTCCCGGACCTCTGCGTGGTGGCGCTGGCCGCGGGGCTCGGGGTGCAGCTCTCGCGGCTGCTTCGCGCCCCGAACCTGATCCTCCCCGTGGCGGTGGTCCTGGCCATGACCGACGTCTGGACGGTGATGCTCAACGGCCCCGTCCAGCGGATCATGCAGAGCCAGACCGAGACGGCCCAGCGGATCACCACCGCCATGATGGTCGGCCTGCCTCCCAAGGAGCTTCAGACCGGCGCGGCGCCCATGGCCGGAGCGGGGTTCGCGGATTTCCTCTTCGTGGCCTTCTTCGTGGCGGCCGTCACGCGGTTCGCACCGGCCGACGCCCTCTTCCGCGCCACGGCCAAGTGGGTGGTGGGGGTGCTGGCCCTCTACGTGCTGATCGTAATGTTCAGCGGCCTCGCGTTGCCGGCCATGGTGCCCATCGCGGTGACGGTGATCATCCTCCACCGCCGCCTCTTCACCTACACGCGCGCCGAGGTCTTCGCCATGATCTACGCGCTGCTGCTCCTGGCGGCCGTGATCGGGGGGATGTGGATGCTCTCGCGGCCCGGTCCGGCGGCGCGGCGGCCGGCAGGCGGGCCGACGGGGGCGGCCGTGGTCAGAACTGCGGCTCCCGCTGCTGGGCGTTGAGGCGGGCCTGCGCCTCCAGTGCGGGCTGGGTGCCCGGTGCGGCGGCCACGGCGCGCTGCCAGTGGTCGCGAGCTTCGGTCAGGGCGCCGTTCTGCAGGCACTGGTCTCCGGCCGCCAGCTCCTGTTTGGCGGTGGCCGCGCGGGCCTCGAACACCGACAGGTCGCCCGGCGCCGCGGGGTCGACCGCGCCGGATGCGCCGTCGGTCCCGCCCGGCGCCTCGGCGCCCGGGTCGCCCAGCGCCTGCCGGGCTAGGCGCAGGTTGTAGGCGATGTCCTCGCGCAGCCTGTCCGCCGCGGCGTCGCCGACAGGCACGGCGCCGATCTGCGTCTCCGCCTCCCGGAAGAACCGCACCGCCGTTGCGGCGTCGCGCAGTTGGTACGCGCGGAGGCCCGACCGGTTCAGCGATGCGGCGAGGCCCAGCCGCGCGTCGGCCGAGGCCGGGCCGGCGCCCGTTGCCCGCAGGGCGGCGCGGTAGGCGTTCTCGGCGGTCTCCAGATCACCGGCCTCGTAGGCCTTGTTGCCCGTCGCCAGCGCCTGGTTGGCGGCCATCTGTGCTCCGGCGCTCTGCTGCTGCTCCCACGCCTTCAGGAAGAGCAGGACCATCCCGACCACGGCCCCCGCGACGATCACCGTGATCAGGAACCCGTTCCAGAACGTCCGCACGCCGGCGGGCATGGGGCGGCGCGTCCGCGCGGGCAGGGGAGGGGGAGCCGTCATGGGCGGCGCCATCGTGGTGGGGCCCGGCACGGCCGGCGGCTGCCCCTGGGTCGGCGCATGGCCTGTGTAGGTGTATCCGGTCGGGGCCTGCTGCTGCGACCGGCCCCACGCCGGCGCGGGTTGCGCGCTCCAGGGCGCGGGCTGCGGAGCGGCGCCGTAGGGTTGCTGTTGGAACGACTGGGTCTGGTATACCGGCGGCGTGGAGGTCTGCGGAGCGGTCTCCGCGGCCCGGAGCGCGGTCCGCATGGCGTCGGCCGTGGGCCACCGCTGGTCGGGCGACTTGGAGAGCGCCCGCATCACCACCTGCTCGACGGCTCCCGAGGCGCCCGTCAGCGGCGGCGGCGTGGCGTTCATGATGGCGTGGGCGATGCCGATCACGCTGTCGCCGGTGAAGGGCTTACGGCCGGCGAGCATCTCGTAGAGGACCACGCCCAGCGCGAAGACGTCGGACCGCTGGTCCACCGGCTTGCCCTCGATCTGCTCCGGCGCCATGTAGCTGGGCGTGCCGAAGACCTGGCCGTCCGAGGTGAGCGACGCCTCCTCGGTGAGCCGCGCGATGCCGGCCTCGCC
>JAPLCQ010000011.1 GCA_026392115.1 Armatimonadota bacterium | reverse complement strand
TGCGGGAGCTGAAGACCGAGTGGGACGCCTACACGGGCGACAAGACCTACGGTAGCCGCTTCCAGCAGCGGACCCTCACCGGCTACGCGGAGCCCGGCGAGTACGGCTGGCCACTGCCGCTGCACCAGGGCGCCCTCCTCCATCCCGAGGTTGAGCTGGTGGAGCCCGGGTTCAATGTCCACCGTCCCAACGAGGTGGAGCCGCGCCAGGGCGGTGACTTCTACCGCCGGTGCTGGGAGCGTGTACTGGACAGCCCGCGCCCGCTGATCGTCATGATCCAGGCGTTCAACGACTACCTCGAGGAGTCCGCCGTCTGGACTACTGACACGAGTGGCCTCGACGAGACCCAGGAGAAGTGGACCGGGCCCGATGGCAAGCCGACGACCTCGCTCTACTGGGACATGACCAGGGAGTACATCGCCAGGCTGCGGCAGCGGCCGCCGGTGAGATGAGTCCCGCCTGAGGCCACGCCCGAAAGGAGCCAGCATGGAACACGCCATCGCACTGCTCGCCGCCCTCCTGCTGGTCCCAGTCGTGGCGGCACACCCCCAAGCCGCTCCCGGCAAGCTCCACGTCCTGGAGACCAACCAGCGGCTGCTGACGCTCGATGAGGGCCTGCTGCTCGGAAACGGCGACCTGTCGGCGAGCGTCTACCAGACCGCCGACCGGCTCATCTGGCGCCTCGGCAAGAGCGATGTGTGGGACCGCCGCTGGGACAACAGCGACGACCCGAAACCGTTGGACATCGAGGAGCTGCGCCGGGGCATCGACCAGGAGAAGTGGAAGGCCGACTACGGTGCGACCATCACCGCCCAGAACGCCAAGACCACCCCCAAGCGCCTCAAAGAGATCAGCGTCGACGCGCCAAGCTACTCCCGTCGGGCCACCCCATGCCCCAAGCCGGCGGGCGAGCTGATCCTGCAACTGCCGGACGATGCCGACCTCGTCAACGTCTCCATCAAGCAGCGGCTCGTGATCGAGGAGGCTCGGCACGAGATCACCTACACATGGCCCGGGGGCCGTGAGCTCAAGGTCGAGTCATTCGTCCACCCGGATCGCAACACCCTGGTGGTCCACTGGCAAATGAAGGAGTGCCCTGTCTGGCTCTCGCTGGTTCGGTGGGCCGACCCGAAGCTGGAGGAGTACGCGGCCAGGCTGGTGGCGGACACGCGCAACGGCATCTATCGGGATCTCTACGCCTCGCCGAGGAACACGCCCCTGCCCCCGCCGGCCGTGCGCCGCGGGACCCCGGCGCCGGCAGGGACTCAGCTCTTCATCGAGCAGGCCCTTCCCGCGGAGCCCACGTTCAAGGACGGGTTCCAGTACTGGCTGGTCCCGACCATCGACAAGGGCAAGGCCGAAGCCGTCGATATGACGCCCGTCCGCGAAGCCCGGATCGCGATCACGCCCGAACCCAAGGCCACCGAGGGCTGGCTGTCGATCGCCGTGCCCACCACCAGCGATCCCGGCGGCCCGGCGGCCGAGTGCCGGAGGCTGGTCGAGGCCCTCGGCGCAGACCCCGCGGCCGCCATGCGGCGCTGGCGCGAGGAGACGCTGGCGGCCGGGCGGCAGTTCTGGGCCCGGTCCAGCGTATCGATCGACGACCCGGTGCTGGAGAACCAGTGGTACGCGAACCTCCACATCCGGCGCTGCTGCTACCGCGCGGGCAAGACACCGCCCGGCCTCTACCTGACGCAGCTCATTGGCGACTACTCGGTGTGGCATGGCGATTACCACTGGAACTACAACTTCCAGGCGCCATTCTGGGGTAGCTACGAGGCCAACCAGATCGATACCGGCGACGCCTGCTTCGTGGCGCTGAACCATACGATGCAGATGGGCCGGATCATCGCCGACAAGTACTACCACTGCCGCGGCGCGTTCATTCAGCTCACCAGCTACCCGATCCACGCCACCGACGACGTCTATGGGGCCGGCCCGCTCTGCCGCATGGCCTACATGACGGGATGGGCGGCCCAGCCCTTCTGGTTGCGCTACCGCTTCACCATGGACAAGGCCTGGCTCCGGACAAGGGGGTACCCGGCCATCAAGGAGCTTGCCCTCTTCTGCGGCGACTTCTTGCGCAAGGGGCCGGACGGCCTCTACCACGCCTACCCCTCCATCGAGGAGGAGAAGGCCTGGACGGGCAAACCGGAGGACTACCATGACCAGCCGCAAGTCCTCCAGCACCTCCGCTACTGCCTGCGCACGGCCATCCGGGCCGCGCAGGAGCTGGGAGTGGACGCCCGGCTTCGCGCCGAGTGGCAGGAGCGGCTGGACAAGATGGCGCCGGACAGCCGCGAGTACTTCGCCGTGAAGTACAACCCGGCGCTGACCGGCCTGGCGAAGTGGTGCCAGGACGTCAGCCCGCCGCAGTTCGGCGTCGGCAAGCCTTACGTGCGCCGCGACGCCGAACCGGCCGCCGGCCCGTCGCCGGTGGTGGGCCGCTTCGGCTCCTGGTGGCTGGCGCACCCCGGCAGCGCCCTGACCGCCCTGCGCGACGGCAGCTGGGTCCCGGAGCGCGACTACCCCGAGTACCGCAAGGCGCTGCAGGCGGCCCACCTCAACGGGATGATCTTCGCGCGAAGCAGCATGGCCTACCAGACCTGGGTCTTCGGCGAGGAGCTGGCGACCATGGCCCCGCTCCAGGAGATGATGCTCCAGAGCTGGGACGGCATCCTGCGCATATTCCCCGGCTGGCCGCGCGACGTCAAGGCGAGCTTCCGCGACCTGAGAGCCGAGGGAGCCTTCCTGGTGAGCGCCTCGTGGGAGGGCGACAAGGTGGCCGCGTGGCAGGTGAAGAGCGAGGCCGGCGGCCCATGCCGGCTCTACCCGGCGTGGGACGGCGCAACCAAGGTAACCGACAGCACCGGCGCCACCGTCCCGATCAAGGCCGAGGCCGAGGGAACCATCAGCTTCGAGACGCAAGCCGGCCAGAGCTACGCCATCGAGCGGGGACAGCGATGACAGGGCGCTGGAAAGCCGCAGCCACGCGGTGAATCGGCCTGTCGCGCCGGGGTGAGGCGCCCGGTAGGGGCCCAGCGCCGGCAGTGCACACTCGCACGGGCGCAACGCGACAACCGCGCGTGGCCGGATCCCGCGCCCCAGGAACCCGGCGCGGCTGCATCGGGTGCTGCGCCTGCTGCGAATACGTGGTATACACATGGTGAGCCGCCCAAAGGGAGACGCAAGGAATGCCGACGATTGCAGGCCCCATCACCACGACGGAGTCGGACGCCCAGCAGGCGCTCAGCTGCGTCGAGCCGCTGTCGCGCATGTTGTCACCCGGCAGCACGGCAAACCTGCGCGTTACCTCTCAGGACGGCAAGGCGGTTGACCTGGCCCTTCCCCTATCCGTGACGCATGCGCTGGTGCGTGTGCTGCGGGCGATGGGCCAGGGCAATGGGGTCGCCGTGACATCGATCGGCAAGGAGCTCACGACACAGCAGGCGGCCGGTGTCCTGGGGGTCTCCCGCCCATACTTGATTGAGGAACTGCTGGAGAAGGGCCTGATCCCATACCGGAAGGTGGGCAACAGGCGACGCATCCGTATGGATGATGTGCTTCGGTACCGCGAAGCCGAAGAGCGGGAAGTCGCTCGGCGCGAGGCCGTGGTACGCGAGATGGTCGCGGAGACGGAGCTTCTGGGCCTCTACCGGTGATCGCTGTACTTGACGCCTGCGTACTCTATCCTCCCTCTCTACGTGATCTGCTCATGTGGCTAGCGGCTGCGAAATGCTACGAGCCACGATGGACGGACGAGATTCATGCGGAGTGGATGCGGAACGTCCTCGCTGATCGCCCCGACATCACGCTGGCCCAGCTCACGCGGACCCGCAGTCTGATGGACGCGGTCGCTCCGGAGAGCCTTGTGACAGGCCATCACGAGCACATCCCGGCTCTATGTCTTCCCGATGCCGATGACCGTCACGTCCTGGCCGCGGCGATTGAGGCGAGAGCTTCGGCGATCATCACCTTCAACCTGCGGGACTTCCCGTCGCGGGCTCTTGCACCCAATGGGCTCCGGGCGCTGCATCCGGATGCCTTCTTGGTCAACCTGATGCGGCGCGACCAGTCGCGGTTCGTACGCGGTGTCCGGAACCACTGGTCATCACTCCGCAACCCACCCAAATCGCTCGAGGAGTACCTGGAGACGCTCCGTGGACTACGGCTCCCATCCGGCTGCACAGGCCCTTGCTGAGGTGCGCCTGTGAGAGGACTATGGCGCCCGGAAGAGCCCCCCTTGCCTCCGCCGCCTACGGATGGTTCCACCGCGCATCGGCTGCGCCCAGGCGCCGCAGGTCGGCTACCGCCGCGGCTAGCGGAAGCAGGTTGGTGGGCGGCAGGCGGTCTTCGGCGGCGTACTGGACCTTGTCCATGCCCATGGCCTCGTTGCCGATGATGTAGAGGCGGGCGTCGGGGCCCATCTCGACCTGGGGCTTGTTGTCGTACCAGACGCAGCCCATCAGGTAGAGGTCCACCGGGCCGGCGCCCTGCTGCCGGATGCGCTTGGCCTTGGGCTCGATGTAGAACTGGTCCGGGCCGAAGAAGACGTTGCCCCGGTAGCCGCGCACGTCGAACGTGGCGCACTGGTTGGGGTCGCCGTCCGGCACCGTGAACTGCACCTTGGCGCCCTGCATCGTGGCGCGGCCGGGCGGGTCGCCGGGGGAACCCTCCAGCCGGTAGCCGTTGTCGGACTGCTCCACGTAGAAGTCGCTCATGACGATGCTCTGGCTGTCGCGCAGGTAGAGGCCGTAGTCCACTACCGTGGCGAGCCGGGTCTGGAAACCCAGCAGGCCGTCGCGGATGCGCCCCATGCCCTCCACGACCACCGAGCCCTCGTAGCTGCAGTTCGCCAGCACCGTGGCTCGGGCGCACTCCACGAAGCGCAGATTGCCCTGCACGTGCGGCATGACCACCACGTCGCCCGACCCCAGCCCGGTGAACCAGAGCCCCTTGCGGAAGGGCTGCTTCTGGTACATGCCGTAGACCGAGACGTTGTCGTAGGTCATGTGCGAGGGCCGACCCGCGCCCACCTGCCGGATGTCGATCCGGTTGCTCATAGACCCGGCGTCGTGGCTCCCCACCATCAGGTTCTCCAGCGTAACGCGGCGCGGGTCGCGGACCTCCAGCATGGTTCCACCGTCGGGGCCCTTCCAAATGAGCCGCGTGGCCCATCCGCTGCCTCCCACGAAGAAGTCGCGGCCCGTGATGCGAAGCGTCCGCGTCACCACGTAGTCGCCGGCGGGCAGGTAGGCGATGGCCCGGCCCGACGCGGCCGCGGCGGCGTCGATGGCCCGCTGGATCGCGGCGGTGTCGTCGGCCTTGCCGTCGCCGGCGGCGCCGAAGGTACGTTTGGCGTCGAGCACGCGGCCGGGGATGCGCGCCGTGTCGCGGAAGAAGCTCTGTGCTGCCGATCGCGTCACGCCGCCCGGCCCGCCTGCGGGGATGGCGTAGACCATGGGCTTCGCCGAGGACTGGAAGAGGCTCGCCGCGCCGGGCGCCGCGTTGCCCGCGGTGAGGATGCGCTGGCCGTCGCTGTGAGCCCGCACGGGCGGCAGCCCCTGGCCTCGGGCATCGCGGGGCGGGTTGGTGAAGATGCAGTCGAAGAGCATCACCGGAGGCCGCGAGAGCAGCAGGGCTCCTGAGGGGTTGGTCCAGCCGTCGACGCGGCAGTCCTGCACCGTCAGCGGAGCCACCGACGACGTGCGGCTGATGAAGACCCGCGAGCCGCTGGAGGTACACCGCCGCACGGAGCTGCCATGCTCGGAGTGGTCCTGGATGTCGGCCGTGCGGCTCTGCTCGAAGTGGCAGTTGCGCACATAGAAGTTGCCCTGGACGCACTCGACGCCGATGTCGCACTGAACGAACTCGCAGCCGTCGAAGGTGTAGTCGTAGTCGTTGAACTGCGGGAAGGCCACGCCGCGCCGGCACCGCACGAAGAGGCAGTTCTCGAAGGTGGTCTCGGCCAGGGCCTGGGCCCGCGTCGGGTCGTTGAGCAGCCCCGCATCGGTGAAGCCGTGGAACGCCATGTGTCGATGTGTCACTTCGGTCTGGAAGCGTTTGTCGGACTTGTACCAGAAGCCCACGGCGGCCCGTCCGCGCCCATCCAGCTCCAGCCCCTCGAAGGTGCAGTAGCAGACGCCGTTGAGGTGCAGCATCTTACCGCCCGGCTCGCCGTCCCAGACCAGCCGCGTGTCCCGCCCGCATCCGATGATCGCCGCGCCGACGATGGGCCCGGTCAGCGTGAGCGTGCGTGTGATGCGGTAGGTCCCCGCCGGAAGGAAGAGGGTGGAGACGCCGCCCGAAGGCCCGCCCTCGCGCCGGGCGGCGGACAGGCGGTCCAGGCCGTCCTGCAGCGCGGCGGTGTCGTCGGCCACGCCGTCGCCCGCGGCCACTGGCGACGAGGCCCTGCGCACGTTCAGCCAGTCGGAGCGCTCCTGCCACGCCAGCGCAGGCAGCCGCCGCGCGGCAGGCCGAACCGGCGCCGGCCCCGCCGCCAGGCACGTCACCGCAGCGGCCAGCCCCAAAGCGCCAAGAAGCCCCCGAACGACGCCCATGCCCATGGTAGCGCTCTCCCAAGGGCAAGTGTACCGCCGGGGCCACACGAACGAGCACGGACTTGCACGGACACGCACGGACTTACACGGACAGCCAACCGCCTGTCGGCCGTCCGTGCTCGTCCGTGTCCGTCCGTGCCGGTGCTACGGCACCACTGTCAGCGCTCCGGTATCGCTGTCCGGCTCGTAGGCGCCGTCTCCCGCGAACGCCGCTACCAGCGGGTGCGCGCCCACCGTCATGCTGATCGGCGCGTTGTACAGCACCGAAGAGCATCCGCCGGGAGTGGTGGCGGCCCGGCCCACTTCGGTCCCGTCCAGCGTGAAGGCCACTTCCTTGCCGGGCAACCAGACGTAGTCCGGCAGGCGGCGCAGGTAGGCGCGGAGGTAGCAGGCCGATCCGGCGGCGATGGAACGGGACGCCAGCCACAGGTACGCCGGCGCCTTGGAGACCGTAAGCTTGGCCGCGCCGGAGGAGGCGGTGTAGCCGGCGTTGCCGACCCACGCGGCCTTCAGCGGGCGCTGGCCCGCGCCGGCTCCCTCGGGGATGGTCCACCAGACCACCGCCTGCCCGTTGACGTCGGTCACGGCAGAGCCTACGACAGAGCCGTCCACCGAAAGCTCCAGCGTCTTGCCCCGGATGGGCTTGTTGTCGGTGAAGAAGAGATAGCCCTTGAGCGCGGCCGCGGTGGCGATCTTGCCGGCCCTGTCCGGCATGTAGGTCTTCGTCGCGTAGCTCTTGCAGGCCATCACGGCGGCGGCACGGCAGGCGTTGGTGTCGACGTTGCCGTCGTAGGCCACGGTGAGGCTCCGCGTGGCGGCCCCGGCCGTGACGGTCCAGTTGAGCACGGCCTGCCCGCCGGCGTCGGTGTCGGCGGTTCCCACCACGGCGCCGTCGATGCGGAAGACCAGCGGCTTCGCAGCGATCGGCACGCTGTCCTGCTTTCGGTAAAGGTATCCCTTGAGCGCCACCGATTCGGTGATGGTCTGGCTGCGGTCCGGGCAGTAGAGCTTGGTCTCGAGGCCCGGCGTCACGCAGACATAGGTGTGCTCATAGTCACCGTAGAACGCCTGGATACCCCCCAGCGCCACCTGTTCGGGCACGTTGCGGAACCTTCCCTGGCCCAGCCCAAGCCTGGGGCTCTCGGTCGTGTCGCCTCCCCAGGCGAAGAGGCGGTGGTCGGCGGTCATGGCAAAGCCGGTCTCCCACGAGGCCGAGACCCAGGCAATGGGCGGGATGCCGGCCAGGAGCGTGGGCGTAGGCCGGGCCGTCGTATCACCCAGCCCAAGCTGGCCTCCCCCATTCGAACCCCAAACGTAGACCGAACCGTCTACGCGGCGAGCCACGGCCCAGCCCCCTCCCTTTGAGACCTGCGTCACGCCCGAAATCGGCAAAGCGACAGGACTCACGCGCCACGTCCGGTCGGTCCCCAGACCCAGGGCGTAATCGTCGTTGGCGCCCATGCCGTGTACCGAACCGTCCGCGGTCACGACCAGGGCGCTGCCGTCGGCCGGGGCGACCTGGATGACGCCGGTAAGCGGCACTCGGGTCGGCGTCAGCCGGTTCACCCTGTCGCCCAGACCCAGTTGGCCGAGGTTGTTCTCGCCGCAGGCGTAGAGGTCGCCCGAGTCGGTGACCATGTAGCTCTCGCGGTAGAACCCCGTGATCGCCACCACGCCTGCAAGCGGCACCTCCATGGGCGAGTTCGCGTAGCCGTCGATGCCGACGCCGAGGGCGCCCGTGACGCAGTAGCCCCAGGCGAAGAGCCGGCCATCGGTGAGCTTGGCGAACGCGCCGCTGTTCTTGGCCCAGAATGCCGCCACCGGGCCGGCGAGCGGCACCAGGGTAGGCGTCGGGCGGCTCTTGGCGTCGCCCTGGCCCAGTTGCCCGCAGCCGTTGTAGCCCCAGGCATAGACGAGACCGTCCGGCGTGACGCCGAACGACGCGCCGTTGTTAACGAGGACGCGGCTGAACTGGCTCAGCGGCAGCTCGGTGGGGATCTGAACCGGGTCCGACGGTGGCAGGGCCAGTTGGCCGTAGTTGTTGGCGCCCCAGCCGTAGTACCTGCCGTCGGTGGTGCGCACGATCGTCGGGCTCGACAGCCCTGACGTCACAGACTCCACGTTGTTCACAGGGATGCGGGCCGGGACCCACTGGTTCGGGGCGCCCGGGCCAAGCCCGAGTCCGCCGCCGTAACCCCAACCCCAGAACTGCGTCTGCGCGCCGGAGCGCGCCGCCAGGCCGCCCAGGCAGAGCGCGGCAAACAGCGCCGCGCCGATACATCTTTGGAAACGCATCTATTACCTCCTATTGCAAGGAGGGGGGGGGGTAGCGTGTGATTACCCCGGTACTCCCGTCTCCATGTTCCTATTGTACGCCCGATGGCCCAAGCCGGGTTCAAACAGGCATGGAATCCACCGAGATTCTACCGGACCGGGCGAATCTCGAACTTCTCGATCAGGCTACCGTCCAGGCGGAGCGCCTCTGCCACCAACGGACCCTCCACCGGTACGCGTACGCGCAGACGGCAGTAGGTCCTCTCGCGGATGGCGCAGTCGACGGGCTTCCTCGGCGCGAAGTCGTAGAGAGAGATGCCACCGCCTCCGACGATAACGTAGAGGGTCCCGATCCCCTGCGTGTAGTCGGTCAGGCTCGGGCTCACGGCCTTGCCGCCGCGCATGGGGTACTGGCGCTCGTAGACGTGGTCGTGGCCGCAGATCACCAGATCGACCTTGTACCGGTCGAAGAGGGGCTGCTGCATCTTGATGAGGTCGCCGTTGTCGCCGCGCCCGCGGGTGGAGCCGTAGAGCGGGTAGTGCTGGAAGACGATGAGCCACTTCACCCGCCGGTCGCGCCGAGCGTCGGCCAGGGTCTCCTCGAGCCACTCCTGCTGCTCCCGCTGGCGCAGGTTGACGGTGTCTACGCCCACGAAGCGGGCCGCGCCGTAGTCAAAGACGTAGTAGCTCTCCTCGCCGGGCAGGGCATACCGGGCCAGGTAGGCGGCATAGCCGATGGGCTGCTTGGTTACCAGGAGCTTCTCGTTCTCGTGGTTGCCTGGAACAGCCATGAAGGGCACTCCACGGGTGAGCGGCTCGTTCAACTTGAGGTAGTCGTCCCAACGCGAGTGGACGCCGTTGGCGTAGGAGAGGTCACCCACCAGCAGGTGGAAGGCCGGGGCGTCGTTGAGCACGTTGGTCATGTTCTGCCGGGCGGCCGGCGTCGAGCCCTGATCGCCGAAGGCGGTGAAGGTGAAGTCCTCGGGCTTGTCCGGCGCGGTTCGGAATGAGGCCGCCTCGCTGAAGCCGCCCACAGGGTCGCCTACCCGATAGCCATAGACCATGCCGGGCTGCAGAGCCGTGAGCGTCGCCTCCCAGATCGCTCCGGTCTCATAGGGATAGGAGACGCGCCGCGCGGGGATGCGCACGCTCAGCTTCCCGCCGGCGCCGTACTCTACGACCGGGGCATCCACGGCGGTGCGGGTCTGCCACACCACACGCATGGTGTGTCGGGGGTCCTCGCCGAACGCTATCCGCAGCTGCGTGGGAGTAGTATCGGACGCGGAGCCGGGGCCGTCGGCACGGGCGGGCAGCGGCACGAGCGGCAGCATCAGCAAGGCGCAGGCAAGCGCCCTAAGTGTCCTCATGGTTTTGCCTCCTCAATGGGTCTGTGCGGAACCAACCGGCGCGGTCCCCTGCCAGGTATAGCTGAAGCGTAGCACGTCAGGGAGACGCATCCGTGCCTTCTCGGGCATGTCCGCACCATCCGACGCGCGCCTGCACGACGCCGCCACGGCTGTTACCGCACCGGGTCGGCCTCGAGGATCACGGAAGCGTAACACTGGACAGACCCCAGCGCCACGGTGGCCGACGCACCCGATACGCGCAGACGGGCCTCGGGGGTCGGGACCTGGGGCGAGATCACGCGCGCCCGGAGCCGCTTGCCCCGCAGGTCGGGCGGAAGCTGCACGGTGAAGGTGACCGGCGGCGCCGGGGTGATCCGGTCGGACGGCAGGGCGATGTCCGTGTTGTTCACATCGACGAAGAGGCGCCCGCTGGATCGGTAGGGCGTCAGACCCACGGTCCAGGGAGCGTCCGCCGAGGCAAGCGCGAGGCCGCTCGCCGCGAGGCCGGCCCGTGCCAGCAACGCCTGGAGGCCGGGAAGCAGCGTGGGCCTCGCCTTGTCGGCGGAGTAGAAGGGGCGGGCGGGATCGTCGGCCACGCGCAGCACGGAGCCGTCACCCATGGCGCCGGCCAGCGACGCCAGCGTACCCCCGGCGGGGGCGCGGGCGAAGTCGGCGCCTTCGCCGAACCGCAGCCCGCAGTTGCCGGCGATGAGCAACCGACCGCCGCGCTGCACCCACCGCTTGAGCGCGGGCAGGTCTTCGCGCGGGAAGACCTCGGCGCTGGGGATGATGAGGGCCTTCAGGCCGCGCAGTTCGCGGTCGGTTACCTTCCACTCGGGCAGGGCCCGCCACGGGAGGTGCAGCATGGTGAGCGCGGCGCCCCACCCGTAGAACGAGAAGCTGTGCGGCTGGTCGCCGTGGTCGCGGAAGCCGCCGGGCAGCATCTCCATGAGCTGCGACGACGAGGAGTAGTAGAGGCCCACCTGCTCCACGGGCCGCCGGTCGCCGAAGAGCGGGGCGGCTCGGCGCACGAAGCCGAAGAAGGCGGCGTCCGCCCCATCGGTCCCTATGGTTGCGCCGGGCAGCGGCATCGGCAGCGCGTGTGAGGCGAGGCCCTGGTAGTAGCAGACGTTGGCGATGCCCGGCCTCTTCTTCGCCTCATCGGGGCCATACATCCAGAGGTTCACGAAACGGCTCTTGGCGTGTTCCCGAGCAAGGCGGTAGACCGGCACATAGCTGCCCAGCGGCGGCGGCATCAGCCCGCGCGGGCCGCCGGTGAGAGACCATCCCCAGGTGAGTTCGGTGCTGACCATGTCAAGGTCGCCCCGGACCCAACCCAGCGAGTAGCCGGGGATATCGTTGCCGCTGACCAGGAAATCGGGCTTGCCGACCGCAGCGGCTTCGCGCTTCAGCGTACGGTACATGGCGGAAAGCGCTGACGCACCCGTGCGCCGCTTGTAGACCAGGTAGGCGCGCCAGACGGGGTCGTCGCGCCATCGGGGGTCGGACCACTTCGGGTCGTCCATGTTGGTCGGGTCGCCGCCCAGCTCGCGCAACCTCTGCTGCAGGTAAGCGCGGATATCGACGCCCTTGCGCCGGCGGAAGCCTTCCACCGACCAGTCGCCAAACGCCTTGAGCAGCGGCTTGGCGTTGAAGCTGTCCCACGGCGACCAGTTGTCGACCCAGAGCCCGTCAATGCCGGCGTCCAGCGCGGCGCGGACCGAGCCGCGGGCGTAGTCGATCCAGCTCGGACAGGCCGAGTCCTTGCCGGGGCAGACGGCTCCGGCGTAGCGGGGCCGCTTCATGGCGCGCCACTGCTCGGGCGTGAAGCCCGGGTCCGGCACGCCCGAGGGCGCCTCCGAGGCCTGCACCAGGCCGCGCAGAGGCCCCAGCGGCTTGCCCGTGGCGGGCTGGATCCGGTTCAGAGCGTCGTTGTACTCGTACTCGAAGAAGACGCGGCCCAGCACGTCCTTGGAGCACGCCGCATCGTAGACGCGGTGCGTGCGCGGGTCGGCGGGGTCGGTGGCGCCGGATGCGATGCGGCCGTCGGGGTAGCGCATGGGCGGCATGCCGTAGCGCGGATGGGTGCGCGTGTAGGGCCGGGCGAAGGCGTCGTCGTCGAACGTGTTGTGGGCTCCCACCCAGACCACCTCGCCCTCGCCCGTGGTGGTCTGCCAGTCCCAATGGAGGTGGAAGAGGCGCGTCAGGTCGGGGTCTTCCTTGGTCTTGATCAGGCGTCCCTGGGCATCGCGGCGCACCTCGCCGATGTAGCAGAGGCCGGCGGTACCGAACCCCTCGAACCACGAGAGGGCCTTGATGCCGCGCTTGTGTGCGTCAGCGATCTGCGCCCGGGAGGTTGCGATGCGCTGCCGCTGGCCGAAGAGGCCCCAGGCGGGGTCGTCCGCGGCGCCACAGAGCATGGCCGAAGCGTGGGAGCGTGCGGCGCGGGCCACGTCGCCCGTCTGGTACAGCGTGGGAAACCGGTCCCACCACGGGGTAGCGGGCGCCTTGTCGGCTCCCGCGCCGAGGGCTGGCCCTGCCAGTGCGACGAGGAGGCAAGCGGCGTAACGGGCGCGACGTGCAGGCATTTGGGTCTCCATCCTTTGGCCCTGATCAGGCGACATGGCCGGGCCTTACCGCATGCGCAGACGGACGGCCGCACGATCCACCCGTGCGCTTGGCGAGTTCCATGAAGCGGCGGCGTCTCCCGGCAAGCCCCATCCAGGCACGCCGTCTGTAGCCTCAGAAGATCACAGTGATGGCGGCGCGCGTGGCCTTGCCGCGCTCGTCCAGTAGTTGCACCGTCGTCTCCTGCTTGGCTCGGTTGCGGCCCTTGAGCTTGCAGCCATCCGATGTGGGAGTGCGCACCACGTCAGTGAGCTGGCTAGTGAAGTGGCGCTCCATGTCGGCCATGGCGGTTATGGCGCGGCACATGAGCGTACAGGCCTGCACGTCGTCGTGGACGAACCGCATGGAGGGCTGCTTGCCCCACGGCTTGGAGCCGGGGTAGGGCTGCACGCCCAGTTCCGCGTAGGTCACCGGGCCTTTGCGCGCCGGGCTGGCGCTCGCGCTCCCATGGTTATGCTCGTCGTGCGCCTTGCGGGCCGGGCAGCCGCATAGCCCGAGTATCACGGCCAGGGCAGCCGCAAGGAGCCTACCGGTACTGGCCCGCATGCTTGCGCACCTCCTCCGCGGTCAGGGCGCGGCTGTAGAGCTTCACTTCGTCGAGCAGGCCGCGGAAGTAGGCCTTGTGGTCCACTTCGTAGTTGCCCAGGCAGATGTGGAAGTCGTTGGCCTTGGCGGGGCCGGGGCGCTCCATTGCGGCGGCCTCAACGCCGTCGACGTACAGACGCATCACCTTGCCGTCGAACGTGCCCGCCAGGTGCGTCCAGCGACCCGTGGGCAGGTCCTGCTGGGCGCTGAGGTGGTGGCTGAAGCTGGTGAGCGGCACCTCGAAGCAGGGCTTGCCGTCCACCACGCCCAACCGGTAGCCCGTGTCGGTGCCGCCGGAGTAGACGCGGTTGACCACCCAGGTGTTGCCCTGCCCGCCCTCGGCGGACTTGACCCAGCAGCTGATCGTCAGCCCCTCGGTGAACGAGAGCGACGGCGACGGCGGGATCAGACCCCAGCCGCCGGAGCAGACCATAGCGCTACCGGCGATGCCCGGTGCACGCTTGGCCTTGACCAGCTGCCCGCCCAGCCGGTGGCCCGAGGAGTCCAGCAGGGCGTCGGCGCCGGCGGGCTCATCGAATGACCACCACGCCGCCAGGCCCGGCTCGTCCCAGCCCGGCTTGCGGACGAGCTTGGAGGCCGCCTTGCGAGCCGCCTCCTCGCGGGCCCTGATCGCCTTGTACGGCTTGTCGTAGGGGCCCATTCCGATGTCCTCGGGCAGCAGGTCCTGGTGCGGCCCGGCGCCCGGAGCGAAGACGTCCCGCACGGCGTCGAGGTAGCCGAAGCCGTACTCGCGGTAGGGTGCGATGTAGTGCCCTTCGCCCCACTCGTTCCAGTTGTCCAGCAGAAGCATGCGGCTGCCCAGCTCCTCCTTGGGGAGCGTCTGGGCGAAGTCGCGGGCCTGCGTCAGGAGGCGACCGAAGTCCTTCGGCGGAATCTTCCAGATGGTCCCCTCGTCGGCCCAGCCGCTCCAGGCCTGCGAGACGGTGGGCACCTGCGGCAGGATGCCCAGCTCCTGCGTCTTGCGGAGGTAGCCCATCTGCGTGTCGATGGACTGCTGCGGTGTGGGGTTGTTGGGCACGTACCAGCAGTAGGCGAACACGTAGTCGAGGCCCAGCGACTTCAGCAGCGTCAGGTGCAAGGGGTCGAGGCCGCGGTACTCGCCCAGCAGGTAGAGGCCATCGAAGCCCGCCGCGCGGCAGGCGTCGCGCATTCTGTCGAAGGCGGCCCGAACCTGCCCGATGCCGCCCAGATCGTCCACGAGGAACTCCGGCCGGTAGATGTAGAGGACCGGCTTGTTGTCCACCTTCAGGTAGCCGGGGTCCTTGAAGTAGTTCTCCATCCAGAAGGGGAGCAGGTTCTGCATCAGGTCCTGCTCGCTGGAGACGCCGGCCTGCCCGCGCGACTGGTTCTCCCACATGATCGTGTACTTCATCTTGCTGCGGAAGCGGGACTTGAAGAGCGAGTCGTGGATGGCGGAGCCGAAGTTCATCTTCACCGGGCCGCCCTGGCCGTCGCGGTACCAGCAGTAGATGAAGAAGGAGACGCCGTGCTCCACGGCCCACTTGGTCTCCCAGTCGGCCACCTCGGGGTTCTCCTGCGCATAGAAGCCGAGCGCGGGAGTGCGCTCGGGGTGCTTCAGGATGTTGGCCCACATGCCGGGCCGGTCGGCCTCCCAGAGCGGGCAGTTGTGGGCGCCGATCAGCATGGTGGTCTTGACGGGCTTCGGCGTCGGGATGTAGGCCTGCTTGCGCGCCGCCAGTGCGGGGAGGAATAGGAGCTTCAGCTCGGCCTTGGCGGCTCCGGCGGCCACGCCGAAGCGCTGCTCGCCAGGCTGCGAGGCATTGACGCGCCAGGCGACGCGCGCCGTGTCGGCCGCCGCGATCCGCACCGTCTGGGTCGCGGCCGGTGCCACCGCCACGCCGCGCGGGGCCGTCAGGGCGACCCGCACGCTCGCCGTCGTCGGCGAGGCGTTCTCGACGAGCGCCGTCAGCGTCACCGTGCGGCGTGCGCGGGCCACGTTGGCGTCGGGCAGGAGGCTGCGGACGATCAACTGCGCCCCGGCCCCCGGCGCGGAGCAGGCAGCCAGGCCCACCAGCATCAGGACGATCCATCGCAACATCGCGGCGCCTCCGGTCGGCAGTGCGGCAACCTGCCGCGTGATGCCATAGGATAACCCCAAAACCGCCCGGGGCGCCGCGTGTCGCGCGGGGCTTACGCGGCTATCCGCGCTCCTTGGGGCGCTCGGGGCCGCTGTAGGGGGCGGCGCCTCGCAGGGAGGGGTCGCGCGGCGGGAGCGTGGTGGCGGCTTTGTCGCGGGTGGTGGGCGCCTGGAGCATACCGTAGTAGCGGCCCATCCAGTAGCCCTCGAGCCAGCCGGTGGGCGGGAAGGCGCCTCGGCCGCCGGAGCCGCCGTCGAGGCTCAGGGCCGAGCCCGATCCCAGTTCGGGCGAGCCCTCGCGCGGCGAGAGACCCCGCGCGGCGCCGCCGAAGGAGGTGTGTTCCTTGCCGGGCGCCAGGTCGAGCCGGTGCGAGTTGTGGTAGCTGTAGCTGACCACGTCCAACGGCGTCTCGCGCAGTGTTGCCGCGGCTTCCTGCTCGTCGCAGTCGTTCCCGGTGAGGCCGCCGTAGTGGAAGTTGAAGAAGGGTAGGCGCTGCACGCGGAGAATCTCCCACGTCCGGTCGAGGCTGCGGCGGTAGATGGCCTTGAGCTCCGGGTCGGTGGCGTAGGTGAGCAGGGGCACGTAGCAGCGGAAGGCCAGCTCGTCGTCCCACGGGGCCGGCAGGTCCGGCGGGAAGGTGACGCGCTGTCGCACGGTGTAGGTCTGGTAGCGCCACTTCACGGTCTGCCGCAGGCCCTCGGCGAACTCGCGGCGGCCGGTCTGCGCCAGGGCGGTGGTCATGTAGGTCTGGGCCTCCATGCCGTTGAGGCCGCGTGCGTCGGAGCCGTAGGGCTTGAGCAGGTAGTCTGGGTCCCAGCGGCCCCAACGCGTGGGCTTGCCGTCCATGTCCTCCAGCACCCAGCCGTGGTCGAGGAGGTGCTTGGAGATGCGGGCCAGGTGCTCGGCGGCGCGGACCTTCTCCTTGCCCTTGGCAACCAGGTCATGGTAGAGGGTGACGCCATAGAAGTGACCGTTCACTTCGTCGCTGGAGGTGTCGCCCTTCCAGAGGAACTTGCCGTCGGCGGTGGGGTACCACTTGGCCGGCAGGCCGCCGGAACCCCGATTGGAGCGCTCTCCTTTGTCGCCCGCCACCGACCAGACCGACCGCGCGATGAAGCCCGGCTTGCCCGTGATGTCGCCCAGCCAGACCAGCGCGTCGAAGGTGTCGGCCGCCGCCTGCCGCGCCTTCTCATCGCCCGTGACCGCGTACTTGTAGCACATGGCGGCCAGGTAGCTTGCGGCGTTGCCGCCGTCGTTGTCACTGATGCCGCGAATCCAGCCGTCGGCCTCGCCGCCCCAGCCCAGGCTGTTGACGAAGCCGAGCCGCTTGAAGCCCCAGGCGTCCAGTTCGCGCTCGAAGTGCGCCGCCTTCTTGGCCAGCGTGTAGGGCTCATACCGGAGCAGCGAAACGCCGCCGTCGGTGGCGATCAGCACGCGGTCCCCATCGGCGCTGATGCCGTTGACGTGGTCGCCGGGCAGCCAGTTGCCCGCGCCGAAGTAGTGGAAGTCGCGGCCCACGCGCCGGACGGCCCCGCGGGTGGTGCCGATCCACAGGTCGCCGTCGACGCCCTCGGCCAGGCAGGTGGCATCCTCCACCGGCAGGCCGTCGGCGCCGCGCACCTGCGTCAGGCTCATGCCTCGGAGGACGCCGAGCCCCTTCGCGGTGGCGAAAGTGACGGAGCTGCCCGTGGCCAGCATGTCGCGGGCGTCGGCGGGGAGGGAACCCCAATCGGCCACGCTGCGGATGAGCGTCTTGCCCTCGATGAGCGCCGGCGACCCGCCGCGCAGCAGGTAGACGACGCCCGCGAAGGAGGCGATGCGGCTGATGGGTCCGATCTGCACCGGGTCGGCGATGACCTGGCTGAAGTCATCCATCACCAGCGTGATATCGTCGGAGAGGTAGCCGCCCGCCGGTGTGGCGCTGACGAGCTTGGCGCCGTCGAAGCGGTATAGCTCGTCGCGGGTGGCAGCCAGCACGGCGCCGTCGTGCAGGCAGAAGTCGACGAAGGCGCCCTGCCCCACGCGCTGCCATGTTTTGCCCGGGAGCCTATAGGCCCCATCGGCGGCGGCGGCCCAGACGACGCCGTCCAGCGCGCAGAGCCGGGTGATGCCGACCGGGGCTCCGGGCGCCGCCTTCAAGGCAACGCCATCGACCGAGTTCAGGACCCCGTCGATCACCGCGTAGGCCATGCCCCCGGCACAGAGGGCCGCGGTGGCGGGCTTGGCCGTCGGAATGCGTGTCACCGTCTCCTGAAGGTAGACCTCGTCGGCCACCGGCTTCCAGCGGTGCGGCTTCTCGGCCTTTCCCGGCGGCGGGGAGTCCGCCAAGGCTGTCGCACCCACCGCCAGCGCCCCCAGGCAGAGCGCCTGCACCCAGAGCATCATCGCAAACCTCCTCGGCGCCGATCATCTTCAGGCGCCCCACAGCCCTGCATACGACGGGAGCGACGCGGGCGTGTCCTGACCGCCTACAGCCCCGGCTTCCTATTCCTCGCGTACCAGGAGCGCAGGAGGGTCTGGCGGCTGGTCGGCGTCTTTGCCGGAGCGTTGTCCTTGCGGTCGGCGCCGTGCTCAATGCTCCAGCCGTCCCACTCGCGGAAGGCGTGGTAGGTCCAGTCCCAGCCGTAGGCCTCGAACAGGTCGATCAGGTCGCGGAGATAGCGGTAGGCGCTGTCGTCCGGAGCCCAGCGGATGGCGCTGAACTCACCGGCATAGATGTGGACCCCGTACTTGCGCTGGAACTCCACCACGGGCTTCAGCGCGATTTCCATCTGCGCCTTGTCCCACTTCACTCCGTCCACCACGCCCGGGTAGCGAATCTCCGGGCTCGGGCCGAAGACGCCCTGGTGCGTGAATGCGTGCGGCAGGTACATATGGACGCTGTAGACCACGTTGGGCAGGTCCAGAGGCTCCATGCCGTCGAACCCGCCCGGACCGCCGCCCGCCGCGCACTCGACGATGAGCGTCCGGCTCGGGTCGACGGCGCGCACGGCCTTGCCCGCCCGCTCGGCCAGGTCGTGCCAGTCGTCGGCGTCCTCGGCCAGGGTCTCCTCGATGGGCTCGTTGGCCAGGTCGAAGCCCCAGATGCCCGCGACACCCTTGTAGCGCCGGGCGATCCGGCGCCAGACCTCCACGAACTGCTCCTGGCAGCGCTTGTCGGAGAAGAGGTCCGCGTCGGCGGCGGCGTAGCCGCCCTGATTTGCGGCGCCGCCGGGCGGGGAATGGAGGTCCACCACCACCAGCAGGCCGTTCCTGCGGCACTGGGGCAGCGCGGCATCGAGCCCGGCCAGCGCGGCATCGAGCCACTGGTCGTAGGTGGTCTGCGTGGCCGCCTGCGAGTTGGAGCGGATCAGCTGCCAGCGGATAACGTTGGCGTTCCACTCCTTGCCGAATGTGCGGAGGCCGTCGGCGTCGATGCCTGGGCTGACCATGGCCCCGCGGAGGCGCGGCAGGCTGTGGCCCCGGAACGGCCTGGCGGGCGCGACGCGGGGAGCGGGTGGAGCAGGCGGGCGGACGACGGTGACGCGGATATCGTCGAACCAGACCTTGCCGGACACCTCCTCCAGCCCGAGGTGGAGGACCGCCGCAGCCGCGTCCGACGGCACCCGGATGATGAAGCTGACGGGCTTCCAGCCGAACGTTCCGACGCCGATCTTCGCCTGCGGGTAGAGCGTGCCGCCGGGGGAGGTGATGGGCAGCATGAGCTTCACACCGTTCCACGGCTGCGGCCGGTCCGAGACGCCTTCGGCGCGGACCACACCCGACACGCGGATCACGTAGCCCCTGAGCCGCTCGACGGGCACCGTGCGCCGAACCATGGACGAACCTGAGGCCACGCGTTCGACGCGTAGCGACTGCTTGCTCTGGAAGCCCGCATCCAGTGCGCCGCCGCCGGGCCAATCCTGCAGCGCGCCGGCGGCCTCGAACCCGTCCGTGAGCACGACACCTCCCCGGGTTGGCGGGGCCGGCGCGCCCAGAAGGGCAGAGGCCGATGCAGCACAAAGAACAATCGCGGTCGGCAGTGTTGACTTCATGAGTACTCCTCTACGTGCCGGGGATCGCCTCGACCCTCACGTCAACGCCCCGCAGGCGCTTGTCCAGGAAGTCCCGCACCAGCTTGCGCACCGACGGCTGGTCGAACGCGGGGCCGCCGTGGCCTGCGCCCGTGAACCGCTGCAGGATCGCCTCGGCCCTGACCTTGTGGAGAGCGTCGCACAACTCGACGCTCTGCGCGAAGGGGACCAGGCTGTCGGCCGTGCCGTGCAGCACGAGGAAGGGAGGGTTGTCCTTGGTCACATAGTGGATCGGGCTGACCGCAAGCTCCTTGGCCTTGTCCGAGCCGAGCGGCACGCCGATCAGCAGGGAATAGGGGTCGCCGTGGTTGAAGTTGAAGACGTTCTTGGTCGGGTCGGCCGCAGCCTGGCTCATGACGGCGCTGAAGTCGGACGGGCCGAAGAGGTCGAGCACCGCCTGCACCCGGTCGGACTGCTTCTCGTTGCCGCCCACGGGCGCGAAGGCCCGCTTGCCGCCCGCAGTTCCCAGAAGGGCCACGAGGTGCCCGCCCGCCGAGGCGCCGCCTACCGCGATATGCTTCGGGTCCAGGTTGTACACCTTGCTGTTGGCGCGAAGCCAGCGGATGGCCGCCTGGCAGTCCTGAATCTGAGCCGGGAAGATCGCCCTCTGGCTGAAGCGGTACTCCACGCTGGCCACGGCATAGCCCCTACCGACAAGGTCCAGGCCGTAGGGGCCATCCTTGCTTCCGCCCATCCAGCCGCCGCCGTGGATCCAGACGAACAGGGGCAGCGGCTTGCCGGAGCCCTGCTCGGGCAGGTAGAGGTCCAAGACCTGCGCCGCGTCACCGCCGGGGACATAGGCCAGGTCGCGGATCACCTTGACCCCGGGAGCCGGCTGACCCGGCAGGCCGAAGGCGACGCACCCCGAGGTCAGTGCGATGACGGCGACGAGGCCGGCAAGAGCGGTCAGGCGAGACTTGAGCGTGGTAGGCATGGCGGTGTGGTTCTCCGATGGGTGGATAGAGACATCAGAGTCTGCCACGAATCGACGCCAGACGCCGTACGCCACGCGCCGACCCCGCACACAGCCACCCTACACGGCGCTCTCCATGGACAGCGCCACCGGAACGCCATTGGTCATGAGGGAGCGCTGGGCGGCGTGGAGGACGCGGAGAACGCGGAGGCCGCTCTCGCCGTCGGTGACGGGCGGGCGGCGGGTGCGGATGGCCTCCAGGAAGGCCGTCATCTCCTGGCGCAGGGGCTCGTCCGAGGCATAGGCCACCAGTTCGCCCTCGCCCTTGATCGGCACGGGCATCCCCTCGTGCAGCTCGACGCGCTGGTCGTACAGCACCAGCTTCTTCGCCACGTCGTCGAAGCTGGCCATGCGCTTGCTACCCACCACCACTAGGCGTTGTTCCTTGAATGGGTGGAGCCATGAGACGTGGATGTGGGCGCGGACGCCGTTGTCGAAGAGCAGGCTCGTCAGCGTGACATCGGCGATGTTCGGCTGCACGTAGCTGCCCCCGGTTGCCGTAACCTGGATGGGCATGCCGCCCATGAGACGGACGATGACTGCGATGTCATGCGGCGCGAAGCTCCAGAGCGCGTTCTCCTCGCGGCGGATTTTGCCCAGGCTCAGCCGGTGCGAGTAGACGTACTGCACGCGCCCCAGGCGGCCGGACTGCACCATGTCGGCCAGTGCCACGACACCGGGATGGTACTCCAGCACATGGCCCACCATGAGGATGCGCCCCTTCGTCCGGGCCTCGCGGACCAGCCACGCGCCCTGCTCCAGATCCAGCGTGATGGGCTTCTCGACGAAGACATCCTTACCGGCCGCCAACGCCGACCGGGCGATCTCGAAGTGCGTCTCGGCCGGAGTGGCGATGACCACCGCGTCCACGCCGCACTCCAGCGCCTCAGACAGCACGGAGACCACGGGCACGTCCGGGGCCAGTTGCCCGGCGTCACGTCGACCGGTCTCGGTGCTGTCGCACACGCAGCGGAGCGCACCCAGCTCCCGGCAGTTGCGCACCAGGTTGCGACCCCACCAGCCGCATCCGACCACCGCCACGCCGATCGCCTGTGCCATTCTCTCCCCCTCGCGCCCTGTCTGGTGCATCCCAACCCATTGTACGCAGGATTCGGCCGCCGCTTCCCGTAACCTTCAGGATATCGTACCGGTGTCATGCGGAAGGATGGGGCAATGGGCGAGATCACGCGGCGAACTGCGGTGGCTCTGGGAGCGGCGCTGGTGTCCGGAGCCGCGCCCCTGGAAGGAGAAGCAATGGAAGGGCGACAGGAGGACGAGGTCCTGCAGGTGGGCGTCATCGGATGCGGCGACCTGACGCACGGCAAGGCGTGGTCGGAGATCCTGGCGTCCGACGGCGGCAAGCGCTACGGCATGCGGCCCGCGCGCGTCTGGGACCGCGACCTGTCGGCGGCCAAGCGGCTGGCCGAGAAGGTGGGCGCCGTGGTGGTCGCCCGGCCCGAGGAGACCGGCCAGGGGACGGCGGGCGTCATCGTCGCCGAGGAGGCGCCGGGCGCCTACCTCGAGCTGGCGCGCCCCATGCTGCGCGCGGGCAAGCGGCTCTTCTTCAACCGGCCCTTCGCGGGCAGCGTAGCCGACGCCCAGGAGATCCTCCGCCTGGCCGGTGCGCATGGCGCGCGCGTCTACTCGGCATCGGCCCTCTTCCATACTCGGCAGGCGGCTCCGGCGCGCGAGAAGCTGGCCACGCTGGGCGGGCTGCGGCTCTTCACGGTCACGGGTGCGTCGAGCCACCTCGGGTTCTACCTGCCGCACGCCGTCGCCTCCATGGTGAGCGTGCTGGGTACGGGCGTGGAGTCGGTCCAGGCGCTCTCGCTGCACCGTTCGCCGCAGGACGCCAACAACGCCGACGCACCGGTGGTGGTCTACGTGCAGTACGCTGCAAAGTCGGCGGTGGGCGCCGCGAGAGGCGTGGTGCAGATGATAGGTCCCGGCGCGGAGTGGTACTCGTTCGTCGTAAAGCTGTTCGGCGCCAAGGCCGATGCCGACGAGGTGCGCCTCGACGTGACCTACGAGCGCCTGCTGGACGAGATGGCGCGGTTCTTCCGCACCGGCGAGGAGCCTGTTCCCCATGCCGTGATGCTGGAGAAGACCGCCATCTACTACGCCGCGCTACGGTCCGCCGCCACGGGCGGCAAGCCGGTCCGCCTCACCGATATGGGCCTACCCGCGCCGCGCAAGGAGCCCTGAGCCATGCCCAAGGGCCTCAGCATGAACGAGCGCGTGGAGAGCGTCGACGCCGCGACCGGGGCGCGGATCGTCCAGCTCACCAGCTACCCCACGCCCAGCTCCTGCCTCTGGTACGCCAACACCAACTTCACGCCGGATAGCCGCACGCTCATCCTGGTCTGCCAGCGCGAGGCGCGGCGCGGGGCGCCGTGGGACCTCTGGCGCGTGGACGCCGACGGCGCCGACCTGACGCAGATGACCGAGCGCGACGACGCATCGGGCTTCGTCATGTCGCCGGACGGGCGGCACGTCTACTTCAACCGGCCCGGCGCGCTCTGGCGGATCGGCATGGACGACCTGCAGGAGGAGGAAGTCCTGCGCCACGGTTCAGATTGCACCGGCGGCCATGGCTTCATCTCGCCGGACGGATCGACCTACTACACGGCCGGACAGACGCCGGGGAACGGGGCCAGGGTCGACCCGAGCCGTCCGCTGGGCATCCTCTGCGTGGCGACGGACGGCGCCGGCGCCCGGGTCGACGAGGCCGACGAGGGTTGGGTCGTCTCGCTCCACTCCTGCTCGCCGGGCGGTGCGGGCCTGCTGGCCATTGCGGTACACCAGGGCGTGAAGCACTACCTCCTGCTGGATGCGGACCTGCGCCAGGCGGGCCGGTTCACGGCCAGCCACGACTTCGCCCACTGCACCTTTCTGGGCCGCAAGCCAGAGATGCAGGGGTGCGCCCTGCCGCCCTTCAGGGAGGTGCAGCGCATCGGCGTGGGCGATGAGACGCCGTCGGTTGTGGCCCGGGGCCGCACCTTCTGGCACTCAGCCGCAAGCCTCGACAGCGACTGGATCGTGACCGACACCAACTGGCCCGACGAGGGGCTACAGCTGATCCACGTGCCCACGGGCCACTTCCGCGCGCTCTGCCTGCCGCGGAGTTCGCAGGGCCACGCCCAGATGACGCACCCGCACCCGCAGTTCAGCCCCGACGGGCGCATGGTGATCTTCAACTCTGATCGCACCGGCGTGCCGCAGGCCTACCTGGCCCATGTGAGCGACGAGATGCGCGAACTGACCGTCTCCGGGCGGCTGACCGTGGAGGACCGCCGGCGATGAGCCCGGCCGGAGGAGCCACATGACCTGGTGCATCGTTCTCGCGGGCCTCATTGCCGGGCTGGCCTCGCTGGCGGCCTCAGCGCCTGCCGAGGCGGCGGAGTCTCCTCTGGGCCGGGTGATCCTGCTCACCGAACGCTTCGAGGGCTCCGCCGAGGCCGTCGTTCCGGTGCTGCGCCGGGCCCTGACGGCGGCCGGGCTCCAGTGCCGCGACACGGGCGCCTGACTCTGTAGATGGGCAAGAGGACGGAGGATGACCATAGTGGAGACAGGACAACCGATCCCTGAGCAGTTGGCACGCAGGTGCCTTAGAGCCTTAGACAGGGATGTGCACCGGTGTCGGTATGCGGTTGCTTGCTGATAGTCGCCATATGGCTGTTCGGCCTGTACATCACAGGCCCGGGCAAGCATAGCGCGGAGGCCGCCCATCGGCAGTTCCCTCCGGTAGAGCAGTTCCTGTAGCCATGTGTGAACGCCGGCCATCCCATCGGTCCGGCCAGTCGCGCCGACAAGGTGCACAGTGAACCCAGACTGGCCAAGGCCGTCATCTGCTAAGCTGGCACAGGGGCAATCAGCCTCAGGTGGCGTTGGGGCCCTTGTACTTGGCCGGATGCACTCGTCGCGCATAAGCAATAGCAGGCATACTCGGTGCTAGAATCGCTATGGTCTGAGGGTCGCCTGCTCTGCCGTGCACCACTCCCGTCCGCGACTCCTTGCTTGGACGCCGACTGCGCATGGAGCACCGGAACGCACGGTGGCAACGGTTCCGGTCGATGGCGCTCGGCCACACGGCTAGCCGGTAGCGCGGTGGTTCCTCTTCGATGGCGGTGCCTGACGGATATACGCAATGGGGCGGGAGCTGAGCTGATGGTCTTACCAGAATCGTTTGTTGGTGATGTGCTAGACGGTAGGTATAGGCTTACGGCGGTCCGGGACGCCGGTGTGCATAAGTGGCTATATTCCGCTGATGAACTGGCGTTTGGAGGCGTCATTGGTCGCGCCGTGGTCTGGCTCAATCTGTGTCAAGACACAGCAGTCGCCGCCTCCGCCTTGCTCGACGTGCTGGCGATCGTCTCATGGAGTCATGCCAACTTGATTCGGTACCGCGGCGCAGGCATGATCGCGGGCGGGCGCGTGACTGCAGCGGTCTTCGTTGCACTAGAGCCGTACGACCACTCATTGGCCTCGCTGCTCCGCAATCGTGGTAGCCTGACCAAGGGCGAGGCACGTACTCTGGCGCAGGATGTGTCTGCCGCTCAGGCCTATCTTGACTCTCGGGCTGTACGGCGTGTCCGCGTGACAGAGCAGAGCATTGTGCGCGTCGGTTCTGTGTGGAAACTTGACTGCTTCGCGCTTGGCTGGGCATCGCCCGCGGCAGACGCAACTGCGCGGACCATTGCTGCCAACGACCGAAGCCTGCCGGGCCTAGCGTCGGGGATCAGCCGGACAGAGGCGGCTAGAACACCAGCCATTGACGTGTTGGGGCATCGCGATGTGCTTGACGCATGCTTGAGCCATTCGCCGATGCTTCCGCAGGACGCGGTCGAGCCGCGACTGCTCCCTGCGTCACCTCGGAGCGTGCCAGAGATACTGCAAGCTTGCGGCATCGACGACGACGGCATTGCTGGAGCCGAGGGGCGAGCCCACAGTCGTTGCACAAGCTATGCATCGTACCGCGTCATGCCGTCCCAGACGTGGCCACCGCTGCCTCCAGCCGATGTCCGCACCTTCACGGCGAACCCTGTTGACGGTGCCGATATGGCGTGGATCCCCCCGGGGGTGTTCTTCATGGGTTCGCCTGAGAGCGATTCCTGTGCATATGCCTGTGAGACCCCTCAGCGCCGCACCCGGATGACCGGATTCTGGATGTACAGGTTGCCTGTGACGGTCGCCCAGTTCCGGCAATTCTGCACTGCCACCGGCCACGGCTTCCCTTGGGACGATCTGACACCGCCGTGGGGATGGGGTGATGCGTACCCGATGGTCTGCGCAACGTGGCACGATGCGGCGGCATACGCCCAGTGGGCGCACGCCAGGCTGCCTACGGAGGCTCAGTGGGAATACGCGGCTCGCGGGCGGGCGGGAGGTTTCCAGTACCCTTGGGGTGATCCTTGGCGGGAGCGCGAGTGCATCTGCTCAGTACGCATAAAACGGTCAGGCCCAGAGCACGTCACGGCACAGCAGGTAAGTGATGGAGCACACGGCTTCGTGGACTTGGTTGGCAATGTCTGGGAGTGGTCCGCTGATTGGTTTGCTGATCAGCACTACGCATCTCAGCGCGATCTGGATCCGGTCGGTCCACACACCGGAAGGCTCCGCGTGTGCAGGGGAGGGGCGTGGAGTACGCCGACTGAGGCCGACGTACGGGCATTTCTCGCGTTCAAGTCTGTGCAAGAGGTATGGGCATTCGCGGGCTCAAGGTACATGCGTCTAGCGCTCAGATACCCGTGCGAACCCGCTGAACGGAGGGACGACGTTGGTTTCCGTTGCGCCTGCTGACCGACACCGCTCACTCTTCTCGCTGAGGCCCTCGGCATCTGGCGTGTGGGCGCACAACTGGTCGCTCGGCGTGCACGCGGAGCATGACAGATGACCAAAGCAGAAGCCGGACAGAGCCTGATCGGTTTGGTCGTTGGCGGTAGGTACCGCATCACAGGACGAGCGGCGGCGGTGGGCGACGCCGGTTGTCGGTACCTGGCAAACGAGATCGTCGATGGGCACGCCGTAGGACCTGTCGAGTTGCGGATGTACTCGCCCCGCGACGGTGATTCGCGCGACCGTGTGGTGAACGAAGCCCGTGCACTAGCCGGCGTCTCGCATCCCAATATCGTAACGTTTCGCGGTGCTGGTGAGTTCCATTCACAAACACTACCAGTCTTTCTTTACATAGCGACTGAACTTGCTGACGATACTTTGCGTGGCAAGCTGATTCGATGTGGTCACTTGTCGGCCGCGGAGACTATAATTATTGCGCGGCATATCGCAGAAGCGATCCGATTTCTGTCAGACATGACGTTGGTGCACGGTAACCTGACCCCCTCAAGCATCGTGTGCGCGGGCCGTGTATGGAAGCTGGCCGACATCGGAATAGCGGCCAAAGGCATGGTGGATGGTATGCCAGCCACACCGAACAGCCTAGACCGGTCCAACGGGGTGCTCAGTCGCAGTGCCAGCCGGTATTGCTCGCCCCAGCTACAGGCAGGTGAGGCCGATCCGTTGTGCGATGTCTGGGCCCTTGGAGCGGTACTGCTGGAATGCCTGACTGGGGCCCTTCCGTGCGACTGCAGCTCTGTCGCTGACTACACAGCGCTGACGACTGGCCTGCCCATCATCCGTGACGCTCTTCCCTATCCCCTGGGGCATATTATTGATGGTTGCCTAAAGTTGGACACGCAGCACCGTAGCTCGTGGGAAACTATCATCTCGCAGGCGGGTTCCACTGCGCCTGCATCCTGTGGCTGGCCTCCAGGTGTTGGAAATTCTATAGGCGACTATACGGTTAATCCGTGTGATGGTTCGCAGCTAATGTGGGTGCCCAGCGGCCAGTTCATAATGGGTGCCAGGCACACGGATCCGTGCGCCAAGCCTTCTTGTATGCCGCAGAGAGTCGTGTACCTAAGTGGCTTTTGGATATACACAAGAGCCGTCTCGATACTGCAGTTCAAGAGATTTTGCGCTGCCACTGGTCGAACTTTTTATCTGCCTGGGAACCCTGAACGCTGGCTCGATAGTGATCCAATGCCGTCGGTCGAGTGGCATGCGGCGCGAGCGTATGCGGAATGGGCTGGAGTTGCTCTGCCATCCGAGGCCCAGTGGGAGAAGGCGGCTCGTGGCTCGGACGGGTACCTATATCCATGGGGGAATGAGTGGCAGGAGGGCACAGCAGATGAGCTTCGACTGCGGACCTCACCGTATGGTTGCGCTGGAATGCTGGGCCGGCAGTTGGAGTGGTGCAACGACTGGTTCAGTCAGACCTACTACTCCGAGGCGCCGGGTTCGAATCCACCGGGACCTGAGACCGGTTGGGTCCATTCTGTGAGGGGTGGCACGTTCGGTTCATGGACGCTCGAGCATCCGGGGTGCTACTATCGCAATGAACTGCCTCTGACATATGACGGTGTTGACACTACGTTTGATTGCAGAAGCTGTGTGTTTCGGTGTGTGTATAATCCAGCCGAGTAGCCAATGTCGCGCCGCCGCGAGACGCGCGAACTGACCGTCTCCGGGCGGCTGACCGTGGAGGACCGCCGGCGATGAGCCCGGCCGGAGGAGCCACATGACCTGGTGCATCGTTCTCGCGGGCCTCACTGCCGGGCTGGCCTCGCTGGCAGCCTCAGCGCCATCCGGTGCCGCCGAGCCCCCGCTGGGCCGGGTGATCCTGCTCACCGAACGCTTCGAGGGCTCCGCCGAGGCCGTCGTTCCGGCGCTGCGCCGGGCCCTGACGGCGGCGGGGCTCCAGTGCCGCGACACGAGCGCGGAGGGCCTGGCCGCAGCCCTGGACGCCGAAGGAGGGCCCGGCGTCACGCTGGCGCTCCCCTATTCGCCGGCGTTCCCGGCGCCTGCGCGGGAGCCGCTGCTGCGGTTCCTGAATCGCGGCAATCATCTGCTGGCGCTCTCCGGTCCACCCTTCCAGGAGATGCGCGTACGGGTGGGCGGCAAGTGGGCCGGCCGGGCGGGCTTGCAGGCCAAGCTGGCCGAGGCCGCGGGGACGCCCGTGGTTCGCTTCGATCCGGCCGAGCTGAAGCGCTGGACCCGCGTGACGGGCACCGCAGGCAGCGAGGCCGTATACCTGACGGAGCCGGGCGGCCCCGGCGGCGCCACGGCCGTCCACGTTCGGGTCGCCAAGCTCGACACGTGGGATACGCTGGGCAGCCATGCGCTGGATGCCCCCTTCAACGGCGGGCGCACGCTGACCACCTTCTGGGCAAAGGGCGGACCGAAGACGCCCGAACTGCTCGTCGAGTGGAAGGAGGCCGACGGCACCCGCTGGATGTCCACCGTGAAGCTTGCGCCGAAGTGGACGCGCTACGCCATACGCGCCGAGGAGATGACCTTCTGGCCCGACGGCGCCGCGCGCGGCAGGGGCGGCAACGGCGACCGCATGAACCCCGAGCGCGCCCGGCAGTTCACCTTCGGCCTGGCCAACGGCCTCTCGCACCAGGAGATGGGCACCGCCCACGAGTACTGGGTGGCCGACCTCCAGACCGCCGTGGACCCGGTGGGCGCGGTGGACCTGAACCCGCCGCTGCTGGAGACCCTCTCGCCGGCGTACAAGACCTACCCGACCAGAGCCGACACGGTCCTGCCCGCCGGCCGCGGCCGTCGGCTGCGCGCCGCCTGGCCCGTCATCTGCGCCATCTCGCGGTCGCCGGGGCTGGGCCTCAGGCCACCCGCGGCCCGGTTCGTGCCGGTGCTCTGGGCCATGGACAAGGCGGCCGGCCAGCGGCGCGGCGCGGCGGCGCACCTCCTGCTGAACCTCGACGGTTCGTACCGGGGCTCGGTCTGGGCCCTCCTCGGCGTGTCGCAGTCCGCGCTGGCCGCGGCCGGGTCGCCCTATCCCGCCGTGGCGGCGGAGATGGCCCGGCGCATGGCCCGCGGGCTCTTCCTGGCGTCCGCGGGCGCCGAGAGCTTCGCCGGCTTCGTCGGCGAGCCCGTGACGGTGGGCGCCCGGCTGGTGAACCTCGGCTCGAAGCCCGCACAGGTGACGGTCGTCGCCTCCGTGCGGGGGCCCGACGGCCTCCCGCGGCGCACGCGGCAGAAGGTCACCGTGGCCGCGCATACCGTGCAACCGATGGCCGTCGACCTCGCCTCCGTCGGTTCGCCGGAGCCGGGCGAGTACGTCGCGGAGGTGGCACTGCGAACTGACGGCTCCGACGTGGACCGCCTCGCCATGCCGTTCCGCGTGTTGACACAGGGCAGGGCCACCGAAAAGAACACGGTCACGGCGTCCGGCGGCCGCTTCATGCTCGGCGGCAAGCCCTGGTTCGCGCTCGGCATCAACTACTGGCCTCTCTACTCCGCCGGGCAGGAGCCGGGCGAGTACTGGCTCCACTGGCTCTCTCCCGACCAGTACGACCCCGCCGTGGTGGAGCGCGACCTGGCGCAGATGCAGCGGCTGGGCATGAACCTGGTGAGCATCCAGTACGGGCGCCTGGACCAGGCCCGCCCGCTGGCCGAATTCCTGGCCCGGTGCGAGAAGCGGGGCATCAAGGCGCACATCTTCCTGCCCCACCTGGACCCCGTGACGCATCAGCCCGCCCTGGCGCAGGAGATGATCCGCGCCGCACGACTGGACGACGACCCCGCCGTCTTCGCCTACGACCTGGGCTGGGAGGTCCATGTGGGGCCCTACGCGGCGCGGAAACCGCACGACGGCGAGTGGCGGCGCTGGGTAGCCGACCGCTACGGCAGCGAGGCGGCCGCCGAGAAGGACTGGAGCTACGCGGCGCCCCGAACCGACGGGGGCCTCCTCACCGGCCCGGCCGACGACCTGCTCACCACCGACGGCCCGTGGCGCGTCTTCACCGCCGCGTACCGGCGCTTCTGGGACGACAATTTCTCGCGCGGCTACCAAGCGGTTCGGCGCGCCGTGCGCGAGGTCGACCCGCGGCATCTCATGGGCGCCCGCAGCGGATGGGGCGGACTTGGGGCGCTCTGGACCCAGGGCCACCTGCCGGTGGACCTCCGCAGCGGCGCCAAGCACCTGGACTTCACGTCGCCGGAGGGCTACAACATCGGCGGCGACCGCAAGGGCTTCCTCAGCGGAGGCTTCCTCAACGCCTACGGGCGCTACTACAGCGGCGGCAAGCCGGTCTACTGGGCGGAGTTCGGGTCGGCGCTCTTCTACGGCGTGAGCCCGGAGGCCTACACCCACGCCCTCCTGACCGAGAACCTGCAGCAGTCGGCCGACTACTATCGCAAGACGCTGGCCATGGTGCGCGAGACGGGGGCCGACGGCGCAGCGGGCTGGTGGTGGCCCGGCGGCCTGCGCGTAGACGAGAAGAGCGACTTCGGCATTATCCAGCCCGACGGCACGCCGCGCCCGGCGGCCGAGGTCTATCAGGTCGTGGCGCCCGCCATGCGGAGGCTGGGTCCGGCGCCCAGGCCCGACGTCCTGATCACCGTGGACCGTGACAAGCACGCCACCGGCTTCTCGGGCCTCTACGCCGAGGCCGCGCCGGCCTGGGTTGCCGCGTTCCTGCAGGGCAAGTCGCCGGGCGTCCGCACCGAGGCCGCGGGAACCACGTCGGCCAACGCGCCGAGGGTGGCCGTGGGCAACGTGCCCGCCACCGGCTCCAACCCGCCCAAGTACCTGAACGCCGAGTTGAACCGCCTCCGCATCGGCGGGCGCGACGCCGGAGACGGAGCCGTGATCGACCTCCGAGCCGGTGAGGACGTGGCGCTCGAGGCCGAAATGGGCAACACCGCCGAGGCCTCCTGGCTGGCCCCGAAAGGCCCGGGACAGGAGGCCGGCGGCGTCTACCTCGAGGCAACCTGGGACGGGGGCAAGGCCCTCATCCCGCTGGCGACCGATACGCCCTTCCTCGCCGACGGCCGCTTCAAGGGCGTCCTGCCGGCGGGCCAAGCCGGCGAAACGCGGGTCACGCTCCGCCTGGTGGCAGCGGGTTGGACCCCCTTCGGCGAGGTGGTGCGGGTGACGCTCCGGCGCAGGGCTCAGTAGCGGCCGTAGGTGCGGGCGGTTTCGATCATCGCCTCCAGGTTGGCGTCGGGGGTGTCCCGTCCGCACTGGTCGCCTGTGGAGAGGATGAACCGCCCGCCCTCGGCCGCGTCGTCGATCGCCTTGCGCGAGGCTCGGGCCACGTCCTCAGGGCTGCCCATCAGCATGACCTCGGTCGTGTGCAGGTTGCCCTTCAGCGTCAGCTTGCCGCCCCAGAGCCGCTTCAGCTCGGCCAGATCGCAGTCGCCCATGGGCGGCGTCTCCAGCGGATCGATGAGGGTCAGGTTTGTCTCCTCGGCCATGACGCGCACCAGTTCACGTTCCGGGCCGCAGGAATGTATGTGCGTGGGCAGGCCCGCCTCAGTGGCCAGGTCGATGACGCGCTTCACCGCCGGGAAGGCCAGTTGGCGGAAGATCTCCATCGTCTGGAAGACCAGAGTGCCTGAGCCTCCCACGCAGATGAAGTCAGGCTTCTCCTCCATGGCCATCACACGGGCGAAGCGCTCCTCGGCGACCCGCACGCGCTCTTCGGCCCACTGCTCATGCAGGTCGGGGTTGTCGAGGTAGTGGTAAATCATGTCCGGGTTGCCGAGAACGGCCGAGTAGGTGACGTAAACGCCCACCAGGCCCTGATCCCCCATGCGCCGCTTGATCCGCTGAAAGCCCGCAGGCCCCGTGTCGAAGGGCCGCACGCCCTCTACCGGCTCGAAGCGCTCGGGAACCGACGGCAGGCCAACCTTGGCCGGGTCCACACCGTGGGTGGGCGGATCGGCCACCGGGAAGACATCCACGGTGGGGCTCCAGGTCCGCTTGCCTCCCTCCTTGCGGCAGAGCCGCGTGGTGATCGCGCTTTCCGTGCGGCGGACGATATAGCGCTCCAATCCCTCGGCTCCAGCGGCCTCCTCGGGAAAGGTGAGCGGGAAGAGGTCCATGAAGGCGTCGAAGCCGTAGTGGCGGGCGGCATCGATGTACGCGTCCATGAGCGGCAGATCGTTGTAGAGGTAGATGTCCCAGAAGGGCTTACCGGTGCGTCGCGCCGGAACCATGTTCGAAATGTCGGGGCATACGGGCACGCAGTCGGGGATACCCCCTCGCAGCACGCACTGCAGCCTCTCACGGGATGTCATTAGGTATGGGTCTCCTGTGGACGCCGAGGTGGGCGCCCGTCGTAGCGGATGCGCCGTGGGCGGCGCGTCATTGGTTCCAGATGAGCCGTCCGTTGATGCTCACCGTGTAGGTCGCCGCATGCGTCAGCATGGCAAGCCCCGACCAGATCGTCTCGGCGGCGTACTCGCCGAGGATGACGCCGAGGGCCGCCATACGAAGCCGCTCGTATCCGCCGAGCCCGTAGTAGCGCTGCACGTAGACCTTCAGGATCAGAACAAGGATCAGTCCAAACCAGATGTAGTCGATGCCGAAGTTCATGCCCAATGCGTAGCCGGCGGGATGCAGCAGGAAGCCTGGCATGTGGAACCGGACGCTGTCCAGGGCCAGAACTCCGGCGAAACCCAGCGTGATGGCGCAGATCGCCGCGAGGTTGGGCGGCCTCGGCGTGTCGGTGAGTTGCTGGATGATGGCCGGCGTATCCCAGGCGGTGTTCGTGGCGCCCAACCTGTAGCCGATGATCACCTGGCATAGGCCGCCCATGGCGATGCCCAGAACCGAAGCCAGGGCGATGGCCGTGAACATGGCCCTCTGGCTGACCCCATGCTGCTCGGCCAGCTTGATGCTTTCCAACTGGTGCGGCATGGGATGCGTGCGGTGGATCCGGTTCATGAAGTTCAGCATGGTGACCCACCGGGCGATCATCGGGGCCGGGATGCCGTGGGTGCCCCGGAAGTCCACGATGAGCTGGTTGGGGCCAAGCAGCGCCACCTCGTTGAGCGGCGGCCCGAGCTGCGCACGGAGCTTCGTGAGCGCGACGCTGAACACGAGGAAAGCTCCGCTGTAGCCGATGACGAACGCGAACGGCAGCCCGCACCGCACCCCGAAGGCGCCCAGACCGCAGACCGATGCCACGAGCCCGGCGAACGCAAGGCGGTGGGGCACCAGCCTGCGATCGGTCGTCCCGCCGTTCCGTATCTCGCCCCAGACCTCCCGCAGGTAGCCACGCGCCACCCAGACGGCCATGACGGCAAGACCGATGAACGCGCCCCAAGACTGCTCGGTCGCGTATGGAGGCGTGGGAACCAGACCTCCTCCCCCGAAGTAGCCCTGTTCGTAGCCCATGCTCGAGAGCAGCACCTGCTGGCCCTTCCGCACAAAGAAGAAGACTATGCAGGAGAGGAGCAGGTCCGTCGGCATGAACAGGCCGATCGCCGACAGGTAGGGGAAGATGGCGATGGGCGTCCATCCGATGTCGCTCCATGGGCGCGAGGGGAACCAGGCGCCGACGTCACCCATGAACCGGACGTTGATGCTCGGGATCGATGGGTAGAGGAATGAGAGGCCGTTGAGCATGTCGATTGCGAACATGCCGGCGAAAGCGCCCCACATCCAGCGGCTCCGCCAGATGGGGCCGGCTCCCCCCGCCTGCGTGATGGCGATGGGCAGTTGCAGCGTCGGGAACGACAGGCGCTCCCGGTTGGTCCACTGGTCCCGCATGAGCGAGTTGATGCAGAGCATGGCCAGGCAGACCAGGCCCATGAGCAGCGTCCATGCGGCGATCTTGGGCCCCCAGAGCGGAAGCTGGGTCAATGCGTAGGAGAGCGGCTTGCCTCCGCCGGTGTATGTGTCCAACCCGACCTTGTTCAGGAAGAAGAGCCGGTCGCTGGCGTAAGGGAGGATGCCCTTCTCCACGCTGCTGTTTCCGGCGCCGAACAGGGCGTAGCTGTGTGCATAGGCGACGGTGTTGTCCACCCACTCCGATGCTACCGCGCAGATGATGGCCTGCATGGCGTAGAAGAGCACCAGTTCGGTCTGGGTGAACGCCCACCGGCGGCTGAGGCGCCGAAGCGGCACGTTGAGGGCCACCAACAGCAGCGTCAACGCCACCGGCGGGATCATGAGCGAGAAGATGCGATCGACGCCCTGATCCCGCGCCCAGTAGACGCAGAGGGGAGCGAACAACGCGCTGAGGACGAAGGCGCGAACCGTGAGCGGCCCGCCGGTGTGCCGAGGCGTTGCGCCGTCCGTCGGCGCGCCGCGGTTGGGACGCGACCCGGCGGCTCGCCCCGGAGTTTCGTTGATCGGATCGTCGCCAAGCGACATCGGCGTGTCTCCCATTGGCGCAACGGGTCCCTGACCGTTGCCGTTCAGCTTTGCCTGACCCGTCGACCGGGCGTCCGGCGGCATGTTGACAGATGCCTGCGGGACCAGTATACTTCGATCATGTAACCGTTTCAAGACCGTGCATGAGGGGTTTTCCCCTGATCGCTTGAGGAGGCGAACGTTGCAGGACCGATGGCGTCAACGCCGCCGAGCCCCGAGCCGGACGCTTCGGGTCCACGGCGCTCCATGAGGCCGCAAGGCTCCCCCACCATCCGGGATGTGGCCAGGCACGCCGGCGTGTCGGTGGCCACGGTCTCGCACGTGCTGCAGGGCAAGTCCTCGCTGCACGCGGCGGCCACGGTGGAACGCGTGCGGCGCAGCGCCGAGGAGCTCTCCTACAGGCCCAACCGGACGGCGCAGAACCTGGCGCGGAGACGGACACGGACGCTGGGCGTGGTGGTGGAGACGATGACCACCGGACGCTTCACCGCGAACGCCTTCTGCGTAGAGGTGCTGGACGGCATCCTCGATTTCGCCGGTGAAGCCGACTACCAGGTCAAGATCGTCTCGCTGAAGTGCAACGACCGGCAGACGGTCGCCCAGTGCGTCGACAACGGGAGCATGGATGCCGCCGCCCTCATCGCCCCGAACAGCGACGGCGCACTGGTGGCGTGGGCGCAGACAGCGGCGCTACCCGTCGCTCTCGTGGGTAGCCTGCCCGACGGCATCGACATCCCGCGAGTGGACGTGGATGACGAGGCCGCGCTCCACAACGCGGTTCGGTGGCTCATTGACCTGGGACACCGCCACATTGGGATCATCACGGGGCCTCCCGCCCAGTGGAGCGCCGTCCGCCGCGAGAACGCCTACGCCCGGGCGGTGGCTTCTGCGGGATTGGAGGCCAACGCATCGCTGCGGTATGCCGGCGACTACACCTATGCGTCCGGGCAAGCAGGCGCCGCCGAACTGATGACGGCCGATCCGCGGCCCACAGCCATCATCTGCGGCAACGACGGCGTGGCCGTCGGCGCGCTGGAGGCCCTCCACCGCCTGCACATCAGGGTGCCGGACGAGGTCTCCATCCTGGGCTTCGACGACCACGACGTGGCCCGGTGGTGCCGGCCCCAGCTCACCACGATCCGCCAGCCGTTCCACGAGATGGGAGTCAAGGCCGCGGAACTGCTCATCACGGCGATCGAGGGCGGCCCCGTACTCCGCAAGGAGCCGGTTATCTTCCCAGGCGTCCTGGTGCGGCGTCGCAGCACTGCGCCGCCGCCGGGCCTCAGCGCACCGCGAGGCGCCAGAAGGGGGGGAACGGTACCGTAGGTCACAAGACAGCACCGGACAAGCGCCGAATGCGGCAGTCGTCACTCAGCACACCAACCACACCCAGAGGAGGGGCAGAACCATGGTGCGCACCAAACGGTCGGCCTTCACGCTGATCGAACTCCTGGTCGTTATCGCGATCATCGCCATTCTGGCGGCGATCCTGTTCCCTGTGTTCGCACAGGCACGCGAGAAAGCACGGCAGACCTCCTGCCTGAGCAACATGAAGCAGGTGGCTCTGGCCAGCCTCATGTACACGCAGGATTACGACGAGACCTTCTGCGCCGAAGGCGAGCCGCAGGCCGCCAACGGCTGGGGCTGGCAGTTGACCTGGCTCATGCATACCCAGCCGTACATGAAGAACTTCGCGGCTTTCCGCTGTCCCAGCGACAACCACAAGGTGGCGGACTGGTCCGGCCCGGCGTTCAGCTACGTGGCCAACGGCATCATCGGCGGCACCTGCGGAGCGCCGACCTGGCAGTGGAAGTTCCTCGGGGTGATCAACGCATCCCGCAACTGGTTCGATATGACGCCGCAGACGCTGGCGGGCGTGAACCTGTCGGCGGAGACCATCATGTTCGCCGAGCGCCACAAGATGCCCCCGGGCTCCTGGCTGAACGGCGAGAACCCGCCCATGCACGGCGCATTCAGCCCGTGGAACGCCGTGCTCATCGGCGGCGACGGCGCGGACGCCGGCCAGTCGCTCCCAGGCCAGATTCAGACCGGCGACGGCACATGGTCGCAGCCGGATCCCAGCTCGGACGGCGCCATCGCGGTCGTACACTCGGGCATGGGCAACTTCGCGTTCGCTGACGGACACGCCAAGTCGATGAGGCCGCGCACGACCGTCAAGGCCAACGCCCAGAACAACTGCGGATGCATCGGGCCGTTCTTCTACATGTGGGACGCCACGCGGACCCAGTAGCGGGAGCGCCGATTGAGGAGGACAGCAATGAGGGCACTCCAGTTGGGCTTGGGCGCCTGCCTCATCGCCATATCGCTGGCCGGGTGCTCGACGCAGAAGGAGCAGCTCGGCGACAAAGAGGAGGACTGGGCAAAGACGGCCCCGCCGCCGCAGTACCGTGGACCGGGCCAGCCCGGCGGCCCGCCTTCGGGCGCGATGCGGGGGCCATCGGGTCCGCCCGCCGGGTTCCAGAACAAGGTGAACGGACAGGCCCCCTCCGGCTCTGGAGGATAGGGCCTTCTGATCGCCCGGGGGTCCGTCACGGTGTGTGGCGGACCCCTCGGGCTTTCCATCGGGTGGCTACGGCGTCCCGCCCACGCGCCGAACCTTGCATGCAGTGTCGGTATCGAGCGGCTCCACGGGAATCCGCAGAATGCCGCCGGTGCAGTTGAGGCGTTGGCGGCGGATCGGGGCTCCGCTGTACGTATCCCACCACTCGACCTCGTAGGCGCCGGCCTCCATATCGGGCAGGTTGACCTGTGCGCCCGCCAGCCTGCGGGGTCGCTTGCCCTGGGCGTTCCGCCACCAGGTGTTGTCGCGGTTCTGCAGCCAAAGGAATGCGCGCCGCGAGTCGCCCATGCCGAGGACCCGGAGGTTCGGCACGCTGCTCTTGAGGTAGTTGGTCAGGTCCAGCGCCGCGCTGACGAACAGGCTGCCGTGGTTGTCAAGCACGATGCGGTGTCGCCCCTTGCTCACCGGCACGCTGGTCACCACGCAGACTTCCTTCGACTTCGCCAGGAAAGCCGTCCAGTCGTCCATCGCGCAACCGGTGTAGCGGATCACCTTGGCCGGAGCGCCGTCGATCGTGACATGAAGCTCAGCTTCGGCGGAGGCGGGCGCCCCCACCCAGCGCGGATGGATGTTGAGGGCGCCGTCGGCGGCAAAGTCCGTCACGAGTGTCAGCGGGTTGTGCGCCGAGCTCGGGCGACCATCGGCACCCGTACGCCCGTATAGGTTGCGCGGCAGATTGGCTATCTCGGCGGTCGGGTGCCGGTCGTTGCGCAACTCGATGGTCTGCGGGCCCTTCGCACCGGGCGGATCCTGGTATGGGAAGGTGAGGATCAGGTCCGGGTGTACGCTGTCGTCGCGCTTCACCGTCACACGCGGCGCGACCGGACGGAGTCCCACGAGGTCCTCACCGGCCATGAACCGGGCGAAGGCGCCAAAGTGCGGCAGGAGATTCCGCTCCCGGATGTAGGAGGTCCACCAGAAGCTGGGAACGCCTACGCCACCCGACATGGGGTTGGCCCAGATGCTGTTGTGGATGTGGACGCCGGTTGGATCGTTGGCCACGAAGTACTCGAAGGTGATGCCGGTCTCCGCCAGGAACACGGGCTTGCGGTAGCGTTTTAGAATCTCGGCGTTGTCCTGCGACAACTCGGCCGCGAAGTCGCAGGCGTTGTAGACCTCGTTGAGGACAAGGTCCAGTTCGGGCAGCGCGAAGAGCGCTTTGTCCTGCGAGTCCCAGGCCGCCATGCTGGTGGAGATCAGATGGCGGTATGGATCGATGGAGCGCAGGTACCCGGCCATCTCCTTGTGCCATGACCGAACCGCCGCCATATCGTAGTTCTCGGTATAGTTGGCCTCCGCGAACAACTGGACGCAGAAGAGGGCCGAGTAGGCGCCGTACCGGGCAGCGAAGTAGCGCAGCTTATTCTTGTAGAGCCGCTTGGCGTCGGCGCTGGTGAAGAAGTCGCTCACCTTCGCGCAGGGGCCGCCGCTGCGGCGGTTGTAGGGGTTCTCGTCCCAGTAGGGGTAGGGCTGTGTCACCCGAAAGTCGGCGAACATCTCCAGGCAGGGCATCACGGCGAGGCCGCACGCCGACGCCTCCTCGAACAGCCGGTCCAGGCGGCTCAGCGCCAACTGGTCGTATTGGCCGGTGGGTTGGCGGGCGGACTCGAAGAAGAACATCGAGTCATGGCTGGTGAAGAAGCGGAAGTAGTTCATCCCGTTTTGGGCGTACAGGTCGAACTCCCGGCGGAACTGCTCCAGCGACCGGGGCATCCAGAGGCACTCGCCGATGGGCAGGAACATACCGCCTGTTTCGTAGACGGTGCGGCCATTGGGACCGGCCACGGCTCGAATGAACCCGGGATCGCCTGACGGGACGCACTCGAACCCCGGTAGCTCCAGCGTCGCTGTGCCGGTCGAGTCGACCACCTCCAGCGCCGCCCGGTAGCGCCCCACCTCGGCCGGCGAGAAGCGCACCTGCCAGACCATGTCTCCGAGCGGAGCCGCCGTGGCCGCACCGCCCTCTATGTCGGCCTTCGAGTAGGGCCGGAATGCGTAGGCGTGAGCCACGATCCGCCGACCGGACGGCGCCGTGAAGACGGCTCGTGCATCCACCTCCGCGGGATCGTATGGGTTGGTGTATGGGCGATCCAGCAGGAAGGTGATCTGCCCTCGGGCGAACCGGGCGACTGTGCTCGGCATCCCGCTCTTGAGCGTGATCACGGACGCATCGGCCGGCACTCCGCCGGCGGCCAGGCAGACAAGCGCAAGCGCCGACCATGGAACGAGTGGCCAGCGCGCCCGACGGCGCCATGATCGCATCGCGGTATCGTGCCTCCCTGCAGCATATCACTCCCTGCGCGAGGACAGCCCGAGATAATGCCGTCTCCGCGCGCCTTGAAACGGTTACATGAAGCCATTATGACCGCGCGGACGACGAGGGTCAAGCCCTGGGCGAGGCCCTCCTACCGCAACCCACGGAAGACGTACCGGTCCACGCTCATCCAGTCGCCGCCGAGGTTGTCCACTCGGATCGTGTGCTCGCCGGGCGGCAGGGGTATGGCGACGCTCTCGGCGTACTCGCCGGCGTTGGGGGCGCCCTGCCCGTCGCGGTCCGGCAGCGGGCGGCGCAGGACCTCCTTGCCGTCGAGGTCGATGGTCAGCAGCGCTCCGGCCGTCGTCACCGAGTTCACCCGCACCACGAACTCACCCGGCTTGGCCAGGGCGACGCGGAAGGTGGGGCCTCGCCCGAACTTGGGGCGATGAAGCTCGCCGTGCACAAGATAGAGGACCCGCGCCGATGTCGGGGTCAGCGAGCCGTCGGCGCCCACGGTGATGGGCTCCTGCGTCTGCGGCACGCCGTAGCCGTCGGGGCCGCGCAGCGTCAGGTCGCCGTTCTGCCAGAGCAGCATGGGGTGGCGTGCGGCCTCCAGGCCGTTGCGGGCGGGGCCGAAGCGGAGCGTGAGGGCGCGCGGCAGGTCGAACTTCACCGAAAGCGCGCCGGTCTCCGGCTTGTAGGTCGCCGTGCCGCCCGTGCAGGAGACGAACGCATCGGTGATCCCGAAGAGCTCCGCCTTGCCGCGCAGCGACGGGTGGAAGGCGACCTTTACGGTACGGTCTCGCAGGTAGATGGGAGCCGGCAGGCCGTTCTTCACGGCGCGCACGAAGTCCGCCACGAAGAGCCGCCGCCCGGAAGAGGCGTCCTGGCCGGCATACATCACCTGGACCTCCGGGTCGGCGTCGGTGCGGCACCAGACGCGCACCCCCGTCTCGCGGACCAGGCGGCGCAGTTCGGGCATCGCCTCCTGGGCGCAGGTGAGGCCCCCGGCGCCGGGCCGCTCGGGGTCGGCCGGGTAGGGATAGAGCAGGACCCGCCCCTTGCCCACCCGGGCCTCGGCGGCTGACCGGCCCGCGCGCCACGCGGAACCCAACTTGGAGGCCGGGATCAGGCCCAGCATCCCCGCGTTAGCGCGCAGGGAGCGATCAGCCTCCACCACCTGCGCGAGGCAGCCCGGGCCGTATCCCACCAACGTCCCGCCGCTCCGCACCCAGCGGGCGATGGCGTCGGCAGCCTTGCGCGTGGTGACCGTCACGCCCGTGTTGGGGATCACCAGCAGCCTGCGACCGGCAAGCGCGCCGTCCTCCACCATGGTGTCGTCGACCACGTCGGGAGAGCCCAGCGCGCGTCCCCAGGAGGGGTAGCCCTTCTCGGCGTGCCAGAGGGTGTTGGTGCTGTCGTAGAGCGCCACGCAGTCGCCGTTACCCCGCTCGGGCCGGTACCAGGAGGTGACGAACGAGTGGAACATGGCCGCATCCGACCGTACATGGCTGGTGCGGCGCGAGGCGATCTCGGGCATGAGGCCCCGCCACATGCGGGCAAACCAGTGCTTGTCGTCGAACAGCTCGCCCCAGTGCGCGAAGTGGGCCAGGTCGGCGCCGCAAGCCAGCACGTTGGTGACCATGTCGATCTGATGGTAGGGCTCCAGGAAGGGCGGGCCCACGTGCTCCAGCATCAGCTTCACACCGTACTGGGAGCAGGCCGCCCGGGTGTAGCGGCCCGAGAAGAGGGTCTGCGAGTCGGTATCGTTGAAGAAGGAGGGCTTCACGCGGCCGAGCATCCGCACCACGGGGCCGATGTTGCCCTGGGCGATGCCCTGCGACAGGCCGATCTTGGGCCCGCCGATCATGGCGGCCAGCGGCTTGTCGGTCTCCTTGCGGGCCGCCTGCAGCGAGCGCCACGTCACCTCGTCCAGCCAGCCGCTGTACCAGTGCATGAAGTCGGACCACTCGGTGCGGCTGTCGATTGACCCGGCAGGGGCGGTCGGTCCCTCCGGCGGTTTCACTGCCTCCCACGAGGCCACGGGTCGGCCCCACGCCTTGGCGAGGCGCGCCGGATCGCTTCCGTAGGCGCGCTTCAGCCAGTTGCGGTAGTTCTCCTGCGCGGGCCGGCTGAAGACGGCGAAGCGCCCGGCCGCCGAGGGCGCGTAGTGGACCTCGCCGTACATGCTGATCGGCGAAAAGAGAGTGCACGCGCCCACCCAGGGCATCGACGCCCGCGCCCGGACGCGGTCCGAGACGAAGCGGCAGAAGCGGTCGATGACCCCGGGGTGAAAGACAGAGCTCTCGATCCCCTCCCCGGTGCGGCCGCCCGCCGCGTCCTGGTCCATGTCCCCGGGAGCGAGGTTGAGGCCGTCCAGGAGCTCCGCGGGCGTGGGCCGGCCCACGGAGAAGTTGGTGACGATGCCCTGCGCGAAGACGCTCTGCTGCACCACGGCGCGGTCGTCGTTGGAGCTAAAGCCGATGCCCAGCCGCTTGCACTCGGCCATGGCGTGGGCGTCGCGTCCGGGGTAGTTCCAGTTGCCGATGCGCGGAAGGCCGAAGGCAGGCGGCCTGGGCGCACCGGTCTCCCAGGGGTTCTCCCAGAGGCCCGGCGAGCCGCCGACGCCGGTCACCACCTCGATGTCGTCCACTTCGAAGGTCACCTCCGGCAGGTCGCCCGAAACGTGGAACTGCACGCTGATAAGCTCCGGGAGCCGCAGCTTCCGTGCGGCGTTGGTCCGCTGCAGGTCGTCAAACGACACGGTGACGACCTGCCACCGGTCGGTCGCCGACGGCAGGGGCGCCGCGAAGAAGGCCGGATCCGTGAAGCTGCCCGCCCACGCCTGCACTCCGACCTGCACACGCGCCGTCAGCCCGTTCCCGCGAAGCCGGAAGCGGAGGCCACCCGCTCTGCGCTGCGCCCAGCCGAAGCCCAGGTCGCCCGCCTCGAGGTAGGCATTGGCCCAGCCCTGGCCCGCCTTGAAACGGACCTCCAGCGAGCGTCCGGAGCCGGCCGGCACGGTGCGGATGCCGACCAGCGTCGGCGCGGGCGAAGCCTTGGAGACATATCCGGCGTCGTTGGTGCGCCAGCCGCAGAGGCCGGCCTCGAAGTCGGCAACGGGCAGGGCGGCGGGGGCCGGAGCCGCCAGCGCCAGGGCGATGAGGTGGAGTGGGATCATGCCCGTAGTTTGGCCGCGGCGTCGCTGAACTCCTGCGCGGATTGCGATCCTCGCCGATCGGCCTGCCGGGCGCAGGAGAGCCGCCCTGCCGTGCCGAACCGTAGTGCGCGCCCAACAGGGCCGGGAGGAGCGGAGCCACATGGGGTGTCGAGCTTGGGCAGTGTGCGCTGCCGCCTTGATCGTCGCAGGGGCGTCGGCAGGAGGTCAGACCATGCGCAGTCGGAACGCCGCCATACGGGCGGAGAAGTCACGCTGGACGTTGAGCACCTCGCAGATGGAGCGCGTGATCGCCTTCCGCGACGGCGGGCTGGTCACGGCCTCGCTGCGCGGCAAGCCCGGCTCCAGCCGTCTGGACGAGATGGGCGGCGAGCGGCCCGTCTTCACGCTGGGCGACCCGGCGGGCAAGCGGCGCATCAGCTCCGCCGACGGGCGCTGGGAGCTGGCGGGTTCCAAGCAGACCAAGCTGTCGCAAGGGGAGCTCCAACTCGATGTCACGCTGCGGCGGGATGGCCTCGAGGCGACCAAGAGCTGGGTCATCTACCCCGGTTCCAGCATCGTCCGCGAGTGGGTCGCCTTCCGCAACGCCGGCGCGGCGTCGGTGAAGGTGATCGATCCCTCCTTCCTGACGGCCTCGGTGCGCACGGGCGGCGGCGCCGACGAGATCGACTTCCACTGGATGACCGGTGGCGAGAACCAGCCCGGCTCCTGGGTGCTGAAGACCGAGAAGCCGACGACGGGCAAGCCACGCACGTTCGACTCCTACGACGCCTTCACCGTGGACCCCACCAAGCCGCTCTACGCCGGCGACGGCGTGAACGTCCGCATCCTCGTCAATGACCGCCAGGTCTGGCCCGCCGCGGGCTGGGAGTATGTGGCCAACGCCAATGTGCGGACACCGTTCGATATCGGCGTTGATGTGCAGGCCGGCGACAGGGTGCTCTTCCTGGTGAACATGAACGGCGGCCTGGGCTGGGACACCACCGCCTTCGACCCGACCATCGCCTACGCGGATGGCGAGACGCATGTCGCCTCCAAGGAGTTCAGCGGCGAACAGGGCAAGGGCGGCTGGCGCTACCAGTACATGGAGGCCGGCCGCATGGTGGATCTGGTCTACTACGAGACGCCGCGGCAGTGGCGCAAGGCCAAGGACAACGCCACGGGCACGCCCTTCGTCGGCGCCGGCGACCAGCACCCCGACGTGGGGCAGGACGCGGCTAGGGTCTGGACCGCGCCGAAGGCGGGCCGCATCCGCCTCACCGGGTCCGTCTGCAACACCGGCAACCCCGGCGGCGTGGGAGCGCCGGGCTTCCGCATGGGTTCCAGCACCTACGCGCCCTGGGCGGCGATCTACGACCGGGCCGCGCAGTCCGGGATCTTCGTGGGCTGGGACACCATCGGCCACTGGGCATCCTCCTACGAGCGGCAGGCCGACGGCTCCATGAACCTGGAACTCCGCCTGGCGGGCCACACGCAGACGCTGGCGCCGGGCCAGGCCATGGCGACGCCCAAAGCCTTCACGGGCCTCTACCGCGACGACCTGGACAGCGCCGGAAACGCCTGCCTCAACTGGCAATACGAGTATATGTGGGACTTCACCCGTGAGCCCTGGTTCCCCGCCATCCGCATGCTGGGATACTGGATGCGCGGGACGGGATGGGGCCAGCCGGGCGTCGGATGGACCGGTGGCAAGCCGGACTGGGACAGCGCCTTCCGCAAGGTCTTCCGCGTGGCCGATCTGATGCGCTCCGTGGGCGCCGACGTCTACCACCGCGACTGGGGTTGGTGGGATCGCGCGGGCGACTGGAACGGGCCCGACTTCGCGACCACCATCAAGTACCTCGCCAAGCACGACATGGGCCAGCTGATCTACGCCTTCCTGTACACGGTCGACCCGGAGTCGAAGGTCGCCCGGGAGCATCCCGACTGGGTGCTGGGCGGCTCCACGCTGGACATGTCGAAGCCCGAAGTGGTGGACTTCATGGTGGGCCAGCTGGACGCCTTCCGAGAGAAGTGGGGGCCCTTCGAGTGGCGCAACGACAGCACGCCGACCAGCCCCGACAACGGCGACGACACGCCGCTGAACGGGCAGGACGCGGGCCTGCGCGAAGTGATCGCCCGGTTCCTG